>NZ_JBSKBQ010000010.1:0-193230 GCF_053714375.1 Mesorhizobium sp. ArgA1
AAACCCGCGCCGGAAACCACCTCGCTGCGCCCCTGCCGTCTCTCCAGGCGTCCAAAGCCTAATAACGCAACAGGCCCACAGGGGGAGAAGGAAGAGGCCGCGGGGCAGCCTTCGCCAAAAGGAAGCAGCCATCATGAAAGAAATCTCCTGCAAGCTGCTGGTCATCGGCGCCGGGCCTGGCGGCTATGTCTGCGCCATCCGCGCCGGCCAGCTCGGTGTCGATACGGTGATCGTCGAAGCCGGCAAGCCGGGCGGCACCTGCCTCAATGTCGGCTGCATCCCGTCCAAGGCGATGATCCATGCGGCGGAAGAGTTCGAGGCGGTGTCGCATATGGCCGGCGGCACCAGCCCGCTCGGCATTTCGGTTGCGGCGCCGGAGCTCGATCTCGGCAAGACCGTCGCCTGGAAGGATGGCATTGTTAGCCGGCTGACCAGTGGCGTCGCCGGCCTGCTCAAGAAGGCCAAGGTCAAGAGCGTCTATGGTTGGGCGACATTTCGCGACGGCAAGACGGTTGCGGTCGAGACCGAGACCGGCACGCAGATCATCCGCGCCGAAACAGTCGTGATCGCCACCGGTTCGGCGTCGGTAGAGCTGCCGTTCCTGCCGTTTGGCGGGCCGGTGATTTCGTCGACCGAGGCGCTGGCGCTGAGCGAGGTTCCGAAGAAGCTCGCCGTGGTCGGCGGCGGCTATATCGGGCTGGAGCTCGGCATGGCCTTTGCCAAAATGGGCGCCGCGGTGACCGTAGTCGAAGCCTTGCCGCGCGTGCTGGCGCAGTATGATGCGGAACTGACAAGGCCCGTGGTGAAACGGCTGGCCCAGCTCGGCGTCGACGTGATGGTGGGCGCCAAGGCCAAAGGGGTCAAGGGCGACGCATTGCTGGTCGAGACATCGGACGGCAAGAGCGCGAAAGTCGCCGCGGAGAAGATCCTGGTCACGGTCGGCCGCAAGCCGGTGACCGAGGGCTGGGGCCTCGACCAGATCGACCTCGACATGGCGGGAAAATTTATCAAGATCGACGACCAATGCCGCACCTCGATGCGCGGCGTCTATGCCATCGGCGACGTCACCGGCGAGCCGATGCTGGCGCACCGGGCGATGGCACAAGGCGAAATGGTGGCCGAGATCGTCGCCGGCCACAAGCGCAGCTGGGACAAGCGCTCGATACCGGCCGTCTGCTTCACCGATCCGGAACTGGTCACGGCTGGGCTGACGCCTGAAGAGGCGAAGGCGCTGGGCGAGATTAAAATCGGCCAGTTCCCCTTCGCCGCCAACGGCCGGGCGATGACGAAACTCGGCGAGGACGGGTTCGTGCGCGTCGTCGCGCGCGCGGACAACCATCTGGTGCTGGGCATCCAGGCGGTTGGGCAAGGCGTGTCGGAACTGGCGGCTTCGTTTGGCCTCGCGCTGGAAATGGGCGCGCGGCTGGAGGACATCGCCGGCACCATCCACGCGCATCCGACGCAGGGCGAAGGGTTCCAGGAAGCGGCACTGAAGGCGCTGGGCCACGCGCTGCATATTTGAGTGCAGATAATCTCGCCTCTTGCGGGGGAGATGGCCCGATCAGCCGGCGACGAGCCCTTGATTGTCGCTGATCGTCAGAATGTACTAAGTGTCTGTCGATGAGCACCGATCTGAAGAAATACGTCGCCATACGCTTCAACACCGCGACCGGATTCAAGCCGAGTCAGTGGGACGGAAAGGGCCGCGCCAATCTCGATCCTGTCTGGCTGGTCGAGCGGCTGGCGTTGTTTGACACTTATTGCGCACCGTCTCTCGAGGCCCAGTCGCTGAAGGATTTTACCGTTCTGGTGGCGTTCGATGGCGAGACCCACGAAAACTATGTTCGGACCGTCTGCGCTTGCGTGGCCGGGGTCGATGTCAGGCCGGTCCTCGTCGAGGCTGGCGAGAACCTCAATGCCCGCTTCAATGAAGTCGTCCTGGGCGATAGCGATGCCGAGTTCGTTTCAGTGACGCGGCTCGACAGCGACGACGCCCTGGCGCCGGGTTTCATGGAACGGGTCGAGCACTACGCGCGCAGGGAGATCGCCAAAGGCGAGGTGGACCTGCAACCGCTGTTCATCGCCTTTCCGGTCGGCCAGAATTTCGACGTGGCGAGCCACCGCTACACGCACCACGATTATACCACCTCGGCATTTGGCACGCTGGTCGAAAAGAGATCGCCGGAAATGAGCGGCATTTATAGCGACCACCACGCCAAGATGGCGACGCGCTTCAACACCGTCGTTGCGGCTTCGAAGGAGGCGCAATGGTGCATCGTTATTCACGACAACAACGCCGCCAATGTCCTGAGGGGCAAGCCGATCGCGGAAGCGTATTTCAGCGTCGGCCGGCCGGGTGTCGAAACCAAAAAGCTGCAGCCTGCTAGAAAAGACAGCCCGCCGCTACAGATGTTGCGGAACGGCAAGGCGCCGCGAACCGCAGGCAATTTTATCCGGTTTCTGCTGGGACGACCTATGCTCTTGAGGGGGTAGGGGGAGGCGCCCTTGGAGAGCGTGATCTCCCCCCTTGAGGGGGAGATGGCCGGCAGGCCAGAAGGGGTCGGTTCGACTGGACACGACCTTCTTGCGGCAGATGGAGGTTGGCGCTTCACGCGCGGCGACCCCCTCTGTCGCCTTCGGCGACATCTCCCCCTCAAGGGGGGAGATTACACCCTCAGCTCGCGAGCCGGCTTACCATCTCGTGCTGGGCGTAGGCGCGGCCAAAACGGTTGGCCAGGAATGCGTCGAGCGCGATGTCTTCCTGCTTGACGAAACCGGTCGCCGGCAAGGTGCCGTCGGCCAGCATGTCGAGCACGGCGCAGATGCCGGACGCGGTGGTGATCTGGATGGCGCTGCGCACCTGGTTGCCGACGCGCTGCGAATAGATCTTGTTGGCGTAGGTCTCCTGCAGCAGGCGCCCGTTGCGGCGGCCGGAAACAGTGACGAAGACGATGACCACGTCCTGCAGCGTCGCCGGCAAGGCGCTCTCGAAAATGTCCTTCAGCACGTCGCGGCGGTGGCGCAGGCCGAGGTCGTTGAGCAGCGCCTTCATGATGGCGGCGTGGCCGGGATAGCGGATGGTGCGGTAGTTCAGCGTGCGCACCTTGCCCTTCAGCGTTTCGGCCAGGGTGCCGAGCCCGCCGGAGGTATTGAAGGCTTCATAGGTGACACCGTCGAGCGAGAATTCCTCGCGCTCTTCCAGCGGCGGCACTTCGATCAGCTCGCCCTCGACGATCGCCTCGCAGGGCTCGCAATACTCGTTGATGACGCCGTCGGTGCTCCAGGTCAGATTGTAGTTCAGCGCATTGGACGGGTATTGCGGGAGCGCGCCGACGCGCATGCGCACGCTTTCCAGCGTGTCGAAGCGGTTGGCGAGATCGTTGGCGACGATGGAGATGAAGCCTGGCGCCAGGCCGCATTGCGGAATGAAGGCGCTTTTGGCCGACTTGGCCAACTCCTTGACGCGGCGGGTCGAAACGACGTCTTCGGTCAGGTCGAGATAGTGGACGCCGGTGGCAGCGGCCGCTTCGGCGATGCGCGTGGTCAAATGGAAGGGAGCGGCGCTGAGCACGGCGAAGGCGCCGGTAAGCGCGGCTTCGAGCGCGCCGGGAGCGGTGATGTCGAGCTCCAGCGCCTCAACGCCGGCGGGAAGTTCGGCTGCGGCAAGCTGAGCCGCCGCGCGGTCGACGACGGTGACATGGTAGTCGCCGGTGTCGGCGAGCATGCCTGCAATGGTCGAGCCGATCTTGCCGGCGCCGACGACGATGATTTTCTTCATGACCTGTCCCTCATAAAAGCCTTTGGCCCGAACCGCTGCGCGGTCGGGCACCATGCCCAGGAGAATCGCAGCTTGCCTGGCGAAAGGAAGCGTGGAATTGTTCGAAACGAACCCGCCGACTGAACGATATGCCGATAAGGTTCGTCGAAATGCTCAGTGATGCCGAACAAAAACTGCTTTCCCTGCTGCGCGCCAATGCCCGCGCCTCGACGGCAGAACTGGCGCGCCAGCTCGGTGTTTCGCGCACTACGGTGCAGAGCCGCATCGAACGGCTGGAACAGCGCGGCATCATCACCGGCTATGGTGTACGGCTGGCGCCCGACTATGAGCAGGGTCTGGTGCGGGCGCATGTGCTGCTCACCGTCACGCCAAAACTCGCCGACAAGGTGGTGCGCGCGCTGCAGGCGCTGCCGCCGGTGAGGACGCTGCATTCGGTGAGCGGCAATTTCGACATGATCGTCATCGTCGACGCGCCGTCGATCAGGGATCTCGACGCGCTGCTGGACGAGATCGGGGCGATGGACGGGGTGGAGCGGACGGCGTCGTCGATTATTTTGTCGACAAGGATCGATCGGTGACGCTGCTGATCTCCCCCCTTGCGGGGGAGATGGCCGGCAGGCCAGAGGGGGGTGTGAAGGAACGCCAGCCTCTCCGGCTTCTTGTTGTTGTCTCAGGAGAAGACAGGTTGACGGGACAGCACCCCCCTCTGCCTTGCCAGGCATCTCCCCCGCAAGGGGGGAGATTGGCAGCTTCACGCCCGCCGCCTTTCCGCCCCACCATCCAGCCACGCCAGATCTTCAGCCGTCAGCGCTATACCCAGCGCCTTCAAACTGTCCTCCAGCTCGTCCAGCGTGCGCGGGCCGATCAAAGGCACGGACGGGAAGGGCTGCGCCAGCACATAGGCAAGCGCGACGTGGATCGGGCTTTTGCCCAGTCGTTGCGCCAGCTCGATGGCGCGATCGCGGCGGCCAAAATTTTTCTCGGAGTACCAGACCCGTACCAGCTCCTCGTTGTCCTGCTTGTCGCGGCCGGCGCGGTCGGTGAAGAAGCCGCGGCCCTGGCTCGACCAGGCGAAGTTCGGCATCTGCCTGGATGTCAGCCAGGCCTTCCAGTCGTCGGTGGACGAGGTGATGCAGCCAGCCCAGATCGGCTCCAGCATCTCGGCCAGCGAGAAATTGTTGGAGAGCGCGCCGGGCTTCTGCTTGCCGTTCTTTTCGGCATAGGCAATCGCCTCGTCCATGCGCGCCATGGTCCAGTTCGAGCCGCCGAAGGGACCTCTGATGCGGCCGGCCTTGGCCTCGGCGTCCATGGCATCGACGAACTCGCCGACCGGCACGTCCGGATTGTCGCGGTGCATGAAATAGATGTCGACATGGTCGGTCTGCAGCCGGTCGAGCGACTGGGCGAGCTGCTTGCCGATGACATCGGGGTAGCAGAGCGGCGAGTGCGCGCCCTTGGCGATGATGACCGACTGCTCGCGCACGCCACGGTTTTTCAGCCATTGGCCGAGCAGCGTCTCGGTGTAGCCGCCGCCATAGACATAGCCGGTGTCGAACAGGTTGCCGCCGGCCTCGAAGAAGCCGTCGAGCAGGATCGAGCCGGAGGAGAAGGTGCGGAAATCCTCGAAGCCGAGCGCCACTACGGAGGCCGGCTTCGACACGCCCGGAATGGTGCGTTTGCCGATGGCGGTGCCATCGGTGCGCAGCGGCCGGCCGGAGATGGTGTTGATGCGCTTAGCCGGCTTCTCGATGTCGTATTCAAGGCCGACGGCCGCGCGCCATCTGTCGAGCACGCGCAGCGTGCCGAGGCTGTCGGCCCAGGACATGCCCGGCCATGCGAACTCTTGGCTCCCGGCCAGGATCGCGTCGCCGGCAGCGTCGACCTCGAAGGAATAGAGATGGCGGCTCTCGTTGACGCTTATGGTTTCACGCTTGCCGTCGGCGTGGATCACATCGATCTTGCCGAGGCCGACATCACGGTTTCCGCCGGCGAACCAGAAATCCGGCACTTCGATGCGGCCCTTGGTGCCGAGGATGCTCAGCACATTCTCCTGGTTGAGCGAAATGCTGCAGGACACCTGGGCGACGATGCCACCGGCAAAATGCAGCAGCGCCGAGGCCCATTCGTCGACGCCGGACTGGCCGAGATGGGCGGCACCGGCGACCTTGTCGGGTTCGGCGAAGGGTTTTCCGGTCGCGGCTCCGGCAAGCAGCCGCGCCATCGAGACGGGATAGCCGCCGACATCGAGAATGCCGCCGCCGGCGAGGTCGTTGGCGTAGAGCCGGTGTTGCGGCATGAAGCCCGGCATGGCAAAGCCGAAGCTCGATTTGATCATTCTGATCTCGCCGATGGTGCCGGACTGGATCAGTTCCACCAGCTTCAGCGTCTGCGGGTGCAACCGGTACATGAAGGCTTCGCCGAGAAAGGTGCCGGCCTTGCGCGCGGCATGGATCATGGCGTCGGCCTCGAAGGCGGTGAGCGCCAGCGGCTTTTCGCACAGCACATGCTTGCCGGCCTCGGCCGCCTTGATCGCCCATTCGGCGTGGCCGGGATGCGGGATGGCGATATAAACGGCGTCGACGTCCGGATCGGCGAGCAGCGCGTCATAGCCGTCGAGGATGCGGGCGCCGGGGAAAGTCTTGGCGAGACCTTCCTTGCCGGGATTGCGGGCACCGAGTGCAACGATCGTGCCGGTACGCGATCCTGCGACGCCGCCGGCAAAGGCCTTGGCGATGTCGCCCGGCCCGAGGATTCCCCAGCGGATGGGCGCGGCTGAACTCATGGTCATTCTCCTTGGAAAGGCTGGAAGGGGTCAGCGCAGCCGCTGGCCGTTTTCGTCGAACAGATAGGATTTGCGGATGGAGACGGTGATCTCCGAAGTGTCGGGGACCTTTGCCGCGTCGCGCTGGATAACCAGGTCCTCGCCATGGGCGGTCCTGGCATAGATGAAGCTGGTGCCGCCGAGATGCTCGACGACGTCGATGCCGACGGTGAGGTCGGCATCGCCCTCGCCGGCACTGCCGAAATGCTCTGGCCGCACGCCGACGATGACCTTGGCTCCGGTTTCCGGCACAGCGCCGGCCAGCGGCTGCATGATGCGGGCCTTTTCCTCGCCCACCAGCTCGACGGTAACGCTTCCCGTATCGCGACCGACGACGCGACCCTTGATGAAGTTCATCTTCGGCGAACCGACGAAGCCGGCGACGAACTGGTTGTCGGGATTGTCGTAGAGGTCGAGCGGCCGGCCGATCTGTTCGACATGGCCGCCGCGCAGCACGACGATCCTGTCGGCCAAGGTCATCGCTTCTGTCTGGTCGTGAGTGACATAGATCATCGTCGTGCCGAGTTCCTTGTGCAGGCGCGAGATCTCGACCCGCATCTGGACCCTAAGCTCAGCGTCGAGATTGCTCAGCGGCTCGTCGAACAGGAACACTTGCGGTTCGCGCACGATGGCACGGCCGATGGCGACACGCTGGCGCTGGCCACCGGAGAGCTGCTTGGGCCGACGTGCCATCAGCTCGCTGATGCGCAGGATTTCGGAAGCCCGCTTCACACGCCGGTCGGTGTCCTCCTTGGGATTGCCGGTCATGCGGAGGCCAAAGCTCAGATTCTGCCCCACCGTCATGTGCGGGTAGAGCGCGTAGGACTGGAACACCATGGCGATGCCCCGGTCTGCCGGCTCGACATCGTTCATCACCTTGCCGCCAATGGCGATCTCGCCGCCGCTGATGTCCTCCAGCCCGGCGATCATCCGCAGCAGCGTCGATTTTCCGCAGCCGGACGGCCCGACAAAGACGACGAACTCGCCGTCGGCGATATCGATGTTGGCGCCATGGATAATCTCATAGACGCCGAAGCGCTTGATGACGTTGGTGAGGGTGACTGCCGCCATGTCGCTGTTTTCCCTATTTGACGGCGCCGGCGGCGATGCCGGCGATGAAGTGGCGCTGCAGCAGCACGAAGACGACGAGCATCGGCACGGTCAGCATGACGGCGCCGACCATCAGGCCGCCCCAGGAGACCTTGGTCAGGCCGATCAGCGTGCCGAGCGCCACCGGTGCCGTCATCGCGCCGGGCTGGCTGTTGATCAGCAGCGGCCAGAGATAATTGTTCCACGAGGCGAGGAACAGGATGATGGCCAGTGCCGCCAGCATCGGCCGCGCCAAAGGCAACGCGACGAACAGGAAGATGCGCCATTCCTTGACGCCTTCGACACGTGCCGCGTCGAACAGATCGTGCGGCATCATCGTGAAGGCCTGGCGCATGAACAGAACGCCGAGCGAATTGAACAGCGGCGGCACGATCAGCGCCACCCAGGTGTTGGCGAGCTGGAAGTCGCGCGCCACCATGATGAATTGCGGGATCAGCACCACCGCGTAAGGCAGCGTGATGGTGCCGAGGATGATGGCGACGACAAAACCTTTGCCGACGAAATGGTAGCGCGCCAGCGCCCAGCCGGCCATCGAGGTCAGCAGCACCGACAGCACGGTATAGGTCACCGCCACCGAGACCGAGATGCCGATGGCGCCGACAAAGTCGGTGTCGCGCTGCAGATTGTGGAAGTTTGCGAGGAAATTGTCGTGCGGCAAGAGCTCGATGCCGGGGCTGAAAATGCCGTTGTCGGGCATGGTCGAGAAGACGATCATCATCCACAGCGGAAACAGCCAGATCACCGCCAGCGGCGTCAGGAACACATGCAGCAGCAGGCTGCGGCCGAGCCGGCGTTGCGAGAGCGAACTCATTTTCGGCTCCCCTGTCATTTCGGCTCTCTTGTCAGCCACAGCTGCACCAGTGTGATGGCAATGGCGAGCGCCGCCATGGTGTAGGCGACGGCCGAGGCGTAGCCGAAATTGAGCGAGCGGAACCCCTGGCGGTAAAGCAGCAGGCCGAGCGTCTCGGTGCCGCCGCCGGGCCCGCCGCGTTCGGTGATCAGGAACGGCTCGGTGAACAATTGCATGGTGCCGATGATCGACAGCACGGCGCAAAAGACGATGACGGGCTTGAGCAGCGGCAGGGTGATGTAGAAGAATTGCTTGACCTTGCTGACGCGGTCGAGCGTTGCCGCCTCATAGACATCCTCGGGGATCGACTGCAAACCGGCAAGCAGGATGATGGCGTTGTAGCCGGCCCAGCGCCAGGTCACCGCGATCATGATCAGCGCCATGGCCGGGGTGACGTTGGAGAACCAGTCGATCTTGGCCAGGCCGACGCTGGCCAGAAGCTTGTTGATGATGCCGAAATCGAGGTTGAACATCAGCCGGAACACTGCGGAGTAGGCGACTTCGCCGACCACCACGGGGGCGAAGAAGGCAAAGCGGTAGAGGCCGCGGACTTTAAGCAGCGGCGAGTTCAGCAGCACCGCCATGACGATGGCCAGCGAGATCATCACCGGCACCTGGATGACGAGGATGAGCAGCGTGTTCTTCAGCGCGTTGAAGAAAGCGGGGTCGCCGATCAGCCGGCCCCAGTTGAAGGTCGGCGCAAAGCGCCACGGCACGGTGCGCGTCGCCTGGAACGAGATCATGAACGAGGAGATGATCGGCCACACCCAGAAGATGGCGAAGATCAGGAGATAGGGCGTGAGGAAGCGATAGGCCGTGGCATTCTGGGTGCGCATGGTTCCTCCTCCCTCTTCGGTTCCCGGGCAGCACCTTCTTGGTGGGTGCCGTGTTGAATGTGTTGCTGAGCAGCGCCAATTGCCGACGTTGGCGCTGCCCCTCATCCGCCCTTCGGGCACCTTCTCCCCGTGACCGGGGAGAAGGAAGCTAGCCGACTACTTGATCGGAAGGCCGGTCGCCGAGGCGATCTGGTTGGCGGCGTCGTCGAGGGCGGCCTTGGCGTCGGGGTAACCGCCGCCGAGATATTTGGTCTGCACCGCGCGCATGATGATTTCGGCATCGCTCTGGAACGGCGTGCCGCGGCTCGGCACCACTTTGGGCAGGGTGGCGAGAATGTCCTTCCACACCGCCTGGCCGCCCCAATAGGGAAGGCCTTGCGAGACGTAGGGATCGTCGAGCGCCGAGATCAGCGACGGCACCAGGCCGAACTCCTTCAGCATGGTGATCTGGCCCTCGTTGGTCTCCAGCGTGTATTTCAGATAGGCGTAGGCGGCTTCCTTGTTCTTCGAGGCCGAAGTGATGGCGAGCGACGAACCACCGAGATTGGCGGCGCGTGGGCCGTCGGCGGTCAGGCTCGGCATCAGATAGACGCCCCATTTGCCGTTTTCGCCGGCCGATTCGGTGCGGATGGTGCCCTCATACCAGCCGCCATAGACCTGGGTGGCGACGGTGCCGGCGGTGTTGTTGGTGATCTTGGTGCCCCAGTCGGCCGACGACATGATGCCGGCGTCCTTCATCTCCTTGATCTTGGTCAGCGTATCGACGCATTTCGGCTGGTTGACGGTGATCGACTGCCCGTCCTCGGCGAAATAACCGCAGCCCTGCTCGTTGGCGATCATGCGGAAGAATTCGGTGTCGCCGTTAAAATCGGCGTTGGTCATGGTGACGCCGGGATTGGCGGCCTGGATCTTCTTGCCAGCGGCAATGAAATCGTCCCAGGTCTTGATCGAGGCCGGATCGACGCCCGCCTTCTCGTAGAAGTCGCGGCGGTAGAAGGCGGCGACCGGGCCGGAATCCCATGGCATGGCATAGGCCTTGTCGCCCACTTCCAGTTCGGTGCGCTTGAAATCGGGGAATTTCTTCTGGTCGTCGGCGCTGTAGCCCAGCGTGTGCAAATCGACGAAACAGTCAGGGAACTGGCTCCAGTAGTTCTCGGCCTCGCCGTTCTCGACGGAGACGATGTCCGGCAGGCCGACGCCGCCGGCCGCACAGCCGGCGATCGACTTGTCATAGGTCGGCTGGTTGCCGAGATCCTGAACGGTGACCTTGACGTCGGGGTATTGCTTGTTGAAACCGGCTATTGTTGCCTTCAGCGACGAAGCGGCGATGTTCCAGCTCCAGATCGTGATTTCGCCGGACTGCGCAAAGGCCGGGGCTGAGCCCAGGGCAAGCGCCAGCGCGGCACAGATGAGTGTCGTGCGCATTGAAATCCTCCCATTTCATTTGCTCTCAGTTCGCGAGCATGGCTAGACTAGGCGGCGCGGAAGGCTTGTCCCCGACAACGGGAATATAAGATGGGCGGAAAGTAAGATGCCTGAACGGCCGTTTTACCAGCCTGGCGCCAGCAGCGTCGAAGGCCTGCCGATGGCCTTGCAGATGTTTCACAACCATCCGCTGGTGATGCTGAAACCGCACTGGCATGCCCAGGTCGAGGTCAATTTCATCGTCCGCGGCAGCGTGCACTACCGCATGGCCGAACACGAGATCGCACTCTCGGCGGGCGAGATGTGCCTGTTCTGGGGCGGCCTGCCCCACCAGATGGACGATCTCTCCGACGACGCCATCTATGCCGGCGCGCATCTGCCGCTGGTGCATTTCTTCCGCCTGCATCTGCCGACGGACATCCGCCACCGGCTGATGACGGGCGCCACGCTGGTGACATCGGCCACCGACCCGGCGGACCATCACAATTTCGAGCGTTGGAACCGCTATTTCCGCTCCGGCGACCCGACCATAACCGAGCACGCGGTGAATGAGCTGCTGCTGCGGCTGGAGCGGGTGCGGTTCGAGCCCTACCGGCTGGTGCCGGAAACCGCCGGCCAGGAAGCCGGCGGCCCGTTCGACCAGCAATCGCTGCGCAATGTCGGGCGCATGTGCGACTTCATCGCTGAGAATTTTCTCTACGACATAGACTGCGTCGACATCGCGGCGGCCGCCGACATCCATCCGAAATACGCCATGAGCATTTTCAAGAAGTCGACCGGCATGACGCTCAACGAGTATATGAACTTGTTGCGGCTGAGCTATGCGCAGGCGCTGCTGATGCATGAAGACGCCAATGTGCTGCGCGTCGCCATGGATTCAGGCTTCGGCTCGCTCAGCGCCTTCAACAAATCGTTCCGCAAGCTCGCGGGCATGTCGCCGTCGGACTTTCGCCGGGGTTTACCCGGGCGCCAGATAGTCACCTTGTAGTACCGCTCGGATAAGCGGTGATCACGCCGCCGGCTTCGCCTGCGGAAACCCGACCACCACCGCCAGGCCGGGGCGGCGGTCCTCGAGCGCGATGGATGCGCCATGCAAATCGGCTATGGCCCGCACCAGGCTGAGGCCCAGCCCGCTGCCGGGCGTGGTGCGGCTGGTTTCCAGCCGATACAGCCGCTGGAACACTTTCTCGCGCTCCTTCGCCGGGATGCCGGGGCCGTTGTCGGCGATCTCGGCGACTATGCGGTCCCCTTGCCGGGTTGCCGACAGCTTGATGATTGTACCGCTCGGACAATGGCGCAGTGCGTTCTCGACCAGATTGGCGAAGAGCTGGGTCAGCAAATCGCGATCGCCATGGACAAGGTATCGGCTGTCTTGGGAAATGTTCGCCGACAGCGACTTGCCGTCATCCTCGGCGACGTCGGCATAGATCTCGGCAATGGCTTCGACGATGTCGTTGAGGTCGAGATCGACAAAGCGCGCCTTGCGCGCGCCAGCCTCGATCTGGGCAATGCGCAACAGCGCATCGAAAGTCTCGTTGATCTGCAGGCTTTCTCCGCGCGCCTCCGCCAGATCATCGGCAACGGCCTCGCCCCGCGTCGTCTTGTCGGCGGCGCTTTCCAAAATCATCTGAAGGCGGTTGAGCGGCGTCTTCAGGTCGTGCGCGATGTCGGCGCTGACCTGGCGCATGCCGTCGACAAGCGATGCCAGCCGCTCCAGCGCGGCGTTGACCTGGCGTGAGACACCGTCAATGTCGTCGCCATTGCCGAGCAGCGGGATGCGGGCATCGAGCCGGCCGCTGGAGACATCGTCCATGGTGGCGGCAATGCCGTCGAGGCGACGCTGCACGCGCGAGGCGAGAAGCGCGCCACCGGCCACCGCGAGGCCCACTATAATCAGCGCCGCCCAGCCAAAACTCATCAGCACGATGCTTTCCAGTTCCTCGGTTTCCGACAGCGAGAAGGCGACGGTCAGGCTGTTGGGCCCGACCGAACCGGACCAGGCGCGGTACATGGTGCCGGGCGCCACACCCGGCAGGGAAGCGGCAAAATCCGAAAAGCCGTCGGGCAGGTCGGCGGCGGTGAAATTGCCGGCCAGGCGATTGCCGTTGCTGTCGGTCAGCGAAAACAGTTGCTCTTTCTCGGGGCTGAGGGCGGCATGGCTGTCGATCGCCAACACCAGATCCTCCTTGTCGCTTTGCGCATAGGTCACCGCGACCACCGAATAGGTCTCCTTGACCAACTCGTCGAGCCGCTCGGCAAGGTCGGCGCTCATCAACTGGTAGACGATGGCGCCGGACAGGATGAAGGCGAGCACGAACAGCAAGGCGAAGGTCAGAGCCAGCCGGAACGGCGTGCTGCGCAGCAGGCTGGCGCTTGTTTCAGTCACAGCGAGCTTCAATCATGCACACTGTAACCGGTGTTTCGCACGGTGTGGATCAGTGGCGTTTCGAACGGCCGGTCGATCTTGGCCCGCAGCCGGCTGATATGGGTCTCGACGACACTGGTCTTGGGGTCGAAGTGAAAGTCCCAGACCCGTTCCAGAAGCATGGTGCGGGTGATGACGCGGCCCTCGCCGCGCATCAGCACTTCGAGCAGGCTGAATTCACGGGGCTGCAGGTCGATCGCCTGGCCCTGCCTGGTGACGCGGCGCTGGATCAGGTCCATTTCGAGATCGGCGATGCGCAGCGTGGTCTTCTGTTCCTGCGCCGCCGGGCGGCGGCCAAGCGCGTTGATGCGGGCAAGCAGTTCGGAAAAAGCGAAAGGTTTTACCAGATAGTCGTCGCCACCGGCCTCGAGCCCCTCGACACGGTCGTCGACGCCGCCGACCGAGGTCAGAAAAATCGCCGGCGTGCGCACGCCCGCCGCCCGAACCGCCTTGATCATCGACAGGCCGTCGAGGCCGGGCAGCATGCGGTCGGCGACGATGACGTCATAGGCATCGCGTGTCGCCGCAAACAGCCCGTCGCGGCCATCGCGCTTGAGGTCGCAGATATGGCCTGCCTGGGTCAGGCCGTTGACGACATAGTCGGCGGTCCTGGGGTCATCCTCGATGAGCAGAAGGCGCATTGAACGGTCCATTGGCCAGACCCTTGTCGGATTTCGCCGCCATTGGTCCGTTCTAGAATGCCGCCCAGCCGGCCTGTCTTGTTGCTTGAATTGGACTTTTTTCGGATGGCAGAGAGGCCGCTATGGCAGCCGCTATTTCTCTCTCAGTCTCGTAAGCGTGTCTAAGTACGGGTTTGCCTCCGATGTTCTGCGCAATTCGCTGTGCAGGGCGAAGTTTCGATACCCGACACCGATATTGACACTTGGCAAAGCCGCGCATTATCCTGTGGCGTAATCGGTTACGTAACCGATTACGGGTGGATCACTGAGGAGGAAATCATGAGCAAGAACACAATCATGGATGGGCTCGGCCCATTCTCGCGCCGTCAGTTCCTGAAGACCGGCGCGCTGGCCGCCGGCGCGCTGGCGTTGCCGCTCGGACCGGTCTTTGCCGCCGACAAGCCGAAGGTCGGGCTGGTCATGAAGTCGCTCGCCAACGAGTTCTTCAAGCAGATGCAGGCCGGCGCCGAGGAGTATGCCGCCAAGAACAAGGACAAGTTCGACTTCGCCGCCGTCGGCATGAAGGACGAACGCGACTTCGCCGCGCAGGTCGACGCGATCGAGAACTTCATCACCCAGAACTACAACATCATCGTCGTCGCGCCCGCCGATTCGAAGGCCATGGTGACGCCGATCGCCAAGGCGCTGCAGGCCGGCATCAAGGTCATCAACATCGACGTCGCGCTCGACACCGAAGCCAAGAAGAAGGCCGGCATCGACCTCGCCTTCTTCGGCCCGGACAATCGCGGCGGCGCCAAGCTAGCCGGCGATGCGCTCGGCAAGGCGCTCGGCAAGGGCGGCAAGGTCGTCATCCTCGAGGGCAATCCGGAAGCCGACAACGCCAAGGAGCGCAAGCTCGGCTTCGACGACGCGATCAAGGAGAACGGGCTTGAGCTGCTCGACTCCAAGACGGCGCATTGGGAAACCGAGGAAGCCAACACGCTGATGACCAACTTCCTAACCCAGTATCAGGACATACAGGGCGTGATGGCGGCCAATGATTCGATGGCGCTCGGTGTCGTCAAGGCGCTCGACGCGGCCGGCAAGTCGGGCCAGATCAAGGTCGTCGGCTTCGACAACATTCCGGCCGTCGGGCCGCTGCTCAAGGCGGGCAAGATGCTCGCCACCGTCGAGCAGTATGGCGCGCAGATGGCCGCCATGGGCATCGATTACGGCCTGCGCGAAATGGCCGGTGAAAAATTCTCCGGCTGGGTCAAGACCGACATCAAGCTGATCACCGGCTGAGCCGAGCGATAGCGCCGGTACTCCCTCCGGCCTTTCCGCTTGTCTCATCACCGCCGCCGGCAGACTGTCGGCGGCGGTGGCGACGCGCTCTTAAGCGCCTTGTCGGCACAAGAGCGCACTTCAGGATCCCGCTCAAATGGACGACGCGATTCTCTCCCTTGAAGGGGTCGGCAAGATCTTTCCCGGCGCCGTTGCGCTCAGCGACGTGTCGCTGTCGATCGCGCGCGGCGAAACCCACATCATCCTGGGCGAGAACGGCGCCGGCAAGTCGACGCTGATCAAGCTCCTGGCCGGCATCTACCAGCCTGACTCAGGCTCGATCGCCTTCAACGGTGCGCCCTACCGCCCGAAGACGCCGCACGATGCGCAGCTCTCGGGCATCCGCATCGTGCATCAGGAACTCAACCTTTTGCCCTATCTCAGCATCGCCGAGAATCTGATGCTGGAGAACCTGCCGCGCCGCGCTTTCGGCATCGTCGACGGCAAGGCGCTCAACAGCCGCGCCGTGGCGCTGTTGAAGGAGGTCGGCCTCGACATAGACCCGCGCACCCGCGTCCAGGCGCTTGGCGTCGCACAGATGCAGCTGGTCGAGATCGCCAAGGCGCTGAGCAATGACTCGAAGCTGCTGGTCCTCGACGAACCGACGGCGACGCTGACGCCGCCGGAGATCGAGCGGCTGTTTGCCATCATCAAGCGACTGAAGGCCAAGGGCGTCACAATCATCTATATCTCGCACCGCCTGCATGAGGTGTTCGAGATCGGCGACCGGGTGACGGTGCTGCGCAACGGAAAACTGGTCGCGACACGCGACTTGCACGGCCTCACCGTGCCGGACCTGGTGCGCATGATGATCGGCCGCGACATTGCCGACGAGTATGGCTTCGACGCTTCGATCGTGCCAGGCACGGTCGCGCTCAGCGTCGCCAACCTCAAGCGCAGCGCCGAGACGCCCGCCATTTCCTTTGCCGTCCACCATGGCGAGATCCTGGGCGTCGCCGGGCTGGTCGGCAGCGGCCGCACCGAAGCCATGCGGGCGCTGTTTGGGGCCGACCCGAAACTTGACGGTGTCGTCGAGATCGACGGCAGGCCGGTCGCGATCACCGCGCCCAAGGATGCGGTGCGGCACGGCTTGAGCCTGCTCACCGAAGACCGCAAGGGCCAGGGCCTGATGCTCGACTTGGCCGTCGACAAGAACATCACCATCACCGATCTGAGCAAAGTCTCGCGCAACGGCCTCATCAACCGCCGGGCGGAGAGTGCCGCAGCAAATGATCTCGTCGGTCAGCTCAGGGTCAAGGCGAGCTCGATCGAGCAGGCGGTGCGCAATCTCTCGGGCGGCAACCAGCAGAAGGTGGTGCTGGCCAAATGGCTGTTCAGGGGCACCTCGACGCTAATCCTAGACGAGCCGACGCGCGGCGTCGACATTGGCGCCCGGCGCGAGATCTACCAGCTGCTCTGGATGCTCGCGGCGGCAAAAAAGGGCATCATCATGGTGTCGTCCGACCTGCCCGAGCTGATGGGCATGTGCCACCGCATCATCGTCTTTTCCAAAAACAAGATCGTCGGCGACGTGCCGCGCGCCGCGTTCGACCAGGAGCACATCCTGTCGCTCGCCTATCAGGAGTATGTGCGACCATGAGCGAGACGTCCGAAACATCCGTGTCGGCGCCCGTTTCCCCGGGCCGTGCGAAATTCCTGCGCTTTCTGGTGCGCGATGCCGGCGTGCTGTTGGCGCTGGTGCTGATCACCGTGTTCTTCTCGGCAACCGCGCCCTACTTCGCCACATCCGGCAATGCGTTGAAGATCTTCGTGCAGATCGCCATCAACACGGTGCTCGCCGCCGGCATGACCTTCGTCATCCTCACCGGCGGCATCGACCTTTCGGTCGGATCGGTGCTGGCGCTGTGCACGGTGGTCGGCGCCACCGTCATGATCAACGAGAGCCTGTCGCCGGGAGTAGCGATCCTGCTGGCACTGCTGGCCTGCATGGCCACGGGTGCGGTCTGCGGTTTCCTCAATGGCTGGATCTCGACGCGCTGGAAGATCCCGTCCTTCATCGTCACGCTGGGCATGCTCAACATGGCGGCGGGTGCTGCCCGCGTGGTCAGCGACAATTCCACCATAACCGGCCTGCCGCAGGGTTTTGTCGATTTCGGCAATCTCATCATCGGCGGCTTCCTGCCGTCGATCTTCCTGATCGCCGTGCTGGTGATCGCGGCCGGCTGGTTCGTGCTGCGCTTCACCGTGTTCGGCCGAATGATCTTTGCCGTCGGCACCAATGACGAGGCGGTGCGGCTGTCCGGCCATAATCCGGATTTCTACAAGATCGCGGCCTTCACCATCAGCGGCCTGACCGCCGGCATCGCCGCCATGGTCTATCTGCTACGCCTCAACATCGGCAGCCCGATCGCCGGCGTCGGCTACGAGCTCAACGCGATTGCCGCCGTCATCATCGGCGGCACCAGCCTCAGCGGCGGCAAGGGCTCGATCATCGGCACGCTGGTCGGCGCCTGCATCCTGCAGGTGCTGTCGACCGGGCTGCAGCTGCTCGGCGTCGGCGACAATTTCAAGCCGATCGTGATAGGTCTTGTCATTGTGCTTGCCGTCATCCTAGACGCATATCGGGAGCGGCTGTTGCGGGTCATCCGCTGAGGGGACAAGGGACGATGACGACGATTGCCGATGTCGCGCGCCATGCCGGAGTGTCGGTCGCAACCGTCTCGCATGTGATGAACCGCACGCGTCATGTCGAGCCCGAGACGGCCGAGCGCGTGCATTCGGCCATCGCCGCTCTGCGCTACCGTCCGAACACGCTGGCGCGCAGCCTCAGGCGCGGCGAGACCAAGACCATCGGCCTGCTCCTGCCGGACAATTCCAACCCGTTCTTCGCCAGCGTGGCGCGCCAGATCGAGGATGCCGGCTTCCTCGCCGGCTATACGGTGATCCTGTGCAACTCCGACGGCAGCGCCGAGAAGGAAGAGCGCTATCTCCAGGTGCTGATGGCCAAGCAGATCGACGGGCTGATCTTCGCCGGCTCGTCCGACCATGCGCGGGTCTTCTCCCACCTCCAGCCCGGCGTGCCGGCGGTGCTGCTCGATCGCGAAATCCATTCGGTCAATGTCGATACCGTACTGGTCGATCATGATCATGGCGGCTATCTCGCCGGCCGCCATCTGGTTGGGCTCGGCCACGAGAAGATCGGCGTCATTGGCGGCCCGCGCGATTCCAGCTCCAGCCCGGCCCGCCTGCGGGGTTTCGCCAGGGCGCTGCAGGAAGCCGGCCTCGACCTGCCGGCGAGTGCCGTGGTCGATTCCGATTATCACTTCGCCGGCGGCCGCACGGCGATGGAGCGGCTGATGGCGCAGGCGCCCGGGATCACGGCGCTTTTTGCCTGCAACGACCTGATGGCCATGGGCGCGCTGACGGTGCTGCGCGGGCGCGGCCTGCGCGTTCCCGACGACATGTCGATGATCGGCTTCGACGACATTCCCTATGCCGTCACCACCTGGCCACCGCTGACGACGATCGCACAACCGGTCGAGAAGATCGGCACGCGCGCCGTCAGCCTGCTGCTCGCGCGGGTTGCCGAGCCGGCGGCGCATTCGCGCCGCGAAGTGCTGACGCCCGTGCTCGTCGAACGGGAGAGCTGCGCGCCGTTGCGCGGATAGTGCGTAATCTCCCCCCTTGAGGGGGAGATGTCGCCGAAGGCGACAGAGGGGGTCGCTGCGCATGAAGCGCCCACCTCCATCTGCAGAAGCAAGTCGAGCCCAGTCGGACCGACCCCCTCTGGCCTGCCGGCCATCTCCCCCTCAAGGGGGGAGATTGCGCGGTCATTCCTCAGGCGGCCGGCTGCAGCGCTGCCCGCAGCAGCATGCCGAACAGGTCGCGCGGCTCGTCGGGATCGGCGAGCAGGTCGAGCTCTTCATAGAGGCCGGTTGCCTGGAGCTGGTCGCGGACATAGCGGAGTGCGGAGAAATCTTCCGTGGCGAAGCCGACGGAATCGAACAGTGTGATCTGTTTCGCCGACTTGCGACCTTGCGCCTGGCCGGTCATCACCTGCCACAGCTCGGTCACCGGATGGTCGGCGTCGAGCTGCTGGATCTCGCCCTCGATGCGCGTCTGCGGCGAAAACTCGACGAAGATGTCGGAGCGCAGCAGGATGTCGCGGTGCAGCTCGGTCTTGCCGGGGCAGTCGCCGCCGACCGCGTTGATGTGCACGCCGGAACCGACCATGTTGTCGGTGAGAATGGTGGCGTACTGCTTGTCGGCGGTCACCGTGGTGATGATGTCGACACCTTCCACCGCATCCTGTCCGGTCGTGCAGATGGTGATGTCGAAGCCCTGGCCGGCCAGGTTGCGGGCGCATTTTTCCGAAGCGGAGCGATCGATGTCATAGAGCCGCAGCCGGTCGACGCCGAGCAGCGCCTTGAAGGCGACGGCCTGGAATTCGGACTGGGCGCCGTTGCCGATGATGGCCATCGAGCGCGCGCCCCTGGGCGCCAGGTATTTGGCTGCGACAGCGGAGGTGGCCGCCGTGCGCAGCGCTGTCAGGATCGTCATTTCGGTGAGCAGCATCGGATAGCCAGAGCCGACATCGGCGAGCACACCGAAGGCGGTGACGGTCTGGCGGCCCTCGCGCATGTTCTTCGGGTGGCCGTTGACATATTTGAAGCCGTAGAGCCGGCCGTCGCTGGTCGGCATCAGTTCGATGACGCCGTCATGGCTGTGCGAGGCGATGCGCGGCGTCTTGTCGAACAGCTCCCAGCGGCGGAAATCCTCCTCGATATAGGCGGCGAGTTCGGTCAGGAACCGCTCGACGCCGATGGTCAGCACCAGCTTCATCATGCGGTCGACGCTGACGAAGGGAACGATGGCAAGGCGGGAAGGCTGGGTCATGCAATGCTTCCGGAATGGCTGCGGGTCGGGCGGTCCATGATGCGGCGGCCCATCAGGCTGGCGGCGAGGTCGACCATGAGGGTCGCGGTGCGGCCGCGCTCGTCGAGGAACGGGTTCAGCTCGACCAGGTCGAGGCTGGAGACGAGGCCGCTGTCGGACAGCATCTCCATCACCAGATGCGCTTCGCGGAAGGTGGCGCCGCCGGGCACGGTGGTGCCGACGGCCGGCGCGATCGAGGGGTCGAGGAAGTCGACGTCGAGGCTGACATGCAGCAGGCCGTTGGCCTCTTCGACCAGGGCCAGGAAAGCGCGCAGCAAAGGCGCGATGCCATGCTCGTCAATGGTGCGCATGTCGTGCACGGTCACGCCCGCTTCGTTCAGCGCCCGGCGCTCGGCCGGGTCGACGCTGCGCAGGCCCATGACGCAGATGCGGGCGGGATCTACGGCGACGGGCAGATCCGGGAAATAGCCGTTGAAGCCCGGCCGGCCGCTGGCATAGGCAAGCGGCACGCCGTGCAGGTTGCCGCTGACGGTGGTGTCGAGCGTATGGAAATCGGGATGCGCATCGAGCCACAGCACGAAGAGCGGCCGGCCGCGCTCGGCCGCCCGGCGTGCTATGCCCGACACCGTGCCGGCTGATATAGCGTGGTCGCCGCCAAGGAAGATCGGCATGGCGTCTTGCGAAGCTGTGTAGGCGGTTTCGGCGATCGCCGTCGTCCAGGCGGAAATCTCCGGCAACGCCTTCAGCGCAAGATTGCCGTGGACGATAGTGCGTGCCGGAGCCGGTTGCACCGCGCCCCAGTCCTCGACCTCATGGCCGAGTTCGGAGAGGACCGAGACAAGACCTGCCGTGCGCAGCGCGCTCGGCCCCATTTCGCATCCCATCCTGCCCGCGCCGTCCTGCACCGGCGCGCCAACGATCCTGCAGCGCATGATTCTTTTGTCCTCGCGATCGATGCGTGGAATGAACCATCCTGGCCCGGCGGTTTGAACAGGTGAAATTGGCATTTCGGGAAGATTGATTTATCATTTCGGGCAGTGAGATTGATCAAAGTGGATAGCGGTCATGGACGCGCTCGACGAAAGGCTGGTCACGCTGCTCAGGCACGATGCGCGGCGCAGCATCTCCGATCTCGCGGTCGATCTCGGCGTCTCGCGCGCCACGGTCAGGGCGCGCATGGAGCGGCTGGAAAAATCGGGTGAGATCATCGGCTACACCGTGGTGCTGCGCGCCGACGCCGTCGACCAGAGGATACGCGGCATGATGATGATCGAGATCGAAGGTCACGCCGCGGACCGCGTGGTCCGGGCGCTCGGCGGCCTGGCCGAGGTTTCGACCATTCACACCACCAATGGCCGCTGGGACCTGGTGGTCGAACTCGGCACGGCCTCGCTCACCGATTTCGATGCGGTGCTGCGCCGCATCAGGCTGATCCCGGGCATAACAGGCAGCGAAACCAGCCTGCTGCTGGCGACGCCGCGGACGACAAGGGCGAGGTTGGCTTAGTCAGGCCGGCCTGCTCACGCGAACCTTGGGCACGGACGGGTCGGCTGCCTGATGAAGATTGTATTTTCCCGTTCAGCAATCTGCTCGGCTTCGCTACGCGTCAGCCCCGTCAGCAGTCTGCCTTCTATCTCTGCCGGCAGAGCTGAAATCAAATCGTAGACTATCCATTGGTCACTTGGATCCTGCATGGCCGCGAATCTCATTGGCGCTCCTCTTGTCAGCGCATGCAAATTATCGAGCCGGAATGCGGCGTTGGTCAGAACAGCTTTGGCTGATCGGCTGCCGCAAGCTCGAAATGCATGTAATCCTTGGTGCCGGTGGCGCCGCCCAGCCAGCGCAGGCCGCCGCCGTTGCTGGCGGCCAACCCGGCCGCGGCTTGCGGCGCCAGATTGAAGAAGCCGAAGCGGGCAACCGAAGCGTCGGTGCCGATGATCTTGGGTGAGCCGACCTTCGCGGCGCGGCTGGAGAGGTCGGCGACATCGGCCAGGAGCTTCGCGGTCGACTTGGCCTTGGCCGGCGTGGCGCCGGCGCCTTGCAGCAGCGTGGCGAGATCGGTCTGCTTGGCCGGCACGGCGGTTGCCAACGCATGGGCCGTGGCCAGTTTCGCCACCGGCAGTGTCACCCCGGCCAGGCGCTTTATGGCGTTGCCCATGGCGGCCTTGAGGCCATCGGCATTGGCGAATGCGGCAACGACAGCGGCGTTGGCCTTCGACAGCACAACAGCCGCCGGCAGCAGCGTGTCATAGGGGCCGCCGGCGCGCAGCGTGGCGCTCTCGGCGCCGTAGAGGTCGACACCGGTGAAGGCGGCGATGATGGTCAGTGGCAAGACGGTCTTCTTGACGTTGGGGTTGATCGCCGGATCGATGTCCACCGCCCAGCCGAAGGAATGATTGCTGAGCTGCGTCGGCGAATTGACATTGGGCCTTATGTTGAAGCCGCCGACGCTCTTGATCGGGTCCAGTGCCGTCAGCGCCCCCTTGGCGGTAAGCAGCGCGACGGTGTTGGCGAGCCTTGTCCTGAGTGCGGGATGCACCGGCGACTTGAAACTCGCCTTGGGAAAGCCGGCCCCTAGCATCTGGTTGTAATAGGCGTTGACCCGATCGATCGCCTTGGCCGGATCGCTGGGCGCGCCGAACTTCGCATAGAGCCGGGTGCGAATATTCTGAAATCCGGAAAAGCCATCGCTGATGTTGTTCCTGACGAAGGCCGAGAGCTTGTTCCATTCCGCCAGTATGTCGGCAGCACTTGCGGACGAGGCAGCCTCGAGAGGGCTGATCCGGTCCAGCGCCGTCAGCAGCGCCAGCCGTAGCGTGGCGGCCAGTTCGCGCCGGTCGAGCGCCTGCGGCAACGCCGTCACGGCCGGCGCCTCGAACCCGGGAAACAATGTCGTCTGCAGATGGCCGTCGTAGGACGTCAGCTGCTTTTCGAGCTGCGGCCACAGCCAGATCAGCGCCTCGCGGTCCGTGACCCGCGCCGTGACAGCCGCGACGATCGCCTCCACGCCATCCCTGGCAAGCTGATCGACATAGGCATCGGCTGTCATGGCGAATCCCCCAGGATATGGCGCGACACGGTCTGAAAGGCCGCAGTATCGCGCGCCCCCCATTTTGCCGGCCAGCGCTTGAAGGAAGACGAATCCACTGCACCCCCCGGTCAAGCAGTCGCAAACATCTGATGCGATACTACCGCATCCCGGTTTTCTTTCAACGGCGACCTGATGCTTTTGTCTCAGAACTACGACTTGTTCTGCGCAGGCGTCAAAGGTACGAAAAACTTGGGCTGTGACAGGTTGCAACCTTGTGACAATCCGCGTCACCGAAATCTGCGTTGACCGATCGGGCAGATCATCCACGCCCAACTGTTGGCCTTGGGCCCAGGTCCGGCGGGCGCTATCGGGAATCCTCCACGTCAGGGAGGCTTGCCACTGGCCGAGGGTGATGGCAGGATAAAAGGCCGCAACGAGCGGCCTCTGGCGGTCGTTGCGTTGCAATGGATTTTGAAGCAATTTCCCAACGTGCGGGGTTCTCCTCACAATGTGCGGCAACCTCGTTTCCTCTGGTCGCCCGTAACTTTTCGCTGTATGCGCTCTGCCTGCCTCAGGCCACAGGCCTGTAATTCCACGGGGTCAAGCCTCATGACAGAGATTTGTGCTCGGGTCGTATTTCGTCTGCGGAGACGAGGCGTCGCGTGCCCCTTGGCATTCGTGGCCAGGTGAAGAATGCCGTTGCGTACCTCACGCCCCCATGTTTCAAAACAGGTCGATAGGGCCGCGAAGATGAAAGCCTGCGGGGTTGCCGACGGCCCGGCGAGAATTCTAGAAGACGTTCAACAATGACACAGCACGCAAAAGACGCTCGAATTCTCATGTACAGCCACGACACGTTCGGGCTCGGCCACCTGCAGCGGTGCCGAACGATCGCGCATTCGCTGGTCGGGGATTTCCGCGGACTGCAGGTGCTTATCATTTCCGGCGCGACCATCGCCGGCGCCTTCGATTACCGCGCCCGTGTCGACTTCGTGAAGATCCCCAGCGTCATCAAGCTCCGCAACGGCGAATACACCTCGCTGGAAAAGGATATCGACCTGCATGAGACGCTCAGGATGCGTCAGGCGATCATCCGCCACACAGCGGAGAGCTTCCGGCCGGATATCTTCATTGTCGACAAGGAACCGCTCGGCCTGCGCGGTGAGATCGAGGACACGCTGTCCTACCTCAAGACGCGGGGCACCACCCTCGTGCTTGGTCTGCGCGAGGTGATGGATGCGCCGCATCTGCTCGAAGCAGAGTGGGCGCGCAGGGATGTGATGCGCAAGATAGGCCTGTTCTACGACAAGGTCTGGGTCTATGGCCCGCCGGATTTCTACGACCCGTTGATCGGCCTGGACGTGCCGCCGGCGGTCAGGGCAAAGATGAAGTTCGTCGGTTTCCTGCAACGGAGCCTGCAGCAGAACGAGTTGCCCGGCCACCGGCCCGAGGGCGACTATATCCTGGTTACCACCGGTGGCGGCGGTGACGGCGGCGACCTGATCCACAACGTCATCGATGCCTATCAGCAGGATCCTCAATTGCAGCACAGGGCGCTGATCGTGCTTGGCCCCTACATGCCGGCGCGCAAGCGCAACAAGCTGGTCAGGAAGGGGGCCAAGATCCCCTATGTGAAGATCATCGAGTTCGACAACCGCATGGAAGAGCTGATTGCCGGCGCCAAGGCGGTGGTGGCGATGGGCGGTTACAACACCTATTGCGAGATATTGTCCTTCGACAAGCCGGCGCTGATTGTGCCGCGCGTCACACCCCGCGAGGAACAGCTTATCCGCGCACGGCGCGCAGCCGAACTCGGCCTCATCGAGATGCTTTTGCCGGAGGAAGCCGAGGATTCCCGCCGGTTTGCCGATGCATTGGAAATGTTGCCGGATCGGCCCCGCCCATCGCAAAGCAATCCGCATTTGACGCTGGAAGGGCTGCCTCATATTTCCGAAATCGTCGCGGAACTGCTGGAGCGGCGGGCTGGCCATCACCTTTCGGTCATCGAAGGCATGAACTGAGTTGCAAAACCGCAAGATCGTTGTGGTTCTGAAAGGCTATCCGCGGCTGTCGGAAACCTTCATCGCGCAGGAATTGCTTGGCCTGGAGCGTGCGGGGTTCGAGCTGATACTCTTTGCGCTCCGGCGGCCGACCGACACAAAGCGCCATCCCGTGCATGACGAGATCAAGGCGCCAGTCCATTATCTGCCGGAATATCTGCATCAGGAGCCGCTGCGCGTGCTTCGCTCGCTGTTTGCGTCTCTGCCGCGGCCGGGCTTCTGGCGCGCACTCGGGTCGCTGGCTGCCGACATCCGCCGCGACTTTACGCGCAACCGTGTGCGGCGCTTCGGGCAAGCGCTCGTGCTGGCCGCCGAGTGGCCGCAAGATGCGGGCTGGCTGCACGCCCATTTCGTGCACACACCGGCATCGGTGACGCGCTATGCCAGCCAGCTTCGTGGCCAACCTTGGAGCTGCTCGGCCCATGCGAAGGACATCTGGACGTCGGCGGACTGGGATCTGGCCGGCAAGCTTTCCTCGGCGCGCTGGACGGTCACCTGCACGCAAACCGGCTTCGACCGCCTGAAGAAACTCGCCAACGGCAGCTCGTCCGTGCATCTGAGCTATCATGGGCTCGACCTCGATCGCTTCGGCAGTTTCGGCGAGGCGCGAAAGCAGCATGACGGCTCGGCGCCGGACGAACCGGTCCTCATCCTGAGTGTCGGGCGCGCCGTTGCAAAGAAAGGTTACGACACCTTGCTCGAGGCTCTTGCCCTCCTGCCTGACGATCTTGCGTGGCATTTCGAGCACATCGGCGGCGGCGAGGAACTGGAACGGCTCAAGGCGCTGGCGCGAAAGCTCGGACTGGAGGATCGCGTCTCCTGGAAAGGCGCGATGGCGCAGGAAGAAGTGCTTGAGCACTATCGCAGCGCCGACATCTTCGCCCTGGCCTGCAGGATCACCGCGGATGGCGACCGGGACGGTCTGCCGAATGTCTTGGTGGAGGCGGCCAGCCAGCGGCTTGCCTGCGTGTCGACCGATATTTCCGGCGTGCCGGAGCTTTTATCGTCGGATGAAACCGGGCTGCTGGTTCCCTCGGAAAACCCAACTGCCCTGGCACAGGCGCTGGAGCGCCTGATCCGTGATCCCGCGCTGCGCGCCCGCCTCGGCGACGCCGCAGAGCAGCGCGTGCGCGGCAATTTCGATCATGTGGCAAGCATTGTACAGCTCAAGGACCTGTTCGAGCGGGAGTGGCGGGCCGCCGAATGAAGCGGCTGCGCGCATTCTTCTATGTCCAGCACCTGCTCGGCATCGGCCATCTCGCGCGCGCCAGCCGCATTGCTGCGGCTCTGGCCGATGACGGGTTCGACGTAACCGTCGTGACCGGTGGAACGCCGGTCGCGGGCTTTCCGGGACCGGGCGTAAAATCCGTTACCCTGCCACCCGTCACCTCCGGCGACGAAGGATTTTCCGGACTTGTCGACCTGCAGGGCAAACCCATCGACGACGATTTCAAGAAATTGCGTTCCGAGATGCTGCTGCAGGCGTTTAGGGATTGCCGGCCGGACATCGTCATTGTCGAGGCGTTTCCCTTTGGACGCCGACAGATGCGTTTCGAACTCCTGCCGCTGATCGAGGCCATCGACGCGACGTCGCCCAGACCGCTGCTGGCGACGTCCGTGCGCGATATCCTGCAGGAACGCGTCAAGCCGAGCCGAAACGAGGAAACGGTCGATCTCGTCAACAGGCATTTCGACCTTGTCATGGTCCACGGCGATCCGGCTTTCGCAACCATCGACAAGACATTTCCACTGGCCGGGGCGATAGGGGCCAAAGTCGCCTACACAGGGCTCGTTGCCGCGCCGCCGGCGCCCGCGGCCTCCGAGCGCTCAGACATTGTGGTATCGGTTGGCGGCGGGGCCGCGGGAAAGAGCCTTGTCAGGTCCACCATCGCAGCGGCGCGCAATGCCGACAAGGGTTGGACATGGTGTTTGATCACCGGCCCAAACCTGCCGAATGACGAGTTTGACGCGATTTCACGCGATGCCACACCGGGTCTGTCAATCTTCCGGTTCCGCGAGGATTTCGCCAGCCTGCTGACCGGCGCCCGGCTGTCGGTCTCGCAGGCGGGTTACAACACGGTCTGCGATGTCCTGCGCGCGGGTTGCCGCTCCCTGCTCGTTCCCTTTGCAGCCGGTGGGGAAACCGAACAGACGGTTCGCGCCCTGATGCTCGAAGAGCTCGGTCTGGCAACGGTGCTGACGGAAAAGGACCTGACGCCTGAAGGTCTGACGCAGGCGATCGAGCAGGCGCTTGCGGGACCGACGCCAGCCGCGCATCGCCTCGATCTGGAAGGCGCGCACCGCTCGGCGCAAATCCTGCGCGAGCGGTATTTAACCTGGTCCCCGAAATCCTAGAACGGTTCGCGTCTGGGTAGATTCGCGCAAACGCGCTTCAAACAGTTCCGATCAGCATGAAGCGCGTATATTTTTTTGTCGGCAGTTCGCCGGAGAACCTGACCTCCCGCAACGCCGCCATTTCCTCGAAGGCTGCAAGCGAAGCGACGCAGTTGATGTGCGTCGGCTCGCTGAAATAATCGTTCGATTGCAGCAGCACATTGGTGCCCCGCGGAAGCAGGGCAAGCCAGGCGCCCAGGTCGGCTATGTGTTCGCAGCTCGTATTGACCACCAGGTCGGGCCGCCCGGCCGCATAGTCGAGTGCATACATGTCTGCCGTCAGCGCTTGAAACCGGTCGCCGGCTTCCCGGTTGAGTGTCCGGGCGACTGCGCCGACCTCAGGATCGATGTCGATGCTGTCCACCGTCGCGATGTCGAAACGGGCGTCGTTGAAAAGCATTGCCGGCAATACGCCGTACCACCCACCCAGAACCCATATGTGCCCGAACCGGCCGCCGTCGCTTTCGAACAGCTTGTCGAGCGCCCACATTTTGCAGGCGACCTGCTTGTGGTTGAAGGCGTTGGCGATATCGGCCTGCGGATGCTTGGCGAGGACGCGCGCCAGCCCGGCCACGAGAGGGTGGTTGACATAGACAGCGATTCCCCGCGTGAGGTCCAGAGCTTGCTCGTGCCCTTCCATGCCGGCATTGCGTGGTTGCGTGACATCCATCATATTCGTCTTCTATGTTGGGATTTCGGGCGACACAACGCAATCTTACCTCACGCAAGCCTATTCGACTTGCGGACTTATCCATGCCGCAGGCGGTTTCGCCATTGCCCGGTGCAGGAGAGTACCGGTTGCATCTGTCCGGACCGTTGGTGTCCTGCATGCATTGCGGCTTCGAGTTTGTCGTTGGCGACGAAGACATTGCCGATACGCCCTTCGCCGGCAGATGCTTTTGCATCCTGCATCCTGCCAACTGAAGGACCGACAGTCGCATATGGAACCCAGCCTAGCCCGCTATATCTGGAAGCACACCAGGAAGCAGCAGATCTGGATATTGATGATCGTCTTGCTTTCGATGATCCCGTATTTCATGTCCTTCGACCTGCCGAAGCTGATCGTCAACGGCCCGATCCAGGGCAAGGGCTTCGAGCAACCCGGCGCGACCCTGCCATTCATGAGGCTGCACTATAACCTGCCGTTCATTGGCGAGGTCCAGTTCTTCTCCGGTTTTCAGCTCGACCGAACGGCGACGCTGCTTGCCCTGAGCCTTGTGTTCCTCTTGCTGGTCGTGATCAACGGTCTGTTCAAACTCTACATCAACACCTACAAGGGCCGCCTCGGCGAACGCATGCTGCGGCGTATCCGCTTCGATCTGATCGATCGTGTGCTGCGTTTTCCGCCGATTTACTTCAAGCGGGTGAAATCCGCCGAAGTGGCGACCATGGTGAAGGACGAGGTGGAGCCGCTGGGCGGCTTCATCGGCGATGCCTTCCTGCAGCCGGTGCTGCTCGGCGGCCAGGCGCTGACGGCCATGCTGTTCATCATGGTCCAGAACGTCTGGCTTGGCATGATCGCGGTCGTGATCGTGGTAATCCAGATCGTGCTCATTCCGCGCATGCGGCGGCGGTTGCTCGTGCTCGGGCGCCAACGGCAATTGACGGCGCGCGCGCTTTCGGGCCGGGTTGGCGAAATCGTCGACGGCATCGGCGCGGTTCACGTCCACGACACGTCGAACTACGAGCGCGCCGACATAGCTGCCCGGCTAGGGCTCATCTTCAAGATCCGCTTCGATCTTTACCAATGGAAATTCATGGTAAAGTTCCTCAACAATTTTCTCGCGCAGCTCACGCCGTTTCTGTTCTACATGCTCGGCGGCTATCTGGTCATCGCGGGTCGGCTCGACGTCGGCCAGTTGGTGGCCGTAATCGGCGCCTACAAGGACCTGCCCGGACCGATGAAGGAACTGATCGACTGGGATCAGGATCGGCAGGACGTCCAGGTCAAATATCAGCAGGTCGTCGAACAGTTCAGCGTCGATGATATCATTGCGCCACACATCGGGGCGTTGACGATCGACGATCCCGGTCGGATGACAAACCCGCTGTCGGCGGTCGGTCTGTCCATAGCAGATGATGGCGGTGCGATGCTCCTCAACCGTATCTCCATGCAGGTCAAGCCGGCTGAGACGGTGGCGCTGGTCAGCACCTCGACGGGTGGAGCGGAGGCGCTGGCAGAAGCCTTCGCGCGGCTGAACTGGCCGGAAAGCGGAAAGGTCGCTTCGGGCGCCGACGACCTGCTTGAGCTCCCCGAAGCAGTGACCGGCCGGCGCATGTCCTACGCCTCGTCGGATGTTTTCCTGTTCCAAGCGAGCCTGCGCGATAACCTGCTCTACGGTTTGAAGCATGCGCCGCTGACACCGGTGACTTATGACGGCGCCGCGGCAGACAAGCAGCGCTGGAACATCGACGAGGCACGCCGGTCGGGCAATCCGGATTTCGATATCCACAGCGACTGGATCGACTATGTTTCCGCCGGTGCTACCGGCCCGCATGACCTCTTTGAAGCCGTGCGCCGGGTACTCGACGCGGTTCTTCTGTCGCGCGACATTCTGGATCTTGGCTTGCGCTCTTCGGCTGACCTCACGCGTCACACAAAGCTTGCCGGGCGGATCGTCGAACTGCGTGCAGCGCTGCGAACCCGGCTGGAACAGGAAGGGCTGCGCGAACTGGTCGTTGCTTTCGAGCCGGGCGCTTACAACACGGAAGCGACCATCGGGCAGAACCTGCTTTTCGGCGCTGCCGCCGGCCCCGAGCTGGCCGACAAGGCTCTGGCGGCCAATCCCTATTTTGCTTCCGTGCTGAAGCAGGCCGGCCTCGACCGCACGCTCTACGAAATGGGCATGGAGATCGCCGAACAGGCGATCGAGCTGTTTGCCGACCTGCCGCCCGATCACCAGTTCTTCCAGCAGCTCGCCTTCATGAGCGCCGAGGAGATACCCGCCTACGAAACCTTGCTGCAGCGGCTCAAGAACCGTCCCTACGAGACGGTCTCGGAGGCCGACCGCGCCATGATCATCACCTTGAGCTTCGCCTATATCGAGCCCCGGCACCGCTTCGGCCTGCTGACAGACGAGCTGATGGGCAAGATCGTCGCCGCGCGCAACCAGTTCTATGAAAACCTGCCGCCCGAGCTGCAAAACGCGATCGAACGGTATGATCCTGACAAATACATTGCCGCGGCCACCGTCATGGACAATGTCCTGTTCGGGCGTGTGGGCACCAACCATCCCGACGCGCCGGACCGCATACGCTCCATCGTCTACGACATTCTTGACGAGCTGGGGCTTTATGCCGAGCTTCTGGATGTCGGCCTGGACTTCAACGTCGGCGCCGGCGGCAGGCGGCTGACCGGTGGACAGCGACAGAAGCTCGATGTCGCCCGCGCCCTGCTCAAGCGTCCCGATTTTCTCATTCTCAACCGGCCGCTATCGGCGCTCGACCAGCGCATTCAGGACAAGGTGCTGCGAAACGTGCTCGAGGAAGCCAGACGCGACGGCCATTCGCCGGCAGTCGTGTGGGTCGTGACGAGTCCGGCGATGGCGATGATGTTCGACCGCGTTATCGTCTTTGACTCAGGCCAATTGGTGGAAGACGGTACGCACGAGACACTTTTGGCAGGGAACGGTATCTTCAAGGAACTTCTGTCATAGTCTGGCAGACGCGAATTTAGGAAGGTTTGCGACAATGCTGCTCAAGGATGAAGTTGGAATGCTGCAACGCGTTCCGTTGTTCTCTGGCATTGAGCCGGCAAAGCTCAAGCTGCTAGCGTTCACATCCGACCGCGTGAACTACAGCGCCGGCGAGATTCTTTTCCGGCAGGGCGACGAGGGAGACGCCGCCTATGTCATCCTTTCAGGCAAGGCGGATATTCTGGTCGATTCCGACAGCGGGCCGATAAAAGTTGCCGAACTGCTGCCAAATTCGATCGTTGGCGAGATCGCCATATTGTGCAACAGCTCCCGCACCGCCACCGTCAGGGCAGCAACTTCGCTGGAAGTCCTGAGAATCCGCAAGGATCATTTCCTGAGGCTTATGAGGGAGTTTCCGGAAATGACCATCGAGATGGTGCGGGTTCTTGCCGATCGGCTGAGCCATACGACCGCGGATCTGATCGATGCACGAAACGCCTGAAGCTACGATAGGCAAAAGGTAGCATGGACGACGATCTTTTCCTGGTCAGGTTTTGGGGCGTGCGCGGCAGCATTGCGGTATCCGGGCCAGAATTCGCTCGCTATGGCGGCAATACGATCTGCATTGAAATGCGATGCGGCAAGCATACGATTCTGTTCGATGCGGGCTCCGGCTTGCGGCCTGCCGGCAAGGCGCTTCGAGCGTCGGGCGTCACCGATTTCGACCTGTTTTTCACCCATTGCCACTACGACCACATCATCGGGCTGCCGGCTTTCAAGCCGATGTATGAACGGGGCATCAAGCTGAAGCTTTGGTCCGGGCACCTCGCTGGACACATGACGACCCGCCAGATGATCGACGAGTTCATTCGGCCACCGTGGTTTCCGGTGAAGCTCGATATCTGCAAGGCAAGCCTAGACTACCGCGATTTCGTATCCGGAGACGTGCTTCGGCCGCGCGAAGGGGTTGTGCTGCGAACCGGCAGTCTTACCCATCCGGGCGGCTGCATCGGCTACCGGGTCGAATGGGGCGGCCGCGTCGTGGCAGTGATCACCGACACCGAGCACGAGCCGGGCAAACTCGATCAGGCGGTGCTTCAGCTGATCGAAGGTGCCGACCTCGTCATCTACGATTGCACCTACACCGAGGAGGAAATGGAGCGCTACCGCGGCAACGGGCACTCGACATGGCAACAGGGCGTCAAGCTGTGCGAGGCGGCCGGTGCGCGGGGGCTTGCGCTGTTCCACCACGATCCGACACGCACCGACGAGCAATTGGACGAGATGGAGAAACTGGCCAAGGACAGGTTTGCAGGCGCTTTTGCCGCGCGCGATGGCCTGACGCTTCAATTCCCGGTCTTATCGCACAAAAATCGCTGAGCTATTTTCCGGCGCTGCGCTCAATCAATGTGCTGATCGGAAGCCATGCGCAGGCCTCGGTCCGTGCGGTGACCCTGAACAGCCGTTCGAGGAAAAGCCAGGCCGATTCATCGTGGACGAGATGGTGGGTCAGCAGGCCGACCGGTTCGCCGTGGTCGGATGCATGCTGCAATTGCGCGATCATGGCCTGAACCAACAGGCCATGATCGCGGCAGCCGCGGGTGCCATGCCAATCCATGATGTCGACATTGCTGTTGATGACCGCCAGGGGAGCCGGCTTCGGCGGCCCGAAGACCGACAATGCCGTAAATCCTATCGATCCAAGGTCGGATATCAGGCCGGGGTCGATCCTGTTCCAGGGCGGCACCAGCATGGGAACGGCACGTGCGCCATGCAGGCCGGTTACGCGCGACAGCCCGCGAGCCAGATCATCGAGCACCGCCTCGCGTGGCCGATGCGCGCCGAGTTCCTGTTTTTTCTGGTCCTCGCGCGCATGATTTCGGTGCGCCCAGCCATGGATGGCGACCGTGGCGTGCGGCGCCTCGTCAAGCCGAACGACAAGCTTCCCGTCGGTCTGGGCCGGAATGACGGCCAGAGTGACTGGAACCGCGAATTCACCGGTGAGGTCGAGCAGCCGATCAAGCGCAGGCGTCGGATCCACCGCATCGTCGTCGCGCAGCCAGAACTCCGCCTTGCGGCCCGCACGTTGCAGGCGCGCCAGCTCTTCCACCAGGGGCTGCCAGATCGGATCGGATGTCATGACACCGGAATCTTCCTGAGAAGTTCTGCCAGACGCGTCGCTGCACCACCGAGAGAGCGTTCTTCGAGGACGAAACGCCTGGCTTCTGCGGCCATGCTGGTTCTTTCGTCGTTACGGGTCAGAAGCCTTTCAATGGCGGAAGCGAACGCCGCCACATCGCCAGGTGGGGTGAGAAACCCGGTCTGGCCATCCCGCACGACCTCCGGCACACCGGCAATGTCCTGAGCCACCACCGCAAGGCCGGCGGCCTGCGCTTCAAGATAGGCAACGCCATAGGCCTCGCCATAACCCGGCCAAGCGTAAATTCCCCCGGTGTAGAGGATATCCGGCACGGCGGCCGGCTCGATCGCGCCAAGCCATTCGACACGGTCGGCGGGCAAGCCGGCGAATTGCGCTTTGACCTCGTCGCGGGCAGGTCCGTCGCCGACGACCGACATGGTCCAGGGCAGGTGGCGGATCGAACCGAGCGCCTGCGCCAGCATACTATAGCTTTCGACTTTGTCGCCCGGGCGCATCATGGCGACGGTGACGAGGCGCGTCGGACAACCCCGTGCCGGCATTTCCCGGAATGCCGATGTGTCGATGAAGGGCGAAAGCATGCCGAGGGCGGCGTCGGGAATTGCATCTGCCAGTCCCTGCCGATCCCTTTGCGTGAAGCAGATGTTCAGCGCTGCCTGCTCGATGGCTCGCGCCACCAACGCCTGGCTATCGGCCCACAGACCGGCGTTACGGCGCCTGGAATAGGAGGCTTCCGCCGTCACATAGGGGATAGCAAAGACCGACGCCAGCTCGGGCCCGAGCAGGTCGGGCGCCTTGTAGTAGGGGTGATAGGAGAACCAGAGATCGGGCTTGCCGTCGCGGTCCCAAAGCCTTGTCAGCCGCGCGGCTTCGTCCCGGGCCTCGATCTTGAGCGCATCGAAACTTTTCGCCTCCGGCTGGCGTAGATAGAAGCGCAACTCCGATGCCAGTTCGACGCTATGCCCGCCATGCTTCAGCGCCTGGACCAGCATCCGTGCCATCTGGCGGTCGCCGGAGACAACGGGATGATTGGGCGACTTCAGCGGCGCGTAGAAGGCAATTCGCATCGCGCGATCCTATCATCGCAAAGCCTGCGCAAGTCAATTTCGACGCATGATCGACTTCACCTGCAAGCGCTGGAATGTGCTATCTGATGCTCATGGAAACAACTGTCGCTTCCGACCCGTTTGTCGCTTCTTTGCCGGTCTTCGCAAAGTTCGAAAGCGTTGCCGACATCGACAACTATCGGCCTCTCCCCGATAGCTGGGCGCTGGCCACCGCCGACATCGTCGGCTCGACCAAGGCGATCGAGGCCGGGCGCTATAAAACCGTCAATATGGCTGGCGCCAGCGTCATCTCGGCGCTGCTCAATGCGCTGGGTCGGCAAGATCTTCCCTTTGTCTTCGGCGGCGACGGCGCTCTGGTGGCGTTTCCCGGCCCGGCGCTGGAGATCGCTCGTAACGCGCTGGCTGCTGTCCAGAGATGGGTGGCGGACGAACTGGACCTGACCTTGCGTGCGGCAATCGTGCCGATAAAGGACATAAGAGCGCACGGCTTCGACGTTCGCGTGGCGAGGTTCCAGGCCTCCGAAGCGGCCTTCTATGCCATGTTCGCCGGCGGCGGCGGCAGCTGGGCGGAAGCCGAGATGAAAGCTGGGCGCTACCGCATCGAGCCCGCGCCGGCCGGCGCGCGGCCGGATCTGACCGGCCTCTCCTGCCGCTGGAACCCGATCGAAGCCCGGCACGGCGAAATCGTCTCGATCATAGCCATACCGGGGGCATCGCGCGACTTGCGCGGGTTTCAGTTCCTGGCTTCCGACATCATCGCCCTTGCCAGCAGGCAGGAACGCGATGGCCACCCGGTGCCGGTAGACGGGCCTGCCTACAGTCTTCTGCCCGCCGGCCTCGATGTCGAGGCACGGGCCACCGCACAGCCTGGGCGGCGGTGGCTGACGAAGCTGTGGGTGATCTTCCTGATGACGCTTACGGCCGTCACCGACAGATTTGGCTGGACGATCGGCCGTTTCGATCCGAAGGTCTACAAACGCGAGGTGGCCAGCAACTCGGATTTCCGGAAATTCGATGATGGCTTGAAGATGACCATCGACGTTGACGCGGATGTGTTGCAACGGATCGAGAGCCGGCTGAAACAGGCGGAAGAGGCGGGTATCTGCAGCTATGGCCTGCATCGCCAGCAGTCGGCCTTGATGACATGCCTCGTCATCTCGCCGCTGCAACCCGATCACGTTCATTTCATCGATGGCGCCGACGGCGGTTATGCGATGGCTGCCGCAAGCCTGAAGGCGAAGGCGCCGGTCTGACGACGGCTTGCGGAAATAGATTTTCGGCAATATGCCTCGGCCATGGTTCTCGGGACCCGGTGAGCCTCGCCATCGGCGCGGGTAGTCTGTCCGAATTGACGGGAAAGCAGATTTTTGGACGCCTCACGATCGACATATGACCGTCTTCTCAACCGGATTTCGACGCGCGCCGCGCAAGTCGGAGTGATCGGACTGGGCTATGTCGGGTTGCCGCTGTCGATTGCGATCGCACGCGCCGGCTTCCCGGTTTCCGGTTTCGACATCGAAGCCCGGAAGATCGAGAGCCTGAACAACGGCCAATCCTACATCGAGGCAGTGACGTCGACAGCCCTTGCCGGCCATGTGGCGAGCGGACGGTTCCGCGCCACCGCGGATTTTGCCGAACTGGCCGTCTGCGATGTCATCATCATCTGCGTTCCGACACCGCTGACGAAGCACCGCGAGCCGGACCTCTCCTTTGTCAGGAACACGGCAGCCACCATCGCCAGGCATCTTCGTCTCGGCCAGCTGATCGTCATGGAATCAACCACCTATCCCGGCACCACCGACGATGTGATCAAGCCCATACTGGAAGAAACCGGCTTGCAGTCGATGACGGACTTCTTCCTCGGCTTCTCGCCCGAACGCGAGGATCCCGGCAATCGCAGTTTTGAAGTCGCGACGATCCCCAAGGTGGTGGCAGGCGACGGCGTCGAAGCAGCGACGCTGGTGCAGGCATTCTACCAAAGCGTGGTCGAGACCGTCGTTCCGGTTTCCAGTACGGCGACCGCCGAGGCGGTCAAGCTGACGGAAAACATCTTCCGCTCGGTCAACATAGCCCTCGTCAACGAGTTGAAGGTGGTGCTCGGTGCGATGGGCATCGACATCTGGGAGGTGATTGAGGCGGCAAAGAGCAAGCCCTTCGGTTACATGCCTTTCTATCCTGGCCCAGGACTTGGCGGGCACTGCGTTCCGATCGATCCCTTCTACCTGACGTGGAAGGCGCGCGAATATGAACTGCCGACCCGCTTCATCGAGCTGGCGGCGGAGATCAACACGGCCATGCCGCGTCACGTGGTCGATGAACTGGCGAAGGCGCTGGACCGGCGCTGCGGCAAGGCGCTCAGCCGCTCGCGCATTCTCATCATTGGGCTCGCCTATAAGAAGAACGTGCCCGACATCCGCGAAAGCCCCTCATTGCGGCTCATCGAGCTCATCGAGGAATGGGGCGGCAAGGCGGAATTCCACGATCCGCATGTCACCGAGATCCCGACCACACGCGAGCATATGGCGATCAAGGGGCGTCGCTCGGTCGAATTGACCGAGGCAGCCCTGAAGGAGTTCGATGCTGTCGTCATTGCAACCGACCACGAGTCGATCGACTATCAGGCAATCGCCGATCACGCACTTTTGATCGTCGACACACGCAATGTTTTTGGCCGCCTCGGGCTCGCCCGGGAGACCGTGGTGAAGGCCTGACGGCATTTGAGCCGGCGAATTTTTGGCCCGATGTCAGGATCGGGATTGCACTCTGCCGGCAGCCTCGCCACATAATGTTGCAGGTGATAGTTGCAGGTTACGCCTGCCTCCTTACTGTAAGGACAGCCATCAGGGACATTCTTTACCGGCTTTTGCCCCCAAAGCCGGCTTCATTGACTTCAAGGATTCGGCAGATCAAAGGAGATGGCTCGTCTTCGACGGGTTTCGAGATAGCATGAGCACAGCGCAAGCAGAAATTTCCACCATTCTCACGGATAAGGTTGCCGATTGGCTGACCCAGTCGGCGCTGGCGGGCGACGACCTGGAAGCATTGGTAAAGGGCTTTTGTGAACGGCTGGCTGCTGCCGGCCTGCCGCTGAAGCGGGTGCATTTGAGCTTTTCCATGCTTCATCCGCTTTATGACGCGCTTGGCTTCACCTGGCTTCGCGGCCAGGGCATGGAAGTGGAAGGCTTTCGCAGTGAGAACGGCGTTCACTCCGACAGATTCCTGACCAGCCCATACTATCATCTGCTCAACCACAAGCTTGACCATTTGCGGCGCCGGCTCGACCCGTCGGTGCCGTCGGAATTTCCCGTTTTCGACGACCTCAGGCTCATGGGCGTCACCGATTACATGGCTTTCGTCCATCCCTTCAACGGCGATACCAGTCAGGGCATGATGGGGTCCTGGTCGACCGATAGTGCTTCAGGCTTCAGCGACAGCATGATTTCGGCGCTGCTGCGGATCCAGAACCATCTCGCAATCGCAACCAAGATGGCGGTGCTCACCAAGCTCGCCGACAACATGATGACCACTTATCTCGGCGGCGACGCCGGCAGACGCGTGCTGGACGGCCAGATCAAGCGCGGCGAAGGCGACACAATACGGGCCGCACTGGTCATGGGCGACATGCGCGGGTCGACTAGGCTGGCCGAAACCTCCGGCCGCGAAATCTATATCGATACGCTGAACCAGTTTTTCGATGCCATTGCTGCACCTTTCAATCGCAAAGGCGGGCAGATCATGAGTTTCCTGGGGGATGGCTTCATTGCCGTCTACCCCTGCGAAAGGCACCGCGCGCAGTCCGAGATCGCCTGCCAGGCTGCTCTTGCGGCTGCGCACAAGGCCAGCGCGCGCATGATGGAGCTCAATCTGCGCAGGAAAGAGAAGGGGCTGGACGACATAAAATTTGGCATCGGCCTGCATGTCGGCAATGTGATGTTCGGCAATGTCGGGCTTACTGACCGGCTCACATTCTCCGTCTTCGGCTCGGCTGTAAACGAGGTCCAGCGCCTCCAGACCCTGACCAAGAAATATCCGCACAGCGTTCTCGCCAGCAAAGACTTCGCCGGCTACTGCGGCGACAGCAGCTGGCTGACGCTCGGCAAGGAGGAACTGGCGGGCATCAAGCAGAAGCTGACGGTGCTTTCACCCGACCTGTCGGGTGCTCTCGCACTCGATGAAGACGCTGCGCTGGAGCCGTTTCACGACCGGATATCGGACGCCGAGCAGGTCATGCTGCTTCATCGCGATGCCGCGCGGCTGTTGGCGGGCGACCGGAGGAAGCTTCAGTAACCGCCACGATGATCCGAACGCCTTTGGTAAGTCCGGTCGGCGGCTCCGCCGGAGAATTCGTTTAGAATCCAAGTTGCTCTAGGCTGGCAATGCGCTAGTCTTGCTCTGGGCCTGCCGGCCGGCAGGGCCGCCAGGGTGGGGCTGGGGTGAGAATGAATTCAGACGTTGATCTGCTGCGGATCGAGGATGTTGGCATCTCTTTTGCCATTGTCGGGGGACCGTTGCATGCCGTCAGGCGCGCAAATCTTCGCGTCCTGCCCGGCAAGGTCACCGCGCTTGTGGGTGAGTCCGGTTCCGGAAAATCGGTTCTCAGCCAGGCGGTGATGGGCATTTTGCCCAACACTGCCCATGTTCGCGGCCGTATCCTGTTTTCCGATCCTGAAAAGCCCGGCACGACGCAGGATATCCTGACGATGCCGCGTGATGGCCCCGAAATCCGGGCGTTGAGAGGCAGCCGCATCGGCAAGATCTTTCAGGAGCCGATGACATCGCTGTCGCCGCTGCACACGATCGGCAACCAGGTCAGCGAATCCCTGCAGATTCATACGCCCATGGCTCGAGCGGAGCGCAAGGCGCGGACCGAGGAAATGCTCGGCCTTGTCGGCTTTCCCAATCCCAAACGCGCCTATGAGATGTATCCGTTTGAACTTTCGGGAGGATTGCGGCAACGCGCCATGATCGCCATGGCTCTTATCTGCCGGCCCGCTCTGTTGATCGCCGACGAGCCGACAACTGCGTTGGACGTCACCATCCAGGCGCAAATCCTGCAATTGCTGCGCGGGCTGCAGACCAAGCTGAACATGGCGATGCTGCTGATCACACACGACCTCGGCGTGGTCGCCAATGTCGCCGACGAGGTCGTGGTCATGTACCATGGCGAGATCATGGAAGCGGGACCTGTGGAGGCGATATTCCGCCGGCCTGGTCACCCTTACCTGAAGGGCCTGATGGCAGCCGTTCCGCATTTCGACCTGAAGCCTGGCGAAAGGCTGAAGGCGCTCCGCGAGGTGCCGGTGAATGTCGAGAACCTGCTGGGCAAGCAGACGGCGGCGGCCTCTAAGGGGCCGGACGACATCCTGCTGTCGGTCAGGGATCTGAAAAAGGTCTACACCACCCGCAAGTCCGCATGGTTCGGCGGGAGCCATCAAACCTTTGTTCGCGCCGTGGACGGCGTGAGCTTCGACATCAGGCGGGGTGAGTGCCTGGGTCTGGTCGGCGAAAGCGGCTGCGGCAAAACCACCGTGAGCAAGATCCTGATGCGGGCTGTCACCCCCAGCGGCGGCTCGGTGGTCTTCAACGGCCGCGAAGGACCGATCGACGTCCTGGACGCCGAGGGAGACGCCCTGCGTTTGCTGCGCGCGAAAATCCAGATGGTCTTCCAGGATCCGGTTTCGTCGCTCTCGCCGCGCATGACGGTGGAGAACATCTTGAGCGAGCCGCTGGAAATCCATCAGCGTGGCAATTCCGCGTCCCGGCTCGCCACGGTCAAGAGCCTGATGCAGGCAATCGGGCTCGATCCGCGCTTCATCCAGCGTTATCCCCACAGTTTCTCCGGCGGGCAACGTCAGCGTATCGGCATCGCGCGCGCGTTGGCGCTGGGGCCTGAACTCCTGATCTGCGACGAGCCGGTTTCGGCGCTCGATGTCTCTGTCCAGGCGCAAATCCTGAACCTTCTGAAGGACCTGCAGAAGGAACTGGGTCTGACCTACCTGTTCATATCCCACAATCTGGCGGTGGTGGACTACATGGCGGATCGTATCGCGGTGATGTGCGGCGGGCGTATCGTCGAGCTTGCGCCGCGCGAAATTCTGCTCAGGAAGCCGATCCACCCCTACACGCGCTCACTGCTCGCCGCAGTCCCTTTCCCCGATCTTGACCGGCCGATGGATTTCAAGACGCTGAAGCTCGGCGGCGCTTCCGACACCAGCGCATGGGGACCGCAATTCCGCGACGAGGGCGAAGAGAATACGCTGTCGCCGCTCGATCTTGGCGGCGGCCATCTCGTGCTGGCCCGACGTTCCGCCGATGTCAGCGAGTTGCGCCATTGATCAGCCGTCGCACCCTCCTTGGCCTCATGGCTTCGGCACTCGTGCCGGGCACGTCGCGCGCTGGCGATCTGGAGCCGGATTTTCTTCAGCCGCAGCTGGCGGCCAAGGCGCTGCCGGCACTCGCCGAGCGCTTGCCCAAGAGCCCGCGCGCGGTGAATCTCGCTGCGATGGGCCGGCAGCCCGGCCAGTATGGCGGCACGCTGCGGACGATCATCGGCAGCCAGAAAGATATCCGGATGATGACGATCTACGGATATTCCCGGCTGGTCGGCTATGACGAAAAACTTAACCTGCAAGCCGACATTCTCGAAAGTTTCGACGTCGCGGACGATCGCGTCTTCACCTTCAAGATACGCGAAGGACACAAATGGTCCGACGGCAGCCTGCTTACGCCGGAGGATTTCCGCTATTGCTGGGAAGATGTCTGGCTGAACGATGAGCTTACGCAGGGCGGGCTCGCCCCGGCCCTGATGGCGGATGACAAACCGCCACGCTTCGAGATCGTCGATCCGTTGACGGTGCGCTACAGTTGGGATGCGCCCAATCCCGACTTCCTGCCCAAGCTCGCTGCCGCTGCGCCGCTATCGCTTGTTCTGCCGGCCGCCTATCTCAAGCAGTTCCACAAGAAATACCAGGATCCATTCCGGCTGGCCGGCCTGATGAAGGAGAACCGGGCCAAGAAATGGACGCTCCTGCATATCCGAATGTCGCGGCAGTATCGCCCGGAGAACCCTGATCTGCCGACGCTCGATCCCTGGCAGAACCGGACCAAACCGCCGGCCGAGCAGTTCATCTTCGAACGCAACCCGTTCTTCCATCGAATAGACGAGAATGGCCGGCAACTGCCCTATGTTGACCAGTTTGTCCTGAATGTCAGCTCGTCGGCGATCATTTCCGCCAAGACCGGTGCGGGCGAGAGCGACCTGCAAGGCATGGGAATTGATTTCAGCGACTACGCCTTCCTGAAAGACGCAGAGAAGCGCTACCCGGTGAAGATGCATCTGTGGAAACGCACACAGGGTTCGCGGCTGGCGCTGCTGCCCAATCTGAATTGTGCCGACCAGGTGTGGCGTGGCCTTCTTCGTGACGTGCGCGTGCGCCGCGCCTTTTCGCTCGCCGTGGACAGGCGCGAGATCAATTTGGCCGTGTTCTACGGATTGGCGCAGGAAAGTGCCGATACGGTGCTGCCGGAGAGCCCGCTCTACCGGCCGGAATTCGCGAAAGCCTGGGTCGCCCATGATCCCGACCAGGCCAATGCCCTGCTTGACGAGGTTGGCCTTCAGGCACGTGACGATGACGGCCTGCGGATGCTTCCCGACGGACGCTCTGCGCAGGTCATCGTGGAAACGGCCGGTGAAAGCACGCTGGAAACCGATGCGCTCGAACTCATCACCGATCACTGGCGCAAGATCGGCATCGCTTTGTTCATCCGGACTTCGCAGCGCGATATCTTTCGCAGCCGCGCGCTTGGCGGCCAGATCATGATGTCGATGTGGTCAGGCATCGACAATGGCGTGGCGACCGCCGACATGAACCCCTACCAGCTGGCCCCCACCATCGACGACCAACTGCAATGGCCGCTCTGGGGGGCTCACTATCTGTCTCATGGCAAGATGGGTGAGGCGCCCGATCTGCCTGAAGTGGTCGAGTTGATGGCGTTGCTCAAGCGCTGGAACGCATCGACCGCAACCAAGGAGCGTGCCGAAATCTGGAATTCGATGCTGTCGATCTACACTGATCAGGTGTTTTCGATCGGCACCGTGAACGCAACGCATCAGCCGGTTCTGGTGTCCTCGCGGCTGCGTAATCTGCCTGACAAGGCACTCTACGGCTACGACCCGACCTCCTATTTCGGTGTCTACATGCCGGATACATTCTGGCTTGGAGGCTCCTGAGCGTGCTCCGATATCTTGTGTGGCGCATCGCCGTCATGGTTCCAACGCTGCTGGTCATATCGGCGCTGGTTTTCACCATCATCGAACTCCCGCCGGGTGACTATTTCGACAGCTATGTCGCCGAGCTTCGGGCCCAGGGCGAAGCGGTGGATTCCGATCGCATCGAGATGATGCGCAAGGAATATGGTTTCGACCAGCCGCCTGTCATTCGCTACTTCTACTGGGTCGGCGGGATGCTGCACGGCGATTTCGGCTATTCCTTCGAGTATGAGTTGCCGGTTCGCGACGTCGTTGGTGACCGAATGTGGCTGACCGTGCTGGTTTCCTTCGTCACGATCATGTTCACCTGGCTTATCGCCTTTCCGATCGGCATGTACTCGGCCACGCATCAATACAGCTGGGGCGATTACGGCCTGACTTTCATGGGCCTTCTCGGCCTTGCCATTCCGAATTTCATGCTGGCGCTGATCCTGATGTACTTCGCCAACATCTGGTTCGGCACCTCCATCGGCCACCTCATGGACCAGCAATATCTCGGCGAGCCGATGAGCTGGGCCAAGGCGAAGTCGATCCTCGCCCATCTCTGGATCCCGGTCCTGATCATCGGCACCGGGGGCACGGCAAGCATGATCCGGCGGCTGCGCGCCAATCTGCTCGATGAGCTGCACAAGCAATATGTCGTGACGGCGCGTGCCAAAGGCCTTCATCCGTTCAAGGCGCTGGTCAAATATCCGATGCGCATGGCGCTCAATTTCTTCATTTCCGATATCGGCTCCATCCTGCCGGCCATCATCTCCGGCGCCGAAATCACGGCGATCGTGCTGTCGTTGGAAACGACCGGGCCGATGCTGATCAAGGCACTGCAAAGCCAGGATATGTATCTGGCAGGGTCGTTCCTGATGTTCCTCGCCTTCCTGACGGTTATCGGCGTGCTGATTTCAGACCTGGCGCTGGCGCTGCTTGATCCACGAATTCGTTTGCAGGGTGGCAGCACCAAATGAAGCAGGATTCGCCGCTGCCCGCTCCGGGTGCTCCACTGCAACACTACATTTCCAGCGCGCCCTTTGACCTGCAGTCGGTCGAGGCGATGACGCCGGAGCAGTCGAAGGTTTTTCAGGCGTCGCAGTTGCGGCTGATGTGGTGGAAATTCCGCAAGCACCGGCTTGCGCTTATATCCGGCATATTCCTGGCAGTGCTGTATTTCGGGATACTGATCTGCGAGTTCCTCGCGCCCTACAATCTGCACACGCGCAACATGGACTACATCTATTCGCCGCCGCAGCAGGTGCACCTGTTCCACAATGGCGAGTTCGTCGGGCCGTTCGTCTATGGCCGCCACATGACGCTGGATATGGACACGCTCAAGCGGAACTACATCGAGAACCACGACGATGTTCAGCGGCTCCATTTCTTCTGCAAGGGCGACAGTTACCTGTTCTGGGGCCTGATCGAAGGTGACAGACATTTTGTCTGCCCTGCCGAAAACGGCCAGCTCTTTCTGGCCGGCACGGACAGGCTGGGGCGCGACGTGCTCTCGCGCATGATCTATGGCGCACGCATTTCACTGACAATCGGCCTAGTCGGCATCAGTTTCAGCTTCCTGCTCGGCATCGTCATCGGCGGACTGGCCGGCTATCACGGCGGTATTTTCGACCTGGTCGTTCAGCGAATAATCGAAGTTCTGCAATCGATTCCCAGCATTCCGCTGTGGCTGGCCCTGGCGGCGATCATGCCGATTACCTGGAGTCCGATCCTGATCTATTTCGGCATCACCGTCATCCTCGGGCTGCTCGACTGGACCGGACTGGCGCGGGCCGTGCGCTCAAAGCTTCTGGCCTTGCGCGAGGAGGATTACGTTCTGGCCGCGCAGTTGATGGGCGCCGGGAGCAGCCGCATCATCAGGCGGCATCTCATTCCCGGCTTCATGTCGCACCTGATCGCGACGGCGACACTCTCCATACCCGGCATGATCCTGGGCGAGACGGCGCTGAGCTTCCTCGGGCTCGGCCTGAGGGCGCCGATAACCAGCTGGGGCATCCTGCTCACCGAGGCGCGCAGCGTCAGCGTGATCGCGTTCTATCCATGGCTGCTTTTGCCGATGCTGCCCGTCATCCTCGTCATCATGGCGTTCAACTTCCTCGGCGACGGCTTGCGGGACGCCGCGGACCCCTACAAGTGAGATCGCTATTCCGCAGCGCGGCCTGCCGACGACCCCACCCGGTATGACGCTTGTCGGCGGCCGGTTGCATTATTGCAAGGTTCGTCGTTCGCCTCTATATGCGGCAAGCCTCGATCGGGGCTGCTGGTTCAGGACATACAATCGCATATGAGTCGCCTCGATAATTTCATCAGCAGGATGACCGCACAGCGCGACATTCTCAATCAAATCTGCCCCGAGGTGGCGAAGATGGAGGGACTTGTGCTCGAGCTCGGGCTCGGCAATGGCCGGACGTTCCACCATCTGCGCGAGCTTCTGCCCGGGCGCCGCATTGTGGTGTTCGACCGCGAAGTTGGCGCACACGCCAGCTCAATTCCCGAAGCTGAAAACCTGGTGCTCGGCGAAATACGCGAGACGGCCCGCAAGTTCATTGGCATCGACGCCGCTCTTGTTCATGCCGACATCGGCACCGGCTATGACGATCGCGATGCAGTGACTTCTACCTGGCTTCCCGATCTGATTGCGCGCATGCTTCGCGTCGGCGGCTTCGCGGTCAGTGGCACGCCGCTCGATCACCCGCTGCTGCTGCGCCTCCCGCCGCAGACTTCGGAGCCCGCCGATCGTTATTTCCTCTGCAGGCGCGTGTGAAGGCGGAGACGGCCAAATCTTCAGGAGCCCAAAGCGCGTCGCGTGAAAACAGATTCACACGACGCGCTTTAGGTCATTGTTTGATGCATGTCGTTATCGCAAAACCGAGGTCACTTTTGCGCGACATGCATTAAGCCTTCCCTTCAGGGGATCGTATAGACTGCTATCTCCCGCTCGATGCCGCGCAGCGAGACCTCATGAGGCACGGGCGTCAGCGCATTCCTGTGCAACAGATCGGCGGTGAGATTGTCGTCGACCACCGCACGCGTAGCGAAGATCGCCTGAGCGTCGGCAAGGTTCTGGACCCGCGAAGCAATGTTGACCGTCTGGCCGAAATAGTCCTGCCGCTCATTCATGGACACGGCGATGCAGGGGCCGGCGTGAACACCGATCTTGAGCAGGAGATCCTCGCGGCCGCTTTTCTCATTGAGGTCACGCATGGCATCGCGCATCCTGAGGGCCGCGGCAATCGCTCGATCAGGCGTCGCGAAGGTCGCCATGACCGCATCACCGATCGTCTTCACCACCGCGCCAGCCTCCGCCGCGACGATCTCATGCAGAACCTGGAAATGCTCGCGTACGAGATCGAAGGCTGAAAGATCGCCCACCCGCTCGTAAAGCTCGGTCGATCCGCGCAGGTCGGTGAACAGGAAGGTCAGGCTGGTGATCTTCAGGCGCTGGTCGATGTCGAGCGTATCGGTGCGATAGAGATCGCGGAACGTCTGGTTGGTGAGCAAGCGCTTGGCGGTCACGAAGGGCCGGCGCTTGCCGATGAAATCATGCAATGCCGGGCCGGCGATGAAGACCGCAGGCAGCACGCGGGTGTCGGTCCTGTTTTCCAGCGAAATGCGCAACGGGCCGGGTTGCATCTCCAGCGTCTGGCTCTGGACATGGTCGCGGTCGAAGACCAGAGAGAGGCTTCGGCGCTCTGTTGCCGGTTCGCCCTTTACGTCGATGAATTGCGCCGAATGGGTGACCGGCTCGAAGACGATGATGAATTGGGACGGAAGCTGTATGTGCAGAACCGCCTTTTCACCGGGCGCAAGCTCGATATCCTCCAGCGAGAACGCTTCCATCTGTTTCGCCAAATCCTCGTCCGGCAGATCGGCACCGGACGCCCAGTAGATCTGGCGGTAATATTCCACCAACGGCAGTTCGTGTGGATTGTGGGCGGCAATCCTGCGCACGCGGGGACTGACTGTGAATGTCACCTCCACCATCTCGTCGAGGGTCGGCGAATAGCCCTGGGAGCACAGCGCGCAGGTGTATTCGTCCTTCTGCATCGTTTTCAGCGTGGCGTTGGTGTCGAGCACGCCGCCACAGCCGGGGCACAGGACATTCCAGGAAATGTCGAAGATGCCCACCCGCGCCGCATGGAGAAAGGCACTGATGGCACGTTCCTCGTCGAGGCCATTCTTGCTGGCGAAGGCGAGCGCGTTGATGCGGCAAAGCTCACGGTCCTTGCCCTCCGCGACGGTTCGCCGGATCGCGTCGATTGCCTGCGGATCGACATCGGTCGATTGCCGCAGAAGCGAGAACAGGTCCTGAGCTTCGTTCATCGTGCAGGCTCCGAAAATGCCCCGCCCGAGGCGGGTTGGCCGGACCGCTCCTTGGTCCGACTTCGCCACTTTACGCCGAAACGGGCCGTACGGCCATGCGAATGGACAAGCCTGGTGACAGGTCAATTTCCATTCGGCGGATTTTCACCGGCCGCAAGCGGCACTATGATGGGTGCTTGGGGCATTCATCTTTGGGGCTTTCTCCCGTGCCGACACCCGACAACCCGCCATTTCCCGCGGCCCTGCGCCTTTTCTCCGCTGGGGTCATCATCGTCCTGATCGTCGGCGCCGGCCTGTTTTTCGCGCCTGAGCTGGTCAAGCCGCGCTGGCCCTGGCCCGTGACGCCATTCAGTGCCCGTTTCCTCGGCGGCTTCTACACCGCCGAAATGGCAGTGATGGCGGCGCTCTTGTTCTGGAATCGCTGGTCGCCCGGCAGGCTCGTGCTGGTCATGGCCTTCATCTTCACCGTCACCGTGTCGGCGGTTTCGTTGATCAATATCGGCTATTTCAACTTCGGGCGCAAAGCGGCCTGGCTCTGGTTCCTGGTCTATCTTGCCTCGGCCGCGGTATCGGGGCTGTTCCTGTGGCGGGCGAGGGAACGTCCGTCAGCGAAAGGCGTGACCCTGAGCCCCGCATGGCGCGGCTACATGGTGGCGGAAACGACGCTCCTTGGGTTCTATGGCATCGGCATGTTGCTGTTTCCCCTGATGGTCAGCAGCACCTGGCCATGGCCGGTCGATCCCTTTCACGCCCAGGTCTACAGCGCCATCTTCCTCGCCGGCGCCGGCGGCGCATATCTCGTCTGGAAAGGCGCGCCGCGCGAGGAACTGCTGGTGCTCGGCCTGGCCCAGTTCCTGGTTGGCCTGCTTGCCATCCTTGGCCTCATCATTACCGACGCCGCGGTGCACAAGATCGGCTGGACGGCGGCCGGGACATTGTGCTGGCTCGCCCTTTTCGGCTGGATCGGCATCAGCGGCGCCTTCAAACTCTACGCCGCCTCGCGGTATTTCGGCGTGCAATCGGCATAGGTTGCAGAGATAACTGGATTTTCAGGCGACGTCCGGTGCATCGTGCCGGCCGATTGTCTTAGAGCGTTTCACCGTTTCAAGAAAACGGCGAACTGCTCTATCTCTTTGTTCTGCCGCAATTCCGGGCGGAAAACCGCTCACACTTTTCCTGGAATTGCTCTAGCCAGGGACGCCATGACCAGCACGACCTCTTCCAAGAAAATCCAGCCGCAACTCCGCGCCGTCCGGCCAAGCGATGCGGAGGCGCTATGCGCTATCTTCAACATGCCGGGCTTCCGCTGGGGCACGCTCAGGATGCCTTTCGAGATGGTGGAGCAGGTGGAGCGGCGCATTGCCAAGTCCGGCCAGGAAACCACCTGGATCGTTGCCGAGCTGGATGGGAAGGTCGTCGGACATGGCAGCCTGGTCGTGCAAAGTTCGCCGCGCCGTTCACACATAGGCGAGATCAATATCGGCCTTGACGATGGCTTTGTTGGCAAAGGCATCGGCTCTGCCATACTTGGCGCGCTGCTTGACGTGGCCGACAACTGGCGCGCCCTGAAGCGGGTCGAATTGAGCGTCTATGCCGACAATGAACCGGCCATCCGCCTCTACACCAGCCACGGCTTCGAGGTTGAAGGCCGGCATGTGAAGGCCGGGTTTACCGACGGGCAGTACCACGACCTCCTGACCATGGCCCGGCTGCGGTTCTGATGACCGCCGCCTTTGATCCAGCCCCCACGCCTCCGGCGGAAATTCTGGCCGTGCTGTCGCTGCTCTGCCCGGAAGTCGCGCGTGACATCGAACAGAACTGGAATGCACCGGTTTCCGAATACGCGCGCCATCTGTGGAGGCTGGTGGCAAGGCCTGCATCGGGGCCGGCGATCGCTGCCCGCTCGATCCTGCGCGACGTTCTGCATCAGCGCCTTGGTGTGATGATGCGGCCCGAAGAGGTCGGCAAGGCCCTCGACGAATTCGAGCGCAGACCGGTGATCCAGTCCGGCCTGCACTGCCTGCTTCTGATGGACCGGATCACCTTCGATGCTCTCCTGCTTGCCTGGCTCGGTGCGGTCGAAAACGGACTGTCGGCCTTCTTCGGCTTCATGGGGGCGACTATGACCATGGAGACCGTCGGCCGGGAGGGGCCGGGATGGCTCGATGTCGGCGACGACAAGGTCAATTTGTTTGGCATGGGGCGCCACAAACTGTGCCGCAAAAGCGTTTGCGCAGCCGGTCCTGTCTCCCTCAACAAGCGCGCGCTTCAAGCGGTGGGCAATGAGACGGATGCCAGAAGCTGGCTGAGCACACTGCTTGCCAGCCAGGAAAAGGTGTTTGCAACCGCCGCCGATGCGCTGACAGAACTCAACGAAGACCTGGTCGCCAGTTGGGATCGTTCCGGCATGGCCCGGCCGGTTTTCATCGACGATCGGCTCGCCGCTGCCGCCGTGGCACGGCATCTGGACCATGACGGCAGTCTTCCTTCCAGATTGCTCCTTGAGCCTGAAAGGCGCCAGCGTCTCGACCATGCCTTGCAAGAGGCCGCATCGGGCCCATTTGGCCGATTCCTGCCCAATGCCACGGCCTATTTCTGGGGCATTCGCGAGCAGCGCGTGCGCAAGCTCGTCCTCGAGAACGGGCATCTGATCGAGCCTGACAGGCCGCACGGTCTTTCCATCCCGTTCGAGCGGCTGCATCTCAGGCAGGCGCTGCTGGATGGCGTGCTGTTGCCGGACTTGTTCCTGGCGTTCCTCATCCTTGCCATATTGCCGCGCGTGCGGGTTGTGGGCGGGCTGAGACAGATTGGCTATGTAGCGCTTTTCCACTCGATCCTGCTGGCTGCGCTGGATGAAAACGTGCCGGAAGAGCGCGATCTGGCTGCGGAACTGCAGGTTCGGGAAAATGCCTGGGGCATGCGGGTCATCGATGATAAGATCTCGGTCCGCGAGCAGCTTGCCGGCCTGCCGGAAGGGGCGCTGTTCCCGGAGCTGCTCCGGCAATACCGGTTGCGGACATTTGCCGAGACGACCGAGGACCTGAAACTGGTTCGCGAAAACGCCCGATGGCGCAAGATCGGCCGAGCCTCCGGCGTCTGATCCTGCCGCTACCGGGTCATTGCACGACACCGGCCTTGCGGAGCCCTTCGACCATGAGGTCGAAATCGGCAGGGTTCTTGTAAGGCAAGACTTTGCGACGGTATTCCAGCGAATAGTCGGGATTGACGCGAAGCAGCTCCTGCCATGCCGCGCGGGCTTCCTCAAAACGGCCCAGATGGCCGTAGCAGGCGGCCAGGAGCGCGCGCGAGACGTCGGTGACAGCGTTGCGAGCCAGCCGTTTGAGCAAGAGGTCAACGGCCTCGTCGAACCTTCCCAGTTGAAACAACGCCAAAGCTTGGAAGTGCAGAAGCACATCCGGAAAGTATGGGTTCAGGGTCTTTCCCCGGGCGAAACTCTCAAGGGCCTCCTCGGATCTGCCCGAATAGTACAACGCTTCGCCGAGGCTGAAGTGCCCTTCGGCGAAGTTCGGATTGAGGACTATCGCGCGCTCGGCCTCCTCGATGGCCCCGTCGTGCCGTCGTGTGTACAGCTTGGCCATAGCCAGCGCCCAGTGCGCCCATGGGTCGCTGTCATCCAGCGTTACCGCTCGCGTTGCGGCCTCTTCCGCTTGCGCCATCGATTCCGGCGGCGATGCACTCCACCTGTTCAGGTAATCGAGTCCGTGCGTGAGGGCGAGAAAAGCGTAGGCAGAGGCAAACGTTGGGTCCAGTTCGGTGGCACGTTGCAAGAGGTCGCGAGCTGCGACGTTCGTCTCCTTCGTAAGCCGGTGCCACAGCTCCCGGCCTCGCAGCAAACAGTCATACGCCTCCGTGTTGCGCGGATGCTCGGGCGCCAGCCGCTGACGGTCCCTCTCAGTCAGATTGAGCGCCAGCGCACCGACGATCTGCTGCGTCACGTCGTCCTGCACCGCGAATATATCGGTCAGGTCGCGATCGAACCGCTCCGCCCAGAGATGGCCGCCCGAAATTGCATCGATGAGCTGCGCGGTGATCCGCACCCTGTTGCCCGACTTGCGAACGCTGCCCTCGAGCACATGCCGCACGCCGAGCTTCGCGCCCACCTCCTGCACATGGACGTTCTGGCCCTTGAAGGTGAACGACGAATTGCGGGCGATGACGAAGAGCTGTGACAGTTTGGACAGCGCCGTGATGATGTCTTCGGAGATTCCGTCGGCGAAGTAGTCCTGTTCGGCGTCACCGCTCATGTTGGCGAACGGCAACACGGCGATGGACAGCTTCGGCGGCGCTGCCGCGGCCGGCCGGCCGCCTACGGTTTCGGGCGTCGCGGCCGCCTTGGTCCCGGCGCCGACCTGCAGCGAATAGACCCTGATCGGCTCGGCGATGTTCTTGAGCTGCGTGCTGCCGAGATCGCTGACCGAGAGGTCAAGCCTGGCCTTGACCTGGCGATAGGCATCCTCGGACAGGCAGATCGCGCCGGGTGACGCGACTCCCTCCAGGCGCGAGGCGATGTTGACGCCGTCGCCCATCAGGTCGCCGTCGCTTTCCTCGACCACATCCCCCAGATGGATGCCGATCCTGAATTCGATGCGGCGATCCTGCGGCACGCCGGCATTGCGCTCAGCCATGCCATTCTGGACCTCAACGGCGCAGCGCACGGCATCCACAACACTGCGGAACTCAACCAAGGCCCCATCCCCGGTGCGCTTGATCACCCGCCCGTTGTGCACTGCGATGGTGGGATCGATCAGGTCGCTGCGCAGTGCCCGCAACCTCGCCAAAGTACGATCTTCGTCCGCGCTCGCGAGCCGGCTGTATCCGACCACATCTGCAGCCAGGATTGCGGCCAGCTTGCGGTTCTCACTCATGCGTCCGCCTCCTCGTCTCCACGATAGCAGGAAGATGGGGAGGAGGAAATTTTCGCACATGACGGCCGCGCAGCCGCCCGTATCGGCAGCGCTTTGCCGCCGAGCCCATACGGTTGCCCATTTGCACTACCGCTTGCCGGATGACGGCCATCGGTTCATCCTTGTGAATACCTTGGGCGTGACGAGCGTGGTGGGATCACGCGTCACGGCTCAAGGTCGAAGAGATGGAGCATGATGTCGTCCGAAAACCGCTTTACACTTTTCGGCATCATGCTCTGGTGAGGTGTCCATGGACTGCTCGGGCTGCGGTTTCGAGATTGAGGGCGGTTACGCCTTCTGTCCGAAGTGTGGCCGGCGCCAGCCCGTGTCATGCGCCAGTTGTGGCTATGTCTGCGCACCTGATTTCGAGTTCTGTCCGAAATGCGGAGCAAGCGTCGGCGCGACCGCAAAAGCCGCGGAGCGGCCTGCTCCGACACCAAGCCGGACCACTGCGCAGCCCTCTCGAACTCCGTCGCGGAACATCGAAAGCGATGAAGGGCCGCATTCCGTCTCCGACGCCGATCGACGGACGGTAACGGTCCTGTTCGCCGATCTCTGCGGCTTCACGACACTCAGCGAGCAACTCGACCCCGAGGTCATGCAAGCGCTGCAGAACGAACTGTTCAAGGAATTGACGGCGGCCGTGCAGAACTTTGGTGGTTTCGTCGACAAATTCATCGGCGATGCCCTGCTTGCCTTGTTCGGTGCGCCGGTCGCGCATGAGGACGATCCGGAACGTGCGCTTCGCGCCGCTCTCGACATGATCGCCCGGACGGCGCGGCTCGGTGAAAGCACCCCCCACTCAGGCACGCCTCTGTTGCTCCACATCGGCATAAACACGGGTCCGGTCGTTACCGGCGGATTGGGCATCGGCACCGCCAAATCCTATTCGGTGACCGGCGACACAGTGAACACGGCGCAACGCCTGCAATCGCTGGCCGCGCCGGGTGAGGTGCTGGTAGGCGAGCTCACGCACAGGCTGACCCGGCATGCCTTCTCTTACGAATCGCTGGGCGATGTCGTTTTTCGCGGCAAGGCCGGCAGTGTGCTCGTCCATCGACTGGATGCGCCGCTTGCGGCGCCGCGTGCAGCGCGTGGGCTCGAGGTGCTCGGCCTCAGTGCGCCGATAATAGGCCGTGATGCGGAACTCAACAGAATGCTGGCGAGCCTTGACCAAGCGTGCGGCGGCTCGGCCCAGCTTGTCCGCCTCGTCGGAGAAGCCGGTATCGGGAAATCGCGACTGGTGAAGGAGTTCGTTGCCCGCGTCGGCGACGAGGATAGATTTCGTAATGTCGCCGTGCGGCAGGCCGCATGCTCACCGCTGGGCGAACAATCATTTGGCGCCCTGGGCGCAGTGGTGCGCAGCGCTTCCGGGATGATGCAAAACGACAGTGGTGACGAAATGCGGGGCAAGCTCGCAGCCTTGCTTGCCGATCTTGGCCTGCAGGGCGAGGAGGCGAAGCGGCTGATGCCTTTGCTCTACCATGTGCTTGGCCTTGGCGACCCCGATGCCACCTTGCAGCATGTCGAGCCAGAGCAGCTGCGGCGGCAAATCCTCTATGCGGTTCGCACTATCATCGAACGGAGGCTTGCGTTGTCGCCGCTGTTGATTGTCGTCGAAGATCTGCACTGGGCCGACGCCGTTTCGCTCGAAGCACTGCGCTTCGTGATGGACAGGCTGGAACGCACTCGGCTGATGTTGCTGGTCACGCATCGTCCGGCGCCGGACAACGACCAGCTCGATTCAAGTCGGGTCAGTCACACCGCGCTCAGGCTTTCACCGCTCAACAGGGATGACGGACGCAGGCTGGTGGCGGCGCTTTTCGGCGAGAGCTGGGTAAACTCCGCAGGAGGCCTTCTCGACCAGATCCTCGAGCGCGCGGGCGGCAACCCGCTTTTTATCGAGGAGATCGTTCGCGGCCTTATCGATCGCGGTGTGTTGACGCGCGAAGGCCAGCAATGGCGGACCGCGGCAGGCGAAGTCGCAACCGGCATCCCCGCGACTATCCAGGCAATGTTGCTTGCCCGCGTCGACCGGCTGCCGCAAGAGGTGCGCCGGCTGGCCCAGGAAGCCGCGGTCATCGGCCCGCGCTTCGATGCCACGCTTCTGAAAGCCGTGACGGCCGATCCCGGCCGGCTGGATGCCGGCTGCGAGCTGCTTTGCGATGCGGAAATCATCGAGGAAGTTGCCGGATCAGGCTCTGTCTCGTCGCAAGGCTACCGCTTTACGCAAACATTGCTGCAGGACGTGATCTACCAGAACCTGCTCCTACAACGCCGGACCGACATCCACGGCCGGGTCGGTGCTGCCCTGGAGCAACTGTGCGGCGACAAGCCGGAACGGTTCGAGGACCTGGCCGCGCTCGGTCATCATTTCGCACAGAGCGCCGAGCGGGAGAGGGGGGCGCATTACCTGCAGGCGGCGGGGGATCGCGCTCGCACGATATACGCCAATGACGACGCCCTTCGTTTCTACGAGCGAGCACTGACCGCGTTGGGCGCGAGCGGGCAAACACCGCTCAAACTGGCAATCGCAGAGCGCATTGCCGATTTGAGCGGCGCGGCAGGCCGCCGCGAGATCGCCCACCGCCATTACGAGGCGGTGTTGCAGGCCTACCGCGAGTCAGCCGATCGCGTCGCGTCGGCACGCGTTTTGCGCAAGATCGGTCGGCTGCTCTGGGACGTGGGCAAGCGGGACAACGCGGAATCCCGCTATGCCGAAGCGGCAGCGCTCCTCGATGGAGCGGATGCCCCGATCGAGCAGGCGCATCTCTGGCAAGAACGTGGCCGACAGGCGTTCCGCAGCGGAGATCACGCGCTCGCGGCAAAATGGGCGGACGCGGCGCTGGATTGCGTACGCACCCTGACGGCCGGGCACGTCTTCGAGGATGCCACTCTTGTGACCGCCGAGGCACTCAATACCAAGGCCGTTGCGCTGGCTCGCCTTGGGCGAAACAATGACGCCGTGCGTGAGGTTGAGCGCAGCATTGAACTGGCCGAAGCCGCCGGTCTGCTGGGTGCGGCCTGCCGCGGTTACACCAATCTCGGCGTGCTTTACACGACCATCGATCCGGCCCGGGCGATGGAGGTCTGCCGGCGCGGTCTTGAAGTGGCACAGCGTATTGGTGATCTGGGTTTCCAGGCGCGCCTCCTCGCCAATCTGGCGGTCGCTTGTTGTACTTTCACGGATCGCTGTCCAACCGAGGGCGTGCCTGCTGCCGAGAAGGCCATCGAGATCGACCGGGCGCTCGACCAGCGCGAGCACCTGCCAGTGCCGTTGATCGTGCTTGGGCAGATCCACCAGTGCAACGGCCATCCGGAACTGGCGGTGGGCTTGTTCCACCAAGCACTGGACGTAGCCCGCGAAACGGGCGAGCCCCAATTGCTGTTTCCGTGCTATGATGGTCTTGCAACGCTTAATCTCGACCTCGACAATCTGGCCGAGGCCGAACGCTACTTTTCCCTGGCGCAGGGCATATGCGCCCAGCACGGGCTCGACCCGGAAGCGCTTGTGGTGCTGCCTTTTCTCGACTAACCGGGCGGGAGGTTGGAAATGTCCGCGCGTAGTGACTTGTTACCGCTTCAACCAGGCGACGTTGCGCCGAACCTGATCCTCGATGCCATTACCCAGGAAGGCAAGATCGCGCTTGACGACTTTCGCGGGCAAAAACCAGTGTTGGTCGGCCTGTTTAGAGGTCTGCATTGTGCGTTTTGCCGGCGCCATATCGCCGCCCAGGCGCGGCTTGATCCGGAGCTGCGTGAAAAGGGCGTGCAGAGCCTGACGGTGGTCAACACGCCGATCGAACGGGCGCGTCTCTATTTCCGCTACCATCCGATGCCGAACCTGCTTGCAGCCTCCGACCCTGAACGCGCTTCACATCGTGCCTTTGGACTGCCCAATCTCGAATTCACCCAAGACGAGACGAACTGGCCGTACAAGGTCTCGATGGCATCGGTAATGGATATGCGGGTCGACATACCAGGCGAGTTGCCCGGTCCTATGAATCCTATGGCGGCCGGCGAAATCCTCGACAAGAAGGACCATTACGAAATGACCGACGCCGACCAGCAGATGATGGCAACGGGACACGGGCAATTGGTCGGTCAGTTCCTGTTGGACCGGCAGGGGATCGTCCGCTGGAGCTTCACCGAGGTTCCAGGGGGTGGGCGATACATGTTTGGAGCGCCAAACCCGAAGGAGCTGATGTCAGCCGTGTCCCAGGTCGCCCAATAATGAGCTGACACGTTCACCGTTCATCGAGCACGGCCTCGACAGTGGCAACGAAGTCGTCGAGCGAGCGGTCCCCGCGTATCTCGATGCGCGGCAGGTCGATGGGATCGCCATCGAGGTCCGCCGGCCCGTGTTTGCGGCCGAAGCCTACTCGATAGCCGCACTCCCTGGCCAGCCGGCCAAGCCGCCGGTCGGTGACCGAGAAAGGTGCCGCGAACGCCGTGGTTGGCCGACCAGTCCAGCGTTCTATGAACATGCGAGAGCGCAGGAGCTCGGCGGCCAGGTCAGAGGTGGACAGAGCATCGATCGCGCGATGCGTCGCCATATGGCTGCCGAAGAATGCACCTTCGGCCGCGAGGCGTCGCACCGTCCCGGCGCCCATGAGCGGCGCCGGCGGACCGCTGTAAGCGTCCCATTGTGCAGTTTCACCCACCAGATCCGTCACCACGAACACTTCCGCGGTCAGGTCGTTGGCGCGCAAGATCGGCCAGGCATGGTCGGCAAAGTTCTGGAAGCCGTCATCGAAGGTGATGACAACCGGGCGGCCTATGAAAGGCTGCCGGTTGGCGATCGACGCTTCCAGCTGCCCGGACCCAATGGCGTGAAAGCCATTGGCGCGCAGCCATGCCATCTGGCTGGCGAAGGCGGCGGGCGCGAGCCGAAAACGGGCGAGCGCGGCCGGACCTTCATCGGCAACGCCGTGATACATAAGGACAGGGATACGCCGGCGCCGCTCGCTGCGCGCGACGTCGCGGCGCAGGGCCCGCGCGCCGCCCCAGACAATATTTCGCGCGACCCCGATTTCGAGGGGCGCGCGGATCGGCACATGATCGATCCTAGGTTCCGTCGCCACATCGTCCGGTGACAGGCGGCGGAAGCGGTCTATGCGATAGAGCTCGGTCTGGATCGATTGTTCCAGCACGAGGCCTTCGGTCGCGGCCAGCGTCTCCGAGATCGCTTGTGCTCCGAATGTGTTCCAGTCGAAGCCCGTCTTTTCGACATTGTCACGCAGAACGAATGCGTGTGCACTGATGAAACTGCCGCCGGGCGCCAACGCCTCGGCGAATTTCTTGGCGATGCGCCGCAACTCGGCGAGGTCATCGAGGTAGTAGAGCACTTCCGAACAGAAGATCAGATCCATCCCACCCGGCAGCGTGTCGGCAGCGAAATCGAGGATGCCGAACTCAATGTTCGGCTGATCGCTGCATCGCGCACGGGCGCGTTCGACGGCTATGGCGGAGATGTCGGTTGCAGTTAGATGGCCCACGCGCGGTGCCAGCTGCCGTGTGAAATGGCCCTCCGCGCAGGCCAGCTCAAGCGCCCGTCCAATGGGACCGGCAGGCAGAATCTCGAGCTGCCGCTCATATTTTTCCTGCTCATAGGACGAACCGTAGTTCCACGGATCCTCGGTCGCGAAATGGCGATTCCAGAACGCCGTGCGATCCTTGTCGTGCTTGTCCGCGACCCGGGCGCGGCGCGGCGGCGCGACAGGCTCTGTAGGTTCGGCACTTGAGCGGACCAGCTCCTGCGCTTGTGCGGCCAATTGCGCGAGTTTGCCGAAATGGCTGTCCGGATCGGGCCGGCCTCCCGCCATGGCCAACGATGCGTCGGCTGCAATCATGTCTGACGGGTCGGTGCCGGCGCCCTTTTTCGGTACAGACGACAGCCTTCCATGCTCATAGCGGCTATCTGCAAGCCGCTCGGCGGGCACGACATCCAGGATCAATTCGATCCAATGATCCCTTGTCACCGTCCCGAGTACGCCGAACTGCACGACAGCCTCGATCCGGCCATCCATCATCATATGGGCATAAATCTGATCTATGCCTTCCGGCAGTTCGGTCGCGGTCGGATTTCGGGCGTCGACGCGAATTCCAAGTGTCCGGGCCAGCCTGCGCGGCGCGGCAAGATCGTCGGCCTCGAGCAGCATTTGCTCAAGCTGATACTGGATGCGGCGAGCCGCGCCGGGATTGTCCCAGAGCTTGCCGAGTCCGACTGTCAACTCGGTGATGGCGCCGCCGAACCTGTCCCACCGGGCAGCCAGTTGCCCCGGCACCGACAGGCTTCCCGCCATAAGGCCATCGACGATCACCCTGGCGATCTCACGCGCCCACTTGCGTCCCGCCGGGAGCGCGCGCAAGGGCTGTGGGTCGATCGAGCGCGAGCCGGAGCCGCACTCCGACGCGGCGTTCCGCAACGCCAGCCAAGCAGGCGCTTCGGAAGCGGTGCCGCCGTTCGCCGAACTTGAAACCAAGGGATTATGCGCCACGCCGTCTTACCCGCGCCTGGTTACAAGGTAGAACGAGAGTCCCGCAACGCGCTTACAATGAGCGTACATTGCCGGTTTAGAAAGCCATATAAGCAAAAGGCGCCCCGAAAGGCGCCTCTTCATCGCTTGATTCCCCTTGAGGAAATTGGAGCGGGTGAAGCGATTCGAACGCTCGACCCCAACCTTGGCAAGGTTGTGCTCTACCCCTGAGCTACACCCGCTCACACGGCCCTTGGGCCGCAAGCCGGGCCTATATGGCTGAAGAGCGCGGCGATTGCAACAGGGAAATGACGGGCTTTTTGGTCGCGCCAAATCGCTGGGCCGAACCTCGTTGGCCACACGGGTGGTTCATTGACTTCCCCCATGACGGTCTTGTCTCGGCGGCATCATTGGCCGTAAACGGCTTTGCCCCGCATCGAGACAAGGGAAGACCACCAATGCCGAAGACCGAAGCCGAACTTTTCGCCTTTCTTGCCGATCTCGGCATATCGGTGTCGACCGTGCGGCATCCGCCGCTCTATACGGTGGCCGATTCGCAGTCGCTGCGCGGGGAGATCCCGGGTGGGCACACCAAAAACCTGTTCCTCAAGGACAAGAAGGATAATTTCTTCCTGGTCAGCGTCGGCGAGGATGCGGTCGTCGACCTGAAGCAGATCCACACGGTCATCGGCGCCGCCAGCCGGGTGTCGTTCGGCAGACCGGAGATGCTGATGGAGCTGCTTGGCGTCATTCCGGGCGCGGTCACCCTGTTCGGGCTGATCAACGACACCCAGAGACGGGTCAAGGTGGTGCTCGACCAGGATTTGATGGCGCATGCGGTGGTCAATGCGCATCCGCTGACCAACGAGGCGACGACGTCGATCGCTTCGGCCGACCTCATCAGATTCGTCGAGGCAACCGGACATGATGCTGCTATCTTGAAAGTCTCGGCTTGATCGCCACATGGATGGCGAAAACCGACTTTTTGTTTCAACGCAATTCCGGGCGGAAAACCGTCTCACATTCTCCTGGAATTGCTCTAGCAAGGATGTCGCGCCTGCTCCGCTGGCGAGGGGCGCGACCGGAAGGGCGACGATATGAGCGACAACAACAATCCGTTTGGCCGCCAATTCGGCGGCAATTCCAGCCAGTACACCACTTCGGTGCAGTATCGCGGCGCCGAGCCGGCCAAGGCCGCAGCCGGCACCGTTCCGGCCGGTGGCGACCTGATCAAGGACACCACGACGGCCACCTTCGCCGCCGACGTCATCCAGGAATCGCGCAAGCAACCGGTTCTGGTCGATTTTTGGGCGCCGTGGTGCGGGCCCTGCAAGCAGCTCACGCCGCAGCTGGAAAAGGCGGTCAAGGCCGCCGGCGGCAAGGTCAAGCTGGTCAAGATGAACATTGACGACCACCCCTCGATCGCCGGCCAGCTCGGCATCCAGTCGATCCCGGCGGTCATCGCCTTCAAGGACGGCCAGCCGGTCGACGGCTTCATGGGTGCCATCCCCGAGAGCCAGATCGGCGAGTTCATCACCAAGGTCGGTGGCAAGGGCAATGGCGCGCCGCCGGTCGCCGAAGCGCTGGCCGCGGCAGCTGAAGCGCATGCGGCCGGCGATACGCAGACCGCTGCCGACATCTATGACGCCATACTGGCGCAGGCGCCGGAGACGATCGAGGCGATCGCCGGGCTGGGCGAGCTTCTGTTCGAGGCCGGTGACGCGCGAGGCGCCGAGGCCCTGCTGGCAACGGCGCCGGAGGCCAAGAAGGATGCGCCTGCGCTTGCCGCGCTGCGCGCCAAGATGACGCTGGCGGCGGAAGCGGCCGCGCTCGGCAATCCGGCCGAGTTCGAACAGCGCCTGGCCGCCAATCCCGCCGACCACCAGGCGCGTTTCGATCTTGCCATGGTCCAGAATGCGCGAGGCGATCGCCACGCGGCGGCCGACAATCTGCTGGCCATCATCAAGGCGGACCGCACCTGGAACGAGGACGGCGCCAGGGCGCAGCTGTTGAAGCTGTTCGAGGCCTGGGGCATGACCGACGAGGCGACGCTGGCGGCGCGGCGCAAATTGTCGTCGCTGCTGTTTTCCTAGTGCATGATCCCGAAAAGTGGGCCCCGGTTTTCGGAAGATCATGCACCAACAAATAGCCATTCGCCGGCGAAATTGTTCGTGGAGCGGCTCAGGGGCCTTGCGGCCTGCGGCGGCTGCGCCAGATTAAGGCGATGCTGACGATGCGGGGCTGCGGCAGGCCGCATGCCGACGAAGCGATCGGAGGACTTAAGTGCAGGTCGGAAACGCATATTACCGGGTAGGCAAGGATTTGCCGTCAACCATCCCGGTGTTTCCGCTTGCCGGCGCGCTGCTTCTGCCGGGCGGCCGCATGCCGCTCAATATTTTCGAGCCGCGCTATCTCGAGATGGTGGATGAGGCGATCGCCGGCGCGCGGCTGATCGGCATCATCCAGCCCAGCCTCGATGGTGCGCTGCGCGCCGATGGCGAGCCGGAACTGTGCAATGTCGGCTGCGCCGGGCGCATCATCTCGATGGCCGAGAGCGGCGACGGCCGCTACCTGATCTCGCTGCAGGGCGTCTGCCGGTTCCGCGTCGCCCATGAACTGCCGGCGAAGACGCCGTTTCGGCAATGCAAGCTGGCACCGTTCCTCACCGATCTTAGGGAAGACCAGGCGGCAAACGATGTCGACCGGCCGGCGCTGCTCAAAGCGTTTCGCGCCTATCTGCAGGCCAACGACCTCGAAGCCGACTGGGAAAGCGTCAGCCGCGCCGAAAACGCCATGCTGGTCAACGCGCTGTCGATGATGGCGCCCTACGGGCCGGCCGAGAAACAGGCGCTGTTGGAAGCGCCGGATTTGAGGGCGCGGGCCGAGACGCTGATCGCCATCACCGAAATGGCGCTGGCGCGCGAGAATGAGGATTTTGGCTCCAGTCTCCAATAGGGGCTGGGCCGGGTTTGGCTGAAAGGGGATCTGATGGCTGCGGACGGGCGTGACGGCAAGACGGCCAATGTCGATCCAAAATTGCTGGAGCTGCTGGCTTGCCCGCTGACCAAGGGGCCGCTGGCCTGGGACCCAGAGCGCGGCGAGCTGATCTCGCGGGTCGCCAAGCTGGCCTATCCCGTGCGCGACGGAATCCCGATCATGCTGCCCTCGGAGGCGCGGAGCATTTCGGCGGAGGATGTGCTGCCGCCGCCGCGGCTGAGTGGGCCGGCGCAGGCTGGACGCTGATCGGGGCAAAGCACCCCTCCCTTCGATGGGCGTCTCCGCAAAGCCCTACTGAAAATTGCGGCCCTTGGGCATGACCCTCTCGGCCTTGTCCGACAGCGTTGTGATATCCGGCCGGACAGCCGGCGTCATCTCTTCCAGAAGCACAGTCAGCCACGGCGTCAAATCCTCGATCTTTTCGGCGACGATGTGGATGACGTCGGATTCCGACTGCAGCTTGCCGGTGACCTTGACGAAGCGGGCGCCCATGACGATGGGGCGGAAGCGGGTAAACGTCCTTTCCCAGAAAATGACGTTGGCGACGGCCTTGTCGTCCTCCAGGGTCAGGAAGATCGCATTGCCCTTGCCGGGGCGCTGGCGCACCAGAACCAGACCGGCGACGGAAACCCGCCGGCCGTCGCGAACCGAGCCAAGGTTGGCGTTGGGGATGACGCCGGCGCGGTCGAGCCGCTCGCGCAGGAAGGCGACCGGATGCGCCTTCAAGGACAGGCCGAGCGCGCGGTAATCGTGGATGACATGTTCGCCGAGCGGCATTGTCGGCAGTTTCGTCGCGGGCTCGAGCTCGCGCAGGCGGATCGCCGGCTGGTCGAACAGCGGCAGCCTTTCGGCCGCACTCTTGCCGTCCAGCGCGCGCACCGCCCACAAGGCTTCGCGACGATCAAGGCCGAGCGAGCGGAAGGCGTCGGCCTGGGCCAGCCTTTCGATGTCGTCGACATCGAGACCCGAGCGCAGCCAGACATCCCGCACGGATTCGTAGCCCGAACCGCGTCGCGCCACAAAAGCCTCCATGCGCTCCCTGGAAAGCCCCTTGATCTGCCTGAAGCCGAGCCGAACGGCGTGCCTTGTCTCGATCACACCGCGCATCTCGGCATGGCGTGGCAGGATCCGGCCGGGATCGAAGTCGTCTTCCTCCAGCGTGCAGTCCCAGCCTGAGAAATTGACGTCCACGTCGCGGATATCGACGCCATGGTCGCGCGCGTCGCGAACCAGCTGGGCCGGCTGGTAAAACCCCATAGGCTGTGAGTTCAGGATCGCAGCGCAGAACACATCGGGATAAAAGGTCTTGAACCAGCAGGAGGCATAGACGAGCAGCGCGAAGGAGGCGGCGTGGCTTTCGGGAAAGCCGTATTCGCCGAAGCCTTCGATCTGCTTGAAGCAGCGCTCGGCGAAGTCCTTGGTGTATCCCTTGCCGACCATGCCGTCGATCATGCGCTGGCGGTAATTGCCGATGGTGCCGGTGCGCTTGAAGGTGGCCATGGCGCGGCGCAATTCGTCGGCTTCGCCCGGCTTGAAACCGCCGGCGACGATGGCGATTTTCATCGCCTGTTCCTGAAACAGCGGCACGCCCAGCGTCTTCTTGAGGATCGCCTCCAACTCCGGCTTTTGATACTCGGCCTTTTCCTTGCCTTGCCGGCGCCGCAGATAGGGATGAACCATGTCGCCCTGGATCGGGCCCGGCCGCACGATCGCCACCTCGATGACAAGGTCGTAGAAGTCCTTTGGCTTGAGCCTTGGCAGCATCGACATCTGGGCGCGCGATTCGATCTGGAAGACGCCGAGTGTGTCGGCTCGGCAGATCATGTCGTAGACATACCTGTCCTCAGGCGGGAGGCTGCCCAGCACGTAGGGCCTGCCATACTCATCGCGCGCATCCGGATAATGCCCGGTGAGCAAGGTGAAGGCGCGTTTCAGGCAGGTCAGCATGCCGAGGGCCAGTACGTCGACCTTGAGGATCTTCACCGCGTCGAGATCGTCCTTGTCCCACTCGACCATCTTGCGGGCCTCCATCGCCGTCTTGACGATGGGGACGATCTCGTCGAGCCGGTCCCTGGTGATGACGAAGCCGCCGACATGCTGGGAGAGATGCCGGGGAAAGCCCATGATCTCGTTGGCGTGGGCGAGCACATGCCGGGTTGAGGTTTCGCTGCGGTCGAGGCCGCCGGCATGCGCCTCCTTCTCGCCGAGCTCCGAGGTCGACCAGCCCCAGATCGAGCTGGACAAGGCGCTGCGGACATCGTCCGACAGGCCCATTGCTTTCGCCACCTCGCGCAATGCCGAGCGGCCGCGATAGCTGATGACGGCGGCGGCCAGCGCGGTGCGCTTGGCGCTGTATTTCGAATAGATGTACTGGATCACCTCCTCGCGCCGCTCATGCTCGAAGTCGACGTCGATGTCGGGCGGCTCGTTGCGCTCCTCGGAAATGAAGCGCTCGAACAGCGTGTCGATGCGCTCCGGACCGACCTCGGTGATGCCGATGCAGAAGCAGACGATCGAATTGGCGGCCGAGCCTCTGCCCTGGCACAGAATGCCCTCGTTGCGGGCGAACTGGACGATGTCGTAAACGGTCAGGAAATAGCGCGCATAGTTCAGGCGCTCGATCAGAGCGAGCTCTTCATCGATGCGCTGCGAGACGGAAGCGGGGACGCCCGCCGGATAGCGCGTGGCGGCCCCCTCCCTGGCCAGACGCTCGAGCTCGGCCTGCGGCCCGAGGCCCGATTGCGTCGGCTCGTCGGGATAATTGTACTGGAGATCGCCAAGCGAGAAGCTGAGCTCGCCGGCGAAGCGCAGCGTCTCGGCCAGCGCCTGCGGATGACGGCGAAACAGACGCACCATTTCCAGCGGCGGCTTCAGATGGCGCTCGGCATTGGCCGTCAGCTCCAGCCCGACCTCGGCGACCGGCACATTGAGGCGGATGGCGGTGAGCACGTCCTGCAGCGAGCGTCGTTCGGCGCTGTGATAGAGCACATCGTTGGTCGCCATCAGCAGCACGCCGGCGGCGTCGGCCATGGCGGCCGCCTGCTCGATACGGAAGCGGTCATTGCCGTGATAGTCCGGCGCCACGCCAAGCCGCAGATTTGCGCCGAAACGATCCTTCAGCTGACGGATCAATGCCAGGGGATCGTCCGCATTCGCCGAGAGATCGGGCAGCACCGCCAACGACAGCAGGTCGCCCCATTCGAGCAGATCGCTGCGCTGGAGAAGGGTTGCGCCCTTCTCGTTTTCGTCGCGCAGATTGGCCTGCGTCAGCATGCGGCAGAGATGGCCCCAACCCTTGCGGTTCTGCGGGTAGGCGAGAATATCCGGCGTGCCGTCGCCGAACACCAGCCGGCAACCGGGGTGGTAGGCGAGCTTCTCGACCTTGGCCTGCTGCCAGGCGCGCACGACGCCGGCCACGGTGTTGCGGTCGGCAAGCCCGATCGAGGAAAAGCCGAGGAATTTGGCGGCGACCACCAGTTCCTCCGGCTTGGAGGCGCCGCGCAGGAAGGAGAAGTTCGACTGGATGCCGAACTCGGCATAGGGGATGACGGTCAGCGCGTTCATGCGAACACCCCGTGCATGAACCAGCGCGGCGAAGGCTGGCCGGCGCCGTAGAGCCCCTGGCGGTAGAGCCAGTAGCGTCGGCCCTCTGCATCCTCGATGCGGAAATAATCGCGGGTCGGTGCGTCTTCCTCGCCCTTCTGCCACCATTCCGGCGCGATGCGCTCCGGCCCTTCGGCACGGGCGACCCGGTAGAGCGCACGCCGCCAGCGAAAATTCATCGGCGGGCCTTCCGGCATTTCCGTCGCCGGCACTTCGATCGGTTCGGGCGAACGGAACAGCCGGATCGGCCGCTCTGGCGGGAAGATTGTTGCGGGCGGCGCGTCTTTCCGGTCCGACCTTTTCGGCGGCGTGGTCCGCTGCGGCGCCTCGGAAAAGGGTATGGTGGCGACGGCGCGTTCCGGCAAATGGCTCTCGACAGCGACCGCTTTCAGCACAGCAGTGTCGCCGAGCCGGGCGCGGATGCGGTCGGCAAACATCGCGATGTCGGCGCCGTCGTCCTCGGTCTCTCCGGTCAAATCGGCCTGCTGCATGTCGAAGGCGGCGGCCGCCAGCACCGAAAGCCGCACCAGGTCGAAGCCGTAGCCGGCGTCGATATCCTGCTCGAGCGCTGTCAGCCGCTCGTGGAACAGGCGCTGGATCAGCTTCGGTTCGCGCAAGGGTCGTGATGTGCCGACACTGAGCCGGCTGACAGCGCCGTCGACGCGAAACAAAAGCAGCGCCAGCATCCGGGCGCCCTCGCCGCGGCGCTCGAGGTCGACCTTCAGCGTCACCGCCAGCATTTCCACCAGCCGTTCGATCTCGGCGGTCAGCACAACCGGCTCAGCCAGGTGGCGTTCGACCGAAAGCGGCGCCACCGGCAGGCGCGGCGATACCGCCTCGTCGAGGCGGCCGAGCGCCTGGTCGAGGCGCAACAGCAGGCTGGCGCCGAAGCGGCGGGCGAGCGGCGCGCGTGGTGCGGCCATGACCGCGCCGGCGGTGCGCAGGCCGACACTTTCCAGGCTGGCGCGGATATCAGGCTCGATGCGCAAAGCGGCCAGCGGCAAAGGGGCAAGCAGCGCTTCCTCTTCACCTGAGGGAACGATGCGGTCGCCGCAGAAGCGCGCCGCCGCCCAGGCCGCGCCCGGCGTTGCGGCCAGCCCGGCGCGGACGTCGAAACCCTGCTGGAAAAAGCGCGCAAGAATGTCGTCCAGCATGGCGCGTTCGCCGCCGAACAGATGCGTGCAGCCGGTGACGTCGAGATAAAGCCCGTCGGCGCCGTCCAGCGCCACCAGCGGCGTGTAGCGGTCGCACCAGTCGGCGAGGCCTTCGAGCAGCCGGCGGTCGGCCTCCGGGTCGGCCTCGACGATGTCGATCGAGGGATGCATGGCGCGCGCATCGGCAATGCCCATTCCGCGCTTCAGGTGCAGCGCCTCAGCCCGCTCGTCGAGGGCCGATATGCGCTGGGCGTTGCGGTCGCGATGGCTGATCACCAGTGGCAGATGATCCGACGGCCGGGAACGCCACGACCGTCCCAGGCGCTGGCGCAGGATCCGTTCCGCCCCGAGATGCGGGAACCACAGCGACAGAATTCTCTGGTTGTTCCTTGCGTGGCCGTCTTTCTTCGAAACGGTGTTCATCGGGGTTCCACTCCAGTGTGAATTGTCCGGGCAGAGCGGTGCGGCTCTTGCCGATGCTGACGGAGAAGGCGGGGCGGCCGATCGAGCCGGCGAGCGGCCCGGCGATGGTCCGGCGGCTTGCAGCCGCTGCGGACGACACGATGAGGCGCACCGGGGCGGCGGTTGGTTCGGCCTCGCCGGCCTGGCGCAGCAGGAACACCGGCCGGCCGGCGCTCTGGGCGCGGGCGTGCAGCCGGCGCGTCGCGGTGAGGTCGAGCCGCTGCGGGCTGCCGCGGATTTCGAGGATGATTGCGGCCAGCGTCGTCATCCTCGCGGCCTCCTCGGCCACCCACAGCGCATCGGTGAGTTTCGGCGCCTCGGAAAACAGCAATTGCTCCGGCGAGATGCCGAACATGCCCTGCAATCCCTTGGCATAGGGGAAGCCGGCCTCGCGAAAAATCTCCGACGTGCCGATCCACAGCACGGGCAGGTTCTGCCCCCTGAGGATCAGGCTGATCAGCGACAGCACAAAGCCGGCGACGGCCCCGGCATTGCGGGTCTCAAGGCCGTGGATTTCGGTCAGGGCGGCTTTCGGCAGGCCGCCGCTCAAGCCACCCCCGAGGGCCGCATCGAAGCGCTCGACGCCGGTGGGCAGGAAGGCATCCGGCGAAGCCACGGCAAGGCCGCGCCGGATGATGGTGACATCGGCATTAGGTTCGGGCGCACCGTCGATAGCGCTGTCAGCGCGCGCACGAGGTCGCTCGCCAGCCGGCGCTGCCAGGCGCTCGGGCAGCGTTCCCTCGATCTTCGCGATCTGGCGGCGCAGGGCAAAAACAGTCTCCCGCGCCACGGCTGATGTCGCCATGACGGTCAGTTTCTCGCACAATTGTTCCTGTTATGTTCCTATAGATTCCAGAGGGTGCCGGAAGAGTCAAGCGGAGTCATGGGGAATTTATTCCTGTCTCCGAACCAGGAGGATAGGCGGCGGCCGCGCTCATTTGCCGATTCCGGAGGGAAAGCCTATATGCCGGGATCAAAGGACGAAGCATGGCCCGCATCTACAAGACCCGCACCTGGCACGACGAACTCTCGCCCTCGATCGAGGAGATGGAGTTTCTGGCGCTGGAGGCCTATGCGCATCTGCCGGACGATTTTCGCAAGCTGACCGGCGAGATCGTCATCGTGATCGCCGAGTTCCCCACCGACGAGATCATGGACGATCTGTCGCTGGAGACGCCGTTCGACCTGCTCGGTCTGTTCGAGGGCCGCGGCATCGCCGAGCGCTGGAACCCGCAGACCGGCGAAGGCCCCAACCGCATCACGCTGTACCGCCGCGCCATCCTCGACTACTGGGCCGAGAACGAAGAAACGCTGGGCGACATCGTCACCCACGTGCTGATCCACGAGATCGGCCACCATTTCGGCCTGTCGGACGATGATATGGAGAAGATCGAAGAGGCGGCGGAATAACGGCCACGAGCGCCAAGGCACGGATACTCCACAACAGGCGCCTCATTCCTTCACACCCCCCTCTGCCCTGCCGGGCATCTCCCCCGCAAGGGGGGAGATTGGCGGCTTCGATGATCCGCCAAATCCTGCAACGTTGGCGATTGGCGAAAGCGGTTGAGCGCGTAATCTCCCTCCTTGCGGGGGAGATGGCCGGCAGGCCAGAGGGGGGTGCGGGCCCGCTGACATCAAAGAGTCCCGCACTGCCCCTGCTGCCTAACTGCCTACCAGTCGCTCAGCTTCGTATCCGGCCCGTATTCCTGGCCGTCGACGTCCTTCACCACGGCCTGGCCACAGCGCATCGACTTGGTCTTCTTGTCGTAGGCGTAGGTCGGTGAGCCGAACAGGTGCCAGCCCTTGTTCAGCGCCGCCGTCACCTTGTGGCAGAAGCTGGAATCGTCCGGGGCGGACAGAAAGCGATAGAGTTTCATGGGTCAGGTCCTGTCGTGAATTCTGTACTTGTTGCGGTGTGATCTTCCGAAGCCGGCTTAGGCAATCATGCGCCGATGGCGGCGGCCTTCGCCAGCAATTTTTCGGCCTGCGCCAAATGCAGCCGCTCGACCATCCTGCCGTCCAGCGCAATCACGCCCTTGCAGGCGTTTTCCGGGAAGGCGAAGGCTTCCTTCACCGCGCGCGCCTCGGCCAGGGCTTCGGGCGCGGGTGCGAAGGCGCGGTTGGCGGCGTCGATCTGGGCCGGGTGGATCAACGTCTTGCCGTCGAACCCCATGGCGGCGGCCTCCGTGCACTCGCGCGCAAACGCGTCGAGGTCACGAAAATCATTGGATACGCCGTCGAGAATGTCGATGCCGCCGGCCCGCGCGGCCAGCACCATCTGCATCAGCCATGGCACGAGATAGCGCCGGTCGGGCGTCGCCAGAATGCCGGTCTCCTTGACCAAATCGTTCGTTCCGGCAACGAAACAATTGAGGCGCGAGGCCGGATCGCGGCCGAGTTCGGCGATGGCGCCGATGTTGAGCATGGCCTTGGGCGTCTCTATCATCGCCCAGAGTTTGACGCTGTCAGGGGCAAAATTGTCGTCGAGCACATCGCCGACTTCGAGGATGTCGCGCGGCGTGGCGACCTTGGACAACAGGATGCCGTCGGGTTCGAATTTCGCTGCGGCGAGCAGGTCGTCGTTGCCCCAATCGCTGGACAGCGCGTTGACCCGCACGATCATTTCGCAGCGCCGTTCCGGCCGGCTGGCGAAAATATCGGCGAGCCTTTCCCGGGCCGCGACCTTGTCGGCGGGGGCGACGGCGTCTTCGAGATCGATGATCACGGCATCGCAGGTAAGCGTCGCGATCTTGGCCAGCGCCTTGTCGTTGGAGGCGGGGACGTAGAGTACAGAGCGGCGTGGGCGGTAGGATTCGCTTGTCATGGGTCCGATCTATGGCGGCTGTGGACGGGTGAGGCAAGGGTGCGGCTGGTGATTGGCGAAGTCGGCGCTGCCCCTCACCTTGTCTGTCCTCCTCAGCAGTTGCGGAAGGGAGCCCTTCCTCTCCCCCGTCGATCGGGGGAGAGGTGTCGAGCGAAGCTCGACGGAGTGGGGGTCGAGCCTTGGACGCAAGGCTGGGTGATGTTTGCGCCTAGTCTATGTCCGTTCGCGGCGAAGGTGGTTCCCCCACTCCGTCTCGGCTTCGCCGAGCCACCTCTCCCCCCCTCCGGAGGGAGAGGAAAGGAGCCTGGCTGGGGAAGCGACAACGGCCGGAAGGATGGCGCGCAGCGCCCTAGCCTTGAAGTAAGCCCCTGCACAAAAACTGCACGGTTCTGCGGAAAACCTCCTCCGCTCTGCCCCGCCGTCTCCCTGCCGACCAGCGACAAGGCGGCATGCAAAAGCAAAACACCCTCCGTCTGCCCTACAGGCTGCGCAGCGAAAGCTGGTGGTTGGTCGACCCGCCCCGGCCAGAGGCAAGCCATCGCCCTGAGGCAAGCCTGCTCCCTTTTATCCGCAGGCATCCGCCGGTCGGTCGCGTCCAGCCCACCAGGAAGGTCCGCGCATGACATCGTTCGTCAGCTTTTGCAGCCGCTTGGGCATCGCCGTCCTGCTCGTCGCGCTGGCGGATTTTTTCTTTTACGACCAGCCGGTTGGCATCACCGTCCTTGTGTTCGCCATCGTGACTGCCGCCGCGGTGGTGGCCGTGCATCCCGCCGCCCTGAATTCCCCCATGCCCTTGCTCAAGCCGGTCTGCCTGCTCGCCGCGCTGCTGCCGCTGGCCGAGAATGTCAGCCCGCTGTCGGTCTCGATCACTCTCGTTGCCATGGTGGTGTTTGCGCTGTCGCTGGCCGGGCGGCTGCGGCGCCGCATCGCCGGCGTTGCCCGCCAGATCGCCTTGTTTCTCCTGGCTGTGCCGCTACGGTTCATCAGCGATTTCATCCGCTGGCGCAAAACGGCGCGGCGGTTCGGCCGGCGCCGGATCCGGTTTGCATCCATCGCGGTCTGGGTCATGCCGCTGACGCTGGGCGCGGTCTTCCTGGCGCTGTTCGGCGCCGCCAATCCGGTCATCGATTACTGGCTGTCGCTGATCGACCTGATGAAACTCATCGATCTCATCCAACTGGCGCGGATTGCCTTCTGGCTGGTCGTGCTCGCCGGCGTGTGGGCTCTGCTGCGCCCGCGCGTGCCACGCTTCCTGCCTCGTATCCGGCGGCCAGGCGACGGTCTTGCCGGTACCCAACCAGCGACCAAATCGCAGCGGCATGTCGTCGAGGACATCATTTTCGGCAAGGCAGCCATTTTGCGCGCGCTGCTCGTCTTCAACGCGCTGTTTGCGCTGCAGACCGGGCTCGACGCGGCCTATCTCTGGGGTGGGGTCGCCCTTCCCGACGGCATGAGCTACGCTACCTACGCGCATCGCGGCGCCTATCCGCTGATCGCCACCGCGCTGCTGGCCGCCGGGTTCGTGCTGGCGGCGCTGCGGCCGGGCAGCGAAACCTCGGGCGATCCGCTGATCCGCCGGCTGGTCTATGCCTGGGTGGCGCAGAACATCATGCTGGTCATCTCGTCGATCCTGCGGCTCGATCTCTATATCGGCGTCTATGCGCTGACCCATTGGCGGATCGCGGCTTTCGTCTGGATGGGGCTGGTGGCATCAGGGCTTGCGCTGATCATCGCCCGCATCGCGCTCGGAAAATCCAACGAATGGCTGCTCTCCGCCAATCTTCTGACGCTATCGGCGACGCTTTATGCCTGCTGCTTCATCAACTTCGCAGCTGTGATCGCAAACTTCAATGTCGACCACTCCCTGGAAATGTCCGGTTCCGGCACGCCGCTCGATGCCGAATATCTACGCTCGTTCGGCGCTGTCGCCATACCGGCGCTGGACCGCTACTACATGCACAAATTCGGGAACCAAACCACCTATCTGGCCGACCAGGTGATGATCGACGACTATATCGCCGAGCAGAAGAAGAAGTGGCGCGCCTGGAGCTTTCGCGGCTGGCGGCTCGTGCAGGTTCTCGACAAGAGAGGCCCGCTCGTGCTTCCTCCGGCACAGCAACCTTCGCGACCGTCCCAACCTTCCATGCCGGACCGCTAGACCCATGCCGCATCAAATCCTGGTCGCCGACGACGATCCGCACATTCGCGAAATCATCTGCTTTGCGCTGGAGAAGGCCGGGATGAAGACGCAGGCCGTCTCTGACGGCGCCGCCGCCCTGCAGGCGATCGAGCGGCGCGCGCCCGATCTCGTCGTGCTCGACATCGGCATGCCGGAGATGGACGGGCTCGAGGTCTGCCGGCGGCTGAGGCAGCGCTCCGACGTGCCGGTGCTGTTCCTGTCGGCGCGTGACGAGGAGATCGACCGCATACTCGGCCTCGAAATGGGCGGTGACGACTACGTGACCAAGCCGTTCAGCCCGCGCGAACTGGTGGCGCGCGTCAATGTCATCCTGCGCCGCGCCCGCGCCGTACCGGAACCGGTCGATGAGCGAAACTTCGCGCATGGCAAGCTCAGCCTGGTGCCAGCCAGTCACGGCGCCAGCTTCGACGGCAAGGCACTGGCGCTGACGGCGATCGAATTCTCGATCCTGAAGGGATTTCTGGCGCGTCCGGCGCATGTGCTGGGCCGCGACCTGGTGGTGGCCAGCGCCTATGCCGCCAACATCCATGTCGCCGACCGCACCGTCGACAGCCATATCCGCAACATCCGCGCCAAGCTCGCGGCGGCAGGCTGCCTCGACGCCATCGAAACCGTGCATGGTGTCGGTTTTCGGCTCGGCCGATGCGGCGCCTGAGCGACGCCAGATGGATCGGCACCAAATGGCGGCCAAGGCTGGCCACGGTGGTTCTTGCCATCCTCATCATGGTGCTGGCGCTGCCGCTGGTCGGGCTGTTCTTCTTCCGGCTTTATGAAAACCAGCTGATCCGCCAGACCGAGGGCGAGCTGATCGCTCAAGGCGCCGTCATCGCTGCCATCTATGCACAGGATGTCCGCGATGCCGGCATTTCCCCTGACAAGCTCGGTGCGCCGGTTGAGGCAGAGAGCGACGATGCCAGCCGCAGCGACGACTCACCCTACCAGCCGATCGAACCTAGCCTCGACCTCGCCTCCGACTACCTGCTGCCGACCCGGCCCGCCGGCGTCACTGCCGCCGCCGATCCGGTCTTTGCGGCGATCGGCGCGCGGCTGTCTGGAATTCTCGACGCAACGCAGAAAACCACGCTGGCCGGCTTCCGGCTGCTCGATCCCAAGGGCGTCGTCATTGCCGGGCGCGATGAGGTCGGCCTGTCGCTCGGCAGTGTCGAGGAGGTGCGCGAGGCCCTTGCCGGCCGCTATGCCAGCGCGCTCAGGCAAAGGATCCCCGACCAGCCGCCGCCGCCGCTCTACTCGGTCAGCCGCGGCACCAAGGTCCGCGTCTTTGTCGCCATGCCGATCGCGGTCGACGGTCATGTGGCCGGCGTGATCTATCTGTCGCGGACGCCGAACAACATCGTCAAACATCTCTATGGCGAACGCGGCAAGGTGACGCTTGCCGCCATCGCCATGCTCTTCGGCACGTTGTTGATCGCGCTGGTGTTCCTGCGCACCGTCAGCCGGCCGATCTACGCGCTGATGGAGCGGACAAGGCGTATTGCCGCCGGCGATCGCGACGCCATCCGGCCGCTCGACCATCACGGCACGCGCGAAATGGCCGAGCTGTCCGCCGCCTTCCTCGACATGGCCGAAAAACTGCAGTCGCGTTCCGATAGCATCCAGACCTTTGCCACCCATGTCTCGCATGAGCTCAAATCGCCGCTGACGGCGATCCAGGGTGCAGCCGAGCTGCTGCGCGATTCCGGCGAGGCGATGGACGCGGCCGAGCGCAAGCGGTTCTCCGGCAACATCGTCAACGACGCCGGGCGCCTCAATCTGCTGGTACGGCGCCTGCTCGATCTGGCGCGGGCTGAAAACCTGGCGCCGAGCGGCGAAAGCACCTCGCTCGATGCGGCGCTCGCGCTGCTGCCGGTGGACGGCAGGCTGGCGGTCAAGGTCGAGGCTGGCGGCGCCCTAGGCTTGCGCATCTCGGCCGAGAATGCGGCCATCGTGCTTGCCAATTTGATCGACAATTCTGCGAGGCACGGCGCGACACAGGTCCTGCTGGCGGCGGCTGGCGCGGATGGCAAGGCAACCATTGCGGTCAGCGACGACGGTGCCGGCATTTCACCGAGCAACAGGGCTCGCATTTTCGAGCCATTCTTCACCACGCGGCGCGAATCCGGCGGCACCGGCATGGGCCTCGGCATCGTGCTGGCCCTCCTGAAAGCGCATGATGGCACGATCAGGCTGGTTGACTCCGGCCGCGGCACGCGCTTCGAGATTTCCTTGCCGGCCGCGTAAAGGTCGCTGGATTGGAGAACAGAGTGCGCTACGACATCGTCATCATCGGCGGAGCCATCGTCGGCTCCTCGGTCGCCTATTATCTGCGCGAGGAAGGCTTTTCCGGTTCGATCGCGCTGATCGAGCGCGATCCGCAATTCGCCCATGCGGCAACGACGCTGTCCATGGCCTCGATCCGCCAGCAATTCTCGATTCCGGAGAACATCCGCCTGTCGCAGTTCACACTGGGGCTATTTCGGCGACTGAAGGAGGAATTCGGCGCTGACGCCGATATCGGTTTTCGCGAGGGCGGCTATCTGATCCTGGCCGGCGACGCCGGGCTGCCGATCCTGAAAGCCAACCACGAAGCGCAGGTCGCCGAGGGCGCCGACATTCTGCTCGAGGACGCGGGCGAGTTGGCGAAGCGCTTTTCCTGGCTGTCGACGGAAGGCATCAGCGCCGGCGCATTCGGTCGCACCGGCGAGGGCTGGTTCGACGCGCATGCCATGCTGACGCTGTTCCGCAAGGCGCTGCGCGACAGACAAATCGATTTCATCGCCGGCGATGTCACCGGTATCGAGCGGCAGGGCAACCGCGTCACCGGCGTGAGCCTCGACAATGGCGAAAGGCTCGAAGCCGGCATCGTCGTCAATGCCGCCGGCCCAAACGCCGGCAAGGTCGCCGCCCTTGCCGGGCTGGCGCTGCCGGTCGAACCGCGCAAGCGCAATGTCTTCGTCTTCGAGGCGCGGGAAAAATATGCCGACATGCCGCTGCTGGTCGATCCCTCCGGCATCTATGTCCGGCCGGAAGGCTCGGTCTATCTCACCGGCGGCGCCGAGCCGGAAGAGGGTGATGGCCCCGCCGACCCCCGGGATTTCGATGTCGACTGGCCGCTGTTCGAAGAGGTGATCTGGCCGATACTGGCAACGCGCATCCCAGCCTTCGAGGCGATCAAGTCGACACGCGCCTGGGCCGGCCACTATGACTACAACACGCTCGACCAGAACGCCGTCATCGGCCCGCATCCCGAGGTCGGCAATTTCGTCTTCGCCAACGGGTTTTCAGGTCATGGCCTGCAGCAGGCGCCGGCGGTCGGCAAGGCGCTGGCCGAGTTGCTGGTGCATGGCGGTTACCGGACGGTGGACTGCTCGGCGTTCGGTTACAGCCGCGTGGCCGAGGGGCGGCCGTTCCGGGAATTGAATGTGATTTGAGCGCCTCTTTTTCCTTCTCCCCTGTGGGAGAAGGTGTCGCCGAAGGCGACGGATGAGTTCCAGGGGACGCCAGCGTCTCACTCCGCTGGAACACCCCTCATCCGTCTCGGCGCTTCGCGCCGATCCACCTTCCCCCACAAGGAGGGAAGGAAGAAGCGTCTACGCAACCATGGCACCTACAGCCTGCGCATTGCCCAGCGCATGCCCGGCTGCCGTGTTGTCGAAAATGCCCCAGACCTCCGCCCCGGAAGCGGCCGCTGCGTCCACTTGCCGGCAAAACCGGGCGAGGCTTTCGGCATCGTAGTCCGAATAGTAGATGCGCGGCGCGCCATGCCAGCGGAAATAGGCAAGCCCTGACCAGCCGCCTGGCGCCGCCGCCTCCGGAACGGGAGCCGGGTCGGCGGCGACACGCGCAATCCGCCTTCCGGCCAAAAGTGCGTCCGCCTCGGCGCCGAACCAGCTGGGATGGCGCGGCTCGCATACCAGCCTCACACGGGCGCGCTTGCCCAGCATGTCGAAGAAACTGTCGACGATATCCGGCTCGAAAGGCAGGCTCGGCGGCAGCTGCACCAAAAGCACACTCAGTTTCTCGCCGAGACCTCCTGCCTGTTCGAGAAAGTCCTCGGCCAGCGTCTCGCAATCGGCGAGGCGGTGCTCATGGGTCATGGCTTTCGGCGTCTTGATGGCGAACCGGAAATGCTCCGGCACCGAGCGTGCCCAGCGCTCATAGGTCTCACGACGGTGCGGCTTGTAGAAAGAGGTGTCGATCTCGACGACGGGAAAGCGTCTTGCGTAACGCTCGAGATGCGACCCGGATTGCGCAAAGTCATCCTTGTAGCGTGTCGGAATTCCCCAGCCGGCCGTGCCTATGAAAGATCGGCGGTTCTCCATGCCGGAGATGTGGGCAGGATGAGGTGCGGGTCAAGACCGTATCCAGGAAGGACAATGACATCCTGCCGCGCCCGTCGGTTGTTCCGCCGGGACCTAAACACCGTTCTGCATCGCCCAAGAATACCGCGCGCCGTGCCTGTATTGATTCCAGCCAAGTCGAGGGAGTTCAAAGCGCATTCGACGGCAAGAGCGCACCCCAAGCGGCACGCGATCCATCCATGGCACGACCGTGCGGCACCGACCCTGCCCACCGGTCGTGGACTTGGCATCAGCGCTTGCGGGAAAACCAGAATGCATCGGGCATGCGCTTCATGCCGATGCGCTCGTAGAAGCCGACGGCGTCGGGCATCGAGATCAGGCTGATGGCAACCGATGGCCCCAGCTGCCGGCGCGCCTCATCCATCAGGCCCTTGCCGATGCCAAGGCCTTGCGCCGATTGCGACACGGCGAGCTCGGAGATGTAGCACACCCAGGAAAAATCCGTGACGGCTCTGAGAACGCCGATCAGCGGCCTGTCTTCAATATCGAGCCGCGCGGTCAGCACAAGATTTGCGCCCGAAAGCATCGCCTGCAGCCGGTCGTCGTCATCGACGGGGCGCGTGTCGCCGAGCGTGGATTCGACCAGCACGCGGCGGAATTCGGCGACGTCGAGCTTTGGCTCGCTGGCATAGAGGATTTTCGAGGGTGCGGTCATGGGCACAAGGGTGCACCAGCGGTCGCCGGTTTTAAAGACGCTGCCGCGCCGATCTTTTACGATCCAGGCCGCGCACGAACAGTTGCCTTTTATTTGCCGCCGGCTTTGTGTAAACGGTGCGTCAGCAATCTCCCGCAACGAAATAGATATTCTGCATCGAAGACACAGGGCAAAGCCATGGACAAGTTCACCAAGCTCACCGGCGTCGCCGCCCCCATGCCGATCGTCAATGTCGACACCGACATGATCATCCCGAAGGATTATCTCAAGACGATCAAGCGCACCGGGCTCGGCAGCGGCCTGTTCGCCGAAATGCGCTACTTGGATGACGGTTCGGAAAACCCCGACTTCGTGCTCAACAAGCCGGCCTACCGCAAGGCGCAGATCCTGGTCGCCGGCGACAATTTCGGCTGCGGCTCGAGCCGTGAACACGCGCCATGGGCGCTGCTCGATTTCGGCATTCGCTGCGTCATCTCGACCTCGTTCGCCGACATTTTCTACAACAACTGCTTCAAGAACGGCATTTTGCCGATCACCGTCAGCCCGGAAGATCTGGACAAGCTGATGGACGACGCCTCGCGCGGTTCGAACGCGACGCTGTCGGTCGACCTCGAAGCCAAGGAAATCCGCGGTCCGGACGGCGGCGTGGTCACGTTCGACCTCGACGACTTCAAGCGCCACTGCCTCCTGAACGGCCTCGACGACATCGGCCTGACCATGGAAAAGGCCAGCGCCATCGACTCGTTCGAGAAGAAGAACGCAGCTGAGCGCCCCTGGGCCTGACAAGTACGATCTAAGACGATAGCCCGGCGTTCGCAGGCCGGGTTCGTGGCGGCTGAACGGAGGGACAGTCATGACACGTTTGCTTCTTGCCGGCGCCTGCGCGTTGGCTTGGACGCTGATGCCGGTGGCGGGCTTTGCGCAAACGCAGACGCCGGCCGCCACCGCCCAGAAGCCGGCGACAGACCAGACGGCGGCCGATCAGGGGGCGGCCGATCAGGGCGCGCAGGGCAGCGATGATGCGGCGGCCCCCGACGATGACAGCCAGGCGCCTATTCCGTTCGAAGGTGGGCAGCTGACCATCACCCAGCAGGAAGAATATGGCGAGAAGGTGCTGGCCTATGACGGCAAGCAACTGGCCAGCAATTACGACGTGTTTTTCGACAAGGTCGTCAAGGTCGGTGGCGTCAACGTGGCTCTGGTCGAGGTCGGCGATGGCGGCAACCAGTGCGGCCCGGCCACGGTCATCGTCTGGAAGCCGGAAGGCGGCGAGATCCAGAGCCTTACCGTCGAGCAGGACGAGTGCGGCGCGCCGCCGGCGGCGGTCGCCGACAACGCCATCTATTTCGTGCCCTATCTGTTGCCGGGCGACACGAAGCAGGCGCTGCAATGGTCACCCACCGAAGGGCTGACGATCTCGGGCGATCTGACCTACGCGCCGGAGCCGGGTACCGACTGGAAGGATATCGAACCGTCCAAGTACCAGAACATCATCGACGCCTTCCACAACGAAGCCGTCTACAAGGCGGCGAAGGCGCTGCTTGGCGACAGCATGCCCGATATGGCGACCAGCCTGCTGGTCGGCGGCGGCACCGAAAAGACGGCGTCCGGCGCCTTCTACGCCACCGGCTGCGTACCGCACGCTTGCGGTAGCAATGACGGCTTCATGGCGGTCGACCCGGTCAAGCACACGCTCTATTTCGCCCGCCGCGGCGACGACGGCGAGCCGCAGGCCTGGCCTGACGTGAAGACCTGGCCGGCGGATGTGAAGGAAGCGATGGACAAGGCGCAGCGGAACTAGGGTTTCGCGACTGGCAGCGGAAGGACCGCTACGCCACGATCCTTCCCACCCCCCTCTGCCCTGCTGGGCATCTCCCCCGCAAGGGGGGAGATCAGCCGTCACGACTGCCTTCGCCAATCAACACGCAAAGAATAGCTGCGGCGCAGAAGCTGCCAATCTCCCTCCTTGCGGGGGAGATGGCCGGCAGGCCAGAGGGGGGGTGCTGTCCCGCCGCCGTCCAAGATTTGCACCTGAGTTGGCCCATGGCCCACTCGGCCCTTTCCCTGCAAAGTGTCCGCAACCATCAGCGAGGCCCCCATGCGCAAACTCATCTCCACCGGTTCGCCCTTCGAAAAGACGGCCGGCTATTCGCGCGCGGTGGTGCAGGGCGATTGGTGCTTCGTCTCGGGAACGACCGGCTACGACTATGCGACCATGACCATGCCGGAGACGGTCGAGGCGCAGACGCGCAATTGTCTGGCCACCATCGCCAAGGCTCTGGCCGATGGCGGCTTCGAGATGGCAGATGTGGTACGGGCGCATTACTACATCACCGACCAGGCTTTCGTGGACGTGGTCTTCCCGATCCTCGGTGAGACGTTCGGCGACATCCGCCCGGCGGCGACGATGATCGTCTGCCAGCTCAACAAGCCCGAGATGAAGATCGAGATCGAAGTCACGGCGCTGCGGCGCACCGCCTGAGGTCAAAGCCATGACGGTCCGGCGCATCGTAGCCAATATCGGGACACCAGACGCGGCAGCGGCGAAGCGCTTCTACCAGGATGTGCTTGGCCTAGACGTGCTGATGGATCAGGGCTGGATCGTCACCTACGGGTCCGACGAGCGGATGCAGGTGCAGGTCAGCTTCATGGCCCAGGGCGGCTCCGGCACGCCGGTGCCGGATCTGTCGATCGAAGTCGACGATGTCGATGCCTTGCTCGACGCCATGAAGGCCGCCGGTTTCGCGATCGAATACGGTCCGGCCGACGAGCCCTGGGGCGTGAGGCGCTTCTATGTGCGCGATCCGTTCGGCAGATTGGTGAATATTCTCTCGCATCGGTGACCGCGCTTCCAGGCTTGCGCGCCGCCCGCTTGGCGTTTAGCAAGGCCGCGGTTTCTCCAAACAGTATCGGGACGGTTCTGATGGCTTCGAAAAATCTTCTCCTGCTCGCCGGCGACGGCATCGGCCCCGAGGCGATGGCCGAGGTGAAGAAGCTGATTGCGGCCATGAATGACAAGCTTGGCAGCGGCTTTGCCACCGATGAGGGCCTGGTCGGCGGCTGCGCCTACGATGCGCATGGCGCGGCGATTTCGGATGCCGACATGGAAAAGGCGATGGCGGCGGATGCCGTGCTGTTCGGCGCGGTCGGCGGCCCGAAATGGGACAAGGTGCCTTACGAGGTGCGCCCCGAGGCCGGTCTCTTGCGGCTGCGCAAGGACATGGAGCTGTTCGCCAATCTCAGGCCCGCCATCTGCTACCCGGCGCTCGCCGCCTCCTCCTCGCTCAAGCAGGAGGTGGTCGAAGGGCTGGACATCCTCATCGTGCGTGAGCTCACCGGCGGCGTCTATTTCGGCGAGCCGAAACAGATCATCGATCTCGGCAACGGCCAGAAGCGCGGCATCGACACCCAGGTCTACGACACGTTCGAGATCGAGCGCATTTCGGGCGTCGCCTTCGAGCTGGCGCGCACCCGCAAGAACCACGTCACGTCGATGGAAAAGCGCAACGTCATGAAATCCGGCGTTTTGTGGAACGAGGTCGTCACCCAGACCCAGAAGGCGCGCTATGCCGACGTCAAGCTCGACCACATGCTGGCCGATGCCGGCGGCATGCAGCTGGTGCGCTGGCCAAAGCAGTTCGACGTCATCGTCACGGACAATCTGTTCGGCGACATGCTGTCCGACATCGCCGCCATGCTGACGGGCTCGATCGGCATGCTGCCGTCGGCCTCGCTCGGCGCGCCCGATGTGAAGACCAAGAAGCGCAAGGCGCTCTATGAGCCGGTGCATGGCTCGGCGCCCGACATTGCGGGACAGGGCATCGCCAACCCGATCGCCATGATCGCTTCCTTCGCCATGTGCCTGCGCTATTCCTTCGGCATGGTCGATGAGGCCGACAAACTCGAAGCGGCAATCGCCGCGGTGCTCGATGACGGCCTGCGCACCAAGGACATTTTCTCCGAGGGCATGACTGAGGTCGGCACGGTCGCGATGGGCGATGCCATCATCGCCAAGTTCCTTGGCTGATCCGGAGGCGGTCGACGTCCGCTGGGCGACGACCGACGATGCCGAAGCGCTTGCCACTGTGCTTTGCGAGATGGCGGCGCACTATCGGCAGGCGTCGCTCGATCACGGCCGGGCTGCGGCCACGGCACGAAAATGGCTCGGCGACGAGAGCCCGGCCTATCCGCATTTTGCGCTCGCCTTCGCCGGCGGCAAGGTTGCGGGGCTGGCCTCGGTGGCGATCGCGCATCCCGGCATCGACCTCGAACGGCTGATGTTCCTGAAAGACCTGTTCGTGCGTGAGAATGCCCGCAACGCCGGCGCCGGCCGGGCACTGCTCGGCTTTCTCGCCGGCCATTGCCTCCGGGAAGGCATCGGCCGCATCGATCTCACCACCGAGGACTGGAACGAGGGCGCGCTGCGCTTCTACGACCGGCTCGGCGCCGAACGGCACGGGCAGAAGGTGTTTCTTCGGCTGTCGGGCGAGGCGCTGAGAAGAACTCTCTAAACCCTGACACCCTGCGGCACGGGGCCCCACTGGTTTTCGTGGCCCTGGGTCGGGATCAGCCCGAACACGATGATGGCCAGCGTGCCGAAGGTTGGCACGAAAATCAGCAGGACCAGCCAGCCGGTGAGGCCGATATCGTGCAGCCGGCGGACAATCAGTCCCAGCCAGGGCAGGAACGTCGCCAGCACAAACAAGCCCCAAACGCCGACGGTCACGATCGGCCCGTTGCCGTCATTGAAATTGCCGATCGTCTGGTCGGCGAGGGCGCCGACAAGGCCGACCAGGATGAAGCTGACGGTCCAGAACAGGCAGTAGGCCCAGAATTCCTTTCGGCGGGCGCGCTCGGCAAAATTGATGTAGTTGCGCGTCAGGCCCAGCCAGAAATAACCCGGCAGGCCGCTGTCGTGGACCGCGCCGTCTTCGGCCAGGCGCCCGAAGTGCTGCGGCTGCGCGGCCGAAGCGGCGGGTTTGGGCGGCCCGGCGCTTGCAGCGGCAGCTGCGGTCGCCGGACCGGCGGCCTGGGCGCGGATCGAAAAAACATCGCGCGCCTGGCCACTGGCCGGCAGGAACTCGACCACGGCGCCCGTGGCGATCACCGCACCACGGCGCAGATCCTCGCGCGCGAAGGTGTAGCGGTTGCCGTCCGCCCCGGTGATGAAACCGAAGCCCTGGGCCTCGTCATAATGAAGAACTTCGCCCTGCATCCGCCTCACCCCCGTGTTGGCACAGACTGTTCAAAGTTGGAGAGGATCGCAAGGGGTGGGCGCGAAATGGTGAATGGAGCGTTCGACACCTCCTCACTAGCACCACCTTGGCGCTGCCCCTCATCTGGCTGCCGCCATCTTCTCCCCGTATAGTGACGGGGAGAAGGGCGCTGTCATCGCCGACTTCGCCAGTCGCCAGCTTTGCAAGAATGGCGCCAAGGCCGCGGCTAGCCCTTTCTCCCCGTCGCTATACGGGGAGAAATGCCCGGCAGGGCAATGAGGGGCGGCGCCCGCGTCTGCAATTGGCCGATAAGCGCCTCAAGCCGGCCGTTTCTTCGGCTTCTTGTTCTTCGGCGGCCCAGCCTTGTCAAGCTTCGGCTTGCCGGCCCACGGCTTTGCATCGCCGGCGGGGCGCTTCTCGAATTTCGGCTTATGCGCGCTTTGGGGCGCCTCGAACGGCCGCTTGCCGCGATGTGGCTTCTTGTCCGGCTTCGGCGGCTGGTAGCCGGCGCGCGACAGGTCGGGCGTGCCGTCCAGGCGTTTCACCGCAATGTTGCCCTGCAATTTCTTGTCGGGGCCAATGGCGGCGAGGAAACGGTCGGCCCAGTCGGCCGCGATCTGCACGTAGGTTTCCTCCGGCTGCATCTTGATGGAGCCGATCTCGCGCTTGGAGATATTGCCGGTGCGGCACAGCATCGGGATCAGCCAGCGCGGCTCGGCATTTTGCCGCCGCCCCACCGACAGCGAGAACCAGACGCTGGCGCCGAAATCGTCGCGACGGCTGGGCGCCTCATCGCGGGAGGCGAACTTTTCGCCCTTTTCGCGCGACGGCGTGAAGGGCGCGACATCGGTGAGTTCTTCGGGGGCCGAGCGGCTGGCGCGGCATTGGCGCACGAAGGCAGCCGCCACCTGTTCGGCGCCGTATTTGGCCAGAAGCGCATCGATGAAGCCGCGCTCGTCATCGGCCACCGGCTCGTCGAATGCCGGATCGGAAAGGATACGCTCGTCATCGCGGCGGATGACGTCGTCGGCCGAAGGCGGGCTCGCCCAAGTCGCCGTCAGCTTGGCACTTTGAAGCAGGCGCTCGGTGCGCCGGCGGGCGCTGTTCGGCACGATCAGCGCGCTGACGCCCTTGCGCCCGGCGCGGCCGGTTCGCCCGCTGCGGTGCAGCAGCGTTTCGGGGTTGGTCGGCAGATCGGCATGGATGACCAGTTCGAGATTGGGCAGGTCGATGCCGCGCGCGGCAACGTCGGTTGCTATGCAGACCTTGGCGCGGCCGTCGCGCATCGCCTGCAGCGCATGGCTGCGCTCGTTCTGGCTGAGTTCGCCTGACAGCGCCACGACCGAAAAATTGCGGTTGTTGAAGCGTGCCGTGAGATGGTTGACGGCGGCGCGGGTGTTGCAGAATACCAGCGCGTTCTTCGCCTCGTAGAAACGCAGCACATTGATAATGGCGTTCTCGCGGTCGGGGAAGGCAACGTTCAGCGCCCGGTATTCGATGTCGAGATGCTGCTTTTCCTCGCCGCCGGCCGAAATGCGCACGGCGTCGCGCTGATAGCCCTGCGCCAGCGTTGCGATCGAGCGCGGCACGGTGGCTGAAAACATCAACGTGCGACGCTGCGCCGGTGCGGCGTCGAGGATGAATTCAAGATCCTCGCGAAAGCCGAGATCGAGCATCTCATCGGCCTCGTCCAGCACCACGGCCCTAAGCGCCGACATGTCGAGCGAATTTCGGGTGATGTGGTCGCGCAGGCGGCCGGGCGTGCCGACGACGATATGCGCGCCGCGCTCCAGCACGCGCCGCTCGGAGCGCATATCCATGCCGCCGACACAGGAGGCGACCGTCGCGCCGGTCGGCGCGTAGAGCCATTGCAGCTCGCGCATCACCTGCAAGGCGAGTTCGCGCGTCGGCGCCACGGCCAATGCCAAAGGTACGCCAGCCTGGCCAAAGCGCTCGGCGCCTTCCAGCAGCGTGGGCGCCAGAGCGAGGCCGAAGGCGACGGTCTTGCCGGAGCCGGTCTGCGCCGACACCAGCGCATCGGCGTCGCCAAGTTCCAGCACGGCCTTCTGCACCGGCGTTAGCTCGACATAGCCACGTTTTTCCAGCGCCTCTGCCAGCGCAGGAACGATACCTTCGAAATTGGACATGTTACTCTTTCGGAATTCTGGTTTGCGCTCATCAGCGAGCACTGGCTCAGGTCGGCGCTGTGCCAGCCTGACAATCTTGGCCGTTCGTACTTCGTACAGTGGTGATTGTACAGTCAAAGCCGCGGGGCTGCCTTCCCTTCTCCCACAAGGGGAGAAGGAAGAGGCGCCACCAATTGACTCCTGCCGCAAACCGCGTAAAAGCCGGCATCGAACGGGATCATTTTCGATGCGCGGCCTCTTGATGGCTTTTCTTGCATTCGACTTCCCCGGCCACGATCTGGCCGGGCGCGTCGGCGCGTCCCCTCGTTCCAGCAAATCCATGGCCAAAACCACCACCAAAACGGTGTGATTCCCTTGGCCTAACCACCCTCTCCCGGGTCCGGCCCGGGGGACGAAACCCGCATTGGCCGGCGGGTTTTCTCCAAAAACCAAGCGGAGAGGGACAGGAGATTTTTATGAGTTTCAAGGTTGCGGTAGTCGGCGCCACGGGCAATGTGGGCCGCGAAATGCTCAACATACTGGAAGAGCGCGGCTTTCCGGTAAGCGAAGTGGTGGCATTGGCCTCGCGGCGCAGCCAGGGCACCGAAGTGTCGTTCGGCGACAAGACGCTGAAGGTCAAGTCGCTCGACCAGTATGACTTTTCCGACACCGACATCTGCATCATGTCGGCCGGCGGCAATGTCTCCAAGGAGTGGTCGCCGAAGATCGGCAAGCAGGGCTGCGTGGTCATCGATAATTCGTCGGCCTTCCGCTACGACCAGGACGTGCCGCTGATCGTGCCGGAAGTGAACCCGGACGCGATCTCGCTGTTTACGCGCAAGAACATCATCGCCAACCCGAACTGCTCGACGGCGCAGCTGGTGGTGGCGCTGAAGCCGCTGCACGATGTCGCCACCATCAAGCGCGTCGTGGTGGCCACCTATCAGTCGGTATCGGGCGCCGGCAAGGAAGGCATGGACGAGCTGTTCACGCAGACCCGCGCGGTCTTCGTCGCCGACCAGGTTGACGTCAAGAAGTTCACCAAGCGCATCGCCTTCAACGTCATTCCGCATATCGACGTCTTCCTCGATGACGGCTTCACCAAGGAAGAGTGGAAGATGGTCGCCGAGACCAAGAAGATGCTCGATCCCAAGATCAAGCTGACGGCGACCTGCGTGCGCGTGCCGGTGTTCATCGGCCATTCGGAAGCCGTCAACATCGAGTTCGAAAAGCCGATCACCGCGGACGAGGCGCGCGATATCCTGCGCGAAGCACCCGGCTGCCAGGTCTTGGACAAGCGCGAGGATGGTGGTTACATCACGCCGCTCGAATCGGCCGGCGAAGACGCCACCTTCATTTCGCGCATCCGCGAGGATTCGACCATCGACAACGGCCTGTCGATGTGGATCGTGTCGGATAATCTGCGCAAGGGCGCGGCGCTCAATGCGGTGCAGATCGCCGAGCTGCTGGTCGAGCGCGGCCTGATCCAGCCGAAGAAGAAGGCAGCCTGACGGCTTTTGTTTTAGCTCACGGGCCGCACCGCCGCTTGCGCGGCTGGCCCTCCGCGGGGGCGCCGGACGACCGGCGGCCCGCAGTCGCGGGCTCGGCCGTTGGCCGGGACGCCTCTTCCTTCTCCCCCGTTCACGGGGAGAAGGTGCCCGAAGGGCGGATGAGGGGCAGCGCCGGCCTCTGCTGAGAAACGTCCATGAACGATTCCACCAAAGTCACCCTGCGTCCCGCCACCGCTTCCGACACCGCTGCCATCGCTTGGCTCATGCGGGCAACCCTAAGCTCGTTCGATTGGATGCCGGTCATCCACACGCCGGCCGAGGACCTCGCCTTCATCCGTGACATCGTCATGCCCCGGCAGCAGGTCACCGTTGCCGAGACCGGCAAGACAATTGTCGGCTTCATTGCCGTCAACGGCGATTGGATGGAACAGCTCTATCTCGATCCGGCCTGGACCGGACAAGGCATCGGCAGCCGATTGCTGATGGACGCGATCGCTATCCTGCCGGTCGCAATGCTGCACTGCTTCCAGGCCAACACCGGCGCCCGGCGCTTCTACGAGCGCCACGGCTTCCGTGCCGAGTCGTTCGGCGACGGCACAACCAACGAAGAAGGCCTGCCGGATATTCTCTACGTCCGTCGAGCCTAAAGTTCAGCCGGCGCTGGCCAACTGGCGCAACAGTTCCAATGCTTCCTCGGCCCGGTCGGCGGGCACAAACAGATGGTCGTGATAAAAAGCCGAGACCGGATTGACGCCCATGCCGGCCGTGGCCAGCCGCGTCGTGATGGCGGCGAGGAAGCCGACGGCTTCCAGCGACGAATGAATGTTCAGCGTGATCATGCGGCAGCGGAACGAAGCGGCCAGCCCTGTGGCACGGGCTGCATCCTCGGTGACGATCAGCGTCAGGCCTTCGCGCTCGCGAAAAATCATCACCGGGTCAAGGCCCTCCGGCGACGCAGCGCCGGGTGCCAGAGTGACGAACACATAAACGCCCGGCAGCAATTGCGGCGTCATCGCCGCCAGCAGTTCTCTCAGATCGGTCTCGCCCGTCATTCGCTCGTCTCGCCCAGCCCCATCAATAGCCGTCACTGGCGAAGGCCGATAGTCTGAGCGGCACACACTCTGTGATCTGAAGATGGAAGGACAGCCTCCTCTGCCCCTGCCGGGCAGGCGGTCGAAATAATCTTCGGAAAAACAAGGCCTTGCCGCCCTTCAGATCCAAAAGAATCCCTGTCCTGTAGGATCGCTGCCCTGGTGCACGTCCTTGGTCCGAAGCCAGCAACGGCTCAAATCACTTAGGAGGGAACGCTATGAGCATTTCTCAAACCATCCCTGTCTCGTCGGGCGCCCTGTGGACCGGCCGCGTGCTCAGCGGTCTCATCATTCTGTTCATGATCTTCGACGGCGTCATCAAGCTGCCGCCGCTCGAAATCGTCACTCAGACCATGGTGCCGCTCGGGTGGCCGGCCGACGTCAACGTCGCGCGCATGCTCGGCATTATCGGGCTTGTGTCGACCGCGCTCTACGCTTTGCCGCGCACCTCGGTGCTCGGCGCCATCCTGCTCACCGGCTATCTCGGTGGCGCCATCGCCACCCATATGCGCGTCGGCAGTCCGTTGTTCTCCCACACGCTGTTCGGCGTCTATCTCGGCATCATCCTGTGGGGCGGCCTGTATCTGCGCGACCCAAGGGTGCGCGCCTTGATCCCGTTCAGCCGCTAAACCCGAAGGATAACAACATGTTCAGCACCATCCTCATCCTCCTGGTCGTCATCATCGCCGCCGTCCTCGTCTATGCCGCGACACGGCCGAATGATTTCGTCACCTCTCGCACGGCCAGCATCAAGGCTCCGCCGGAAGCGATCTTTCCGCTGATCAACGATTTCAAGCGCTGGCCCGAATGGTCGCCCTACGAAAAGCTCGACCCGCAGATGAAGCGCACGCTGTCCGGCACTGATGCCGGCAAGGGCGCGGCCTATGCCTGGGAAGGCAATGCCAAGGCCGGCAAGGGGCGCATGGAGATCGTCAATTCCGTGCCGTCGTCGCTGGTGTCACTAAAGCTCGACTTCGAGAAGCCGTTCCGTGCCAACAACAGCGTCGACTTCACCCTGAAGCCAGCCGGTGACACCACCACTGTTACCTGGGCGATGCGCGGCAGCCGGCCCTTCATTGCCAAGCTGATGGGCCTGTTCATGAATTTCGACACGCTGATCGGCAAGGATTTCGAGGCGGGCCTCGCCAATCTGAAGAAGGCAACCGAACGGTAAAAACGTCTGAATTTCAATAGGCTCTGCGGCGATCGACACGATGTGACCGGCGCGGACATCGCGATCTCCCACGTCTTCGGGATCAAATTAGCCGTCTGAGAGTTAAAACCATGGCGGCAAGGACGGCGATCCGCGTGAGAGAGGAACGACAATGAAAAATGCGATTATCATTCTGGTGCTGGCGACCGCGCTCGGTGCGTGCTCGCAAACCGAAAAGGGTGCCGCAGTCGGCGGCCTCGGCGGCGCGGCGGTTGGCGCGGCGGTGGCAAATGATCCGGTTAAGGGTGCCGTCGTCGGCGGCGCCGTTGGCGCCGTCGCTGGCGCCCTGATCGGCCATGCCAGCGAGAGCGGCCAGTGCCGTTATCGCGACCGTTATGGGCGCACCTACATCGACAGCTGCCCACAAGGCTATTGAGCTGATCCAATAGCAACACGGCGGGCACAGGCCCGCCGTTTTGTCGATGCGATAAAGCGAACGCTTACTCGGCGGTGGCGGCTTCCGCCTCGGCCGGGGCCGCGGCAGCGGCGGCAACGGCTGCCGCTGCGTCGTCCTGGGCCTTCTTCAGCAGAGCAGCGCGTTCCTGCGCCTTCTTGCCCGGCTCGGCCTTCTTCGGGTTGGAGCGGGCCTCGCGCTTGAGCAGGCCGGCCTCGTCGAGGAAGCGCAGCACGCGGTCGGTCGGCTGGGCGCCGTGCGACAGCCAATGCTTGACGCGGTCGGCGTCGACCTTGACGCGCTCGCCGTCCTTCGGCAGCAGCGGGTTCCACGAGCCGATCGACTCGATGAACCGGCCGTCGCGCGGCGAACGGGCGTCGGCGATGACGACGTGGTAGTAAGGACGCTTCTTCGAGCCCGCACGGGCCAGTCTGATCTTCAGTGCCATTTCATTTCTCCTAAAAGCTCTGATTTCGATGGTAGGGTGTGGCTAGTTGTTAGCCGGCTTTGCTTGCGCCGTTGGACGCGGCGATCTGCTCGTGATGGCGGATCACTTCGCGGACGACGAAGTTGAGGAATTTTTCCGCGAAATCGGGGTCGAGATGGGCGTCCTTCGCCAACTGGCGAAGGCGGGTGATCTGCTGCTGCTCGCGTGCCGGGTCGGCCGGCGGCAAGCCATGCTCGGCCTTCAAGACGCCGACCGCCTTGGTGCAGCGGAAGCGCTCGGCCAGCATGTGGATGAGCGCGGCGTCGATATTGTCGATCGAGGCGCGGTAGCCGGCCAGGATGGTGCGTGCGTCGGCCATGTCCTTTTCTTCGTTCATAGCGTCCTCACTTCTTCTTGCCCAAACCGGGCAGCCCGCCGCCGAGGCCGGGAAGGCCCGGAAGTTTCATGCCGCCAGGCAGGCCGGGCAGGCCACCGCCGCCGGGGAGCCCGCCAGGCAGGCCCTTCATGCCGCCGAGGCCGGCGGCCTGCGCCTGCTTCTGCAAGGCTTCGAGCTGTTTGGGATCCATCTTGGACAGGTCCGGCATGCCGCCGCCCATGCCACCCATTCCGCCCGGCATCATGCCGCCGAGGCCCATCTTGGAGGCAAGGCCGCCCATCATGCCGCGCATCAGGCCGCCGCCTTTGCCCTTGCCGCCCATCGCCTTCATCATGTCGGCCATGCCGCGATGCATCTTCAAGAGCTTGTTGATTTCGGCCGCGTCGGTGCCGGAGCCGGCGGCAATGCGCTTCTTGCGCGAGTGCTTCAAAATATCGGGATTGGCGCGCTCGGCCTTGGTCATCGACGAGATGATGGCGAGCTGGCGGCCGAACATCTTGTCGTCGAGGCCGACGGCGGCCATCTGGTCCTTCATCTTGCCCATGCCGGGCATCATGCCCATGATGCCGCCCATGCCGCCCATTTTCGACATCTGCTGAAGCTGCCCGGCAAGGTCGTTCAGGTCGAACTTGCCTGACTGCATCTTCCTGGCCATCGCCGCCGCCTGCTCGGCGTCGATGTTTTCGGCAGCCTTTTCGACGAGGCTGACGATATCGCCCATGCCGAGGATGCGATCGGCGATGCGCTTGGGGTGGAATTCCTCCAGCCCGTCCATCTTTTCGCCGGTGCCGATCAGCTTGATCGGCTTGCCGGTGACGGCGCGCATCGAAAGGGCGGCGCCCCCGCGGCCGTCGCCGTCCATGCGGGTCAGCACAAGGCCGGTGATGCCGACGCGTTCGTCGAAGCTCTTGGCCAGGTTGACGGCGTCCTGGCCGGTCAGCGAATCCGCGACCAGCAGGATCTCGTGCGGGCTCGACACCTTCTTGATGTCGGCCATCTCGACCATCAGCGGCTCGTCGATATGGGTGCGGCCGGCAGTGTCGAGGATGACGACGTCCTGGCCTCCGAGCTTGGCCGCTTGCACGGCGCGCCTGGCGATGTCGACCGGGTTCTGGCCCGATATGACAGGCAGCGTCGCCACCTTGACCTGCTCGCCGAGCTGGCGGAGCTGCTCTTGTGCTGCGGGCCGCCGCGTGTCGAGCGAGGCCATCAGGACCTTCTTGTTCTGGCGCTCGGTCAGCCGCTTGGCGATCTTGGCCGAGGTCGTCGTCTTGCCGGAACCCTGCAGGCCGACCATCATGATGACGACCGGGGCGGGCGCGTTGAGGTCGATGGCGACGCCTTCGGCGCCGAGCATGTCGACCAGCTCGTCATGGACGATCTTGACGACCATCTGTCCGGGCTTGATCGCCTTCAGTACGGCGGCGCCGACGGCCTTCTCGCGCACCTTGTCGGTGAAGGACCGCACCACTTCCAGCGCCACGTCGGCCTCGAGCAGCGCACGGCGGACCTCGCGAAGGGCTGCCGAGACATCAGCCTCCGACAGCGCGCCGCGGCCGGTCAGGCCGTTCAGGATGGAGCCAAGGCGCTCCTGCAGCGATTCAAACATCTAGCGTCCTTCAATCTCGGTTCGGGTTCGATCCGAGAGGTAATGCGTTCGCGCCAAGTGTCCAAACAAAAGAGCTTGTCCAAACAAGAGCCCGGGCAAGCGCAAAGCCAAAAAGCACCCGGGGGCGCTCAGCGCTGCCGGGTGTTGGCCTCCAGGATCTGTTTAAAGCACCCACCTCAAAGAGGTTTTGGCGTCCTGGTCGGCTTGCTCGGAGGGAAACTCGTCGCGGAATTGCGGGCTGTAGACAGGAAATCGGCCGAAGAGTCAAGACAAGGCCGGCTGCCGGTCTTTGCGCCGATCCTGGCTCAGTTCACCCTGGCTGCATCCCGAAGGTCCGCAGTAACCTTCAGCGGCGAGCGTGGGTGCAGGAGCAGCACGATCGTCAGCAAGGTGCAGACGATGCCGATGGCGGCGATGATGACCGCATCCGTCGTCGTCCAGTCGGGGCCTTCCAGCGGCTTGGCGTTGAACAGGGCAAAGGAATTGTAGTTCTCCTGGTGCGAGATCAGCAGGAAGCCGGTGAGATTGTTGCCGAGATGGGCGCCGAAGGCGGCGCCGAGATTGCCGGTGACATAGACCACCAGCGTCAACAGCAGAGCGAAGCCGGCGATCGAGGCCAGCACGCAGGCGTTGATGGCGGGGCTCGAACCCGGGCTCCAATGCAGGGAGGTGAACAGCAAGGCGGGCAACAGCGCCCATACGTACGGGCTGTCGAAGCGCTTGGCCAGGCCGCGCAGCAGATAGCCGCGAAACAGTATCTCCTCTGACGAGGTCTGCAGCAGGGTCAGCGCTACGATCGGGACCAGGAACAGCAGCCAGGTCGACAGGCCGATGGCGCCACGCGCGATTTCGGGCTGCAGCCAATAGAGCAGGACTTCGGAAAGCGCCGATGTGATCAGCACCGCGATCAGCCCCTTGAGGAAGCCCGGCCAGGAGACGCGGCGGCTGGCGCCGAAAAGCGCTGTCAGCGGCTCGCCATGGACGAAACGCATGGCAAGCCACAGGCCGAGCCAGATGCCCGCGAACGAGGTGAGCGCGGTGAGTATGCCGATCGGCGAAGCCAGAAAACCCTGTAGCGGGCCGCGCGGATCGCCCGGCAAGATATGCCAGATGATGGCGAGATAGGTGCCGCCAAGCACCACAACCAGGGTGACCGCCACCCAGAACAGGACGACAATGGCCGTTCCGATCATCAGGCGTGGCAGGTTCGTCTTTTCGGTGGCTGTGTTGCGATAGCGCTCGAAGGCGGTTGGATCTGATATCACGCGAATTCCTCTGCCGAACGCATCGGGTCGAATGATCTAGGAGATCGGCGCGCCTCGCGCAATTGCCGCTGTTCAACAAGCGCTTGTGCCGCCCTCAGCCAGGCAGGAGGGCGGCACGAAGTTCTCATTCCAGGCAAAAATCAGCGCACGACGTACATGATGCGCCGTGTCTGCGGGTCGACCAGTGCTTGCTGGCCGTTCACATAGACATAGCGGTAGCGGTAGTCGGGGATTTCACGCAGTTCGACGGTGTCGGGCAAGGTGGCGCCGGTCACCACCTCGCCGTCGAGATAGACGGGGTCGAGCCGATGCGTGCTGACATAGGTGCCGACTTCAGCCGGCGGCCTGTCGATGGCGTCGATCGGGCCATCATCGGAAAGGATCGCGCCGGTATAAGTGTCGGGATAATCATCCTGCGGCGGTGTAACGACGGTGATGGCGGAGTCGGCTGGGCGGCGCGTCAGCACGACCCGGTTGCCGCCGAAATCGGCCGTCACATAGTCGGAATAGACCCAGCCCTGGCCACCGGCTTCGGCGATGGTGCACCATTTGCTGTTTTCGATGCAGCCATTGAGCGTCGCCGACTGGCCGGCGGCAAGCACGCCGATCACCGGATATTGCGGGCCGGGGCCGGCGCGCACGTTAAGATCGGTGACGGCCGAGACGGCAGTATCGGCAAGTGCCGCACCCGACATGGCGACAAGCGCCCCGGCGACAGCCGGAAACAGTATGCGTCTCATGGTTTCTCTCCGTTTTCATGGTCCCTCGCGACCCCAAACGAAAACAGAGCCCATGCGTTCCGGCTAAAATGCCCCTACCGGCTCACGATTTGTTCCGGTTTCTTTCGGCAAACCCGTCAAAAGCGTGTGCACGAAGGCGAGTTTCTGCGCCGTCACGTCCGAAATGACGAAAGGATAGAGGTCGGGCAGGCCCATGCAGCGGTTGATCGAGTTGGAGGCCTCCGACAGCACCAGCCAGCGGGCGAGGATCTTTTCGAACGGCTCGGGCACAGCATCGGGTTCCGCGGGTGCGGCCTGCAGGCGACCGCCGGTGTCGCTCTGCGGCAGCACATTGGTCTCCATCGTTTCCAGCTGGCCGAGCGGAAAGTTCAGCGCATGCACCATCTCCAGCGTGTCGGTAATGTGCAGATGGTGGGCCCAGGTCTCGGCCCAGTCCTCCCACGGGTGCGACGTCGCATAGGCTGAAATGTGGCTCTGTTGCCAGTCGGGCGCCGCGCCATTGGCGTAGTAGGTCTGCAGCGCCTGTTCGTAATCGGCGCGTTCGTCCCCGAACAGCGTGCGAAAGGCGTCGAGCCTCTGCGGGTCGTCGCGGATCAGCCTGTCCCAGTAATAATGGCCGAGCTCATGGCGGAAATGGCCGAGCAGCGTGCGGTAGTTCTCGCCCATCTCGACGCGCCGCCGCTCGCGCTCGGCCGAATCCGCCTCGGCGACGTTAAGCGTGATCAGGCCGTTGTCGTGGCCGGTCAGAATGCGCTCGCCGCCGGGGCCACCGCCGATCGGGTCGGCCAGGAAGTCGAAGGCGAGCCCGATCTCGTCGCCGGGATTCTTCTTGGGCGCCACCGGCAGGCCGACGGCAAGCAGGGAATAGATGGCGCGCTTCTTGGCTGCCTCGACGCGGATCCAGCGACGACGGTTGCCGTCGACGGAGAGATCCGGGATCAGCTTGTTCAGCACGCAGGCGCGGCAGAAGGGCTGGCCCGGCTCGGCCATCCAGTTGCAGGCACATTCATCGGCGTTGGTGCAGTGGAAGATGCCGTCGATATCAGACAGGGCGAAGCGTGCATGCTCGGGATCGTAAAGCACGAGGTTCGAGCAATTCAGGCACTGCGCGTTCTCGAAGTAGAGCCGGTGGCCGCAATGCGGGCAGTCGAACAGTTTCATCTCGGCCTCAATTCATCACGGCAGGATATATGGTATGCGCGGCGCGCTGCCCAAAACGCCAGTGATCGGCGGGCGTTCCGCCGTCCCGGCGCTATTTCACTGCCAGCCGGGCGGCGACCTGCCGCGCCACGTTCTCGCCCGACAGGCGCGCGCCGCCGCAGGTCTGGATCAGCGGCCCGGCCAGGTGCTCGCCGGCGAAGAAGATCTTTTCCGCCACCGGCTGCATCAGCGTAGCGCGGGCCCGGGAGCGTCCGGGGCGGGCCGCCGCGTAGGCGCCGCGCACGAAGCGCTCTTCGCCCCACTTGGTCATCATGGCGCGCGCCACATGCTTTCTGGTGTCGCTGCCGAAAATGCCGCACAGCCGGTCGATGACAAAGTCGATGCCGGCCGCCTCGCCGGCCGCCGACATCTCCCAGGCAAAGTCGCCGCCGACGAAACCGACCATCAAATCGAGGTCGAAGGGAAAGCACAGGAAATAGATGTCGTGCCGGGCCATGCGTTCGATCAACAGGTCGTCGAAGGGTTCGAGACCCAGCCTTGTGCCGCGGATCTCCACCGGCAGTTTGGTCAGCATGCCCATCGGCAGGTCGAAAAAGGCGCCGAAATGCGTGTCGGGAAGCGCCGGCGAAAACTCGATCTCCTCGAAGGCGAGAACCGCCGGCGAGGCGGTCACGATCACCGCCTTGGCGCGCACGGTGCCGCGATCGGTGACGCAGGCGACGCCCGGAACATCCCACAGGATCTTGCGCACCGGCGTCGACAGTTCGACCGGCAGGTCTTCGCCGAAGCGGGCGACCAGCGCGCCGAAGCCTTCCTTGCTGAAATAGTTCGGGTCGAGGTCGGCTGCGGCCTGGAAATCGCGGATCGAGATCTCGTCCTCGTCGGCGCCGAAATCCATCGGTCCTGCGAAGGTGGCGGCGGCGCGAGGCGCCTGGCCCTTGGCCAGCAGCGTCGACAGCCGGTCGTCGTCGCCCTCTTCCACCTGATGGGTGGCCAGCAGTTCGAACAGCCGCGCATCGGCGGCTTTCATCTCGGCCTCCTCCTGCTCGCTCGCCTTGCGCTGGCGGTAATAGAGGTGATCGACATTCATGTCGTGGTGATGCAGCGTCCAGCCGGCGGCTTGCGCCTCGGGAAAATAGGGATTGCGGTCGGCGGCATGCAGCCAGGCGCAGCCAATGTCGAACGGGATGCCGAAATGCTGGTCGCTGGTCCAGGCGCGGCCGCCGATGCGGCCCATGCCTTCGAGCAGCTTGAAGGAAAGGCCTGCGGCACGAATGGTCCTGGCGGCAGCCAAGCCCGCCGAACCGGCGCCGATGATGACGACATCAACGTCTTCCATGGTTTCCCCGCCACAATAAGCACTTGATCGTAGGCAAATTCCGCTGCATTGGCCAGCGTAGCGCCTGGGTACGGTGACAATGGCGCGTTTCACTGGCAAGTTCACAACCGGGACGTGATTCAGGCAATCAGGAGAAGAACATGGCATTGTTTGCCAAGGGAAAGATTTTTGCTGCCACGGTGGGGGCGGTACTTGCGCTGGCGACGGGCGCGCAGGCGGCCGCCAGCTGCGGCAAGACCGGCGCCGGTTTCGAGGCGTGGAAGCCGGAGTTCGCGGCAGAGGCCAGGTCCGAAGGTGTTGGCCCCAAGGGCCTGGCCGCTCTGGCCGGCGCCAGCTACGCGACAAAGACGATCTCCGTCGACCGCGCCATCCACAAGGCCTTCAGCGGTTCGGTGGACGCTTTCATGAAGCGCCGGGGCGGGGCCTCGATCATTTCCAGGGGCCGTTCGCTGAAGAAGCAGAACGCCGCAATGTTCGAGAGGATCGAGAGCAATTACGGCGTGTCGCCGGGCGTGCTGCTCGCCATCTGGGGTATGGAGACCGGCTTCGGCTCCGCCATGGGCAACCAGAACACCGTCTCTGCCATTTTGACGCTTGCCTATGATTGCCGCCGTCCGGGGTTCTTCTATCCCCATGCCATTGCGGCGCTGAAACTGGTCGATCGCGGCGCGCTGAGCGCATCGTCGGTCGGCGCTGCGCATGGAGAGATCGGCCATACGCAGTTCCTGCCGGGCAATGTCCTGAAATATGGCGTCGGCAACTCAAATCTGCGCGACAAGGCGACGGCTTTGGCTTCCACCGCCAACTTCCTCAAGGCTCATGGCTGGCGGGCCGGTGCCAGTGCGAGTTCGAATATGGGCGCAATTGCCGGCTGGAATTCCGCGAGCGTCTACCAGCAGGCCATCGCCCAGATCGCCGACGCGATCGACGGCAACTGATAGAAATCTCTATTCGATGGGGAGGCCCGGCCATGCGCCGGGCTTCTATTTTACGTCCAACGTGTAGGAGCGGCCGGCAAGCGTCTTGCGGGATGTAACTCGACGGTCGAGCCAAGCCAGGAAACCGATTTTGAAACTGGCCCGGCGCCCAGGAATATTTCTCTCAATTATAGCCGCCGCCCAGGGGGCATTTCTCGGAAGCGGGAACCTCGAAGGAGCCGCCGTAAAGATTCGAGCAGGTACGGAACTTGGAGTTCCGCGGCTTTGGAGGAGCCGCCTTTGGCCTGCCCTCGATCACCGTCGGGACTCCGGCAGCTTGCGAGTAGCTGCCACCCAAGGGGCATTTCTCGGAAGCGGAAACCTCGAAGGAGCCGGTGATAACATTTGAGCAGGTACGGAATTTGGAGTTCCGCGGCGCCGGTGCTTGCGGAGGCGCCTTTGACTTGCCCTTGATGACCAGCCAGATTTCGGTCGCTTGGTCGAGCTGCAGCCGGTTCAAGTCGGAGTAGCTGATCCGCCCGCTGCGTATCCCTTCGCCAAGGCGCTGGCAGAACAGGGCCGGCATGCGCTCCTGCGAGACGCCCATGAAAGAGGCGATCTCGTGCTTGAACGTGATGCTCCATAGGTGGACAGCGGAGATGCATCCGTCTGGATTCTGCTCGCGTTTCCCGGCTGCCTGCGAGGACTGGCTTCCGGTAAAGACGATGGCCGCCGCAAGCAGGAGAAAAATGGCATTTTTCACTATCAGAATCCCTCCGTCCCACGAGGGAATTTAGATGAAGCTTTTAAAAGGTCAACAGCAGCCGCTTTGACCTGTTCGACTTTCCTTATATTAGAAATACCAAATAAAACCCGACGTCTCCGCCGGGTTTTTCTCTAACAGTATTTTGGCTCAACCCTTGCGGTTGCGCGCCGCAAGCGTCCTCAGCCGCAGCGCGTTGAGGCGGATGAAGCCGGCGGCGTCCTTCTGGTCGTAGGCGCCGCGGTCGTCCTCGAAGGTGACCAGCGCGTCGGAATAGAGCGTCTTCTTCGACTTGCGGCCGGTGACCATGACGTTGCCCTTGTAGAGCTTCAGCCGCACGGTGCCTTCGACGTCCTCCTGGCTCTTGTCGATCATCGCCTGCAGCATCAGCCGCTCGGGCGAGAACCAGAAGCCGTTGTAGATCAGCTCGGCGTAACGCGGCATGAACTCGTCCTTGAGATGGCCCGCACCCCTGTCGAGCGTGATCGATTCGATGGCGCGGTGGGCCACGATCAGGATCGTGCCGCCGGGCGTTTCGTAGACGCCGCGCGACTTCATGCCGACGAAGCGGTTCTCGACCAGGTCGAGCCGGCCGATGCCATTGTCGCGGCCGAGATCGTTGAGCGCCGTCAGCATCGCGGCCGGCGACAGCTTCTTGCCGTTGAGCGCGACCGGATCGCCCTTCAGGAACTCGATCTCGATCTCGGTGACCTTGTCCGGCGCGTCCATCGGCGAGACCGTGCGCTGGTGGACGAATTCCGGTGGCTCGCTCCACGGGTCTTCCAGCACCTTGCCCTCGGAGGACGAGTGCAGGAGGTTGGCATCGACCGAGAATGGTGCCTCGCCGCGCTTGTCCTTCGCCACCGGGATCTGGTGCTGCTCGGCGAAGTTGATCAGATCGGAGCGCGACTTGAACGACCAGTCGCGCCACGGCGCGATGACCTTGATGTCGGGGTTCAGCGCATAGGCCGAAAGCTCGAAGCGAACCTGGTCGTTGCCCTTGCCGGTGGCGCCGTGCGCGATCGCGTCGGCGCCGGTCTCCCTGGCGATCTCGACGAGATGCTTGGAGATCAGCGGCCTGGCGATCGAGGTGCCGAGCAGGTAGGTGCCTTCATAGACGGCGTTGGCGCGGAACATCGGGAAGACGAAGTCGGCGACGAATTCCTCGCGCACGTCGACGACACGGATATCCTTGATGCCCATCATCTCGGCCTTCTTGCGCGCCGGCTCCAGTTCGCCGCCCTGGCCGAGATCGGCGGTGAAGGTGACGACTTCTGCGCCGAGTTCGGTCTGCAACCATTTCAGGATGATGGAGGTGTCGAGGCCGCCGGAATAGGCGAGCACGACCTTCTTGACGTCTTTGGTCTTCGACATTGTTGGCGGTTCCGCGATCACGAGTTCTCGGCGGGCGAGGTATCACGGGCTTTCCGGCCAGCGCAAGGGACGAAAGCTGATCCAGGCTGGACCACATGCTGCGGCCGTCAGCGGCTGGAAGGGCTCCGACGCCTGCGCTATAGGGCTGCGTATCCTATCGCGCAGGGGCGACCATGGCCTTCATTCCCGACACCACGACGCTGATCCAGTTCGCCATCGCCACCATGATCCTGGCGATCACGCCGGGGCCAGATATGACGCTGTTTGTCTCGCGCACGCTGAGCCAGGGGCGCTCCGCCGGCTTTGCCTCGCTGGCCGGAGCGCTGTGCGGTACGATGATCCACACCACTTTGGTGGCTGTCGGCATCTCGGCGCTGATCGTCGCCTCGCCGATGGCCTTCCTGGTGCTGAAGATTTTTGGTGCAGCCTATCTCGTCTTCCTGGCCTGGCAGGCGCTCACCAAGGGCTCGGCGTTTTCGCCCGAGAGGAAGAGCGGGCCGCAGATTTCGCTGTTCCGCAGCTGGGCCGCCGGGCTCGGCGTCAATCTGCTTAACCCGAAAATCATCCTGTTTTTCATGACGTTTCTGCCGCAGTTCGTCTCGGCGCATGATCCGAACGCGCCGGGACAATTGTTCTTCCTTGGCGTCATGTTCATCGTGCTGTCGATCCCGGTGACGGCGCCGATGGTGTTTGCCGCGGAAAAGTTCTCGGCGGCGATGAAGGCCAGCCCGCGGGTGACGCGGGTGGTCGACTATCTCTTTGCCGGGGTGTTTTCGGCCTTCGCGCTCAAGATTCTGACTGCTCAGGCGAAGTAGGCACCTGCCACCAGCTTCCGGCCCAGCGGCCGGCGCTTAACCAGTAGAAGATGCCGCCGACCATACCGCAACCGATCACGGCGGCGATGGCGCGCGGCTCGGTGACGTCGAAATTGATATCGGCATTCTGGTGGACGAAGCCGAGAAAGGCAGCGGCCACGATGCCGCCGGCCAGCGCATAGAACAGCCAGTCGCGCCGTCTGAAAATCTCCGAGATCAGGATGACGATAGCCGCCGGCATGAAGGCGAAATAAGCGACGAACAGCGCCACGAAGGGGATCGAGAAATACAGCGATGCGGTTGCCGTCGGGTGGGCATGTTCCGGCGCGTAGCCGAGCGAGGCCAGGAACAGGACGTTCAGAAAGGCGCTCGCCGCCAGCGAGGCGACGATATAGCCGAACAGGATGACGGCGAAGCGGATGAGGTATGCGATGAGGCGGCTCACGCCTCGCCGTGCCCCGCGATCATCATGGCTTCCAGCGCCAGCCGGTCGACCTTGCGCATGCGCTCCGATTCCGACTTGAGCTGGCCGCAGGCGGCGAGGATGTCGCGGCCGCGCGGGGTGCGGATCGGCGAGGCGTAGCCGGCATTGTTGATGTAGTCGGCAAACTTCTCGATCGTCTCCCAGTCCGAGCACTGGTAGTTGGTGCCCGGCCACGGGTTGAACGGAATCAGATTGATCTTGGCCGGAATGCCCTTGAGCAGCTTGATCAGCCCCTTGGCGTCCTCGATGGAATCGTTGACGTCCTTCAGCATCACATATTCGAAGGTGATGCGCTTGGCGTTGGACAGGCCGGGATAGGCGCGGCAGGCGGCAATCAGTTCCTTCAACGGATACTTCTTGTTGATCGGCACAAGCAGGTCGCGCAGATCGTCATTGGTGGCGTGCAGCGAGATCGCCAGCATGACGCCGATTTCCTCGCCGGTGCGCAGGATTTCGGGCACGACGCCGGAGGTCGACAGCGTGATGCGGCGCTTGGACAGCGACAGGCCGTCGCCGTCGGAGGCGATCAGCAGCGCCTTCTTCACCGCCTCGAAATTGTAGAGAGGCTCGCCCATGCCCATCATGACGATGTTGGAGACCTTGCGGCCCTCGGCCGGCACGATGGCGCCGTCGGGCGTGTCGCGGTCGGGGAAGTCGCCGAGCCGGTCGCGGGCGGTGAGCAACTGGGCGAGGATCTCTTCCGCCGTCAGATTGCGCACCAGCTTCTGCGTGCCGGTGTGGCAGAAGGAGCAAGTCAGCGTGCAGCCAACCTGCGAGGAGATGCACAGCGTGCCGCGGCCTTCCTCGGGGATGTAGACGGTCTCGATCTCGACGGGACGGCCGGCGCCGCGCGGCGGAAAGCGGAACAACCACTTGCGCGTGCCGTCGGAGGAAATCTGTTCCTCGACGATTTCGGGCCAGGCGACGGTGAAATGCTTGTCGAGCTCGGCGCGCAGATCCTTGGAGATGTTGAACATGCCGGCAAAGTCGGAGACGCCGCGCACATACATCCAGTGCCACAGCTGCTGGGCGCGCATTTTCGCCTGGCGCTCGGGCACGATGCCGGCACCGACAAGGGCTTCTGCGAGCTCTGCGCGGGTCAGGCCGATCAGCGACGGCTTTTCAGCCGAAGCAGCGCGGCCGCGCAACGCATCGCGTGCGCCCTCAGTGGTGAGATCGAAGGAAAGGGTCATATCAGCGCCAATATAAGCGAATTGCGGCCGATTTCATCCATCGTGCCGAGAAGAAGCGCGCCGCATAGCACAGGTTGCGGTGAGAGTCATGCGGCAGTCCCGCGCTTACTCTCTCGACCTCGACTCTGGGAGCCGGACCTCACTGTGGCGCCACAGTGAAAGGTCACCCTGGCCCTCAAGCTTGCCTTGTGACGCAAGGACACAAATTCGTTCGGCGACGTCTTCGAAAGACGCTTCGATCTTCGATGCTCGAAGGGCCTGTTCCGATTTAACGATAATCATGGCGGTCTTCTGCCATCGCGTCAGCGCGAAACCGAGGATCGCAGCATCGATGTCTTCAACCGACAAGCTGCAGCCCCAACGGTTCTACTTGCACTTGGCGATCGAGGTCAGCGCGGCCGAAATGCCCTTCAGCGAAAACACATAGGTTGTCGTGTTGCCGCGGCCCGACTTCGCCGACACCTTCATGTCGGTGCCGGTCTTCATGGCGGCGATCAGCACCGGCTCTTCGGCGGCGTTTTCCACCCAGGCCGACTTGCCGCGGGTGAACATCGAGAACGACTTCTTATCGATGGTGACGGTGGCCTTCGAGCCTTCCTGGAAGGTGTAGCCGGCGATAAATTGCGGTTCGTAGGATACTTGCTGGCCCGGCCGCTGGCTGACGAAGAAGAACATGTCGCCATGGTCGAGCGTCGGCGGCTGCTTGTCGGTCGGCACGGTCAAGACGTAGCACACCTTGCCGCCCTGCGCCTGGTAGCTGTAGGTGCCCCAGGCGTTGTGCTGGCCGATCTTGGTCGCCTGCTGCGCCAGCGCCGGCGCTGCAAAGGCCACCAGGACCAGGCTCGAGACTAGTGCAATCAATCCGCGCATCGTTTTTCCCGTATTCCAAATGGTGCGGGGGCAGGCCGGCTTGGCGTCCTGCCCGTCGCTTCATTTTGATTTAATCTGGGTTACCAAACGGTGAATTTCCTTCCGGAAAAGGACGTCCACCCGAGGAAACCGCCGCCATTTCCGCGCCGCTTCTTGAAAAACGGCTTTCGCAATGTCCCTTCGGCGACTTGGAGGCCACGAAAGCGGCAAGAGTTTGACTTTTTCAACGGCCGCAGCGGAAGCCGAAGCCGAGCCGCTATTGTCCTGTTTGAGCGCCGGATTTCTTGTGAACCAGTTGCCAGCGAAACGGCCGATTCAGCCCTTGTCGGCAATCGCCTCCCTGGCAGCTTTGCGGTGCGCAGGGGTGATATGGGCGCTGACGGTGGTGATCGCGGCCGTCAGAACGGCGATGTCGTCAGTGAAGCCGAGGCCGAAGACGAAATCCGGAATGACGTCGACCGGCAGCACGAAATAGCCGAGCGCTGCCAGCAATATGCCCTTGGCGCGCAAAGGCGTCTTCTTGTCGAGGGCGCAGTAATAGGCGGCGACTACCTCTTCCATGAACGGAATCTGCCGGGCTGCCTTCTTGGCCGTGCGCCAGAATTTGGCGCGCACTTCGCTCTCATCGCCCAGCTTGCTGCCGAAGCCGAAGAAATCAAAACCCGGTTGCTGCGCCATTAATGTCTCCTCTGCGGGCCGTCACGCACCATGTTGCGCGCGGCTGCCAGCAGAAAATGTGGTGAAAGTGCCGGTCCGCTACAAGAGGATGACGCCGATTTGCCGGCACAGGCGCGTTGCACGCCGGACGGTCAGCCGCCGAAGTACCCGTTCATCTTCTTGGCCAGCGCAATGTCCAGTGCGGTGACGCCGTCGGCATCGTGCGTGTTCAGCGTCACGTCGACCGTCTTGTAGACGTTCGACCAGTCGGGATGATGGTCCATCTTCTCGGCGGCCAGAGCGACGCGGGTCATGAAGGCGAAGGCTTCGGAAAAGTTCTTGAAGACGAAGCTGCGGTTGATGGAAGCGCCGTCCGCGGCCAGCGACCAGCCGCCCAGTTCGGCCAATGCTGCTGTAATGGCGTCCTTGCTGAGTTTTTCTCTATTCATCATGATTTCCCGTGCTATCCCGGATTTTGACCCTCACCATAATGCAAATCGTCCAAGAGTGCTTTGCGTTTTGGGCTTCCAATGCACAAACGGCGCATACCGATGAGCATAAAGCCGATAAACTCCGTCCTCTTCGTTTGCCTCGGCAATATCTGCCGCTCGCCACTCGCCGAAGGCGTGTTTCGCGCCGTGCTGGCGGAACGCGGCCGCGACATGCTGCTGGACTCGGCCGCGACCGGCGGCTGGAACCTCGGCGAGGCGCCCGACCCGCGATCGATCGCAATTGCGGCCCGCCACGGCATAGACATTTCCGGGCAGCGGGCACGCAAAGTCAGGCCAGAGGATTTTACCCGCTTCGACCTGATCCTCGGCATGGACCGGCAGAATGTCCGCGACCTGAAGGCGCTGGCGCCGGCTCACGCAAGCGAGCGCATCCATCTGCTGGCGGAGTTCGCGCAGGGACAGGCCCGCGACGTGCCGGATCCCTATTACGACGGGGCGGAAGCCTTCGCTTCGGTCTACCGCATGATCCGTGAAGCGTCGGAAGCGCTGGCAAAGCTGCTAGAAGAGCGCGCATCGGCGCCGGAGAGCGGCCAGGCTTCCTCGACGATGTAGGGTCCGCCGCCGACCGAATCGCGCGACGACATCAGCACGAAGCGGCCGACGCGGAACGGCAGCGTCGAGAAATTGCCGCGCGCCGACAAGTACTGCGCGACGTCGAGCGGGCTCGAATTGCGCAGACGCGCCAGCGTCACATGCGGCGTGAACTTGCGTGGGTCCGCCGGCAGGCCGAGCCGCTGGCAGATGCGGTCGATTTCGCCTTGCAGGGCCGAGAGATCGGGTGAGGCGAAAACGCCGGCCCAGACGGCATGCGGCTTTTTCTGGCCGAAAGCGCCGACCCCAGACAGCGTCAGCGAGAAGGACGGGCGGTGAACCCGGTCGAGCGCGTTGGCGATCTCGTCAGCGACATGGCCTTCGACATCGCCGATGAAGCGTAGCGTCATGTGGTAGTTTTCGACGTCGATCCAGCGCGCCCCTGGCAGGCCGCCCCTGAGCAGGGACAGAGAAAGAGCGGCGTCACGCGGTATTTCGAGGGCGGTGAAAAGACGCGGCATGGTGAGCCTCCCTTCCTCGAATCGAACTATGCCCTACCGAATCATCGATATTGAAGCGGGGCAAGTGGTTTGTTGGTCGCAGGCTTTCCCAAATGTTTCCCTAACGGAAGGCTGCGCCAGGAGTGAATATCCAGTTTCAGGCTCCGCCCTCGACGGCTGCAATCGCCTTCTCCACCGTGGGCAGGATGCGCTCGACCATGCGGTCGACGCCCTTGGCATTGGGGTGCAGGCCGTCCTCGAGCTGGAACCCGCTCTCGCCGGCGACGCCGTCGAGAAAGAACGGATAAAGCGGCACATCGTATTTCGCGGCCAGCTTTGGATAGATCGCATCGAAGGCGGTCTGGTAGTCGGCGCCGAGATTGGGCGCGGCGCGCATGCCGGCCAAAAGCACGGCGATCTTGCGCGCTTTGAGCTTCGCCAGCATCTCGTCCAGGTTCTTTTCCGCGATATTGGGCGAGACGCCGCGCAGCATGTCGTTGGCGCCAAGCTCGAGGATGACCAGCCTTGTGCCGTCCGGCACCGACCAGTCGAGCCGCGCCAGGCCGCCGCTCGTCGTGTCGCCGGACACGCCGGCATTGGCGACGCTCACGTCACGGCCCTTGGCGCGGAGGGCAGCCTGCAATTTGTCGGTAAAGCCTTCGCCGGACCCGAGACCGAACCCCGCCATCAGGCTGTCGCCGAAGCCGACGATGGTGAACGTCTCGGCGCGCGCCGACGAAATGGCGCCGCAAAGGGTAAGGAAAAGGATGAGCCCTGCGGCAACCGAGTGTTTGAAAGACATGTGGCAGGCCCCATATGACCAAGAATTCTTCCGGCGACGACTTCCGGCAGGCAGAGCCTTCATCCCCATATAGGACGCTTTAATTGTGACAGAAGCCGTCATCGAGCTGAAAGACATATCCCTGACCCTTGGCCAAGGGGCGTCATCCGTTCATGTGCTGAAGGGCGTCAGCCTCGACGTGACGCGCGGCGAAGCGACCGGCATTGTCGGTCCCTCAGGGTCCGGCAAGTCGACCTTGCTGATGGTGCTGGCGGGGCTGGAGCGGGTCGATTCGGGCACGGTGCGCATCGCCGGCGAATCGCTTAACGGGAAAAGCGAGGACCAGATCGCATCGTTTCGGGGCCGAAACATCGGCATCGTTTTCCAGTCCTTCCACCTTATTCCCAACATGACGGCGCTCGAAAATGTCGCGGTGCCGCTGGAACTGGCCGGCCATGCCGATCCGTTCGGCGTCGCGGCGCGGGAGTTGGCGGCCGTCGGCTTGAGCGACCGTGTCACCCATTATCCCGGCGAACTCTCCGGCGGTGAACAGCAGCGTGTGGCGATCGCTCGCGCGCTGGCGCCGGCGCCGCGCATTCTCATTGCCGATGAGCCGACCGGCAATCTCGACCAGGCGACTGGGCGGCAGGTCGCCGACCTTCTGTTCGCCAAGGCGGCCGAGCGCGGCATGACGCTGGTGCTGGTCACCCATGATCCGGCCCTTGCGGCGCGCTGCTCGCGTCAGGTGTCGATGCGCTCGGGCCGCATCGAGGATGCGCCGGTCGCGCCGCTCAAGGTGCCGGCCTGATGCCGCTGTCGCAGACGCTGAAGCTGGCGTTCCGCTTTTCCCTGCGCGAGATGCGTGGCGGACTGTCCGGATTTCTGATTTTTCTTGCTTGCATCGCGCTCGGCGTCGCTGCGATCGGTGGCGTCAATTCGGTGGCGCAGGCGATCACCGCCGGGGTCGCCGACCAGGGTCAGACGCTGCTCGGTGGCGATCTGCGCTTCCAGATCAACCAGCGCGACGCGACGCCGAACGAAAGCGCCTTCCTCGATCGTCTCGGCACGGTATCACACGGCGCCAACATGCGCTCGATGGCGCGGCTCGAGGACGGCTCCGACCAGGCGCTGGTCGAGGCCAAGGCTGTCGACGACGCCTATCCGCTTTATGGCGGGCTGGAGACCGAGCCGGCACTTTCGAGACAGGATTTGTTCGGCGAAAAATCCGGCGTCTTTGGCGCTGTGGCACCCGACCTGTTGTTCGACCGGCTCAATGTGAAGCTCGGCGATCGGCTGAAGGTCGGCAGTGCGACATTCGAACTGCGCGCCAGGCTGGTCAGCGAACCGGACGCGGTGTCGGACGGTTTCGGCTTCGCGCCGCGGCTGATGGTCTCGACGCAAGGCCTTGCCGCGTCCGGGCTGATCCAGCCGGGCAGCCTGGTCGAGAATGCCTACAAGGTGCGGCTGCCGGCCGGCGCCAGCGAGGCCGACCTCAAGGCAATCCAGGATCGGGCGGCGAGCGATTTCCCCGAAGCCGGCTGGTCGATCCGTACCCGCTCCAACGCCGCTCCGGCGCTGTCCTCCAATATCGAGCGCTTCTCGCAATTCCTGACGCTGGTCGGGCTGACGGCGCTGGTGGTCGGCGGGGTCGGCGTCGCCAACGCCGTGCGCGCCTATCTCGACGGCAAGCGTGGCGTCATCGCTACCTTCAAAAGCCTCGGCGCCTCGGGCGGCTTCGTCTTCACCGTCTATCTCGTGCAGATCCTTATGATCGCGGGCCTCGGCATCGTGCTCGGCCTCATCCTCGGCGCCGCCATGCCGTTCGCGGCAAGTGTCGCCCTCCAGTCGGTCATTCCGGTGCCGGCGGAAGGTGGTTTCTATCCCGGCGCACTGGCTATGGCGGCGCTGTTCGGGCTGCTGGTGACACTGGCTTTCGCGCTGTTGCCGCTCGGCCGCGCCCGCGACGTGCCGGCAACCGCCTTGTTTCGCGAAATGGGGTTCGAGGGCCGCGGCTTTCCGCGCCTGCCCTATCTGGCGGCGGCGGTCGGCATTGCGCTTGCCCTGGCCGCACTCGCTATCCTGTTTTCCGGCGACCAGCGCATCGCCTCGATCTTCGTTGGCGCCACGATCTTTGCCTTTCTGGTGCTGCGCCTCGTCGGCGCGCTGGTGCAATGGGTGGCGCGCAAAAGCCCGCGCGTGCGCTCGGTTGCGCTCAGGCTCGCCATCGGCAACATCCACCGGCCCGGCGCGCTGACGCCTTCCGTCGTACTGTCGCTGGGACTCGGGCTGACGCTTTTGGTGACGCTGGCGCTCATCGACGGGAATCTCAGGCAGCAGATCTCCGGTAGCCTGCCGGAACGGGCGCCGAATTTCTTCTTCGTCGATATCCAGAACGGCGATGTCGACGCCTTCTCAACACTGATCGGCAAGGAGGCGCCGAAGGGAACGCTGGTCAAGGTGCCGATGCTGCGCGGCCGGGTGATGGCGCTGAACGGCGTCGATGTCGACAAGGCCAATGTGCCGCCGGAAGGCGCCTGGGTGCTGCGCGGCGACCGCGGCCTGACCTATGACGCCAAACAGCCGTCCAACGCGACGCTGATCGAGGGCAGTTGGTGGCCGGACAACTATACCGGCGAGCCGCTGGTGTCGTTTTCCAACGATGAAGGCAAGGCGCTCGGGCTGAAACTCCGCGACACCGTCACCGTCAATGTGCTCGGACGCAATGTGACGGCAAGAATCGCCAATTTCCGGGAGGTGCAATGGGAGACCATGGGCATCAATTTCGTCATGGTGTTCTCGCCCAACACATTTGCAGGCGCTCCGCATGGCTGGCTGGCGACGCTGACCGAGAAGGATGCGTCGGTGGCCGACGATGCAAGGCTGCTCAACGCCGTCACCCGTGCCTTCCCGGCGGTGACGACGGTGCGGGTCAAGGATGCGCTCGATGTCGTCAACCGGCTGGTCGGCCAGCTCGGCACGGCGATCCGGGCCGCGGCCGGTGTGGCGCTGATCGCCTCGGTCCTGGTGCTGGCGGGCGCGCTTGCCGCGGGGAACCGCGCTCGCATCCACGATGCTGTGGTGCTGAAGACGCTGGGCGCCACGAGGCGGACTCTGATCACGGCGTTTTCGCTCGAATATATGCTGATCGGGCTGGCCACCGCGGTGTTCGCGCTTGCCGCCGGCGGCATCGCGGCCTGGTACATCGTTGCCCGAATCATGACGCTGCCATCGCATTTCATGCCGGAGGTGGCGGTGGCGACCTTGGTGTTTGCGTTGGTGATCACCGTCGGCATCGGCCTTGCCGGCACCTGGCGGGTGCTCGGCCACAAGGCGGCGCCAGTGCTGCGCGACCTCTGAGTTTTGAGGTGGGAATCCCTGCCGAATCCGGCCGGTCCGGTTAAATCTTGGTAATGTGCGAGGTTGGAAGCCCAGGAAAACCGGCTTCCGGCGATTCACCAAGCGTTGCAGCCCGTTACGGTCTTGTTCTTGACGTCAAGAACCATCATATTTCGCCACAGGCATGCTGGAGCCCCGCCAGCGGCGCCCAGGTCCTAAGGACCTGACACCGTACGGGGCAGAAGCAACAGAGGATTCCAATGGCTGAGCCCATTCGCAATTACCAAACTTCGGCAGTGCCAGGCGCACGCGCCGACATCGACCAGGGCCTGCGCAGCTACATGCTGAAGGTCTACAATCTGATGGGGCTTGGCCTCCTCATCACCGGCATCGCCGCCTGGGGCGCTTTCCAGCTCGCCGTCACCGGTGACGGACAGCTGACTGCTTTCGGCACACTGATCTACGCCAGCGCTTTCCGCTGGGTGGTTATCCTGGCCCCGCTCGCCGCCGTCTTCTTCCTGTCGTTCAGGATCCAGTCGATGAGCGTGGCGGCGGCGCAGACGACCTTCTGGGTCTATTCGGGCCTTGTCGGCCTGTCGCTGTCGACCATTTTCCTGGTCTACACCGGCGCCTCGATCACCCAGACCTTCTTCGCCACGGCGGCTGCCTTCGGCGGGCTGTCGCTTTATGGCTACACGACCAAGCGCGACCTTTCGGCGTTCGGCTCGTTCCTGGTCATGGGCGTGGTCGGCCTGGTGATCGCCATGCTGATCAACATCTTCCTGCAGTCGTCGGCGCTCGGCTTCGCCATCTCGGCGATCGGCGTGCTGATCTTCGCCGGCCTCACCGCCTATGACACGCAGACCATCAAGGAAATGTACTTCGAAGGCGACCAGTCCGACGTTGCCGGCCGCAAGGCAATTATGGGCGCGTTGAGGCTCTATCTCGACTTCATCAACCTGTTCATGTTCCTGCTGCAGTTCATGGGCGACCGCCGCTAAGCGGGTTCCCATCCAGCACCTGGACTATCGAGTTTGCGAAGGGCGGCTCAACGGGCCGCCCTTTTCTTTTGTGCCGGCCTTTGCTGTTATGGCAGGCGGATGAATCGTTTGCACAAATTATGAGCATTGTTACCCTGCGAGGGGCCCTGGAGGTCGACCTCGACCGAATCACCGAGATCTACGCCGATGCGGTGACGCATGGCACGGCGAGCTACGAGCTGGAGCCGCCCAGCCGCGCCGAGATGGGCGCGCGCTTCGACAGCCTGACGGGTGGCGGCTTTCCCTATCTGGTGGCGGAAAAGGATGGCGCGGTGCTTGGCTACGCCTATGCCGGCGCGTTCCGGCCGCGCCCGGCCTACCGATTCATCGTCGAGGATTCGGTCTATGTCGCCTCTGACGCCAAGGGGCAGGGCGTCGGGCTCGTGCTGATGCAGGCGTTGATCGAGGCCTGCCGGGTCGCGGGTTTTCGCCAGATCATAGCTGTGATCGGCGACGGCCATGCCGACAGCGCCTCTGTGCGGTTGCATGAAAAGCTCGGCTTTCGTCATTCCGGCCGGCTGGAGGGCTCCGGCTACAAGCACGGACGCTGGCTGGACACGGTGTTCATGCAGCTGTCGCTGAATGGCGGCGCAACAGTCCCGCCCGATCCGGATTCGTTGCCGGAGCAGAAATTTCGCAACAAAATAATTAGGTAGCCTGGACCAGCTTCAGCTTGCTGTCGAACACGCCGAGCACGCGGCCGAGTTCCTGGCCGCGCTTGAGGATGCGGCCGCCGGCCGCAATGACGGCGAAGGCGCCTTGCCGGCGCGCCAGTTTCGGATCCTTGACGATCTGGAACAGCGGCACTTCGCTGGCCCGGCGGAAGACCGAAAAGACTGCGCGATCAGACAGATGATCGATGGCGTAGTCGCGCCATTCATTGGCCGCAACCATACGCCCGTAGAGTCTCAGGATCTCATCGAGCTCACGCCGGTCGAAACGAACCGGCTGGTCTAGGCGTTCACGTCGCGCCTCCTGCAGCGGGATCAGTATTGCGGATGCGTCCCCATCCTCCGTCCCACCGCTGCGATCGGTCATACCGCGATCCCTTAAAAAAATGAATCTCGCTTGCAGAAGTTGGCGTGTTCGCGGTGGAATTGCAAGACCCGGCTAACCATCCCGGGGCTGCGCTGTTTTCGCAACGTCCAGTCACTTTTGTAAGACGCCGTGTTTGAATTGGTGATGCTTCGCCACATTCCTGCCTTATTTTATCCGCGCTCATGCCCCAATGTCCGACGAATTTACCGGCGTTGCCTGAGACGGTTCGGTCCGGCACCGGCTCGTAAACCCCAAGCCCCCCGCCCACGGGTCTGCGTCGGATCGAACCAACCTCGGACTTTCCCCAGGGAAAGGCCGGGTGCGACGATCCCAAAACCTAAATGACCGACGTCAGAAGCAAGCTGACGTCGGTTTTTTGTTGCGTGGCTTCGTCATCCTAGGGTCTGCGTCGCTTCGCTCCTTGCTCCGCCCTAGGATGACGAAGGCTAGCGGTGCTCTCACGGCTTATGAATAAACGCAGCCCCCAAAATCGGGCCCGGCAGGCCGTCCTTGCCGACCGACTGCAGCAGCACGGCGCAGCCGCCTTTCTTGGCGATCTCGGTCATCGGCAATTCGTAGCGCTGCGCCTTGCCGTGCCACATGCCTGCGGTCTGGATGCCGGAGACGGCGTTCCAGTAGGTCATCGAGCGGCCGGTGTTCTCGCCCTTGGCGATGGCAACCGTCTGCGGCGGTTCGAAATAGACGATGACGACATGGGCGTCGGTCGGGCCGCTGCCGGCGTCGCCGGCATCTATCATGACGCGGTCGCTGGTGCGGCTGACCTTGATCGAGACCCGCATGCCGTCGCCGGACTTCTCCATGCGGGCAAGCGCGCCGTCGACTTCCTTGCGGCTGGCGCCGTTGACATGGCTGCGGCCATTGATAACGGCCTGCGGCGTGTAGACGGAGCGGGTGCCGAAGGCGCGCATGTAGTCATATTGCCGGTCGGTGTTGTCCTTACTGCTCAGCGTGTCCTGCCAGCCGAGATAGTCCCAGTAATTGACGTGATAGGCGAGCGCGACGACGTTGTCCTTGGCGGCCAGCTCGGCAAAGAAAGCGTCGGCCGGCGGACAGGAATTGCAGCCCTGGCTGGTGAACAGCTCGACGACGCCCAAAGGCCTGTCAATCTGCGGCTTGTCGGTCTGCGGCTTGTCTGCCTGGGTGGTGCCGGTTTCCTCGGCAAAGCCGCTCCCGGCAAGCGCCGAGAAGGCCAGCGCGAAAGCCGCAAGCCGTAGGGGTTGTCGAGGTGTCATGGTCGTTCCGATTCCCGCCGGTGACGCCGGCCTTGTTCTGGTTGCCCAGATTTGTGGCAGAAGCGACAGTCAACGGGAAGTCACGTTGCGGTGAAATTTTACTGCCGCAACCGTGGGTATGGCCGCTGCGGGCGGAGCACTTCAACGCCCGGTTCGATCGGGAGCATGGCGGCAGGAGATTGCGGCAGATCTTGCTGAGTCCAGCCGGTTTTTACTGCGGGCAGAGAGGGCGGAACTTTCGTTCGATCGGCCAATGCTTTGGAAAGACTGGGCAGTAGGGCAGTAGGGCAGTAGGCAGTCGTTCCTGCTACTGCCTAAGCCCTACTGCCTAAGCCCTTGGCCGCTACGCCGCCAGATCGCGCAGCACGTATTGCAGGATGCCGCCGTTCTTGAAGTAGTCGAGTTCGTCCAGCGTATCGATGCGGCAGATGATCGGCACGTTCTTCACCGTGCCGTCGCCATAGGTGACCTTGGCGATCATGGTCTGGCGCGGCTTGATCGTGCTCAGGCCGTCGATCTCGACCATTTCGTCACCCTTGAGGTTGAGGGAGGCCCATGAGGTACCTTCCTCGAAGACGAAGGGGATGACGCCCATGCCGACCAGGTTCGAGCGGTGGATGCGCTCGAAGGACTGAGCGATGACGGCGCGGACACCGAGGAGGTTGGTGCCCTTGGCCGCCCAGTCGCGCGAGGAGCCGTTGCCGTATTCGACACCCGCGAAGATGACCAGCGGCACACCTTCCTTCTTGTACTCCATCGCCGCGTCGTAGATCGATTCCTCTTCTTTCGACGGGTAGTGGATGGTGTAGCCGCCCTCGCGGCCGTTCTCGCCCAGCATGTGGTTGCGGATGCGGATGTTGGCGAAGGTGCCACGCATCATCACCTCATGATTGCCGCGCCGCGTACCGTACTGGTTGAAGTCGGCGACGCCGACGCCATGGTCTGTGAGGTACTTGCCGGCCGGCGACGCCGCCTTGATCGAACCCGCCGGCGAAATGTGGTCGGTGGTGATCTTGTCGCCGAAGAGGCCAAGCACGCGCGCGCCCTTGATGTCGCCGATCTTGCCAAAACCGGCCGTCATGCCGGCGAAATAGGGCGGGTTCTGCACATAGGTCGAATTGTCGTCCCAGGCATAGGTCTGGCCTTCCGGCGCCTTGACGTTCTGCCAGTACTCGTCGCCCTTGAAGACGTCGGCATATTTGCGGGCGAAAAGCTCGCGGGTGACGTTCTTCTCGATGAACTCCTGGATCTCGGCCGAGCTCGGCCAGATATCCTTCAAGTAGACCGGCTTTCCGTCGCGGCCTTCGCCGAGCGGTTCTGTGGTGAGGTCCTTGGTAACCGTGCCGGCCAGCGCATGCGCGACGACCAGCGGCGGCGAAGCCAGGTAGTTGGCCTGCACGTCAGGCGAGACGCGGCCTTCGAAATTGCGATTGCCGGAAAGCACCGCGGCCGCGATCAGGCCCTTGTCATTGATCGTCTTGGAGATCGGCGCCGGCAGCGGGCCGGAATTGCCGATGCAGGTGGTGCAGCCGAAACCGACCAGGTTGAAGCCGATCTGGTCGAGCTCCTTCTGCAGGCCGGACTTTTCGAGATATTCGGCGACGACCTGGCTGCCCGGCGCCAGCGAGGTCTTCACCCAGGGCTTCTGCTTGAGGCCGACGCGGTTGGCGTTGCGCGCCAAAAGGCCCGCGCCGATCAGCACGCTGGGGTTCGAGGTGTTGGTGCAGGAGGTGATGGCGGCGATGACGACGTCGCCATGGCCGAGATCATGGTCGGTGCCTTCGACGGCATAGCGCTTGGAGACTTCGGCGGCCTTCTTGTATTCGGTTTCCATCGCCTTGGCGAAGCCGGCCGGAATGCCTTCCAGCGCAACGCGGCCTTCGGGACGCTTGGGACCGGCCATCGACGGCACGACTTCGCTGAGTTCAAGCTCGAGCAAATCGGTGAAGACGGGATCGGCGGAACCCGCATCACGCCACATGCCTTGCGCCTTGGAATAGGCCTCGACCAGCGCGATGCGGCTTTCCTCGCGGCCAGACATTGTGAGGTAGCGGATGGTTTCGCCGTCGACCGGGAAGAAGCCGCAGGTGGCGCCATATTCGGGCGCCATGTTGCCGATGGTGGCGCGGTCGGCCAGCGTCATGTTGGACAGGCCGGGGCCGAAGAACTCGACGAACTTGCCGACGACGCCCTTCTTGCGCAGCATCTGGGTGACGGTGAGCACGAGGTCGGTGGCGGTGACGCCCTCCTTGAGCTTGCCGGTGAGGCGGAAGCCGATCACTTCGGGCAACAGCATGGAGACCGGCTGGCCGAGCATCGCCGCCTCGGCCTCGATGCCGCCGACGCCCCAGCCGAGCACGCCAAGCCCATTGATCATGGTGGTGTGCGAATCGGTGCCGACGCAGGTGTCGGGATAGGCGGTGGTTTCGCCGTCCTCGGTGTTGGTCCACACGACCTGGCCGAGATATTCGAGATTGACCTGGTGGCAGATGCCGGTGCCGGGCGGCACGACGCGGAAATTGCGGAACGCCTGCTGGCCCCATTTCAGGAATTTGTAGCGCTCTTCGTTACGCTCATATTCGAGTTCGACATTCCTGGCGAAGGCCATCGGCGTGCCGAATTCGTCGACGATGACCGAGTGGTCGATGACGAGGTCGACCGGCACCAGCGGGTTGATCTTCTGCGGATCGCCGCCGAGCGCCTTGAGGCCGTCACGCATCGCCGCCAGATCGACCACCGCCGGAACGCCGGTGAAGTCCTGCATCAGGACGCGGGCCGGGCGATAGGCGATCTCGACGCCGGCCGTGCCCTTGTCGGTCAGCCAGCCAGCAACCGCCTGGATCGATTCCTTGGTGACGGAGCGACCGTCTTCGTTGCGCAAAAGGTTTTCCAGCAGCACCTTCATCGAATAGGGCAGCTGGGCAATGCCGGTGAGGCCGTTTTTCTCGGCCTCGACCAGATTGTAATAGACATAGTCCGCGCCACCCACGGTGAGGGTGCGGCGGCAATTGAAACTGTCGAGGGATTTTGACACGTGCGGTCCGTCCTTGTCTGTTCAGCCTGAAAGGGAACGGACGCCGATGGGCATGCAATCACGCGCAAAGGTGCGGGTACGGCCATTTCCGCTGTCCGCTCCCAAGCAACCCGAGCCGTTCAAGGCGGCGCGTGCGCTGGTTCGGCGCAAATTCTGTTCCCGTGCCGACCGCTGGCACGGATGACCCGCATATAGAGAATTTTCTGGAATAGTTCTAGACAGGCGACAGGCAATTTTGTGCGATGCGGCAGCTGTCGCGCGGTAAAGTTTTCGGGACGGGCAGACATGCGGCTGATTGCCGATAATCTGGGCGGCGAACGCGGCGGCGAGACGGTCTTTTCCGGCATCGGTTTTGCGCTCGAGAAGGGCCAGGCGCTGGTCGTCACCGGACCCAACGGATCAGGCAAATCGACGCTGCTCAGGGTCATCGCCGGGCTGCTGCCGAAAGCGCAAGGCGATGTGCGCATCGAAGGCGGCGGCGAGGCGTTTGCGACGATCGCTTCGGCCTGCCACTATCTCGGCCATCTCAATGCAATGAAGACGGCGCTGAGCGTGGCGGAGAATTTGCGTTTCTGGCGCGACTTCAACGGCGATGGCCAGTTGGGTGTCGAAGAGGCGCTGGAAACAGTCGGGCTGGGCGGCATCGGTCATCTGCCGTTCGGCTATCTGTCGACCGGGCAAAGGCGGCGGTCGGCGATTGCGAAATTGCTGGTCAGCCATAGGCCCTTGTGGCTGCTGGACGAGCCTACGGCCGGGCTGGACAAGGCTTCGGAGGAACGGTTCGCGGGGTTGATGACGAGGCACTGCGCCGACGGTGGCATTGTCGTTGCGGCGACGCATCTGCCGCTGGGGATTGAAGGAACCGGTGAACTGAGGATGGGGGGTTGATGTTGGCGCTCCGTCACACCCCCCTCTGGCCTGCCGGCCATCTCCCCCGCAAGGGGGGAGATCGGATGCCGCGTCGGCTTTTGCCAATCACCAACGGTGAAGGAAAGGTGCCTTCAAGGACGCTGCCAATCTCCCCCCTTGCGGGGGAGATGTCCGGCAGGACAGAGGGGGGTGTGAAGGAACGCTACGATCGAAGAGACGGCGATCCAGCCGCAGAGGCGTCTCGCCGATGCTAGCCCTCTTCCTCCGCGATATCCGCCTCTCCATCCGCGCCGGCGGCGGCGCGTTGACCGGCGTCATCTTTTTCCTCGCCGTCATTGCCACCATCCCCTTCGGTGTCGGCCCCGACCTCAAGCTGCTCGCCCGCATCGGTCCGGCGATCCTTTGGATCGGCGCGCTGCTCGCCTGTCTGCTCGGTCTCGACCGGCTGTTCCAGGCCGACCGCGAGGACGGTTCGCTCGATCTCTTGGTGCTCGGCAACGACCGCCACATACTGGCGCTGACGGTGCTGGTGAAATGCCTGGCGCATTGGGCGGGCAGCGTTCTGCCGTTGGTGGTCGCCGCGCCCTTGCTCGGCCTGTTCATGAACATGGAGCCGCTCAGCATCGGCGCCACCGCGCTGACGCTGCTCACCGGCACGCCGGCCATCACTTTCATCGGCGCGGTCGGTGCGGCGGTGGCGGTGGCGCTGCCGCGCGGCGGGCTGCTGATCTCGGTGCTGGTGCTGCCGCTGACCATTCCGGTGCTGATCTTCGGGGTGTCGGCCAGTTACGGCGCGGTGGCCGATCCCGATCCCTTCGTGCAGCCCTTCCTCATTCTTGCCGCGCTGACGCTGTTCCTTGCCGTGCTCGGCCCGGTGGCGGCAGCGTTGGCGCTGCGGCATGGAACGGATTGATGTGGCCGCTGCGGCGCAGCGGCCAATTGCGAAGCCGAAGCTGCAAAGCTATGGGAAAGCCATGATCGAGCACGGCGAAGTGAAAGCGGAAGGGAAGCTGGCTGCATGAGTGCGCACGCGCTCTATGTCACCGCCGCCTATGGCATCACGGCGGTCGTGCTGGCCGGGCTGATCGGCTGGATCCTGCTCGACCAGCGTGGACGCAAGCGCGAACTGGCGGAACTCGAGGCTACCGGGGTGCGGCGGCGTTCGGACAGGGCCAGCACTGGGCCCGGCAAACCATGATCACGGAAAGCGAAACGCCGGCGCCGCCGCGCCGCCGCCTAATCGTGCTGTTGCCGCTGCTGGTTTTCCTCGGCCTTGCCGGATTGTTCCTGTTGCAGCTTTTGTCGGGACGCGACGAGGCGGAAGTGCCGTCGGCGTTGATCGGCCTGCCGGCGCCGCAGACCAACCTGCCGGCACTGGAGGGGTCAAACCTGCCTGGGCTGGATTCGAAAGCGTTCGCTGGCAAGGTGACGTTGGTCAACGTGTTTGCATCGTGGTGCGCACCGTGCCGGGAAGAACATCCGGTGCTGCTGGCGCTGTCGCAGGACAAGCGCTTCACGCTTGCCGCACTGAACTACAAGGACGAGCCGCAAAACGCGCGCCGCTTCCTCGGGGACCTCGGCAATCCGTTCCAGGCGATCGGCGTCGACGAAGCCGGCCGCACGGCCATCGACTGGGGCGTCTACGGCGTGCCGGAAACCTTCGTCATCGGCAAGGATGGCAAGATCGCCTACAAGCATGTCGGGCCGCTGACGGGCGAGTCCGCGCAGTCGGTGCTGATGCCTGAGATCGAGAAAGCACTGGCCGCGCCGGGCTAGGCGACGGCGCCATGCCCCCTCATCCGGCCGCTACGCGGCCACCTTCTCCCCGAGGGGAGAAGAGGGAAGCAAGCTCAGCCGTAGATCTGCTTGTGGACCTGATAGAGCATTTCCGAGCGATCGGCGCGCAGGTCGGCGAGATCGCGGCCGGAAAGGTTCTCGATTTCGGCGACGAGGCGGTTGTAGTGCTTGCGCTTGGCAATTGAGGTGCGAGCGCGGGTCATGAGACTGTCGAAAATCATAGCAAGGGTCCTTTCGTGCCGCATATCAGCGGCGAATTTGTTCCTCCCTTGACTGTACACAGCATGACATAGGAATGGTGCAATGCAAAAACGAGATGTTGCAATGCACCATTGCACAGGACGCATAGCCGGTTAATGCAGCGCTAACAGCACCATGCCCTGCCGGACCGGCTGGCGAGCCAATGCTGGCGGCGTGTCTTTTGTCTTACAAATTGCACACGCGCCATCTTGCCTTCTCGCTCACAGGCTGGCTTGATCCGCGCGTCACGTGATGCCCGGAGGAAAAGCATGGCGGCCGCAGACTATTATGAAATTCTCGATCCGCGTTTCCAGCGGCTGTTCAATGGCAATGCGCAGGTGGAAAAGCTGTACACCGGATGTCAGTGGGCGGAAGGACCTGCCTGGTTCGCCGCCGGCCGCTATGTCGTCTGGTCCGACATCCCCAACAACCGCATGTTGCGCTACGACGAAACCGACGGCAATGTCAGCGTGTTCCGTCAGCCCTCCGGCAATTCCAACGGCAACACCGTCGACCGGCAGGGCCGGCTGGTGACGTGCGAGCACTCCGGCCGCCGCGTCAGCCGCACCGAGCATGACGGCTCCGTCACCACCATCGCGGCCAAATGGAAAGGCAAGCGGCTGAACTCGCCCAACGACGTCGTGGTGCGCTCCGACGGTTCGATCTGGTTCACCGATCCGAGCTACGGCATCGACAGCGATTATGAGGGCGACAAGGCCGAAAGCGAGATCGGCGCCTGTTATGTCTACCGCGTCGATCCCGATACGGGCGAGGTCGAAGCCGTCATCACCGACATGGTCCGACCGAACGGGCTTGCCTTCTCACTCGATGAAAGCCAGCTCTATGTCGTCGACACCGGCCGCACGCATGGCGCGCAAAACCCGGCGCATATGCGGGTCTTCAACATCGGCAAGGGCGGCAAGAAGGTGTCGGGCGGCAAGGTGTTCGCCGACTGCGCGGCCGGCCTGTTCGACGGCTTCCGGCTCGACGAGGCCGGCCGCATCTGGACCAGTGCCGCCGATGGCATCCATTGCTACGATCCCGACGGCACGCTGATCGGCAAGGTCAAGGTGCCGGAAGTGACCGCCAATTGCGTGTTCGGCGGCAACAAGCTGAACTGCCTCTACATCGCCGGCACGACGTCGCTTTACATGGTCCGGCTGATGGTGAACGGAGCCAAGACCTATTGAGCGAGACTGCTTGGAAATTCTACTCTGGCGGCCATCTGATGGCGTTTTCTGCGCTTCCGGTGCTCACGGACCAAATGTCCGCTGCGCTCCGGTTCTCGAAACCACCATCATATGACTCACCAGAGCGAATTTCGAAGCAGTCTCTCGGCGCGGTCTGCAGAAAATGAAGGGGAGGACGTCATGCCATTCGTCAACATCCGCATCGTCAAGGAAGTGATCGCCGCCGATCCGGCGGGCAAGAAGGCTGATATCGCCAAGAAGGTCACGGCGGCCATCATGGATGCCACCGGGCTCGGCAATGACGATGTCTGGGTGGTGTTCGAAGAGATCAACGCGCGCGATTGGTATGTCGGCAAGACCGATGTCGAGACGTTGCGGAAGGGGTAAGGCCCGCCTTCCTTCTCCCACAAGGGAAGAAGGGAAGGGCTCCCTCACCGCCTGCGTATAAAAACCGCAAAGGCCTCCACGGCGGCGCGCATCGCGAGCAGATTGTCCGATTCCGCCAGGATGGCTTCTATCTCCGGCGGTTTCCTGCCGAGCAAGGCGATCTCCAGCAGCGCGTCCTCGCAGAGCGCAAACGACATCGTCCGCATGATCTCGGCCAGCGCGGCGCGGGCATAGAGCGAGCGCGCGGAGGCATGCACCAGCATGGCCGGCTTGCCGACGGCGGCGTCGCGCGAGACCAGCCAGTCGAGTGCGTTCTTCATGCCGCCCGGCACGCCATGCGCATATTCGGGGCAGGAGACGATGATGCCGTCGGCGCTGGTGACGGCCTCGATCAGCCGTGCGGCTTCATGTGGCGTGCGCTCGCCTTCGTCGTCGGGATTGAAGATCGGCAGCTGGCCGAGCCCGTCATAGAAGCCGACGCGGCAGTCGGATGGCGCATTGTGCGCCAGAGCCGCGAGCAACGCCGAATTGGTCGAGGCGGCACGCAGACTGCCGGAGATGGCGAGGAGCTCGATCAAGGGGAAACCGGGTGGGCGAATCGTGCTCCACTCTACCACATGGTCTGGCGGTAGGCCTCGTCGAGCGAGCGGTCGAACTCGCCGGCAGTTTCGGAAAGCGTCATCTGGTCGGATAGAATCTGGCCAAGCGTCGGCAATGTCGCGCGGTCATACCAGCTGTCCGGCTTCCACAATTGCGAACGCATGAAGGCCTTGGCGCAGTGCATGTAGGCGGCCTTGACGCTCACCATGACGATGCTTTGCGGTTGCTTGCCATCGACGGCAAGGCGCTCGCGCAACGCCGCATCGATGGTGATACGGGCGTCGCCATTGACGCGCAGCGTTTCGTTCATGCCGGGGATGAGGAAGAGCAGCCCGACCGACGGGTTGCGCAGGATGTTTTCCAGCGTGTCGAGCCGGTTGTTGCCGGGGCGGTCGGGGATGGCGATGGTTGTGTCGTCGAGCACAAGGGCGAAGCCGGGCTTGTCGCCTTTCGGCGTCACGTCGGCATTGCCGGCGCCGTCGGAAGATCCGATCAGCACGAAGGGGCTCTTGCCGATGAAGGAGCGGCAATGGCCGTCGAGCGCCCTGATCTCCTTGCGTATGGGAGGATCGGTCGGCCGCGGCGTCTTGTAGATCGTCCTCAGCTCGTCGTGCGTGGTGACGAATTCCATAGCCGTCTCCGTTTATGCTGACGCAATTCCACACGGAAAACCGTTTCACACTTTTCCTGGAATTGCTCTATTTGCCAGCCTTCTCCGCATTCTCGGTCTTGTCATCCAGGGAATGGCGCAGGATCAGCGGCATCTGGCTGAAGGTGAACAAAAGCGTGATCGGCATGATGCCCCAGACCTTGAAGGTAACCCAGAAGTCCGTGGAAAAATTCCGCCATACGACTTCATTGGCAAGAGCCAGAAACAGGAAGAACAGCCCCCACCGGAAGGTCAGCTTGCGCCAGCCTTCGGCATCGAGGCGAAAGGCCGAATCGAAGACATAGCCGAGCAGCGAGCGGCCGAAGTAGAGGCCGCCGAGCAGCACGCCGCCGAACAGCGTGTTGACGATGGTCGGCTTCATCTTGATGAAGACGTCGTCCTGCAGATAGAGCGTCAGCGCGCCGAAGATGAAGACGACGACGCCGGAGACCATCGGCATGATCGGCAAGGTGCGCATCAATAGCCAGGACGCGACCAGCGCGATAGCGGTCGCGGCCATGAAAAGGCCGGTGGCGACGAAGATCGGCCCGCCGAATTCGGCCAGCACCGGAAATTTCTCCACCAGCCAGGCGCCGCGCGCATTGGCGAAGAAGAAAACCATCAGCGGTCCGAGCTCCAGCACCAGCTTGAGCAGCGGATTGACGCTTTCTTTCTTCTTCTGCGGGTCGGACGGGTCGCGTTCGAGGATGGGAGGGTTCATGACTTCCTTCTGACGCATGATCTTGTCCAAAAAGCCTGCAGCTCCTCGGGATCGTGTCTTTTACGCTACGCCCGCGATCGCCCTGGCGAATTCGCTTGCCGAGAAAGGTTCGAGGTCGTCGACCTGTTCGCCGACGCCGATGAAATAGACCGGCAATTTGTGCTTTGCCGCGATCGCCACCAGAATACCGCCGCGTGCCGTGCCGTCCAGCTTGGTCATCACCAGGCCGTTGACGCCGGCGACATTGCGGAAGATCTCGACCTGGTTGAGCGCATTCTGGCCGGTGGTGGCGTCGACCGTCTGCAGCACGGTGTGCGGCGCTTCCGGGTCGAGCTTGCCCAACACACGGACGATCTTTTCCAGCTCGGCCATCAGTTCGGTCTTGTTCTGCAGCCGGCCGGCAGTGTCGATGATCAGGACGTCGGAGCCGGCTTCCTTCGCCTTCTCGAAGGCATCGTAGGCGAGGCCTGCGGCATCGGCGCCGATCTTGGAGGCGATGACTGGCGACTTCGTCCGCTCGCCCCAGATCTTCAGCTGCTCGATCGCGGCGGCGCGAAACGTGTCGCCGGCGGCAAGCATCACCGACAGGCCGCCATCGGTCAGCTTTGCCGCGAGCTTGCCGATGGTCGTGGTCTTGCCGGTGCCGTTGACGCCGACCACCAGGATGACATGCGGCTTGTGCGAGAGGTCCAGCTCCAGCGGCATGGCGACATGGGTCAGCACCTTTTCCACCTCGGCCGCCATCACGGCGCGCACTTCCGTGTCCGAGACATCCTTGCCGTAGCGGCTGGAGGCCAGCGCATCGGTGACGCGCAGCGCCGTCTCCAGGCCGAGATCGGCGCGGATCAGCACGTCCTCCAGGTCCTGCAGCGTGTCCTCATCCAGCTTGCGCTTGGTGAAGACGCCGGCAATGTTGCCGGTGAGTTCGCGCGACGACCGCGCCAGCCCGTCGCGCATGCGCTGGAACCAGGAACGCCGCGGCGCCGGCTCGGGCGCTTTCACCGGCTCGGCCTTCTGCTCGACCTTTTTGGTGACGGTGACTTTGCCGGCGGCGGGTGGCGGCGGGGTGGGCTGGGGCTCGGGCGCAATTTCAGCAAGGATAGGCTGCGGCTCAACCGGAGCCGGTTGGCGAATGGGTGGAACAATTTCAGCTGCGGGGGCTTCAACCGCTGCTGCTGATCCTTTCGCAGGTTCGCGCTGCCCCTCACCCTTACCCTCTCCCCGCAAGGAGCGGGGAGAGGGGGGCGTCAGCGTTGCGGCTTCTTCTTCGATATTTGCAGGGGGATGCGCGGAGCTCGATTCAGCTCCCTTCTCCCCGTCGCTATACGGGGAGAAGGTGCCGGCAGGCGGATGAGGGGCAGGGCTGGCGTCCGCTGGAGATGGCGCCGCCGGCACCTCGATCGGCGCCGGCGTCTCGGCCGGAATCTCCGCGGGCGTCGGTATCTCGAAAGGGGCAGGTTCAGGCTGCTCCTGCGGGTGTGATGGCTCGACCTCCGGTTCGGCGGGTACCGGCAGCTCTTGCGGCTGCGGCTCGGGCGTCGGCTTTGGCTCGGGCTGAGCCGGTGGCGGCACTTCCTCAGGCGCCGGCGGTTCAGCTGGCGTCTCAGGTGCGGGCTCTTCTTCCGGCGCGGGTGCCGGCAGAGGTTCGGGCTCCGAGGGAACGACCGGTTCCGGTGTTGGCGGAATGTTTGGGGCAGGTTCGGGTGTTGGCTCCTCGGGCGTCGGTTGGACCGCCGCTTCAGGCTCGTCGCGCTTCAAAAACTCCGGAACGACCTGCTCAGCCGCCGGCTTCAGCGCCTCAAGCGCATCCCATTTGATCGGCGGCAACGGGGCAGTTTCGTCGATGCGCTCCTCGACGACTTCCTTGTTGCCGAACGAAAATATCTTCTTGAAAAAACCGGCCATGCTTCAATCGTCTCAGGCGGCGCGGGCGGTGAGCGGGGCAGCGGTCAGGCGCGCGCCGTCATGGCCGGTAATGGTGGCCTCGACGATCTCGCCTGGCGCACCCATGCCAAGCGCGGCCAGCGTAAATCCTTCGGTGCGGCCCAGGCCGTCGCGCTCGACCAGTATCGACTGGCGCGTACCGGGAAGCGATGCGAGATGACGGCGATACGCGGCCTCACCCGCGGCGCGCAGCCTTGCGGCGCGCTGCTTGACCAGTTCGCGGCGGACCTGCGGCATGCGGGCGGCGGGCGTGCCTTCGCGCGGTGAGAACGGGAAGACATGCAGATGCGTCAGCCCGCACTCCCCGACGATTTTTAAAGAATTCTCGAACATGTCCTCGGTCTCGGTCGGGAAGCCGGCGATGATGTCGGCGCCGAAGACGATTGCAGGGCGCAGCTTGCGCACATCCTCGCAGAAGCGGATCGACTGGTCGCGCAGATGGCGACGCTTCATGCGCTTCAAGATCATGTCGTCGCCGGACTGCAGCGACAGATGCAGATGCGGCATCAGCCTGGGTTCGGTGGCGATCGCGTCGAGCAGATCGTCATCGGCCTCGATCGAATCGATGGAGGACAGCCGCAGCCGCCTGACGTCCGGCACCTGCTTGAGGATTGTCTTCACCAGTTTGCCCAGTTTCGGCGCGCCCGGCAGGTCGGCGCCGAAAGAGGTCATATCGACGCCGGTCAGCACGATCTCGGCATAGCCATTGCCGGCCAGCCTTTTCACCTGCTCGACCACGGCGCCCATCGGCACCGAGCGCGAATTGCCGCGGCCATAGGGGATGATGCAGAAGGTGCAGCGGTGGTCGCAGCCATTCTGCACCTGGACGAAAGCCCGGGCCCGGCCTTCGATGGCGTCGACCATATGGCCGGCGGTCTCGCGTACCGAGAAGATGTCGTTGACGCGCGCCTTTTCGGTGTCGTTGACGCCGAAATCGGGCAGCGCGCGATAGGAGTTCGCCTTCAGCTTCTCCTCATTGCCGAGCACGAGGTCGACCTCGTCCATGGCGGCAAAATTCTGCGGCTCGGTCTGCGCGGCGCAGCCGGTGACGATGATGCGCGCCGCCGGGTTTTCGCGACGGGCTTTTCTGATCGACTGCTTGGCCTGGCGCACCGCTTCGGAGGTGACGGCGCAAGTGTTGAAAATGATGGCGCCGCCTTTGAGCGCGCCGAGGCCGGCGCTTTCGGCCTCGCGGCGCATCACCTCGGATTCATAGGTGTTGAGGCGGCAGCCGAAGGTGACGACGTCTATCCCTTTGAAATTGGCAAGAACGGACATCAGGCCGCGCTTTCGGTGTCGCGGGCCCAAGTGCCGGTCGACGGATCGAAACTGCCAGAAAATTCCCATTCGGCCGCACCGGTCAGGATGACGTGGTCGTCATCGCGCCATTCGACATGCAGCGAGCCGCCGCCGGGCGTCATCAGCGTGACGCTGCGGCCTGTGCGCCGGGTGCGGGCGGCAGCGACCACGGCGGCGCAAGCGGCCGAGCCGCAGGCCTTGGTCAAGCCGGCGCCGCGCTCCCAGGTGCGGATGATCATCGTCTCCGGCGACGTCACCTGGGCGATGGTGATGTTGGCGCGCTCGGGGAAGATCGGATGATTTTCGAGCAGCGGGCCGAAACGTTCGAGCTCGTAGGACCAGACATCGCGGTCGACCCAGAAGATGGCGTGCGGATTGCCCATCGAGAGAGCCGAAGGCGAATGCAGCACCGGCGCGTCGATCGGGCCGATCTGCAACTCGATCCTACGGGTGTCGCGGAATTCCTCGGCCAGCGGTATGTCCTGCCAGCCGAAGCGCGGCGTGCCCATATCGACCGAGATGGTGCCGTCGGCATGCTCGACGGCGTTGAGGATGCCGGCGCGGGTCTCGAAGGTGAAAGTCTTCTGGCCGGTCTCGGCGGCCAGCGCCTGGACGACGCAGCGCATGCCGTTGCCGCAAGCCTGCGCGCCCGAGCCGTCGGAATTCAATATGTCGATGTAGTAGGCAGTGCCAGGCGTGCGGGCGTCATGGATCGCCATGATCTGGTCGAACCTGGTCGCCGCGTCGGCGTTCAGCGCAACAGCCGACGCCGCCGTCACCCGGTCGGCACGGCCACGCATGTCGGCAACGATGATCTCGTTGCCGATGCCGTTCATCTTGGCGAAGGGGGCAGTGCCTGCCATGTCTCAGGTAATTCCTGTCCGTTTTGCCGCTATATGGCGGAAACGGGCGGGAATTACCAGTGTGGGCTGCGTCTAGGTTACCGCGAAAACGCCGAGCACGATCAGCAGGAAGATGACGAGAACGATGCCGATAAGCACGCGCGCACCGGTGGCGGCGGCGCCCGCCAGCGCCGGCATGCCAAGCAGGCTCGCGGCAGCGGCGACAATCAGAAGAATGATGATCCATTTGATCATGGAAAGGCTCCCGGCCAAATTGCGTTGAGCAAACAACGCGTTTCGCCCCTTTGGGTTCCTTGCTAGGCGTCCGGCACGTCCCAGATTTCGCCCGGCCGCAGGGCGCGAAAGCGATCCCCCGGCACGCCCTGCGCCTCCAGCGCCTCGGCCAGTTTCTGGGCCGGCTCGTCGATCGGTTCGTCGGTAAGCCGGAACGTCCCCCAGTGGCAGCCGGCGGCATAGGCGGCGTTGCAGAGCTGCATGCCTTGCACGGCCTCCTCCGGGTTCTGGTGCTGCGGCGCCATGAACCAGCGCGGCTCATAGGCGCCGATCGGCAGGATGGCGAGGCGAAAGCCGCCATGTTTCTCGGCCATCAGCCGGTAATTGGTGCCGCCATGGAAGCCGGTATCGCCGGCGAAATAGATATTTCCACCACGGGTTTCGACCACGAAGCCGGCCCACAGCGCCATGCGCCGGTCGCGTGCCCCGCGCGCCGACCAGTGGTGGACCGGCTCGACATGAACGGCGACATCGTTGCCGATGTCGGTGCGCTCGCCCCAGTCATGCGCCGTCATTCGCATGCCCGGCACGCCGGCGTCGATGATGGCGTCGTTGCCAAGCGGCGTCAGCACCTGCGGAGCATGTTTGGCCTTCAGCCGCTTAAGCGTAGCGAGGTCGAGATGGTCGTAGTGATTATGGCTGACCAGCACGAGGTCGATCGGCGGCAGCTGGGAAAAGGCGATGCCTGGCGCATTGACACGCCTGGGGCCGGCAAAGGAGAGCGGCGAGACGCGCGGCGACCACACGGGGTCGGTCAGGATGTTGAGGCCGGCGGTCTGGATCAGCAGCGTGGAATGGCCGACCATGGTCAGGCGCAGCCCGTTGCCATCGATGCGCGCCGCCGGCTCTGCCGGCTCAAACGGGCTTGGATTGTCTGCCGGCCATTTCGAACGCTCGCCGCTCAGCTGCCATTTGAGCAGATCGGTGAAACGGCCAGGCATCTGGCCGTCGGGATTGAAGAACAGAGTGCCGTCGAAATGGTCGCTGGGCGGGCCGCTGTAGTAGCGGTTGGCGGCTCTTTTTCTCGCGGCCAAGGTTTCGGCTCCGGCAGGTTTCTGTCCTTGCTAGATAGGGACGCGGCCCTTTGGCGCAAGCATTTGCCGGGCGGATGCCTATCGGTATACGATTGCGAGGCGAATGAGGGGGATCCCACATGCGTTGGCAGGCAAGTCTTGCAGTCATAGCAGCGATCATGGGGATCGCGCCGATATCGCCGGCGGCCGCCGCGCCGACAGAGCCCAGCGCCTGCACTCACACGCCAGCCATCATGGATGCGGGCGACTTCCTGCTTGCCGAACCGGCGACATTCCCGAATTTCTGGCGCGACCGTTTTGGCGACGACGCGGCGTATCTGAAGATACGCTATGGCGGCATTGCCTACACTGAAGGCTCGGTGCTTCTGGCGGATCTGGAAAAGCGCAGCCATCCGCCGCTGCGCATCGCCGAACTCAGACTTGCCTACGCAAAAACACTGGACCGGGCGGCGATGATTGCCGGCATGCAGCCGCTATCCAACGCGAAGTCGGTTTTGCCACAGCTCGGCCAGTCTGCCTGGCGCGCGCTTGTTGCCGAGGATGATGGTGAGTGGTTGCTGGGTGAGCTGGGACGTTTGCAGACGTCGGATCCTTCCCAGGCATCGCAGGTCGCCAGAGGCATTGCGCAGGCGCTATCCATTGCCGATAACGAGGCAAAGTCGCAACTCGCCCAAAGGGCCGAAGACAAAGGCGCTTGGCTGCTGGCTCTCGAGATGCGGGCAGTCAAGGACAACCTGTCCGACTACATCGCCTATCTCGATCGGCTTCCACCCGCGGTCCTCCCCGACAAGGGCAGTCGCACAGCGTTTGTCCGTAATGCCCTTTATTCAGCCTATTTCCGCCCTTCCTTCGATATTTCCAAACAGCCAGCGGAGGTGCGGGCACTCGACGGTCAAAACGGCATGGGTCCAGCGCTCCGGCCGATCGGGCAACTTGTTGCCGATGCCCCGCAGGCAGTGATGCTGCTATCGATCATCAACTACAGCGGCGACGTGCGCGTCGGCACCGTAGTGGCGGCGGGGGTCAATGCACAGATCGCGGCAAAACAGCTCGATCCGGTCAACAAGCCTGATGCCGTCACGGCAGCCATGCTTTACGGGCTCGACTTCGTTCTCGGGGCGCGTGATCGCGAAAGCATCCTCGGTGGGTGTGGAATCTCCGAAATGCAAGGCGAGACTGCAGAGGCGTTCGCCGACAAGGCATTGGCCCGGCTTGCGCTGGGGCCGTTTGTGCGCGGCGATGCAACCGACCAGCCGCCTCGCCCGAAGTTGATTTCGAAGGCCTTCGCCTGGGAACAATGGCTTGGGCTGGCCAACCGGCTCAGGGCCGGAGAGGCCGTCGGGCCGGAAGATCGCCTCATCGCGGCAGAGCTCATGGTCGCCGCCGACCGCCCCGCCGATGCTTTGGCCTCGCTGAAGATGGCTACCGACTGGAAGAAGGCGATGCTACAGGCTCACAATCTGTCGCTTGCGCTGGACCGCCGATGCGCCGACCTGCTGCGGGCTCCGCTGCCGCTTTCGCAGCCGCTCTACCGGTTCGAACCGCGCTAGAGCGAAGATGATGCTCCTTCGTCCACCAGCCATTTTGCGATAAATTTGCAACAATTCTTGCTGCAAACCCTATTTTAACCATATCGGGTTGAAATTTCGCCACCTTCTCCATCTTGGTGAGGGTGAGATTGTGCGGACGGCTTCCCCCCAGCCGGTTCCGACGGAGGTTGACATGACTTTTTCAAGAAGCGGCCTGGTGGCCGTATCGCTGGCGGCGCTGTTTGCAAGCGGATGTTCGACCTCGCGTTTTTCATCGATGGATGATCAGCAGCCCGCCCCGCTGCAGCCCGCGCCCGCGGGCACGGTGAGCGGAAGCCAGCTGCCGCCGCCGGCAGCGCCGGGCACAACCGACCCGTCGCAATTCCCGAACGCGCCTGCGGGCACGCAGGTCGCCTCGCTGCCGCCGGATGGATCGGCGCCTGCGGGCGCCACCGACCTCACCGCGGCCAGCGTCGCCGGCGTCTGGAACGCCAGCGTTTCGGGTCAGAGCTGCAAGGTGGCGACGCCGCAGACCAAATTCGGCGCCGGCTATCGCGCCGGACCGCTGCATTGCCCGGCACCGATCGACGGCATCAAGTCGTGGAACGTCGCCGGCAAGCAGCTGACGCTCTATGACGAGAATGGCGGCACGCTGGCGCGGCTTTACTCATCGGGCGGTTCGAAATTCGACGGCCAGACTTCCACCGGTCTGCCGATTTCGCTTACAAGATAAGCTGCCTATCCCCAGTCAGCGACGTGACCGATGCATCTGCGTGACGGCCTCCAGACCCATGCGACCGTCAGGCAGCGCTACGACCATCTGGTCGACACCGGTGCCATCGAACGCGATCCGGCGCAGGAGCGAATCGCCGCCGCACTCGACCGGCTGACCGACGAGATCTCGGTCAAGCGGCTGGCGCAAAAGTCGAGCGCGCTTGGCTGGCTGTTTGCCCGCAAGCGCGAGACACGCGAAGTCGTCAAAGGCCTCTACATCCATGGCGGCGTCGGCCGCGGCAAGACCATGCTGATGGACATGTTCTTCGAGCTGTTGCCGGTCCGCCGCAAGCGCCGTGTCCATTTCAACGACTTCATGGCCGATGTGCAGGACCGCATCCAGAAGCACCGGGCCGCGCGAAAGAACGGCGACGTCAAGGAGGACGACCCGATCCCGCCGGTGGCGCTGGCGCTCTCCGAACAGGCCTGGGTGCTGTGCTTCGACGAATTCTCAGTCACCGACATTGCCGATGCGATGATCCTGTCGCGGCTGTTCTCGGCGCTGTTTGCCAATGGCGTGGTGCTGGTCGCCACCTCCAATGTCGCGCCCGAAAATCTCTATCGCGACGGACTGAACCGCCAGCTCTTTCTGCCCTTCATCAGCATTCTCGAGCGCCACGCCCATGTGCTGTCGCTTGACGCCGACAAGGACTACCGGCTGGAAAAACTCGCCCGCACGCCGGTCTATGTCACGCCGGCAGATACCGAGGCCGACCGCATGCTGGACGAGGCCTGGCAGGTGATGACACGGGGCGCGCCGGTCGCCGAGACGACCGTAGCAGTGAAGGGCCGCCAGGTGGTTGTACCGGCGGCGGCCGGCGACGCGGCGCGATTTTCCTTCGCCGACCTTTGCGAAAAGCCGCTCGGCGCGCGCGATTTCCTGGCCATCGCCGGCCGCTTCTCGACCATCTTCATCGAACACATCCCCGTACTCGGCGAAGGACGACGCAACGAAGCCAAGCGCTTCATCCTGTTGATCGACACGCTCTACGATCATCATGTGCGGCTGGTGGTGAGCGCCGAGGCCGCGCCGCAGCAGCTCTACACAGCCAAGCGCGGCAACGAAGTGTTCGAATTCGAACGCACGGCTTCGCGGCTCATCGAGATGCAAAGCCGCGACTGGCTGGAGGATTGGGCGGAAAGGCGGAAGGAGAAGGCGGCATTGGTTGGAGTGGAGCAGGCACAGGCCTGACACGGGGTCCAATAAGGTAGCGATCCTTCGCGCCCCTCTACAACTGATAGACATACATGACAAACCCCTCCGCCGGCCCATGCGGCTTGCGCGACTCATAAAGCGCGCGGGCCGGCGTGTTGTCCGGTTCGGTGCCGACCCAGGCTTCGCCGCAGCCCTGCTCGCGGCTGAGCGCGAACATGGCGTCGAGCATTTTGCGCGCGATGCCCTGGCGCCGGAAGGCCGGCGAGACGCCGACTTCGTCGATGTAGAGCTCGCTCACCTTATCGGGATGGCGGTGGATGACGGCGGCGCATTGACCGACGACGACACCATCCACCAGCGCGACAATCATCATATGACCTGGCGAGGCGAGGTACGCGGCAAGCCTGTCAGGGCGCACGGGCTCGTCGAACACGTCTTCGGCGATCCGCTTCACAAGGGCGTCATCGCCGGCATAGAGTCTTCTGATTTCCATATTCATTGTGTAAAACCTCCCAAGTCGGCTCATAGACTTTGACGTTTACGTAAATCCCAGCGTTTCTAACCGATTGAAAATATTCAGCTTGAAATAATCGATTGAATATTTTTTCGACCGGGGCTACTGGATGCGGCGAAATCTCGCTGAGACCACAGCATTCCGGCCTCTTCCTCGACGTCGTCAACCAAGTCATCCAGGATTTGGGCGTCGTCACAGTCAAAGGGAAAATTTCCTCACATGGCACGCAACAAGATAGCGCTTATCGGCTCCGGCATGATCGGCGGCACGCTCGCCCACATGATCGGTCTCAAGGACCTCGGCGACGTGGTGCTGTTCGATATTGCCGAGGGCATTCCGCAAGGCAAGGGGCTCGATATCGCGCAGTCGTCGCCGGTCGACGGCTTCGATGCCAGGCTGACCGGCGTTAATGATTATGCCGGCATCGAGGGCGCCGACGTCTGCATCGTCACCGCCGGCGTGCCGCGCAAGCCGGGCATGAGCCGCGATGATCTGCTCGGCATCAACCTCAAGGTCATGGAACAGGTCGGCGCCGGGCTGAAGAAGTACGCGCCGAAGGCTTTCGTCATCTGCATCACCAACCCGCTCGACGCAATGGTGTGGGCGCTGCAGAAGTTTTCGGGCCTGCCCAAGACCCATGTCGTCGGCATGGCCGGCGTGCTCGACAGCGCGCGCTTTCGCTACTTCCTGGCCGAGGAGTTCAAGGTCTCGGTTGAGGACGTCACCGCCTTCGTGCTCGGCGGCCACGGCGACAGCATGGTGCCGATGATCCGTTATTCGACGGTATCCGGCATTCCGCTGCCCGATCTCATCAAGATGGGCTGGACCTCGAAGGAAAAGCTCGACCAGATCGTGCAGCGCACCCGCGACGGCGGCGCCGAGATCGTCGGTCTCCTGAAGACCGGCTCGGCCTACTATGCGCCGGCCGCCTCGGCCATCTCGATGGCTGAATCCTACCTCAAGGACAAAAAGCGCGTGCTGCCTTGCGCCGCGCATCTGTCGGGCCAGTACGGCGTCAAGGGCACCTATGTCGGCGTTCCCGTGGTCATCGGCGCCGGCGGCGTCGAGCGCATCATCGAGATCGACCTCAACAAGGCCGAGCAGAAGATGTTCGACGCTTCGGTCGCGACGGTGCAGGGCCTGACCGAGGCCTGCGTCAAGATCGCCCCGCATCTCGCCTCCAAGTGATCCCCCGGAGACCATCCAGATGAACATCCATGAATATCAAGGCAAGGCGCTGCTGAAGGGCTTTGGCGCGCCGGTGGCCGAAGGCGTCCCGGTGTTCAAGGCGAGCGAGGCGGAAGCCGCCGCCAAGTCGCTGCCCGGCCCGCTTTATGTGGTGAAGAGCCAGATCCATGCCGGCGGCCGCGGCAAGGGCAAGTTCAAGGAGTTGCCCGCCGACGCCAAGGGTGGCGTGCGGCTGGCCAAGTCGGTCGCCGATGTCGTTGCCAACGCCAACGAGATGCTCGGCCACACGCTGGTGACCAAGCAGACCGGCCCGGCCGGCAAGCAGGTCAACCGCCTCTATATCGAGGACGGGGCCGATATCGAGCGCGAGCTTTACCTGTCGATCCTGGTCGACCGCGCGGTCGGCCGCATCGCTTTCGTCGTCTCGACCGAAGGCGGCATGGACATTGAAGGCGTCGCCCACGACACGCCGGAAAAGATCATCACCCGCGCCATCGATCCGTTGGCCGGCGTGACGACCATCGACGTCGACATTCTGGTGGAAGCGCTGGGGCTCACTGGCGACGCCGCCAAGGATGCCGCCACGCTGTTCCCGATCCTCTACAAGGCCTTTGTCGAGAAGGACATGAGCCTGCTCGAGGTCAACCCGCTGATCGTGATGAAGAACGGCCGGCTGCGCGTGCTCGACGCAAAAGTGTCGTTCGACAACAACGCGCTGTTTCGCCATCCCGAGCTGATGGAACTGCGCGATACCACCGAAGAGGACGAGAAGGAGATCGAGGCGTCGAAATACGACCTCGCCTATGTCGCGCTCGATGGCAATATCGGCTGCATGGTCAATGGCGCCGGTCTCGCCATGGCGACGATGGACATCATCAAGCTCTACGGCGCGGAGCCCGCCAACTTCCTCGATGTCGGCGGCGGCGCGTCGAAGGAGAAGGTGACGGCGGCGTTCAAGATCATCACCAAGGATCCGGCGGTCAAAGGCATTTTGATCAACATCTTCGGCGGCATCATGAAGTGCGACATCATCGCCGAAGGCGTGATTGCCGCGGTCAAGGAAGTCGGCCTGCAAGTGCCGCTGGTGGTGCGGCTCGAGGGTACCAATGCCGAACTCGGCAAGAAGATCATCAACGACAGCGGCCTCAACGTGGTGTCGGCCGATGATCTCGACGATGCGGCCAAGAAGATCGTGGCGGCGGTGAAGGGCTGAGCGGATGCGGCTGCTGCTGGCCATAACGCTGACCGGCATGGCCCTTTGGGCCAGCCCAGCGACTTCGGCCGAAGATCCGGCATCGCCTGTCTGGATCGGCAAGCGGGTCAATCTGTTCATGACTTTGTGTCCGGCGACAGCGCCTAGCTTCGGTAGGTTTAACGCCGCCGCCCGAGGGAATGGTTTTCGGCCGGACTTCAAGGGCCATCAGATTTATAAGGAAACGGAAATTGTTGCCTCGATCAGGAATGTTGGCGGCCAATGCGACTGCCTGGTTTCGTTTGGCACCGACAATCCGAAGCTTGCCGCCAATATGATCTTGAAGAGGCTGCTTTCCAAATATGGTAGCAGGTTTCAGGCAGACGATGATCCTGAATCCCTTGGACTGCTCAAGACGACCGACGGCGAACTGTCCGTTCAAGTCGTGACGACGCATGAGGCTAAGGGGCAATGGATCGGCGCTGTCGTTCACGGGAAGAAGCAATGCCCGGCTTGAATCCGCAACCCGCCAGAGGTCGATAACGATGCCTCCGCGCAAGATAAACCTCGTCGAGGCGGCGGATCAGAAGATCAAGAAGGTCTTCGATCCGCATATTGCCGGCGACGTCAATGACAGCCAGGCCAAGGTGGCCAAGTTCGGCGAGATATTCGACTGGCATGCGCATGAGCATGAGGACGAGGCCTTCCTCGTGCTTCGTGGCAGGATCGCCATCGATTTCCGCGACGGTCCGGTCGAGCTCGGCGAGGGCGATTTCATCGTCGTGCCTAAGGGCGTCGAGCACCGCCCGCGGTCGCTGACCGCGGAGCCGGTCGTCTTGATGTTCGAGCCGGCGACGACGCTCAACACCGGCAATGCCAAGAGCGACCTCACCGTCACCGATTTGAAGCGGCTCTGACCATGAACGCGGCGTCCTTCTCCTCACTCTCGCCCGATCACCAGCGCCTGCAGGCGCTGGTTGGCGCGTGGAGCGGCGAGGAAGAGGTGGCGGAAACACAATGGGCCGATGGCGGCACGGCGACGTCGGATGTGCTGGCAGAGGCGCAGTTCGGCGGCCTGTTCGTGGTGCAGCGCTACAAGCAGCGCCGCGACGGTACTGTCTCGTTCGGCTCGCACAATGTGTTCGGCTTCGACCAGCAGGCCAAAGTCGTCACAATGCACCAGTTCGATTCGATGGGCTTTGTGCCGGCGTCGCCGGCCACGGGTTCATGGAACGGCGGCGAGCTGGTCCTGGAGCGGTCGTCGCCGCGCGGCGCCGCGCGTGTGACCTATATTTTCGACAATGCCGATGCCTACCGCATGCGACTGCATTTCAAACCTGCCGGCAGCGACAGCTGGCAAGACATGGTGAGCGGCGTCTACCGGCGCGTCTCGCCTTCCTCGATCAACGGTTTTTAGAAAAGGGCTCCGATGTCCATCCTCATCGACAAGAACACCAAGGTGCTGGTGCAGGGCCTGACCGGCAAGACCGGCACGTTCCATACCGAACAGGCGCTCGCCTATCACGGCACCAAGATGGTGGGCGGCATCCATCCCAAGAAGGGTGGCGAGACCTGGACCGGCGCCAAGGGCGAAAGCCTGCCGATCTTCGCTTCGGTCGCCGAGGGCAAGGAAAAGACCGGCGCCAACGCTTCGGTGGTCTATGTGCCGCCGGCGGGCGCGGCCGAAGCGATCATCGAGGCGATCGAGGCAGAGATACCGCTGATCGTCTGTATCACCGAAGGCATTCCGGTCATGGACATGGTCAAGGTCAAGGCGCGGCTCGACCGCTCGACCTCGCGGCTGCTCGGGCCGAACTGTCCGGGCGTGCTCACCCCCGACGAATGCAAGATCGGCATCATGCCCGGCAGCATCTTCCGCAAGGGCTCGGTCGGCGTTGTTTCGCGCTCGGGAACGCTCACCTATGAGGCAGTGTTCCAGACCACCAATGTCGGCCTCGGCCAAACCACTGCCGTCGGCATCGGCGGCGATCCGGTCAAAGGCACCGAGTTCATCGACATGCTGGAAATGTTCCTCGCCGACGACGAGACCAAATCGATCATCATGATCGGCGAGATCGGCGGTTCGGCCGAGGAAGACGCCGCGCAGTTCCTCAAGGACGAGGCCAAGCGCGGCCGCAAGAAACCGATGGCGGGCTTCATTGCCGGGCGCACCGCGCCGGCCGGCCGTACCATGGGCCATGCGGGCGCGGTGATTTCGGGCGGCAAGGGCGGCGCGGAAGACAAGATCGCGGCCATGGAATCGGCAGGGATCAAGGTTTCGCCATCGCCGGCGCGTCTGGGCACGACGCTGGTCGAGGCGATCAAGGGATAAGGCAGTAGCGAATAGTGAGTAGCGAATAGCGAATAGGGAAAACAGAGTAGCAGCGCGACCCGGGAAATCCCTACTCGCTATTCGCTGCTCCCTATTCGCTCTAAACAGGAGACGGAGCCAGGGCTCCGACAAGTGACATGTCACGCAACGATCAGGCCAACGACCAATTTTCGCTCACCTCTTTCCTCTATGGCGGCAATGCCGACTATATCGACGCGCTTTACGCGTCGTATGAGGATGATCCGGAGTCGGTAAACCCCGAATGGCAGGACTTCTTCGCGGCGCTTAAGGACGACGCCGGCGATGTGCGCAAGAACGCCAAGGGCGCCTCCTGGGCAAAGCCCTCCTGGCCGCTGCAGGCCAATGGCGAACTGGTGTCGGCGCTCGACGGCAATTGGGGCCTGGTCGAGAAGACGGTCGAAAAGAAGGTCAAGGACAGAGCGGTCACCAACGGCGTCGTGCTGTCGGATGCCGACGTGCACCAGGCGACGCGCGATTCGGTGCGTGCCATCATGATGATCCGCGCCTACCGCATGCGCGGCCATCTGCACGCCAATCTCGATCCGCTCGGCATCGCCAAGCCGCTCGAGGACTATAACGAGCTGTCGCCGGAGAATTACGGCTTTACATCAGCCGACTACGACCGGCCGATCTTCCTCGACAATGTGCTGGGCCTCGAATTCGGCACCATCCGGCAGATGCTGGAGATTCTCACCCGCACCTATTGCTCGACGCTCGGCGTCGAGTTCATGCACATCTCAGACCCCGAGGAGAAGGCCTGGATCCAGGCCCGCATCGAAGGCACCGACAAGGAGATCTCCTTCACCGCCGCCGGCAAGAAGGCGATCCTGCAGAAGTTGGTCGAGGCCGAAGGTTTCGAGCAGTTCATCGACGTCAAGTACAAGGGCACCAAGCGCTTCGGCCTCGATGGCAGCGAAGGGCTGATCCCGGCGCTGGAGCAGATCATCAAGCGGGGCGGCCAACTTGGCATGAAGGAGATCGTGCTCGGCATGGCGCATCGCGGTCGGCTCAACGTGCTCAGCCAAGTGATGGCCAAGCCGCACCGCGCCATCTTCCACGAGTTCAAGGGCGGCTCGGCCGCCCCCGATGAGGTCGAAGGTTCGGGCGACGTGAAGTACCATCTCGGCGCCTCGTCCGACCGCGAGTTCGACGGCAACAAGGTGCATCTGTCCTTGACCGCCAATCCCTCGCATCTGGAAATCGTCGATCCGGTGGTGATGGGCAAGGCGCGGGCCAAGCAGGACTATCTGTTCGGCCGCAGCCGCGAGGAGATCGTGCCGCTGGAGGAACGCGCCAAGGTGCTGCCGCTGCTCTTGCATGGCGACGCCGCTTTTGCCGGCCAGGGCGTGATCGCCGAAATCCTCGGCCTGTCGGGCCTGCGCGGCCACCGCGTCGCCGGCACGCTGCATTTCATCATCAACAACCAGATCGGCTTTACCACCAATCCGCGCTTCTCGCGCTCGTCGCCCTATCCGTCCGACGTCGCCAAGATGATCGAGGCGCCGATCTTCCACGTCAATGGCGACGATCCGGAAGCTACGGTCCATGCCGCCAAGGTGGCGATCGAATTCCGCATGAAGTTCCACAAGCCGGTGGTCGTGGACATGTTCTGCTACCGCCGCTTCGGCCACAATGAGGGCGACGAGCCGTCCTTCACCCAGCCGATCATGTACGCCAACATCCGCAACCATAAGACGACGGTGCAGATCTATGGCGACCGGCTGATCGCCGAAGGCCATATCACCCAGGCCGAGCTCGACAAGATGAGGGCCGACTGGCGCGCGCATCTGGAGCAGGAATGGGAAGTCGGCCAGCACTACAAGCCCAACAAGGCCGACTGGCTGGACGGCGCCTGGTCGGGTCTGCGCACCGCCGACAACCAGGATGAACAGCGCCGCGGCAAGACCGCCGTGCCGGTCAAGGTGCTGAAGGACATCGGCAAGAAGCTGACCGAGGTGCCGAAGGGTTTCGAAGCGCACAAGACCATCATCCGCTTCCTCGAAAACCGCCGCCAGGCGATCGACTCCGGCGAAGGCATCGACTGGTCGACGGCCGAGGCGCTGGCCTTCGGCGCCATCCTGCTCGACGGCAATCCGATCCGGCTGTCGGGCCAGGATTCGGAACGCGGCACCTTCTCGCAGCGCCATTCGGTGCTCTACGACCAGCGCGACGAGACCCGCTATATCCCGCTCAACAATCTGTCGGCGGCGCAGGCGGGCTACGAAGTCATCAACTCGATGCTGTCGGAAGAGGCGGTGCTGGGCTTCGAATATGGCTACAGCCTGGCCGAGCCGAAGGCGCTCACCTTGTGGGAAGCGCAGTTCGGCGATTTTGCCAACGGCGCCCAGGTGGTGTTCGACCAGTTCATCTCTAGCGGAGAACGCAAGTGGCTCAGAATGTCGGGCCTCGTCTGCCTGTTGCCGCATGGCTATGAGGGCCAGGGTCCGGAACATTCCTCGGCCCGGCTCGAGCGCTTCCTGCAGCTTTGCGCCGAAGACAATATGCAAGTCGCGAACTGCACGACGCCGGCTAATTACTTCCACATCTTGCGCCGGCAGCTGAAGCGAGACTTCCGCAAGCCGCTGATCCTGATGACGCCGAAGTCGCTGCTGCGCCACAAGCGGGCGGTGTCGACGCTGCCGGAGATTTCGGGCGAAAGCTCGTTCCACCGGCTGCTTTGGGACGATGCCCAGCTGTTGCAGAACCAGGCGATCAAGCTCACCAAGGATTCCAAGATCCGCCGCGTCGTGCTGTGCTCGGGCAAGGTCTATTACGACCTTTACGAGGAGCGCGAGAAGCGCGGCATCAACGACATCTATCTGCTGCGCGTCGAACAGCTCTATCCGTTCCCGGCCAAGGCGCTGATCACCGAACTGTCGCGTTTCCGTAACGCCGAGATGGTGTGGTGTCAGGAAGAGCCCAAGAACATGGGCGCCTGGTCGTTCATCGATCCGTATCTGGAATGGGTGCTGGCGCATATCGACGCCAAGCATCAGCGGGTGCGCTACACCGGCAGGCCGGCGGCGGCATCGCCGGCGACCGGGCTGATGTCCAAGCATCTGGCACAGCTCGCCGCCCTGCTCGAAGACGCGCTCGGCGAATAAAGAACAGAACAGAGAAGAAACGGACAGGCACAATGGCTACCGAAATCCGCGTTCCCACTCTCGGCGAATCCGTCACCGAGGCGACCATCGGCAAATGGTTCAAGAAGGTCGGCGATGCCATTGCCGTCGACGAGCCGCTGGTCGAGCTCGAAACCGACAAGGTGACGGTGGAAGTGCCTGCCGCTGCCGCCGGCACGCTGGGCGAGATCGCCGCCAAGGAAGGCGAGACGGTCGGCGTCGGCGCTTTGCTTGGGATGATCTCGGCAGGTGGCGCTGCCGCCGCGGCTCCGGCAAGCAAGCAGGAGACCAAGTCGGTGGCGCAGGCGTCGAGCCCGGACGCCGCGCATACCACCAAGCAGGCCGCGGCAGAGACCGCCAAGATCGCCGGCGATGCCGGCACGGTCGAGCCGCGCTCGATGCCGCCGGCGCCGGCCGCAGCCAAACTGATCGCGGAACACAATCTGTCGGTCGATCAGGTCTCCGGCTCTGGCAAGCGCGGCCAGGTGTTGAAGGGCGACGTGCTCGACGCCATTTCCAAGGGCGCACCGTCGCAGCCGGCCGAAATGCCGAAGGCTGCACCGGCCCCGATCGCAGTGCGTGCGCCGTCTTCCGGCGACGATGCCTCGCGCGAAGAGCGCGTGCGCATGACCAAGCTGCGCCAGACCATTGCGCGCCGGCTGAAGGAAGCGCAGTCGACCGCCGCCATGCTGACCACCTTCAACGAGGTCGACATGTCCGCGGTGATGGCGCTCAGGACCAAATACAAGGATATCTTCGAGAAGAAGCACGGCGTGAAGCTCGGCTTCATGGGCTTCTTCACCAAGGCGGTCACCCACGCCTTGAAGGAGATCCCGGCGGTCAATGCCGAGATCGACGGCACTGACATCATCTACAAGAATTTTGCCCATGTCGGCGTCGCCGTCGGCACCGAAAAGGGCCTCGTCGTGCCGGTGGTGCGCGACGCCGACCAGATGTCCATCGCCGAGATCGAGAAGGAGATCGGCCGGCTTGGCATTGCCGCGCGCGACGGCAAGCTGTCGGTCGCCGACATGCAGGGCGGCACCTTCACCATCTCCAACGGAGGTGTCTACGGCTCGCTGATGTCGACGCCGATCCTCAACGCGCCGCAGTCGGGCATTTTGGGGATGCACAAGATCCAGGACCGGCCGGTCGTGGTCGGCGGCCAGATCGTGATCAGGCCGATGATGTATCTGGCGCTGAGCTACGATCACCGCATCGTCGACGGCAAGGAAGCCGTGACCTTCCTGGTGCGCGTCAAGGACAGCCTGGAAGATCCGGAGCGGCTGGTGCTCGACCTCTGAGTGATCCGGAATGGCCGAACCTGCCCCGCCGATAGATCTGTTCGAGCTTCTGACGACAGGCTGTGCGGGTCCTCTCGAACTCGGCAAAAGCAGCCGTGAGACGGTTCGAGAACTGATCGACGCGGAGGATGTGCGAACTGACAATCATTTTCGCCACGGGGACACCGAATCTGCTTGGTGCATATACGGCACGAATTGCGAATTCTTCTTCAGCCCCGATTTTCGCTTGCGGTCGATCAGCATCGAACCCGTCTTCGGAAGATTGCAACCGAGCGGAATGATGGCGACCTGGCATGGCCATCTGGATGTCGATGTTGGTCGGTATCCCGTGACTTTTGCAGGCACCAAACCGATAGCCATTTGTACCTTGCCCAAGGCGTTGCAGTTCCTCAACGAAAGCGACCTCAAATGGGCAATCGGCGGCGGTCGCGAGCGCGACGTTTATATCGAGCTGGCGGAGAGTTCTCGCATCTTGACCCTCAAATACGAGGTGAATGCGTTTCCGGTCGACGGGAATGAAAACGTTGCATTCGAGATAGACTATTTTCTTTCGACCGTTTTCATCGTCGATCAAGCTGTTCAAGGCGACTAGCTATGACGATCCGTTCTCTCTTGTCCGAAAGCCTGTCGACCTCGTCGATAGCGGTCGGCATGGCAATGATCCCGGCCGCCGCCCACGCCGCCTGTCCGCTGGCGCTCGCCGTTTATGGCGATGCCGAGAGCAATGCCGGCATCGATTTCCGACCGACGATGGACGCGGCCACCGTCACCAACTCGTTCAAGATGGTGCTCGACAAGGGCGTCGTGCTCGACGGCATCGTCGTGTGGACCGATGGGGTTTCGCGGCCGCACGGATCGCTGATGTACAAATGCCCGACGGGTGACGTGACCGGGGACGAGCTTGCCGCCTGCACGGTGTGGCAGGGCGTCGTCTACAGCGCCGACGACAAGGGCAACATTGAGCTGTTGGCGGCTGAAGGCGCGGACGCACCGCAGAGCCTGATCTTCCCCGATCTCGGGCCGTCGCTGCAGATGTCGTCGGCCTTCGGGACCAAGGGGTTTTCGAAACTGCCGTGGGACGTGTTTCTGCTGAAAGGTTGCCAGGAATGAGCGCGGCGCAAAAGGTGCTGTTCGTCACCGGCGGCAGCCGCGGCATCGGCGCCGCCATCTGCCGGCTGGGCGCCGCCTCCGGGTACCGCGTCGCGATCAACTATGCCTCGAACAAGACTGCCGCCGACGCGGTGGTCGCCGAAATCAAGGCGGCGGGCGGCGAGGCTATCGCGGTCAAAGGCGATGTTGGCAACGAAGGCGATGTCGTTGCTATGTTTGAGGCGGTGGACCGCGCCTTTGGCCGGCTCGACGCCTTCGTCAACAATGCCGGCATCGTCGACGTCAAGGCGCGTGTCGACGAGATGAGTGCCGAGCGTGTCGAGCGCATGATGCGCATCAACGTCACCGGGTCTTTCGTCTGCGCCCGCGAGGCGGTCAAGCGTATGTCGACCCGGCATGGTGGCAAGGGCGGCGCCATTGTCAATATCTCCTCGGCGGCCGCGAGGCTCGGTGCGCCCGGCGAATACGTCGACTACGCCGCGTCCAAGGGCGCGATCGACACTCTCACTGTCGGGCTGGCGCGCGAGGTGGTGAGCGAGGGCGTCCGCGTCAACGCCGTCAGCCCGGGCATCACCGAGACCGAAATCCATGCCTCCGGTGGTCAGCCCGACCGGGTGGCCCGGATGCAGGACATGCTGCCGATGAAACGCGCCGGCACCGCCGATGAAGTCGCGCATGCCGTTCTCTATCTTTTGTCGGATGAAGCGTCCTATACGACGGGCGCGATCCTGAATGTCAGCGGCGGCCGCTGAGCCCCAAGCAAAAGGGAAACAAACATGGCTTATGACGTCGTTATCATCGGCTCCGGACCGGGCGGCTATGTCTGCGCCATCAAGGCGGCGCAGCTTGGGCTGAAGGTGGCCGTGGTCGAGAAGAACGCCACCTTCGGCGGCACCTGCCTTAACATCGGCTGCATTCCGTCCAAGGCGCTGCTCCATGCCTCCGAGATGTTCGCCGAGGCCGGCCATTCCTTCGATACGCTGGGCGTCGAGATACCGGCGCCGAAACTCAATCTGAAGAAGATGATGGCGCACAAGGACGCGACCGTTTCGGCCAACGTCAATGGCGTTGCCTTCCTGTTCAAGAAGAACAAGATCGATAGTTTCCGCGGCACCGGCAAGGTGGTCGCCGCCGGCAAGGTGTCGGTGACGGCTGAGGACGGCAAGGTCGAGGAGATCGAGACCAAGAACATCGTCATTGCCACCGGCTCCGACGTCGCCGGCATTCCCGGCGTCAAGGTCGACTTCGACGAGAAGGTGATCCTGTCGTCGACCGGCGCGCTGTCGCTGGAGAAAGTGCCTGGCCATCTGGTTGTGGTCGGTGGCGGCGTCATCGGGCTGGAGCTCGGCTCGGTCTGGGCACGGCTCGGCGCCAAGGTCACGGTGGTTGAGTTCCTCGACACCATCCTGGGCGGCATGGACGGCGAGGTTTCCAAGCAGTTCCAGCGCCTGCTGTCCAAGCAGGGTTTCGAGTTCAAGCTCGGCGCCAAGGTCACCGGTGTCGCCAAGGCCAAGAAGGGCGCGACGGTTACCTTCGAGCCGGTCAAGGGTGGAGCGGCCGAGACCATCGAGGCCGACGCGGTGCTGATCTCGACGGGACGTCGCGCTTTCTCAGACAGTCTCGGGCTGAAAGAAGCCGGCGTCGAGGTCGACGAGCGCGGCCGGGTCAAGACCGACGGTCATCTCAGGACCAATGTGGCGGGCATCTATGCCATCGGCGACGTCATTGCCGGGCCGATGCTGGCGCACAAGGCCGAGGATGAAGGCGTGGCGGTGGCCGAGACCATTGCCGGCCAAGCCGGCCATGTGAACTACGACGTCATCCCGAGCGTCGTCTACACCAGCCCGGAAATCGCTTCGGTCGGCAAGACCGAGGAAGAGCTGAAGAAGGCCGGCATCGACTACAAGATCGGCAAATTCCCGTTTACCGCCAACGGCCGCGCACGCGCCATGTTGCACACGGACGGTTTTGTGAAGATCCTCGCCGACAAGGCCAGCGACCGCGTGCTCGGCGTCCACATTGTCGGCTTCGGCGCCGGCGAGATGATCCACGAGGCGGCGGTGCTGATGGAGTTCGGCGGCTCGTCGGAAGATCTCGCTCGCACCTGCCACGCGCATCCGACGATGTCGGAAGCGGTCAAGGAAGCGGCGCTGGCAACATTCTTCAAGCCGATCCATATCTGAAGGCCCATCATAAACTCTACTCCGGAGGCCATCTGGCGCGACTTTCTGCGCTTCCGGTGCTCACGGACTTGAATGTCCGTTCCGCTCCGGTTCTCGAAAGCGAGTTTCCAATAGGCCTTTCCCGTGGTGCCCAAAACAAAACGGCCCGCTTTTCAGCGGGCCGTTCTTCGTTGAAATCAGGGACCTGATTACTGGGCCGGTGCGGGCGCCGGGGCCGGAGCAGGCGCGGGAGCCGGGGCTGGTGCCGGAGCGGGCTCAGGCGCAGGAGCTGGCGCGGGAGCCGGTTCGGCGGGCTTCATCGGCTCAGCCGGTGCAGGCGCGGGCGCCGGTGTGCTGGCTGCCGGCGGCTCGGCGGGTGCCGGATGCTCGCCGCTTCGTCCGAAAACATAGTACGCGACAATGGCCAGGATAACTACGACAAGCGCAATGAGCCAGCCGCTGCCACCGCCCGATCTGGGCGATGGGCCTGGGTCGTTAGGGTTCGCCATAAAAGTGTCCTCCGTGGATGAAAAGCATCAAACAACACCCATCAACGCGCAACCGTTGAACGGGTTTCATACTAGGCCTGGAAATCGCCGAACGCAGGATAATTCTGATTCGCAACCGCTCGGTGGCCTGTATTTCCCCCGCAAAATCAATCACGAATGGGTAGAAACGAGCTTAGCTGGCCTTTTCCGCCAAAAATAGGGCCAACCGCCTCCGCCTTGCGAATCAGTTGCTGTCCCTAACAGAGCCGGGACCTTGCGTGATTCGGCACAGGGTGAGAGCTCAGTCGACGGCGGTGACCGTATAGCCCGCTTTGCGAAAATCCTCGACCAGGCCTTCGGGGCCGGGAAGATGCAGGGCGCCGACCGCCATGAAGACGTTGCCCTTGGCCAGGATCGGCTGGGCATGATCGACCATCACCTTGTTGCGGTCGGTGATCATGGCCTGATCGAAGGCGGCGTACCCCGCGGCGTCCTCTTCTTCGCCTGGGGACATTGAACGCAGAAGCGGCCAGAATGTGCCGGTGTCGCCGCGCTGGTAGAGCACGATCATGGTTTCGTTGATGTCGTTTATCTTGTCGCCAAGCTTCAGGGTCTCGACCAGCCCCTTGATGTGAAAGGCGAGCGGCAGCGAAGCCATGGCACGGAGTTGGCCGGCGGCGGTCTCCAACCCCTCCACCGGCTTTCCATTAGCCTTGGCGTCCTCAGCCAGTTTGACGTCGAGGACCGGAGCGCCGCCGGCCTGGCGGGCGACCTCGCAGACCGGCAGCGCGACCATTGCCGACAGCAGCCACGGCTTCATCTTGGAGACGGTCGCCGGCGGAATGCCGCGTGCATCGAGCCCCTTGTTCACCACCGCCGCATCCTCCGGCGACAGCAGCGAGGACAGCGTTGTGCTGTCGGTGAACATCATCAACTCGGGTTCCTTGAGCATGGCCTCCATCATCTTCTGCTTGTCGAGCACGTCGGTGGTCTCGATGATGATGGTACCGGCGGCGTCGTAGGCCCGCTTGGCGGCCGGCGGCAGCGTGGTCACGCGCGGGTCGGTCATGTGCATGGTGCCGAACAGGAAGGATGGCTTTTCGCCTGATTTTTCCAGCTTCCACAACAGGCCCTTGCCGTTCGGCGTCGCCGCCGCTTCCGTCTCGATCCTGGCATAGGTGGCGGGATCGTCTTTCTGCAGGGCCGACAGCAGATCGGCGCCGGTGCAGACCGGGGCTTCGGCGTGCGCCTTGCCCATGGCAAGCAGCAGCACGACGAGGAAAGACAGGAAAAACAGCGCGTTGAGCGCGACAAGCAGCTTCAGCGACACGAGGGCCGCGCGGTCGGCGATGGCAATGGCGCGTTTCATGATCGCCTTTCTAGGACCGAAAAGCGGCGAAACGGTTAACCAGCACGGCAAAATTGAAGGGTTCACGCCCTTGGATGCGCGGACTCATAGATTTCGAGCAGCCTTGCGGTATCGACGCCGGTGTAGACCTGCGTCGTCGACAGGCTGGCATGGCCGAGCAGCTCCTGGATGGTGCGCAAATCGCCGCCACGGCCGAGCAGATGCGTGGCGAACGAGTGGCGCAAGGCATGCGGCGTCGCGGTATCCGGCAGGTTGAGCGCCGAGCGCAGTTTGGCCATGTCGCGCTGGACGATGGCCGGATTGAGCGGTCCGCCACGGGCGCCGCGAAACAAGAGGCCCTTGGGGTCGAGATGATAGGGGCACAGTTTGCGGTATTCGGCGATGGCTCTGAGTGCCACCGGCAGCACCGGCACCAGCCGGGTCTTGCCGCCCTTGCCGGTGACGCGCAGCACGGTGTCGGCTTCCGACGCCAGGTCGGCGGCGCTGAGGCCAAGCGCCTCGGAAATGCGCAGGCCCGAACCGTAGAGCAGCGTCAGCACGGCGGCATTGCGGGCGGCGACCCAGGGCTCCTCCGCCAATTGGCCTTCCACCGAGACGACATGTTTGGCGTCGCTGGCGGTCAGCGGCTTGGGCAGCGATTTCGGCTGGCGCGGCGCGCGCAGCGCTGCCGCACCGGCGGCGTTGGCGAGGCCGCGCCGCTCGAGGAAGCGCAACAGCGAGCGAATGCCGGCAAGACCCCGGCCGAGCGTACGAGCGCCGGCGCCGGCGTTGCGCCGCGCGGCGAGAAAGCCGCGCAGGTCGGCGGGACGCAGCGCGGCGATGTCGGAGATGCCCGGCGAACCGCCGCAATGTCCGGTCAGGAAATGCAGGAACTGTCTGGTATCGCGCTCATAGGCTTCGATCGTGGCCGGCGACAGCCTGCGCTCGCGCGTCAGCATCTTCAGCCAGCTCTCGCGCGCTGCCTGGAGGTCGGGTTTTGCCGGAATGAGAAATTCCTGCATCAGGGTTCGGATCCTACGCCTTTGCGCATCAGGCCAACATCCTGCGACGGCGAGGTTAGGAAGCGGTGAAGAGCCCGTCATTGAGATGACAACTGGAAATGACAACCGAGCGATCATTGAAATGACGCCGGGGCGGCGTTAGAGCAAGGCAAAGGATGTCAACCATGTCGAAGCCTCAGAACCCCGTCCAGATGGCCGTGATCGGCGCTGCCCATGGCATCAAGGGCGAGCTCAGGGTCAAAACCTTCACCGGGGAGCCGCTGGCCCTGGCTGACTATGGGCCGCTCTACGCCAAGGACGGCCGCGCCTTCCAGATCATCGACATAAGGCCGGCCAATACTGTCGTCGTGGTGCGCTTCAAGGGCATTGCCGACCGCAACGCCGCCGAGGCGCTGGCCGGCACCGAGCTGTTCGTCGACCGCTCGATGCTGCCCGACGATGGCGAGGAGGACGAATTCTACCACGCCGATCTCGTCGGGCTCGAGGTGAGGGACGAAACGGGTGCGGTGCTGGGCAAGGTGGTCGCCGTGCACAATTTCGGCGGCGGCGATATTCTCGACGTCACGCTCGGCGGGCGCAAAGGCGTATTGATCCCGTTCACCCAGGCTGCCGTGCCGCAGGTGGTGGTCGCCGAAGGTTATGTCCGCGTCGACCCGGCCGCGGCCGGGCTGCTTGAGGACGAGGATGGTGGCGGCCCGCGCGACGAGGAGTTCAATCCCAAAGGCAGGCCACGCGGACCGCGCGACGCCGGGGGCAACCGGTGACCTTCAAGGCTTCGGTGCTGACGCTCTATCCCGAGATGTTTCCGGGCGGGCTCGGCCTGTCGCTGGCCGGGCGAGCGCTGGAGGCTGGCAAATGGTCGCTGGAAACGATCCAGATCCGCGACTTTGCTGAGGACAAACACCGCACCGTCGACGACACCCCGGCCGGTGGCGGCGCCGGCATGGTCATGCGCGCCGACGTCCTGGCCAAGGCGATCGACCACACGTCGCTGACCGGCGATTCGCGGCCGAAACTGCTGATGAGCCCGCGTGGCAAACCGCTGACGCAGGCGCGTATCCGCGAGCTTGCCGCCGGGCCGGGCGCCGTCATCGTCTGCGGCCGCTTCGAAGGCGTCGACCAGCGATTGATCGAGGCGCGTGGACTGGAAGAGGTTTCCATCGGCGACTTCATCCTCTCCGGCGGCGAGCCGGCAGCACTGGTGCTGCTCGACGCCGTGGTGCGGCTGCTGCCCGGCGTCATGGGCAATGCGGTGTCGGGCGAAGAAGAAAGCTTTGAAAACGGCCTGCTCGAACATCCGCACTACACCCGGCCGCAGGAATTTGAGGGCCGGCCGATCCCCGACGTGCTGGTGTCCGGCAATCACAAGAAGATCGCCGCATGGCGGCGCGCGGAGTCCGAGAGGCTGACCAGGGAGCGGCGGCCGGATTTGTTGGGCGCTTCGCCTCAGCCCTTGGTGAAGTAGTAAAACGCCAGGAACAGGCCGACGGCGATGACGAAGCCGCGCACCGCGTTTTGCGGCACGCGCTTGGCGATCCAGACGCCGGCATAGCCGCCGAGCGCGCCACCGGGGATCATGACGATCGCCTGCGGCCAGGCCACGACGCCGCCGGAGACGAAGACGATGATCGCCACCGCTGCGATGACCACGGCCAGCATGTTCTTCAGCGCGTTCAGCCGGTGGTAGTCGCCGGCCTGGGTCAAGCCGAGCGTCGCCAGCATCATCACCCCCATGCCGGCGCCGAAGAAGCCGCCATAGACGGCGGTGAGGAACTGCGCCAGCGATCCGGCGAGCGAGCCTACCGAAGCCTCGTGGCCCGGTTTGGGCGCCGGCTTCAGCCACGGCCCGGCGGCGAATAGTGCGGTGGCGGCGAGCAGCAGCCACGGCACCATGAGCCTGAAAGACGGGTTGGACAGCGCCAGAAGGATGAAGGCGCCCGCCAGCGCGCCGGCCGCCGAGATCAGGCAAAGCAGCAGCGCGCCGCGCCAGAAATGCTTGATGTCGGTCCAGTAGGCGAGCGTCGAGGTGACGTAGCCGGGAAACTGCGTTACCGAGGAGGTGGCGTTGGCGACGATCGGTGGCACGCCGACCAGGCTCATGGCGCCGAAAGTGATGAAGGTGCCGCCGCCGGCGACCGCATTGCATGCGCCAGATAGAAAGCCTGCCGCAAACAGCAGGACTGCGTCGAGAACGGACATGTCGAATATTGTCATGAGAACGGCGCCGGGAAACAATGCTTCGCGCGGCTTTAGGAAGCTTGAAGGGTCGGCGCAACCCCGTACTGGACGATTGCGTGGTGGCATGCGACCAAAAAAGACAGGGCCAAGGCGTGACAAGTGAGCGAAATAGCTGTATGTGCCCGCCCGAACCGGAAGAAATATCTGCCGGACCCGTCAACAATGACGGTGTAGTCGCCCCTGCCCAATGTTTTCGAAGACAGATGTCTCGGAGACAAAGGGCATAGCCGAGCGGTCAATGGAACTGCAAGGCGAGTGTCGGACGCTCTGACTGTCGGAAGAACAAGAAGTGGATTACTGACATGGATATCATCCGTCAGCTCGAGGCCGAACAGGCCGCCAAGATCGAAGCCAAGCGCAAACTTCCCGAATTCCAGCCCGGCGACACCGTGCGCGTCCAGGTCCGCGTGACTGAGGGCACCCGCACCCGCGTCCAGGCCTATGAAGGCGTCGTCATCGCCCGCTCGGGCGCCGGCTTCCAGGAAAACTTCACCGTCCGCAAGATCTCCTATGGCGAAGGCGTCGAGCGCGTGTTCCCGGTCTTCTCGCCGATGGTCGAAGGCGTCGAGATCGTGCGCCGCGGCAAGGTGCGCCGCGCCAAGCTCTATTATTTGCGCGATCGTCGCGGCAAGTCGGCCCGTATCTCAGAAAACACCGGCGTGCGCGCCCGCAAGCTGAACGATGAGGAGCGCGACGCGCTGAACGCCGAGAAGGCCCGCATCGAAGCCGAGAAGGTCGCCGCCGCCCAGGCGCTGGCAGCCGAGACGGCCGCAAAGGAAGCCGCCGAGAAGAAGGCCGCCGACGAGGCTGAAGCCGCAGCCAAGGCCGCCGCGGAAGCCACCCCGGCCGAGTAAGATCTCGACCAAGGATTTTGAAAAGGCGGCTTCGGCCGCCTTTTTTCGTTTCACCAGACTGTGAGCGATTTCAGCCGCTAAAAATCGGACTGGGCGATTGACTCTATATTATCTTGTGTACTAAATAATCGTGCACAAGCAAATTGGAGATACGACATGGCACTCTACACGACTCAGGCTCGCGTCACCGGTGGTCGCGCCGGCCACGGCGAGACCAGCGACGGCCTGCTCAAGGTCGACCTCGCTTTGCCCAGGGAACTGGGTGGATCGGGTGGCGCCACCAATCCCGAGCAGCTGTTCGCGGTCGGCTATGCCGCCTGCTTCGAAAGCGCCATCCGCTTCGTTGCGCGCAAGCAGAAGCTGCCGCTGACCGATGCGTCGGTGACCTCCACCGTCAGCCTGCTTCCCCATGGCGAAGGCTTCAAACTCGGTGTCGCCCTCGCCGCGGAGACGAAAGGCCTTGATCAGGCAGAGGCGGAAGCGCTTGTATCGGCGGCGCATCAGATTTGCCCATACTCCAATGCGATCAAGGGCAATATTGAGGTTGAGCTTTCGACTGTGGCGCTTCCGGCAAAGGCAGCATGACGACCAAGACCGAAACCAGAGCTAGCGACGTCCCGGCGGACACCGCCGGGACGATCGCCGTTCCGCGCCTCGACCAGCAGCTCTGCTTTGCGCTCTATTCGGCGAGCGGGCTGATGACCAAGCTCTACCGGCCGCTGCTCGACCCGCTCGGCCTGACCTATCCGCAATATCTGGCGATGCTGGCGCTGTGGCAGCATGCGCCGAGCACGGTCGGCGAGCTTGGCGATGCGCTGGGGCTCGATTCGGCGACGCTGACGCCGCTGCTCAAGCGGCTCGAGGTGGGTGGCCTGGTCACCCGCCGGCGCGATCCGGCCGACGAGCGTCGCGTGCTGGTCGAACCCACGGCACAAGGCCAGGCGCTGCGCGCCCGTATCAAGGATGTGTCCGCAGGCCTTGCCTGCGCCATGCCGCTCGAGGTCGACGAACTGAAGTCGCTGCACCGGACCTTGACCGGGTTTGTCACCAAGTTGCGTGACGCGACGTCAACATCCTGACCGTCATTTGACGGTTTCCCTTATGTCCGGGAGTGGCCTGGTTTGCCGCGGCGGATCACGGAATAAATGCCGGCCACAAGGCGTTCTAAAACCGCGGCGGCTAGGGGCATTGAAATCCTGCTTTCAACCGGCCTTAAGCACCGGACCGGCTTGCAAGCCGTCTGCGGACGGCTAAAGTCGCGCCGGGATCTTCATGTTAGCCCGGCTGCATACGGGCTTCTCACCCTGGAGTGTGTCATGACCAAATCGAAACTGCTGCTGGCCGTCCTCGCGGCCTGTCTTCTCGCACCCGTCGCCGCCTGGGCGGCCGACGCGCTGCCCGACCTCGGCGGCAAGAAAGTTGTGGTGGTGACGGAAAACGCCTATCCGCCGCTGCAGTTCATCGATGCCAAGACGGGCAAGCAGATCGGCTGGGAATATGACGCGATGGACGAGATCGCCAAGCGGCTGAACTTCAAGGTCGAGTACCAGAACACCTCCTGGGACGCGATGATCCAGGCGGTTTCCGACAACCAGTACAACATCGGCATGACCGGCATCACCATCAAGGACGACCGCAAGGAGAAGGTCGACTTCTCCGATCCCTATATGCGTTCGGAGCAGTTCATGCTGGTGCGCGGCGATGAAAGCCGCTTCACCGACGCCAAGACCTTCGGCGCCTTCAAGGACGGGCTGATCGGCGCGCAGGCCGGCACCACGCCGTTCTACACCGCCGTCTACAGCGTGCTCGACGGCAATGAGCAGAACCCGCGCATCAAGCTGTTCGAAACCTTCGGCGCCACCGTGCAGGCGCTGAAATCCGGCGACGTCGATGTCGTGCTGACCGACGGCACGGCCGGCAAGGGTTATGTCGATGCTTCCGAGGGCAAGCTCAAGCTGATCGGCGGCCCGCTCGGCACCGAGGATTTCGGCTTCATCTTCCCGAAGGGGTCCGATCTGGTGAAGCCGGTCAACGCCGCCATCGCCGCGCTCAAGGCCGACGGCACGCTGGATGCCCTGAACAAGAAGTGGTTTCTTGACTACAAGATGGGGCAGTAGTCCATCTTGGCGCAACGGCTTTCGCTAATCGCAAACGTGAATATACAGGCGGGATTGGCGGAGCTGCCAATCTCCCCCCTTGCGGGGGAGATGCCCGGCAGGGCAGAGGGGGGTGTGAAAGAACGCTTCCCTTTTGTTTTGAGCTTTTCAGAAGAGAATTCGGGCAAGAGTCGTGGATTTGACCCGCTGACAGGCCGGAGGGACAGCACCCCCCTCTGTCCTGCCGGACATCTCCCCCGCAAGGGGGGAGATTGGCAGTTCATGCGACGGGGGCTGTTCACCGGCGTTGCCTGTTAATGGCCGCGCCCGCCTCTCCCAAATCCGACTTCCCCTGGTGGCTTGCCGCCGCGCTCGTGCTTGCCGTCGCGGCCGCGCTCTATATTGCCGCCAGCGACCTCTACGCGCAGGTGTTCGCCACCGTCGCCAAGGGCATCGGCGTCACCGTCTTTGTCACCGTGGTCGCCTTCGCTCTCGCCTCGGCCATCGGGCTCGGCATTGCCTTGATGGGATTGTCGGGATCCCGTTTGCTCAGCCAGATCGCCCGCTTCTATGTCGAGATCATTCGCGGCGTGCCGATCCTGGTGCTGTTGTTCTGGATCGCCTTTGCCGGCGCGCCGGCCGTCGTCGCGGCATGGAACGCGCTGACCGCGCCGCTGCAGAGCGCCGGCTATCTCGGCGAACTGCTGGTGCGCGACGTCTCGCTGCTGTGGCGGGCCATCATGGCGTTGACCATCGGTTATTCCGCTTTCATCTCCGAGGTCTTTCGCGCCGGCATCCAGTCGGTCGAGAAAGGTCAGATCGAGGCGGCCAAGGCGCTGGGTCTTTCGCGCACGCAGCGTTTCCGGCTGATCGTGTTTCCGCAGGCCATCCGCACCATTTTGCCGCCGCTCGGCAACGACTTCGTCGCCATGGTCAAGGATTCCTCGCTGGTCTCGGTGCTCGGCGTCGCCGACATCACGCAGATGGGCAAGATCTACGCCGCCGGCTCGTTCCGCTTCTTCGAGACCTATTCGATCGTCGCCTATATCTATCTCATCCTGACCGTCGGCCTGTCGCTGGCGCTCAGGGCGCTGGAGCAGCGGCTGCGTCGGCAGCACGGGGAATAGAAGTCCGGCGCGGACACGGCTACGATCGAGAAAAGATCGTTCCGGAGGACAAGCGATGACCGTCGACAAGGCCAATGCGGCGCTGGACTCGGTCTATTCGGCCGACACACCGGAAGGGCTGGCCAAGGCTTATGCCGACTGGGCAGCGACCTATGACAGCGAAACCGCCTCGCTCGGTTATCTGCTGCCGTTCCTGATCACCGCCTGGGTGGCGCGCCATGTGCCGGTGGGCGAAGGACCGCTGCTCGATGCCGGCTGCGGTACCGGCCTGTCGGGGCCGTCGCTGAAGGCGCTGGGTTACGGCGAGATCGCCGGACTCGACCTCTCCGACGACATGCTCAAGATCGCCGGCAGCCGCAATGCCTACAGCGATTTGAAAAAGGCAATGCTCGGCGGCCCGCTGCCCTGGCCCGACGGCCATTTCCGTGCCTTCTTCTCGACGGGCGTGTTCACCATCAGCCACGCGCCCGCGTCCGGCCTGCACGAGCTTGTCCGCATCACCCGAAAGGGCGGCCACGCCATTTTCACCGTGCGCGATCAGGTTTTTGAGAGCGGCGGGTTTCAGTCCGTGTTCGACGAATTGGAGCAGGCAAGAAAATGGCGGCTGGTCGAACAAAGCCCTTGGTTCCGCTGCTACGCGATCGGCGACCCGGAAGCGCTGGTGAAGACGTTTGTGTTTGAGGTGCTGTGAGGTGGTAGCTTGGCGCCAGTTCCTCGCCCCCGCTACGCGGGGGAGAGGTGGCCCGGCGAAGCCGGGACGGAGCGGGGGACGACCGGCGCGAAGTCAAATCCGGTGGGAACGGAGCGTGGGGGTGTCGTCGGCAAGAGCCTATAAGATTCTTATGCGGTAACTTCATGGCTGCCGCTCAGGCCCCTCTCCGTCCCGGCTTCGCCGGGCCACCTCTCCCCACTTCGTGGGGCGAGGAACCCAAGTTCTGACAAGACGCGCCAATTGCCGAAAACCCAAAACATTGGTATGAGCCACGCCATGGAAGAGCTTTTTGGCGATCCGGCCTACAAGGGGTTCGTGCTGCAGGACAGGAAACGCCTGCCGTCGCGCTTCTCCGCGCGCGTTTCCGGCGCGCTCACCAGCCGACTTAGCTAGGCCGCTTTCGCCGGGCCGAAGGCCTCCGGCGCGTCTGCCCTTCCCCTACTTCAAATCGACGGATTTACGCACATGAGCGCACCGCGCACCCTCTACGACAAGATATTCGACGACCATGTCGTCGATCGCCAGGACGACGGCACCTGCCTGCTCTACATCGACCGCCACCTCGTCCATGAAGTGACCAGCCCGCAGGCCTTCGAAGGCCTGCGCATGAGCGGCCGCAAAGTCCGGCATCCCGAAAAGACGCTGGCCGTGGTCGATCACAATGTCTCGACCTCGCCCGAGCGCAAGTTCGGCATCAAGAACGAGGAAAGCCGCATCCAAGTCGAGGCGCTGGCCAAGAATGCCAAGGATTTCGGTGTCGAGTATTATTCCGAAAACGATATCCGCCAGGGCATTGTCCACATCATCGGGCCGGAGCAGGGCTTTACGCTGCCGGGTATGACCATCGTCTGCGGCGACAGCCACACCTCGACGCATGGCGCTTTCGGCGCGCTGGCGCACGGCATCGGCACGTCCGAGGTCGAGCATGTGCTGGCGACGCAGACGCTGATCCAGCGCAAGGCCAAGAACATGCTGGTGCGCGTCGACGGCCAGTTGCCGGAAGGCGTCACCGCCAAGGACATCATCCTCGCTATCATCGGCGAGATCGGCACCGCCGGCGGCACCGGCTATGTCATCGAATATGCCGGCGAGGCGATCCGCGCACTGTCGATGGAAGGCCGCATGACGATCTGCAACATGTCGATCGAGGGCGGCGCCCGCGCCGGTCTGATCGCGGCCGACGAAACCACCTTCGCCTATGTCAAGGACAAGCCGCGCGCGCCGAAAGGCGCTGCATGGGACGCGGCGCTCGAATACTGGAAGACGCTGCAATCCGACGAAGGCGCGCATTTCGACAAGGTGATCGTGCTCGACGCGGCCAAGCTGCCGCCGATCGTCTCCTGGGGCTCGTCGCCCGAGGACGTGGTTTCGGTGCAGGGCGTCGTTCCCAATCCGGAAGAGATCACCGACGAGAACAAGCGCACCTCAAAGATCCGCGCGCTCGACTATATGGGTCTGACGCCGGGGACCAAGATCACCGACATCACGCTCGACCGGGTCTTCATCGGCTCCTGTACCAATGGCCGCATCGAGGATCTGCGCGCCGTCGCCAAGGTGGTCGAAGGCAAGACGGTGAGCGCGCATGTCGACGCCATGATCGTGCCGGGCTCCGGCCTGGTCAAGGAACAGGCGGAAGCCGAGGGTCTCGACAAGATCTTCATCGCCGCTGGTTTCGACTGGCGCGAGCCGGGCTGTTCGATGTGCCTGGCCATGAACGACGATCGGCTGAAGCCGCATGAACGCTGCGCCTCGACCTCGAACCGCAATTTCGAGGGCCGGCAGGGCTTCAAGGGCCGCACCCATCTGGTGTCGCCGGCAATGGCGGCCGCGGCGGCGATCGCCGGGCATTTCGTCGACATCCGCGACTGGACATAGGTTCCGGCGCGCAGCTCATAATCCATACCAGGCCCCGGATCGCATCGCGGTTCCGGGGTCTTTTTTCATCCGCTCTGCCCGCATATTCGCTCTGGCTTAACCGCTTGTTGGGGCTTGCGTTCTAAGGTCTTCCCCGACGTCACGCGGGGAAGTCACCGTCCTTTGGACACCGGTCTGTTCATTGCGCTGCTCAATCCGACGATCGCGCTGGCGCTCGGCGCGGCGTTCCTCGTGCTGTGGTTCTATCAGCGTCACCGGCCCTATCTGGCGGTGCTCGGCGCGAGCTATTGCGCGTCCGCGCCCGGCTTCCTGCTGCAATATTTTACCCTGCCCGTCGGCATGGTGCTGACCAAGCTTGCCTCCAACCTCTGCTTCACTTTCGCCGCCTGCTGCCTCGTCGGCGCAATCATCTCGCGCTATGGCAGGCGCGTGCCCTATGTCGCGATCGGCATTCTGGCCGGCGGCGGGCTGGCCGCGTTCTGCTGGTATCTGTTCGTGGAGCCGGACCTCACCTGGCGCATCCTGGCCATCAATTTCGGTTTTGGCGGCCTCAGCCTGCTGGTCGCCGCCGAGCTGCGCGCCGTGCGCAACAATGGCCCGACCGAAAAAATCCTGTTCGTGCTGTCGTTGCTGTCGGGGCTGAACTTCATCGGCCGGACGCTGCTCGTCGTCATTTCGCACGGGCCTTTCACCAGCTATGACGGGTTCTACGGCTCGTCCTACTGGACGACGGCGCTGCTGACGCATGCGCTGCTGTCGCTGCTGATCGCGCTCTGCCTGTTCTCGGCCGCCGCACTCGATGTGATGAAGGCGCTGAAGACCGAGACGCATACCGACCCGCTGTCCGGGTTGTTCAATCGCAGGGGTTTTGAGGAGCGCGCCTTGCTGGTGCTGCAACACTGCGCCGCCGCCAAAGTGCCGGTCGCACTGGTGCTGGCCGATCTCGATCACTTCAAGGCGCTCAACGACCGATACGGACATGCCGCGGGCGACCAGGTGATCGCCGACTTCGCCGCCAAGCTTCGTGCCGCCGCCGGCGCGCGCGCCGTTGCCGGGCGCATCGGCGGCGAGGAGTTCGCCGTGCTTTTGTCGTTGAGCGACCTTGCCACGGCGCGGCTGTTTGCCGAGGCCGTGCGAACGCACTATTCCGCCGGCAGCGTCGACGGATTGCCGCCGGGCACCAGGGTTACCGCGAGCTTCGGCGTCGCGGCGCGCACCGGCGACGAAGGGTTGGAGCCGCTGATGCGGCGCGCCGACGAGGCGCTCTACAAGGCCAAGAAGAACGGCCGCGACAGCGTGCGGCTGTCATACGAGCGAGCCGAAACGGTGTTCATTCCCGATACCGGCAGCGCGAGCTAAAGGCCGACGTTAACGTCTTTTTCGCCCGTCGATGGTTTGCTGTGGGCCAGAGCGCGAAAAGGGGCCATGAGCAGCGCAGACTTCCTTCTGGTCATCAACATGTGCGTTGCCGGCCTGCTGGCGGCGGCGTTCATGACGATCGCCGTTCACGGCGTCGGACGTGCGGCGGCGCGCTGGCTGGCGTTCGGCTATGCCCTGGGCATAGTCTATTGTGTCATCGAGATCAGCATCCCGGCCTTCGCCGATGCTCGGCCACCAGTTGTCGCCGCCTTTGCTGTTTTCCTCGGCGCCACCATCGCCTTCAATGGCGGGCTCGCCCGCAAATACGGTGTGACGCCGCCCTGGGCGGCGATGCTGGTCTTCCTGGCCGTCGCCACTGTCGCCGTCTATTTCGTGCAGGACCTGCCGCGGCAATCGCTTGCCCGTATGATGGCCTACCAGCTTCCCTATGCCGCCATGCAATTCGTTGGGTTGGCCATCGTCTGGTCGTCCAGGCAAAGACGCGGCTGGCTAGACTTCACTCTGATGGCTGTTCTGGCGGCCAGTGCGGTGCAGTTCGCTTCAAAGCCATTCATTGCCGGCGCCCTGGGCGGCTGGGGCGCCAATCCGCAGACCTATCTGCAGAGCAGCTACGCCCTGGTCTCGCAGTCGCTGGGAACCGTGTTCGCGCTGGCGCTGGCGCTTTTGATATTGGCCGTGCTGGTTCGCGACGTGCTGGCCGAGGCGACGTCCAGGTCGGAAACCGACATGCTCTCACAACTGCTCAACCGCGGCGGCTTCGAGCGTCATGCCAAGCTGGCGCTGCGCGACGCCGTGCGCCAGGGTGTTCCGGTGGCGCTGGTCATTGCCGACCTCGATCATTTCAAGGGCATCAACGACAGTTTCGGCCATGCCTCCGGCGACCGCGTCATCGAAACCTTTGCGGGTTTCCTGCGCGATGCGGCGGCCGACCATCATGTCGCCGGCCGCATCGGTGGCGAGGAGTTCGCCATCATCTTGCCGGGCACCAATCTTGCCGCTGCAAGGCTGTTCGCGGAGGGCACGCGCAGCGCCTTCGGCGCCTTGCCGATCGAGGGCCTGCCGGCGGACCACCGCTGCAGCGCCAGCTTCGGCGTCGCCGAACTTCATGCGGGGGAATATTTCTCCGACCTTTTGCGGCGCGCCGACGATGCTCTCTACCTGGCCAAGGGCTCAGGCCGCAACTGCGTCCGAGTCTCGACCGGGCTAACCGTTGTGCGGCAGCCGGCGACAAAGGCCGGCCATACCGATTGGTCTAGCGGCAAGGGCTGAGGTTGGGCATCTCGCCGTCGGAGAGACCGTACATATAGGAGCGGCCTTTCACGAACACCGGGGGCTGATAGCAGCCACGTCTGGAGACGTGGTCTGCCTCATTTTCATAAAGGACTTCGGGTTCTGCTTCCGGCTGGCCGGCGCTGGTGTAGTCGGACAATTTCCTGGCCAGTTTGCCTTCGCCGACGATGATGCGCTTGTAGCCGGCGGCGCTGTCGATGACGAGATTGCCGAAGGAATCGGCGTAGACCCGGTCATGATGGCGCGACCAGGCCATTGCCGGAGCGGCGAAGCCGAGACTGGCTGCCGCCAGCACAAGCGCCGCAAGGCGTGCTCTTCCTGAATTCGAAAGCATGGTGTCCTCTCTGCTTTGGACCCGTTCGGAATCGGAAATTAACCTTTTATTAACCTTTGTTAAGAGGGCAGATGCATCCAGCGGTGATCTCTTGTCAAACATGGTTAATATCCGACAGGATGGAAAACCTAATGTCATCTTTCGGCCATGCTTGGCCGCACCATCGGCCAGCGACGCACGCAATTGCGCTGACGCCGGGTGAGCTTGATCTTGGCGGAACATCGCGGCTAGTTTGCCGCGCAGGAGGACATCATATGGCGTTACGCCGGACGTTTCGGGTGACGCTTTTGTCGATCCCCTTGTTGACTGCCGCAGCCTGTGTGCCGCAGAACAACGCGCCGAAGGCCGCAAGCGCTGGAACTCCCGCCGTCTTGATGGCGCCCGGCGCGCCTGTGACCGCTGCCCCCATCGCTGTCGAAACGGCCGCGCCGCAAGCGCGCACCGCGACCTACAATTGCGCCGGCGGCGGCAGGATCACCATCGAGAATCTCGGCACATCGCTGCACGTGCTCAGCCCCGACGGTACCGCTGAAGACCTGCCGGCCTCGCCTGCCAACCAGAACAGCCGGTATGGCGCGGCTCATGACGCAATCGTGATCGACGGACGCGAGGCGCTGGTGATGAAAGGCGGGAAGACGCCGGTAACCTGCAAGCGCTAGTTGGTGTGTTGATATTCAGGGGAGGCGGGCCGCCAACAGCAGCGTCCTGCGCTTCCGGTGCTCACCTACCCAAAGTCCGCTCCGCTCCGGCGTAGGCCGGTTCCCGGATGTCACACTTCTCGACTCGGCCTGACCTGAATCTCAACGCACCCAAGGCGCCTCAGCCGGATGATTTTTTCGCACTGCAGCGAACGGTGCGCCGGCTTTCGGCCATGGCCTAATCGATTGAAGCAATCGGCAGCCTTTTTGTCAGACTAAATGACGTTTCCAAAACGGTTTTCTGGCTTTGACGCGGTGCAAAAAGAGCATTAGAAACCGGCTGTCTGAAGCATAATATCGAGGCGGCAAATGCCGTTTTCCACCGCTGCTCCGGACGTCGAACTGGGGCAGCCATGAGCAAATCACCAGCCACCCGAACCGCCAGACGTGAACGGCCGCTCTCGCCGCACCTGACGATCTACCGCCCGCCAATCACCATGACGATGTCGATCATTCATCGCATCACCGGCGGCGCGCTGTATTTCGGCACGCTCCTGGTCGCCGCGTGGCTGATGGCGGCGGCGAGTTCGCAAGGCGCCTTCGACTGGGTCAACTGGGCCTTCGGCACCTGGCTCGGCCGGCTTATCCTGTTCGGCTACACCTGGGCCTTGATGCACCACATGCTGGGCGGCGTGCGCCACCTCGTCTGGGACACCGGCGCCGGGCTGGACAAACACACGGCATCGAAGATCGCCTGGGTGACGCTCGCCGGCTCGGTTGCGCTCACGCTGCTGATCTGGGTCGCCGGCTATATGGCGCGGGGAGCCTTGTGATGAGCGGCACGAACAGCAACGACATGCGTACGCCGCTGGCCAAGGTTCGCGGTCTTGGCTCGTCGCACGAAGGCACGCAGCATTTCTGGCGCCAGCGGCTGACGGCGCTCGCCAACATTCCGCTGACGCTGTTCTTCGTCGGCTTCCTGATCGCGCTCAACGGCCACGGCTACGCTGAGGTACGCGCCGCACTCGCCAATCCGTTCGTGGCGCTGGTGATGATCCTTTTCCTGATTTCCGGGCTCTACCATATGCGGCTCGGCATGCAGGTGATCATCGAGGACTATGTGATCAGCGAAGGCCTGAAACTGCTGACGATCGCGCTCAGCACATTTTTCACCATAGCGGTCGGCGTCACCTCGATCTTCGCCCTGCTCAAGCTGGCATTTGGAGGCTGATTTTGGCCAAGGACGCGAAATCAGCCAATGCGGCTTACACTTACGTCGACCACAAGTTCGACGTGGTGGTCGTCGGCGCCGGGGGCGCGGGCCTGCGCGCCACGCTCGGCATGGCCGAACAGGGCCTGCGCACCGCCTGCATCACCAAAGTATTCCCGACCCGCTCGCATACGGTGGCCGCGCAAGGCGGCATTGCCGCGTCGCTGTCCAACATGGGGCCCGATTCCTGGCAGTGGCACATGTACGACACGGTCAAGGGCTCGGACTGGCTGGGCGATGTCGACGCCATGGAATATCTGGTGCGCGAAGCGCCGGCCGCCGTCTACGAGCTCGAGCATTACGGCGTGCCGTTCTCGCGCACCGAAGAGGGCAAGATTTATCAGCGGCCATTCGGCGGCCACATGATGAATTACGGCGACGGCCCGCCGGTGCAGCGCACCTGTGCCGCCGCCGACCGCACCGGCCACGCCATCCTGCACACGCTCTACGGCCAGTCGCTGAAGAACAATGCGCAGTTCTTCATCGAGTATTTCGCCCTCGACCTGATCATGGAGCCGGACGGCACCTGCACTGGTGTCGTCGCCTGGAACCTCGACGACGGCACCATTCACCGCTTCTCCGCCAAGATGGTTGTGCTGGCGACCGGCGGCTATGGCCGCGCCTATTTCTCGGCCACGTCGGCTCACACCTGCACCGGTGACGGCGGCGGCATGGCCGCGCGGGCCGGCTTCCCGCTGCAGGACATGGAGTTCGTGCAGTTCCACCCGACGGGCATCTACGGCGCCGGCTGCCTGATCACCGAGGGCGCGCGCGGCGAGGGCGGCTATCTCGTCAATTCCGAGGGCGAGCGCTTCATGGAGCGCTACGCGCCATCGGCCAAGGATCTTGCCTCGCGCGACGTCGTCTCGCGCTGCATGACGCTGGAAATCCGCGAGGGACGCGGTGTCGGCAAGAAGAAGGACCACATCTTCCTGCATCTCGACCACCTCGATCCGGCCGTGCTGCATGAGCGGCTGCCGGGCATTTCGGAGTCAGCAAAAATCTTTGCCGGCGTCGACCTGACCAAAGAGCCGATCCCGGTGCTGCCGACGGTGCACTACAATATGGGCGGCGTTCCGACCAATTACTGGGGCGAGGTGCTGAACCCGACGGCTGAAAATCCCGACCGTGTGTCGCCCGGCCTGATGGCGGTGGGAGAGGCCGGCTGCGCCTCCGTGCACGGCGCCAACCGGCTGGGCTCGAACTCGCTGATCGATCTGGTGGTGTTCGGCCGCGCCGCCGCGATCCGCGCCGGCCAGGTCATCGACCGCAATTCGGCTATCCCTTCGCCCAACGAAGCCTCGGTCGAAAAAATCATGGACCGCTTCGACCGGCTGCGCCACGCCAATGGCTCGACGCCGACCGCGGTGCTGCGCGAAAAGATGCAGAAGGCGATGCAGGAAGACGCCGCCGTGTTCCGCACCCAGGAATCGCTGGAGAATGGCTGCAAGCGCATTTCGGAAATTTGGACCGAACTGAAGGACATAAAGGTATTCGACCGCTCGATGATCTGGAACTCCGACCTGGTCGAGACGCTGGAGCTGGAAAATTTGATGGCCAACGCCATCACCACGGTCTACGGCGCCGAAGCGCGCAAGGAGAGCCGCGGTGCGCACGCGCGGGAGGACTTCTCGGCCCGCGACGACGAGGCCTGGCGCAAGCATACGCTGGCGCGGCTCAGCGAAGACGGCAAGGTGACGCTGAGCTACCGTCCCGTGCATACCGAGCCGCGGCTGGCCGAGAAGGACGGCGGCATCAATCTCGCCAAGATCGCGCCCAAGGCCAGGGTATACTGACCATGGCGCTGGCGGCCTCAGGATATTCAGGCACGCCGCTTCCGGCCAAGCTTGGCCTGAAGGATGGGATGGTCGCGGCGTTCATCGCGCTGCCCGACGATCTCAACGATCTCGTGGAAGCCGTCGCCTTCGCTCAAGTCGACCAACTGGGCGACTGGTCGGCGATTTCGGGAACGACCCTGAAATACGACGCCGTGCACGCCTTCGCTCGTCAGCGCGCCGAGATCGAGGATCGTCTCGGCGATGTCGAGGCGGCGATCAAGCGCAACAGCATGGTCTGGGTGTCGTGGCCGAAGAAGGCATCGAAAGTACCGACCGACGTCACCGAAGGTGTCGTCCGCGCAGAGGCACTGAAGCGCGACCTGGTCGACGTCAAGGTCGCTGCCGTCAATGAAATCTGGTCCGGGCTGAAGCTCGTCATCCGAAAGGACCTGCGGTAATGGTCGAACTCACGCTTCCCAAGAACTCGAAGGTCCAGCAAGGCAAGTCCTGGCCTAAGCCGGAGGGCGCCACCAACCTGCGTGAATATCGCATCTACCGCTGGTCGCCGGACGATGACGAGAACCCGCGTATCGACACCTATTTCGTCGACATGGACGATTGCGGGCCGATGGTGCTCGACGCGCTGTTGTGGATCAAGAACAAGATCGACCCGACGCTGACCTTGCGCCGCTCCTGCCGCGAGGGCATTTGCGGCTCCTGCGCCATGAACATCGACGGCTCCAACACGCTCGCCTGCACCAAGGGCTGCGACGACATTTCCGGCGCCGTCAAAGTCTATCCGCTGCCGCATATGCAGGTGGTCAAGGATCTGGTGCCCGACCTCACCAATTTCTACGCCCAGCACGCCTCGATCCAGCCCTGGCTCAAGACCGTGTCGCCGCAGCCGGCCAAGGAATGGCTGCAGAGCCATGAGGACCGCGAGAAACTCGACGGGCTCTACGAGTGCATCTTGTGCGCCTGCTGCTCGACCTCGTGCCCGAGCTATTGGTGGAACGGCGACCGCTATCTCGGCCCGGCGACGCTGCTGCAGGCCTATCGCTGGCTGATCGACAGCCGTGATGAGGCCAAGGGCGAGCGGCTCGACAATCTCGAAGACCCGTTCCGGCTCTATCGCTGCCACACCATCATGAACTGCGCGCAGACTTGTCCGAAGGGACTGAACCCGGCCAAGGCGATTGCGGAAATCAAGAAGATGATGGTGGAGAGAAGGGTTTAACAAAGGCCGCTGCCGATGAAATCATCATCGATAGTGATCCTTCACACCCCCCTCTGTCCTACCGGACATCTCCCCCGCAAGGGGGGAGATTGGCTGTTTTTCCCGCTTTCGCTAATCTTCAACCTTGCAAGAATGGACGAACGGCGCTGAAGGTGCGGATCTCCCCCCTTGCGGGGGAGATGGCCGGCAGGCCAGAGGGGGGTGCTGTCCCTCCAGCTTCAAAGGATAGCCAACCCAATGAGCGAAGACCTACCCATCCTCAATCCCGCCGAAGCCCGGGTGCTCGGCTGCCTGATCGAGAAGAAGGAGCTGACGCCGGATGTCTATCCGCTGACGCTGAACGCAGCCCTTGCCGCAGCCAACCAGAAGACGGCGCGCGAGCCCGTCATGGCGCTGGAGCAGACGGAGGTGCACCGGGCTCTGAAACTGCTTGAGCAGAAGGGGCTGGTGCGGCAGATGTTCGGCTCGCGCGTCGAGCGCTATGAGCACCAGATGGCGCAGCGCTTCTCGCTGACCACGCCGCAGACGGCCTTGCTCGGTTTACTCCTGTTGCGCGGACCGCAGACGGCGCATGAGCTCCTGGCACGAGCCGAGCGCATGGCGCGGTTTTCTTCGATCGAGGATCTGCGTGCTGAACTCGACATGCTGATCGGCCGCCGACCGCCACTGATCCAGGAAATTGCGCGAGGACCAGGCCAGCGCGAGGACCGCTACGTGCATCTTCTCGCTGGAACGGTTGACGTCGCAGCCCTTTCGGCCCAGCGGAGTGCGCCGACCCTGCCTCACTCCGACCTGGAGGCGAGATTGGAGGCGCTGGAGCAGGAAGTCGCGGCACTGCGCGCCCGGCTTGATGCGCTGGGCGGTTGAGGTCGCCAGCGATTCCGGATGTAGCCGCGCGGTGGGGCTGTTGTCCCTAATGAAAACGCCGGCTTTCGGGCCGGCGTTTCACATCAGCCAAGCTCTCACCCCAGCTTCGCGTCGAGCGACACATTGATGGCGCCGAGCGCCTTCGACACCGGGCATCCGGCCTTGGCCTTCTCGGCCAATTCCTGGAATTTCGCTGCGTCGATGCCCGGTACCTTGCCGATCACAGTGAGGGCACTGCCGGTGATCCCGGTGCCCGGAACCAGCGTGACCACCGCCTTGGCGTCGAGTTCGGCGGCGGGTGTGCCGTTCTCGGCCAGGAAGTGGGAGAACTGCATGGCGAAGCAACCGGCATGCGCAGCAGCGATCAACTCTTCGGGATTGGTGCCGGATTTTCCGCTTTCGTCCTCGAAGCGTGCCTTGAACGAATAGGGCGTGCCTTTCAAGGTGCCGCTCTGGGTGTCGAGCGTGCCTTTGCCCTCTTTCAGATTGCCTTTCCAGACGGCGTTTGCGGTGCGGTCCATGGAGTCCTCCTTGATTGCAGCGATAGCGCCGGCCAGGCGGCGTTCCTCCCAACTATAGCGCGGGCGCGGGCGAAGACCACCGCGCTGTTTGCGCGCGCATGGCGATCCAACGACGCTCGGCCAAAATTATTTTTGAAAGAAATCGGCGTGCAAAAATGTCGACTTGTCGTGGCGCCGACCGTCCTGCGGGCGGCCACGGATTTCGTGGCGGATGGAGATTCACATGAACAACCTGTTTTCCGCCCATTGGAACTGCACCGGCAAAAGCCCTTGGCTGCAAGAGATCGACTGTCCGCGACCGTCCGGCTTCGGCCGGCTGCTCGCGGCAGTTGTCGTCATCGGCATTGCGGTCATCCTTCTCGACCATGCGGCTGCCGGCAACGGCGCAAATGATACCGTGATCACCTATGGTTCATCGCAGCAAGGGAGCTGGAAATGAAATATGTCTGTCTGGTCTACGGCGAGGAAAAGGACCTCCATGCCATGACGCCGCAGCGTCTGGCCAAGCTCGACGCCGATTCAATGGCCTATGACCGGTGGTTGGACCAGCAAGGCAAGCTGATCATCGCGCAGGCGCTGCAATCGGTGAAGACGTCGAAGGCGGTCCGGCGGCGCCAGGGCAAGCGGCTGATCACCGACGGACCGTTCGCCGAGACCAAGGAGCAATTGCTAGGTTTCGTCATGATCGAGGCAAGGGATCTCGAAGAAGCGCTGGAGATCGCCGGCGAGATACCGCTTGCCGAAATCGGCACCATCGAGGTCAGGGCGATTTACGACGTCCCTGGGTCATAGCAGTCCGCGCATCGGCAGCTTCAGACAGAGCGGCGGATCATGTCCGACGCCTTCTCGGCGATCATCACCACCGGCGAGGCGGTGTTGCCCGAGACGATGCGCGGCATGATCGAGGCGTCGATGACGCGCAGGCCCTCGACACCGGTGACGCGCAAATCGGGACTGACGACGGCGCGGTCGTCAATGCCCATCCGGCAGGTGCCGACGGGATGAAAGATGGTCGTTGCGATGGAGCCGATCTGATGCAGCAAATCGTCGTCGGATTGGTGGCTGGGACCGGGCAGGATCTCTTCCGGGTGAAAGGCTTCAAGTGCCTTGGCGGTCATGATCGAGCGCGCCTGGCGCACCGAGCGCAGCGCGATCTCGCGGTCGCGCACGGTGGAGAGATAATTCAGCCGGATCTCCGGCTGCACGGCGAGTTCTTGTGTCGTGGCATGTACGGAGCCGACACTATCCGGCCGCAGATTGCAGACCGACATGGTGATCGCCGGGAACGGGTGCAGCGGGTCACCAAGCCTGTCGGTCGACAGAGGCTGGACGTGATATTCCAGGTCCGGCGTCGCCATCGACGGATCGGATTTGGAGAACATGCCGAACTGGCTCGGCGCCATCGACATCGGCCCCGACCGGGCAAAAGCATACTGCAGCGCGATTCGCGCCTTGCCGGTCAGGCTGTTGGCCAGCGTGTTGAGCGTCAGGGCCGATGACACTTTGTAGACGGTGCGGATCTGCAGATGGTCCTGCAGATTCTCGCCGACATCCGGGCTGCCGTGGACGACATCGACGCCGAGTTCGGCGAGGCGATCCGGCTGGCCGACACCTGAAAGCTCGAGCAGTTTTGGGGTGTTGATCGAGCCGGCGGTCAGCAGCACCTCGCTTCCGGCCTTTGCCTCGATGGTTTCACCGCCTACGCGGTAGCGGACGCCTGTCGCGCGCTTGCCGTCGAACAGCACCTTTTCGACATGGGCGTTGACGACCAGGCGAAGGTTGGGTCGCCGCAGCGCCGGGCGCAGGAAAGCCTTGGCGGTGTTCCAGCGCACGCCCTTGCTCTGGTTCACTTCGAAGAAGCCAGACCCCTCATTGTCGCCGTCATTGAAGTCTTCGCGCGGCATAATGCCGAATTCCTTGGCCGCCTCCTGCACCGTGTTGAGGATCGGCCAGGACAGGCGTTGCCGCGCCACTTTCCATTCGCCGCCGGCGCCATGCAGCTTGGTCTTGCCGCCATGATGGTCCTCGGATTTAAGGAAATAGGGCAGCACGTCGTCCCAGCCCCAGCCGACATTGCCCATCTGCCGCCAGCCATCATAGTCCGCTGCCTGGCCGCGCATGTAGATCATGCCGTTGACCGAGGTGCAGCCGCCCAGCACCTTGCCGCGGGGATAGACCAGCGAACGGCCGTTGAGGCCGGCTTCGGGTGCTGTCTTCATCATCCAGTCGGTGCGCGGATTGCCGATGCAGTAGAGATAGCCGACAGGGATATGGACCCAATGGTAATTGTCGCTGCCTCCGGCCTCGAGCAGCAGCACACGTGTGCCCGGATCCCCGCTCAGGCGATTGGCCAGCACGCAGCCGGCGGTGCCCGCACCGACGATGATGTAGTCGTAGTCGCCTTGGAGCCGTTGGGTCATTGCGGTGTTCTACTCGGTCCTGCGGCCTGTTCGGCCCAGAACGATCGCAGCGTATCGGCGAGGCCGCAATAGGCGCGATAACGCCTGTTGTAGTGTTCTTGCATCGCCGGGTCCGGACTAGGCGGCGCGAGACCTGGGACCTCAGTGTGTCGACGCTTGAAAGAAACACCTCTGTTTTCTTCACCGGATGCAATTCTTGCGTGTTGAAGCAACGCCGCAGTTCTCTTATCGTCGCCGGAATTTCCGGGGGAATTCGATATGCCTTTCCTGATTGCTATTCTCGGCGTGCTGGGAGCGGCGGCGTTCTGGTGGTACCGCATGAAGGCCATGAACGACGCCGCGCGCGAGGTGGCCGATGTGGTCGGGCGCGTCCAGGGCAACATCCGCCGCAAGAAGCTGCGCAAACAGGCGGCGCTGTCGCCGCTGACGGCGATCGACGACCCGGTGGTGGCGGCGGCAACGCTAATCACCGCCATGGCTGCGGAGCATGGCCCGATCCTGCCGAAGCGCGAAACGATCATCCGCGAGGTGATCTCGCAGATTGCGGACAACCAGAAAAAGACCGACGAAGCCGTTGTCTATGCCAAATGGGCCTCGGCCCAGATCGACGACACGACAATAGTCATCGACAAGCTGGCGCCGTTCCTGCGCGAACGCCTCGATCCGCACGAGCGGGAGGATCTGTTGCAGATGCTGAACCGCGTCGCGCAAGGCGGCGAGCAGAGCTTCAAGGTTGCCGACCAGCGGATGCTGAGGCTGAGGCAAAAGCTGGGTTTCGAGGTGAACTGAGGGTGTTGCGACACCTGGAGCAGCGAATTCGGCTTCAGGTTATTTCCAAGCGTTGCGCTGCCCCTCACCTGCCTGTCCTCCTCAGCGGTTGCAGAAGGGGGCTCTTCCTCTCCCCCGTCGATCGGGGGAGAGGTGTCGAGCGAAGCTCGACGGAGTGGGGGTCGACCCTCAGGGACAAGGCGGAATGATGCTTGCGCCTACTGCCCTTTCTATGTCCGTTTGCGGCGATTGCAGGTGGTTCCCCCACTCCGTCTCGGCTTCGCCGAGCCACCTCTCCCCCCTCCGGAGGGAGAGGAAAGGAGCCTAGCTGGGGCGGCGCTGACGTCGACGATACCGAGGCCCAATCCGCTAGATCGCCTCGCCCTTGAGCAGCCGCGGCGTGTCGCCGGACAGGCCGGATGCCTGGCGGATGAAAAACTCTTTCAACCTGGGCATGCGTTCGACCAGGCCGAGGCCGATGTCGCGGACCTGGCGCAGCGGGCCGATGTCGTTGGAAAACAGCCGGTTCAGCACATCGGTGGTGACGCCCATCTGCACGGTGTCGAAGCGGCGCCATTGCTGGTAGCGCTCGAGTACGTCGAGCGCGCCGATGTCCTGTCCCAGGCGATCGGCCTCGACCACAACTTCGGCCAATGCTGCAACATCCTTGAAGCCGAGATTGAGGCCCTGGCCGGCGATCGGATGGATGCCGTGGGCGGCGTCGCCGGCAAGGGCGATGCGCGGGGCGACAAAGGCGCGCGCGATGGTCAGGCCGAGTGGCCAGGCGCGCGGCTTGTCGGTAACGCGGATCTCGCCGAGCTTGAGGCCGAAGCGCAGCTCCAGCTCATGCTCGAAGACGAGATCGTCGCCCGAAACCAGTTTCTCGGCATCCTCGGAACGTTCGACCCAGACCAACGACGAGCGGTTGGTGCCGTCCTCGGTGGGCTTCAGCGGCAAAGTGGCAAACGGGCCGGCGGGCAGGAAATGCTCCTCGGCGCGGCCATTGTGCGGCCGTTCATGCGCCACGGTGCAAACGATGCCGGACTGGCCATACTCCCATTTCACCGTCTTGATGCCGGCCATGTCGCGCAATTTGGAATTGACGCCATCGGCGGCGACCAGCAGCCGCACCTTCAGCGTGGCGCCGTCAGCCAGATGCACGGTGACGCCGGCGCCATTGCTGTCGAACGATGCGACCGCGACACCCTCGATGATATCGATGCCGAGCTTTTGCGCGCGGCGGCGCAAGGCGCCGTTCAGATCCCGGTTGGCGACCATGTGCGCGAACGGTTCGCCCGGCGCGACCTCGCCGTCAAAGGTGAGGAACACCGGGCGCACCGGGTCGGCGGTGCGCGAATCGGTGACGATCATCTCGGTTATGGCCTGCGATTGACCGACGATTTCCTGCCAGACACCGAGCTGGTCGAGCATGCGGCAGGCGGCAGCGGCAATCGCCGAGGCGCGGCCATCCTTCTGCCAGACGCCAGCGGCGGCTGCATCGACGACGGCGACCGCCAGGTTCGGCCGCGCCTGTTTCAGCGACACGGCGGCGGCGAGGCCGACATAGCCGGCGCCGGCGACCAACACGTCGAGCGAGGCTTTTGCGTCCGTCTTGCGGTCTGCCATGTCAATTCCTTTCGAAGTCTCGGCCGTCCTCGCCGCGCTGGAACATTCCGGCCTTGACTGCCCGCCATTCCTGTCGGAAACCGCCATAGCATCTTAGTGCGGTTCTGCGTTTCATGGAATCGCAAAACCGCTCTAAGTCTTTGTTTTCGCAATTCCGGACGGAAAACCGCTCACACTTTTCCTGGAATTGCTCTAAGGCGAGGTCACGAAACATGACGGCGGCCATGGACGAGCTTCTCGGCATTCTCGACCTTGAGCAGCTGGAACACAATCTGTACCGTGGTCGCAGCCCCAAGGTCGACTGGCAGCGCGTCTTCGGCGGCCAGACCATCGCCCAGGCGCTGGTTGCCGCCCAGCGCACCGTCGAGCCCGAGCGCCACGTGCATTCGCTGCATGGCTATTTCATGCGGCCGGGCGACACCAAGGTGCCGATCGTCTACGAGGTCGACCGCATCCGCGATGGCGGCTCCTTCACCACGCGGCGCGTGGTGGCGATCCAGCACGGCCAGGCGATCTTTTCGCTTGAGGCCTCGTTCCAGCAGGACGAGGTCGGGCTGGAACACCAGCTGCCGATGCCGCGCGACGTGCCGGCGCCCGACAGCCTGCTGTCGCAGCGCGAATTGCTGGGCAAGTTCGGCGAAGCGGTGCCGGACGGCATCAAGCGCTACTGGGAACGCGACCGGCCGATCGAGATGAAGCCGGTGATGCTGAAGCATTACACCAGCCGCGAAAAGCTGGAGCCGCAGCAGAACATCTGGATCCGCACCACCGGCCCGGTGCCGGCCGACCGCGGCATTCAGGCGGCGGTACTTGCCTACCTCTCCGACATGACGCTGCTCGACACCTCGACCTTCGCCCATGGCCGCGCCATTTTCGACCGCGACATCCAGGCGGCGAGCCTCGACCACGCCATGTGGTTCCACCGCAGCTATCCGCTCGACGACTGGATCCTGTACACGCAGGACAGTCCTTCGACGCAAGGGTCGCGCGGCTTCACCCGCGGCTCGCTGTTTGCCCGTGATGGCACGCTGATCGCCTCTGTTGCCCAGGAAGGCCTCATCCGCCTGAAGCGTCCGCCTGCCGAATAGGCATTTTCAAAAAATTGCCTATTTTTTAATCAGTGACCGTCCAGTGACAGTGCGCGCCGTACTGCCGCGGCCTAGGCAATCCGTTTGTTTACAACGAGTTAACGCCCTGCTTCGGCAACTGGCACGGAGCTTGAATCCTGTCGGGCACTCTCCGGGCTCTTTGGGATCGGTGAAGGTGTGCAAACGCGGGGGACCGCAACAGCAAAGGGTGAAACCTTATGAAAATCGTGATGGCAATCATCAAGCCGTTCAAGCTCGACGAGGTGCGCGAAGCGCTCACCGCCGTCGGCATCCAGGGCCTGACCGTCACCGAAGTCAAAGGCTACGGGCGTCAGAAGGGACATACGGAAATCTATCGCGGGGCGGAATACGCGGTCAGTTTCCTGCCGAAAATCAAGATCGAAGTCGCGGTCAGCACCGACTTGGTCGACAAGGCCGTCGAAGCCATCACGGCGGCGGCCAAGACCGGCCAGATCGGCGACGGCAAGATTTTCGTCTTCGGCATCGATCAGGCGGTGCGCATCCGTACCGGCGAAACAGACACCGACGCGCTTTGAGCGGCGAACACGTATTCCAATGGAGAGTTCAATGAATATTCCTTCCACCTTGAAGACGACGGGACGCGCGGCCGCACTCGGCTCGCTCGCTCTCGCAGCATGGGGCAGCGTCGCCGCCTTCGCGCAGGAAGCAGCCCCGGCGGCCGCGGCTGCCGCCCCGGCGGCGCCGGCGCCCGTGCTCGACACCGGCAACACCGCCTGGATGCTGACCTCGACGGCGCTGGTGCTGATGATGACCATTCCCGGCCTGGCGCTGTTCTACGGCGGAATGGTGCGCAAGAAGAACGTGCTCGCCACCATCATGCAGAGCTTTGCCATCACCTGCCTGGTGACGATCCTGTGGTTCATGTTCGGCTATTCGCTGGCCTTCTCCACAAATGATTCCGCCAGCATGAACAGCTTTATCGGCGGCGCCTCGAAGTTCTTCCACCATGGCATCACCACCTCGTCGCTGTGGTTGCCTGGCGTGGCGAACATTCCCGAGTTCGTCTTCTCGATGTTCCAGATGACCTTCGCCATCATCACGCCGGCGCTGATCGCCGGCGCGTTTGCCGAACGGATGAAATTCTCGGCGCTGCTCATCTTTATGGCGTTGTGGCTGCTGGTCGTCTACGTGCCGGTCGCGCATTGGGTCTGGGGTGGCGGCTTCCTCGGCACGGCTGGCGTTCTCGACTTCGCCGGCGGCACGGTCGTCCACATCAACGCCGGTGTGGCGGGCCTGGTCTGCGCCCTGGTTCTCGGCAAGCGCGAAGGTTACGGCACCGTCAACATGGCGCCGCACAACCTGGTCTATTCTGTGATCGGCGCTTCGCTGCTGTGGGTCGGCTGGTTCGGCTTCAACGCCGGTTCGGAACTGGCGGCTGACGGCCTTGCCGGTGCTGCCATGCTCAACACCCAGGTTGCCACCGCCGCCGCGGCGCTGGCCTGGATGTTTGCCGAATGGATCGTTGCCAAGAAGCCTTCCGTGCTCGGCATCATCTCGGGTGCGGTTGCCGGCCTCGTCGCGGTGACGCCGGCTTCCGGCTTCGTCAACCCGACCGGCGCCTTCATCGTCGGCATCGTCGCCGGCGTGCTCTGCTACATCTCGGCGGTCAAGGTGAAGCACATGTTCGGCTATGACGACTCGCTCGACGCCTTCGGCGTGCATGGCATCGGCGGCATCATCGGTGCGCTGCTCACCGGCGTGCTCGCCGATCCGGCGATCAACAGCCTGTCGTCGGGCGCATCGCTCGGCAAGCAGGTCTACGGCGTTGCCGTCACCATCATATGGACAGCCATCGCCACCCTCGTGATCCTCTACATCGTCAAGGCGCTGGTCGGCCTGCGGCCCAGCACCCAGGAAGAGGTCGAGGGCCTCGACATCAGCCAACATGGCGAGGTGGTTCCGTAAGGCCCCTTGCCAACGGGACCGGCGGAACCTCCTCCCGCCGGTCCCGCATTGATATGGGAGAATCCCGTCGTGACGCTCCCGAAAAGGGCTCACGCTTTGAGGCCCGGGTCATTCCGGGCCTCTTTTTTGGCAAAGCATTCCTTCGAGCCACGATTCCGCGCAATCACGTTCGTGGCCAGGTGCCCGCCATTTCCGTCAGCATCTCCCACGCGGGAGATGCAAGCGCCGGACCGGTGTGACACCTCGTGGAAGATTGCGGGATTCGCGATTTCACACAAACAGGACGTGTCACCATGAAAAAGGTCTACGAAAAGCCGACGCTGTCAAAGCGAGAAAAACTATCTTGCGTCACCGCTGGCATCCCTTTGTCGCAGCAGGCATGAGTTTCGTCGAAACGGCCGTGCCGCGCTCTGCGCAAGATCGTAGCCCACGCCCTTATAGTTAATGCGGCCTTAACCTTCCCCCCGATAGTCTGGCGTCCGAATCTGCCGGAGTGCGTCATGCGCCCGGCCAGTCCATGACAGACGGGGAACGAAGCATGCGTTCAGGGGCTTCAGCACCGCTCGCGCTGACCGATACGGGGCACGGCATCCAGGCATTCGCGCGGCGCCAGGTCGGGCGACTGGTCGGCGCCGGCCTGTTTGTGCTTGTTGCCTTCGGCGTTGCCGGTCTGGCCACCTGGAACGTCGCCGATCCGAGCTTTTCGCACGCCACCGACAACATCGTCACCAACGCCATGGGCTATGCCGGGGCGGTGTTCTCCGACCTCGCCATGCAGTTCTTCGGCCTGGCCGCGGTCGCCGCCCTGGTGCCGGCGGTGATCTGGGGCTTTCTGCTGTTTTCGGCACGTGGCGTCGACAGGCTGCCGAAGCGCGGCCTCGCCTGGTTCGGCTTCGCGCTGCTTGCCGCCGCAATGGCCGGCTGCGTGGTGCCGCCCAAGACCTGGCCGTTGCCGACCGGCCTGGGCGGCGTGTTCGGCGACATGGTGCTCAATATCCCCGGCCTGGTCATTGGCGGCTACCCGACGGGGATCGTTGCCAGCATCATTGCCATGGTGCTCATTGCGCCGGCGCTGTGGCTGTTTGCCTATGGCTCGGCGCTGATTGCGCGCAAGAACGGCTTTGCCGTCATGGAGCGCACTGCCGAGCTCGATCCCCGAGAGGACGACCTGCTCTTCGACGAAGACGAGGACGAGGGCGACGAGGGCATATTGGCGCTCGGCGCCATCACCCATTGGTGGCTGTCGTTCCGCGCCTGGATGCACCGCCGCGCCGTACGTCGCCAGCAGGAGCGCGACGAGTATGAGCCGGAGATGGAGCAGCGCTCCACCGCATGGCGCCGTGCCGCCGAACGGGTCGAATCGGCCGAGTTCGCCGAATCGCGGATGAGCCCGGATGGCCGCGCCCGCGTCGAGCCGGAATTCTTCGCCGCCATGGTCAATGACCGCAGCGTTTCCGTCGATCCTGATGATGACGACGTCCTCGATGCTGGGTTCGACAATGGCGATGAAGACGTCGAACTCGACGACGCGCCGGTCCAGCGTCGTGCCGCGCCGAACGCCAAGGTGCAGAACTTCCGCTCCGATGCGGCGACCCGTGTCGCGGCACCTGCGCCACGTCCGGCACCAGGCGCCCGCGTCCAGCGCGAGGCGCAGACCTCGCTGATCGGCTCGGAAACATTCGAAATGCCGTCGCTCCATTTTCTGTCCGAGCCAAAGAATGTGGTGCGCGATGCCAGCCTCTCCAAGGACGCGCTGGAGCAGAATGCGCGCCTGCTCGAGGGCGTGCTGGAAGATTTCGGCGTCAAGGGCGAGATCATCGCGGTGCGGCCCGGCCCGGTGGTCACGCTCTATGAGCTGGAACCCGCGCCCGGCATCAAATCGTCACGCGTCATCGGTCTGTCCGACGACATCGCCCGTTCAATGAGTGCCATTGCCTGCCGTGTCGCCGTGGTGCCCGGCCGCAACGCCATCGGCATCGAACTGCCGAATGCCAAGCGCGAGACCGTGTATCTGCGCGAGATCATGGCCAGCCGCGATTTCGAGACCACCAAGGCGAAGCTGGCGCTGGCGCTGGGCAAGACCATCAACGGCGAGGCGGTCATCGTCGACATCGCCAAGATGCCGCACGTGCTGGTCGCCGGCACCACCGGCTCGGGCAAGTCAGTCGCCATTAACACCATGATCCTGTCGCTGCTCTATCGGCTGACGCCGCAGGACTGCCGGCTGATCATGATCGATCCGAAAATGCTCGAACTCTCCGTCTATGACGGCATTCCGCATCTGCTGACGCCGGTCGTCACCGATCCGAAGAAGGCGGTGGTGGCGCTGAAATGGACCGTGCGCGAGATGGAAGACCGCTACCGCAAGATGTCCAAGGTCGGCGTGCGCAACATCGACGGCTTCAACGCGCGCGTGCAATTGGCCGAGAAGAAGGGCGAGAAGATCTCGCGCACCGTGCAGACCGGCTTTGACCGCCAGACCGGCGAGGCGATCTACGAGACCGAGAATCTCGACCTCGAACCGATGCCCTATATCGTCGTCATCATCGACGAGATGGCCGATTTGATGATGGTCGCCGGCAAGGACATTGAAGGTGCTGTCCAGCGCCTGGCCCAGATGGCGCGTGCGGCCGGCATCCACGTGATCATGGCGACGCAGCGCCCGTCGGTCGACGTCATCACCGGCACCATCAAGGCCAATTTCCCGACCCGTATCTCTTTCCAGGTGACGTCGAAGATCGACAGCCGCACCATTCTGGGCGAGCAGGGCGCCGAACAGCTGCTCGGCATGGGCGATATGCTCTACATGGCCGGCGGCGGCCGCATCCAGCGCGTGCACGGCCCGTTCGTCTCCGACGACGAGGTGGAGAGGATCGTCGCGCATCTGAAGCTGCAGGGCGTCCCCGAATATCTCGACGCCATCACCGAGGATGACGGCGAGGACGATGGCGACGAGCCGTCAGGCAAGGGCGGTGGCGGCGGTGGCGGGAATTTCGAGGATTCCGATGATCCTTACGACCAGGCGGTATCAGTGGTGCTGCGCGACGGCAAGGCCTCGACCAGCTACATCCAGCGCCGGCTCGGCATCGGCTACAACCGCGCCGCCTCGATCATCGAGAAGATGGAGAAGGAAGGCATTGTCGGCCCGGCCAACCATGCCGGCAAACGCGAGATCCTGGTGCCGACGGAGGACGACAAATTCTGATCAGCTGATGCGACCTGGCGGCAACCTTTGAACCGATTGACGCGTTCAAGCGACAGAGTGCCGTTCGGCCGCCAAACTTAAGTCTAACTGGGGGTCCACGGACTGCAACGAGACACACACCACACGAGAGTGACTGGCATGAAAAACGATCCTTCCGCGCTCAGCGATTTCGCTCCGACCCGCCGTCAGCTGCTCGGCCTCGGCCTGGTTCTTGCCGGCGCCGCGGCCGTCAATGTCATGCCGGGGTTCCAGCTCCTGGCCTCGGCGCAAGCCGCGGTGCCGCCAACGGCGCAGAAGATCGCCGACCACTTCTCCTCGGTCAAATCGATGAGCGGCGAGTTCGTGCAGTTCGGGCCCAACAACCAGCAGACCGGCGGCAAGTTCTTCCTCGAGCGGCCGGGCAAGATCCGCTTCAACTATGAGGGCAAGTCGAATTTCCGGGTGATCTCCGACGGCAAGTCGGTGGTCATCCTCAATCAACGACTGAAAACGTCCGATCTTTATCCGCTGTCGAAGACGCCGCTGAAGCTTCTGCTCGACAACCGGATCGATCTCTCCGGCGGCCGCGTAAAATCGATCAAGGAAGAGAGCGACCTCACCACCATCCAGCTCGCCGACAAATCGGTGTTCGGCAATTCGAAGATCACCATGATGTTCGATCCGAAATCCTACGACCTGCGCCAGTGGACCGTCACCGACGCGCAGGGCAAGGACACGACCGTGATGATCTACAACACCAAGGAAGGCGTCAGCTTTCCGCCGGACACCTTTGCCATCGATTATACGGCCAACCGCGAGCTGAACACGAAGACAAGATAGCGTTCCGCCACCGCGGGCGCTTCCCCTGCATCGTCGGCGGCTAGCGCCCGCTTGTTTTTCGGCCGTGCGGCTGGCAGTAGTTCCAGGACCAATTTGATAGGCACAAAATCCTGTCGGGCTGTCCGGCAGGATCTTCGCTGCTTCGGACCGGACTTCTGCATGCCCTTTACCGTTGCTACCTGGAATATCAACTCCGTGCGCCTGCGCATGCCGATCGTCGAGCGGCTCTTGAAGGAGCAGGCGCCGGACGTGCTTTGCCTGCAGGAGACGAAGGTTCCCGATGAGCTGTTTCCGGAAAAAGCCTTCCGCAAGGCCGGCTACGAGCACATCGCCTTCCATGGCCAGAAGGGCTATCACGGCGTGGCGACGGTGGCGCGGCGGCCGATCGAGGTGATCGAGAAGCGGCGCTTCTGCGAGATCGACGACAGCCGCCATCTGTCCATCAAGGTACAGGCCGGCGACAAGGCGATCCTCATCCACAATTTCTACGTTCCGGCCGGCGGCGACGAGCCCGATCCCGGGATCAACCGCAAGTTCCGCCACAAGCTCGATTTCGTCGCCGAGATGAACGCCATCCGCGCCGCGCATGACGAGGAATCTGCCTCGATCCTGGTCGGCGACCTCAACATCGCGCCGCTGGAGCACGATGTTTGGTCGCACAAGCAATTGCTCAACGTCGTCAGCCACACGCCGGTCGAGACGGAAAATTTCGAGGCGATGCGGATCGCCGGCGACTGGGTCGACCTGATGCGGCTCAATGTGCCGCTTGAGCAAAAACTCTACACCTGGTGGAGTTATCGCGCGCAGGACTGGGAGGCGTCGAACCGCGGCCGCCGGCTCGACCACGTCTGGTCGTCACCGAACCTGGTGCCAAGTTTTGCCGGCTACGAAATCCTGCGCGAGGCACGCAGCTGGGACCGGCCGTCGGACCATGTGCCGGTGATTGCACGGTTCGGCCTGGATTAGGCCATGGGCCGAAGGAGTCGCTGATTGGAAATACTGGCAGCAGAAGAGCCGGATGTGACATCGGCCGCCGACTGTCTGGCGGCTGCCTTTGCCGATGATCCGCAGATGGCGTTTTTCTTCTCGGGCGATCCTGCGCAACGTCAGGGGCTGGTGACGGAGTTCTTTTCGATCCTGATGGCAGCGCGCCTCGCGCTTGGAATGCCTGTGCTGCTGTTAAAGAGCGAAGGCCGCGTCCTGGGTGCGGTGATGGGCTATGATGTGCGTCGGCCTGGATGGCTCCCGGCTCACCAGGAGAGATGGGCTCTGCTTCAGCAAAGGCAGGCATCGATGGCATCGCGCTTCGAAAAGGCTGACGCCATCAGCGAGAAATACAAACCGCAGGCACCGCATTTTTATCTTGGAGTCCTGGGCGTTCACCCCTCGATGCAGGGAAAGGGGGCGGGCGGCGCGCTCATCAGGGCTTATTGCGATCTTGCCGAAAGAGATACTGCCTCGACAGGGACTTTTCTCGAAACCGCACAACGCAACAATTTGGCTTTCTATGAGCGTTGCGGGTTTCAACTCCTCGGCCAAGCTGAACTTGCACCGGGAAAGCCATTCTGGTGCCTGTTCAGGCCAAAACCCGTCCGAGACGGCAATTAGCCTACCCGCCAAACCGCGGCGCCAGCTTCTCAATGCGGGCGATCATGGCCTGGAAATCTTCGAGGATGCGCTGGTGCAGTTTCACCGCCACGTCGGGGTACTCCTCGAGAATGCGACGGAACATCTTGCGGCTGAGGCGGATCACTTCGGAATCGGTCTCGGCCGATGCGCTGGTCAGCCGCCTTGAGTCGGCGATCAGCGCCAGTTCGCTGAGGATCGTGCCGGGACCGGCGGTGCCGATGGGGATGCGGTCGCCATCCTGCTCGCGGTAGAGCACGATCTTCCCACTGACCACGATATACGCCGAATCGGCTTCGTCGTCTTCGCGGTACAGCTTGCGGTCGGCCTGCAGATGGGTGGCCTCGGCGCCGAAGGCGAGCAGGCGCAGCTGTTCCTGCGTGAAACCCTCAAAGAGTTTCACGGCGGACAGGATGCGGATGTCGTCATCCAGCGCCATCTCTAGCTGCGTCCCCGAACGGTCAGTCCAATCCCTCCCTTAGAGCGCCGCGCGTCCTCCTGGTCACGCAAAGTACGCTCCAACATTTTTCAATCTGCGCATCGTTCTGCCCAAAAACCGAATCGATTTTCGGGCCGATGCGCGGGTCGATCCAGGCCCTCCAGCCGGATCGTACCCTGAAACAGTCCCGCCCCGACCGCCTATTGAATAATGAAATGTTTAAGGAACCAGCTTGTAGCCGCCGCTTTCTGTCACAAGAATTTCAGCATTGGAAGGATCGCGTTCGATCTTCTGGCGCAGCCGGTAGACGTGGGTTTCCAGCGTGTGCGTGGTGACGCCGGAATTGTAGCCCCACACTTCCTCGAGCAGTACGTCGCGCGTCACCACCTTCTGGTCGGCGCGGTAGAGATATTTAATGATCGAGGCCTCCTTCTCGGTCAGCCGCACCTTGGCGCCGCGCTGGTCGATGAGAAGCTTCTGGCTGGGCTTGAAGGTGTAGGGACCGACCGAGAAGGTGGCGTCCTCACTCTGCTCGTGCTGGCGCAGTTGCGCGCGGATGCGAGCGAGCAGCACCGCGAAGCGGAACGGCTTGGTGACATAGTCGTTGGCGCCGGCTTCCAGGCCAAGAATCGTGTCGGAATCGGTGTCGTGGCCGGTTAGCATGATGATCGGCGCCTTGTAGCCGCCCTTGCGCAGGATCTTCACCGCCTCGCGGCCATCCATGTCGGGCAGGCCGACATCCATGATGAGCAGGTCGATGAGCCCGCCACGCGCCGCGGCGACGCCTTTGGCAGCGGTCGCTTCCTGCAGAACGTCGAATTCTTCGTAAAGGGCCAGTTGCTCGACGAGGGTTCCGCGCAGGTCGTCATCGTCGTCAACGATAAGAATGGTACGTGATGTCATGGATCAATCCGTTGTTTTGAAAAGAATTTTCAGTTGACCGACCCCCATTTATGCGGAAGCTGACCGGCGCAACAGTCCGATCACAGTGATTTGTTCCGTGGCACGATCATACAAGAAAAAACGCGTTCGCAATGCAGCCGGCGCAATTTTGCCAAAAGGGCTGCGCGTGCTGGTGGTGCGGGCGAGGCCCGGCAACCCCAGCCAGGGGATTTTGCAGGCCGGCAGCAAGGTGTTTGCCTGCGCGCTAGGACGCGGTGGCATCTCGGCCAACAAGCGCGAAGGCGACGGTGCAACGCCGCTTGGCGAGATGCGGATTCTGTCGGGATATTTTCGCGGCGATCATTTTCCGGCGGCCCGCAAAACCCGGCTGGCGATGGCGCCGATTGGCCCGGATCTCGGTTGGTGCGAGGTGCCGGACGACCGCAACTACAACAGGCCGGTGAAAATCCCCTACGGCGCCAGCCATGAGCGGATGCGGCGCGACGATCGCCTCTATGACGCCTGCCTGGTGCTCGACTGGAACATGGCGCCGCGCCGGCGCGGCCGCGGCAGCGCCATCTTCTTCCACCTGGCGCGCCCCGGCTTCACGCCGACGCAAGGCTGCGTGGCGGTGACCGCGCGCACCATGGCGCGGCTATTTCCGCTGATTTCGGATAGGACTGTGGTGAGGGTGGTGAGGTAGGCAGTAGGGAGTTGGGAGATTAGCAGCTGAGTGGTCTTTCTATTCCCCCTCCCTATTGCCCTATTCCCTTATTCCGCTGCCAACCGATATCCAGCAACCCCAGCCTGCCCAGTTCCCGGTCCACTGCCCGGGTGACGTCCTTGCGTCTGGCGCCGATGTCGCGCAGTTGGCGATCCGACAAATCCTCGACATCCTGGCGGGGCAGGTTGATCGCGACCCTTGCCTGGCGAAGCCAATCGGTGATGGCGAGGAGCCAGGACGGACGAGTGGCTGGCGTGTTCAGAACGATGATGGACATGATGTGCTCCGGTTCCGCCGGATATCAAATCCGGCTTGATGGTGTTTCGATGGATGCATCATGCCGCATTGAAATCGCGAAGAGAAACGAGTAGTTCTTTTCAGATCATCAAGTTTTGTTTGAGGATGGCATGTCCCGCCTTCTGCCTGGAACCCGCGCGCTGAGGACGCTGGAAGCGGCGGCTCGGCATCTCAATTTCACCCGCGCTGCCGACGAGCTCGGCCTAACGCCTGCCGCAGTCAGCCACCAGATCAAGGAAATCGAGGATCAGCTCGGGCTGGTGCTGTTCACGCGCACCAGCCGCACCATCCGGCTGACCGCGGCGGGCACGCTGCTGTTCGAGGCCTCCATCGATGCGCTCGACCTGCTCAACCGGGCTGTGTCGCGGGCGCGCAAGGCGACGCGCGGCACGGCATTGTTGAAGGTGACGCTCGACGCGCAGTTCGCATCAAAATGGCTGATGCGGCGCGTCGACGATTTTCGCAAGCGTCAGCCCGATATCGAGCTCCGATTCGACATCGCCTACACATTGCGGGATTTCGAGCTCGACGACGTCGATGTCGGCATCCGCTTCGGCATCGGCAAATATCCGGGCCTTCGCGCCCATCGTCTGTTCGATAACATCATCATTCCGGTGTGCAGTCCGGGGCTGCTGCGGTCCGGTCCGCCCCTGCGCGAGCCGCGCGATCTGTTCAACCACACGCTTGCCCATATCGAATGGGCGCGACAAGGCGTGATCTGGCCGAACTGGCGCATGTGGATGGCGGCTGCCGGCGTCACCGATTTCGACGACAGCCGGACCATCGTGTTCGGCAATTCCACCGATGCCGTTCAGGCAGCGCTCGAAGGCAATGCGGTCGCGCTCGCCGATTTCGCCATGGTGGCAAACGACCTTTCCGAAGGCAGGCTGGTGCAGCCCTTCGAACTCGGCCTGCGCGTAGGGGCCGAATTCGCCTATTTCCTGGTCTATCCCGAAAGCACTGCCGACGATCCGCGCATCATCGCCTTCCGCGAATGGCTGCTTGAGGAAGTCGCCAGGACGCAGGCCTGACGATCGCGACGGGCCTCAGCCGGCGACGACCGGTGCGCCGAACCAGCCGATCACCGCGCCAATGATCAAAAGCACGCCGAGCCAGTGGCCGCCGTCGATCAGGGTCAGGTCCCAGCCGAAATTTTGATAGCGGTGGTTGGCCGTTAGCGTCGTGGCGACAAAGCCGAGCCAGAGCACGAAGCCGAAGACCAGGCCGGCGGTAAGGGCCGGCTCGCCGCCGGTCATCGCGCCGACAACCAGAGCAACAACCAGCGCCATGATGAGTTCGGTAATGAAGGAGATGACGAAGGGCAGCTTCGATTTGCTCATCGTTGCCGGGTCGAGCTTGGCCGCCTTCAGCCACGGCTTGCTCAAAGCCATGTACCAGACGGCGCCGAACAGCCACGCCAGCACGGCCGCGACAACCACCGCCAGCCAGTTCACTGCTGAAAAATCCATAAAGTCCTCCCCTCAAGCATGCCGCCCAAAGCCTGACGGTTTGGGAAAAGACATGCGTATTCTTCGAAATCAATGCGCGATGGAACGCCTGTTCGGCAGTGCCGTCAAGCGAAGCGCCACACGGTGGTGCGCTTGACTTCGGCATCCTCCAGCGCCCGCGTGACCGCCACTTCGTAGGCGGCCAGCGGCTCCAGCCCTGTCTTCGGCAGATAGGAGCGGCCGGGATCGCCAACAAGGATGTCGGCGCCGCGCGCCTTCAGCGTCGAAAACCATGGCATCAGCCTGTCGGCAAAGGATCTGTCGTAGAAAACGTCGCCGGCCAGCACCACGTCCCAGCCGGCGTCCGTGCCGATGCAGTCGGTGCCGCAAAACTCGATTGCAACGCCATTGGCTTCGGCATTGAGGCGAACAGCGGTTTCGCAGAATGGGTCGATGTCGGTGGCGATCACTTGCGAAGCACCGGCCTTGGCTGCGGCGATGGCGACAAGGCCGGAGCCGGAGGCGAAGTCGAGCACGCGTTTTCCCCGCACATTGGACGGATTGTCCAGCACGCAACGGGCAAGGCCTTGCCCGCCGGCCCAGGCAAAGGCCCAGAAGGGCGGCGGCAAGCCGATTTCGGTCAGTTCGTCCTCGGTCCGCTGCCAGAGGTCGTGGGCCTCGTCGGCAAGCCGCAGAAAAATTTCCGGCACATGCGGCGGCGCCATCAGCGCCGTGTTGTCGAGAATGAACCTTCTCGCGCTGTTCGGCGTGAGGACCGTCACGGAGCCGGCGTCAGGCCGCCCATGCGGCAGACTTCCTTCCATTCGGCCGGAGTCACCGGCTGCACCGAAAGCCGCCCGAGCCGCACCAGCGCCATCTCGGCCAGCTTGGGATTGGCTTTGACCTGTTCCAGCGTCGGCGGGTTCGGCACGTCCTTGAAGGCGCGGATGTCGACACATTCCCAGCGCGGATCGTCGGTCGTCGAGTCAGGATGGGCAAGCGCGCAGACCTCGGCAATGCCGACGACATTCAGCCCTTCATTGGAGTGGTAGAAGAAGCCGAGATCGCCGATCTGCATCGCCTTCATGTTGTTGCGCGCCGCATAGTTGCGCACGCCGTCCCATTGCGTGCCGGCCTTGCCCTTGGCCTTCAGCGCCTCGAAGGAAAACACCGAGGGTTCGGATTTGAACAGCCAGTAGTTCATGTCTTTCTTCCTCTTTGGCGTGGGCTGAATTAACTAGCCGCGGGCTTGTTGAAGGTCCAGTTCCACTGGCGGATTTCGACTGTTTCAAACAGCCCTGCCTTGGCATAGGGGTCGGCAGCCGACAGCGCCTGCGCGGCGGCGAGGTCCGGCGCCTCGACGACGACAAGGCTGCCATTCGGCTTGCCGTCGGCATCGAGGAAGGGGCCGGCAAAGGCCAGTTTCTTGTCGGCGTTCAGGCCCTCGAGAAAGGCGACGTGGGCGGGCCGCGTGTCGACACGCACCTGCAGGCTTCCGGACTTGTCCTTGCATACCAACGCAAACAGCATGTTTTCAAAACTCCGGTTTGTTTGGGATCAGAGATCGGTTTCGGTCTTCAGCGGCCGGGTCATCAATGCCGTTACAGCCTGCCGTATGGTGATCGTGCCGTCCAGTATCGCCGACACTGCCGCGATGATCGGCGCGTCGATGTCGCGCTCGGTGGCGATGCGGGCGGCGATTGCCGCCGTGGGCACGCCTTCGGCGAGCGGCAGGCCGGCCAAGGGTTTGCCTTGTCCGAGCGCCAGGCCATAGGCGAAATTTCGCGACTGGGCGGAAGAGCAGGTGAGCAACAGGTCGCCGAGGCCGGACAGCCCCATCAGCGTCTCCGGTCTGGCGCCGAAGGCGGCGCCAATGCGGCGCAATTCGACGAAGCCGCGCGTAACCATGGCGGCCTGGGCGCTGGCGCCGAGCCCGGCGCCGGTGACGGCACCGGCGGCGATGGCAAAGACATTCTTCAGCGCGCCGCCGATCTCGACGCCGATCAGGTCGTCGCTGGAATAGCAGCGCAGGTTTTGCGCCGAAAACCGGGCGGCAAGCTCGGCCGCCAAAGTCTCGTCGCGAGCGGCGACGACGACAGCGGTTGGCAGGCCCCGCGCGACATCGGTGGCAAAGCTCGGACCGGACAGGGCCGCAACCGGGGTTTGCAGCAGGATGTCCGCGACGATGGCCGACAGCAGCGCGCCGGTGTCGCGCTCAATGCCCTTGGCGCAGAGAACCAGCGGGACGCCTCGCGGCATATGGGGTTTCGCTGTCGTCAGCATGGCGCGCAACGCCTGCGCCGGCGCCACGGCCAGCACGCAGTCGGCGTCGGCAAGGGCAGCGCCGATATCGCTCGTCGCCGCGATGCCGGGCTCGATGGCGATACCGGGGAGATAGCGCGGGTTCTCCCCGCCACGAACTGCAGCGACCGTTTCTTCGTCGCGGGCGTAGAGCCGGACATCATGGCCGGCCCGCAGCATGGCCAGCGCCAGCGCGGTGCCCCAGGCGCCGCCGCCGAGCACGGCGACGCGCCAGCCGGTCTTGTCCCTGCCTCTTGTCTTGCCGGCGATCATGCTTTCGCTCCGCGCCGGCCGGAGCCGACCATCGGCGCCGAAATCGAGTCTAGCGGCCAGCGCGAACGCGGCACGAAATCGAAGCCGTTCTCTTGCGATAGCCCCGCCCGTAGTCGCTCGATGCCGGCCCAGGCGATCATCGCCGCATTGTCGGTGCACAGTTTCAGCGGCGGCGCGACAAAGGCAAAGCCGGCCTCGGCGCACTGCTTCTGCAGCGTGGCCTTGATCGTGCTGTTGGCGGCGACGCCACCGGCAACGACCAGTGACGGCTTGGCCTTGTCGGGAAATTCCTGGCGGAAGCGGGCAAGCGCGCGGGCCACGCGGTCGCCCAGCGCATCGGCGACTGCCGCCTGAAACGAGGCGCAGATGTCGGCGACATCCTGCTCGCTCAGGGGCTGAATGGCGGTCGCCGCCTGGCGTACGGCGGTCTTGAGGCCGGAGAAGGAGAAATCGGGCTGCGCCGAACCCTTCATCGGCCGTGGGAAGGCAAAGCGCGTCGCGTCGCCCGAGGCGGCCGCCTTTTCGACGTTCGGGCCGCCCGGATAGGGCAGGCCGAGCATTTTTGCTGTCTTGTCGAACGCTTCGCCCAGCGCATCGTCGATGGTGGTCGCCCAGCGCTTGTAGTCGCCGACGCTCCGCACGGAGACGATCTGGGTGTGGCCGCCGGAAACCAGCAGCAGCAGATAGGGAAAGTCGAGCCCGTCAGTCAGCCTGGCGGTCAGCGCGTGGCCTTCGAGGTGGTTGATGGCGATCAGCGGCTTGCCGGCCGCCGCGGCAATTGCCTTGGCCGTCATCAGGCCGACGATCAGCCCGCCGACAAGGCCGGGGCCGGCGGTGGCGGCAATGGCGTCGATGTCGGCAAGCGTTGTGCCCGAATCGGCAAGGGCTGCCTCGACGATGCCGTCCAGCGCCTCGACATGGGCGCGCGCGGCGATCTCGGGCACGACACCGCCAAACGCGGCATGCTCCTCGATCTGGCTGAGCACGATGTTGGACGCAATGACCGGCGCAGCGGCGCCGTCCAGCGTCACCACGCTGGCGGCGGTCTCGTCGCAACTCGTCTCAATGCCCAGAACGCGGATCAATTCGTCGCTGTCTCCAGAGATTGTGTCGCCGGACTTTCCTCGTTAGGAGAGGCGGGCCTCGTTAGGAGAGTGCCGGAAACGCAAAGCCAGCCGGGGGGTTATCACGGACCGCGCGCCATGCAAACTTTGAAAATCGGAACACGCGGCAGCCCGCTCGCGCTCGCCCAGGCGCATGAGACGCAGGCGCGGTTGATGGAAGCGCTCGGCATGCCGGCCGAAGCCTTCGAGGTCGTCGTCATCTCGACCAGCGGCGACCGCATCCAGGACCGGCCGTTGTCGGAAGCCGGCGGCAAGGGCCTGTTCACCAAGGAGATCGAAGAGGCGCTGCTCGCCGGCACGATCGACATCGCGGTGCATTCCTCCAAGGACATGCCGACAGTGCTGCCGGATGGACTTGAGCTTTCCGTCTTCCTGCCGCGCGAGGATGCGCGCGATGCCTTCATCGGCAAGGCCGTGAAGCGCATTATCGACTTGCCGCAAGGCGCCAAGGTCGGTTCGTCCTCGCTGCGGCGCCAGGCGCTGATCCGGCGCATGCGGCCGGACCTCGACGTCGTCATGTTCCGCGGCAATGTGCAGACCAGGCTGCGCAAGCTGGAGGAAGGCGTTGCCGAAGGCACTATCCTCGCCCATGCCGGGCTGAAACGGCTGGGGCTCGGCCATGTCGTCACCGATTTGATGCCGCTCGACGCTTTTCCGCCGGCGCCGGGGCAAGGCGCGATCGGCATCGAGACCCGCATTGGCGACAGCGCTGTCGAAAAGATGCTGGTGGCCATCCATGATGTGCCGACAGGCCAGGCGCTGGCCTGCGAGCGCGCCTTCCTGGCGGCGCTCGACGGCTCCTGCCGCACACCGATCGCCGGCTATGCGACTGTAGCGGGCGGAAAATTGGTTTTCGCGGGACTGATCATTTCGCCCGATGGCACGCAATCGCATGAGGTTAAGGCTGAAGGCCTGGCGCTGGATGCCGCTGATATCGGAACGAAGGCCGCCAGGATGGTGCGGGTCAAGGCCGGCGAACCCTTCTTCGACGGCTGGGTCTGACATGCGTGTCCTGGTGACGCGGCCGCAACCCGGGGCGTCGCGCACCATGCGGCGGCTGCAGGAATTGGGATTTGAGCCGATCCTTCTGCCTCTGACCGAAACGGTGACACTGCCCGTCGATGCAAATGCAGCGGGCGACAACGCTGCGGCCGTTGCGATCACCAGCGCCAATGCCGTGCGCCATGCGCCGAAAGAGCTGATCGACGCGCTCGCCGCCTTGCCTTGCCATGCCGTTGGCGCAAGGACGGCTGAAGCGGCGCGTGCAGCGGGATTTCTGTCGGTCAGCGAAGGGCCGGGCGATGCCGAGAAGCTGGCCGAAGCGATTGCCGCCGGCCTTTCCGGCAAGGCTATCGTCTATCTCACAGGGCGCGTGCGGTTTCCGGCCTTCGAGGCGCGGCTGCGACAGGCCGGCGTCGAGGTCCGCGCCATCGAAACTTATGACACGATTGCGCTCGACTATTCCGACGATCAGGTCCGTACGCGCCTGTCCAGTCAGCCGGTCGATGCGGTGATCCTCTATTCGGCCAGGGCGGCGGTGGTGATGCAGACCTTGGTCAGCCGGGCGGGACTGCACGATCTCTTTGAAAAGACACAGGCTTTTGCCCTTTCCGAACGGATAGCAGCGACGCTTGGCGATACCGTCGGCAAAAAAATACGAGTTGCGCGGGAACCGCGGGAGGAGGCGCTGCTTGATCTGTTGCACGGTGGCGACTGAGCCCCGTGTCATCACGCCGCCCCTTTTCACCTGATGATGATGTGCTAGACCATTTTTCAAACCATCACGCGCCATCGGGCGCCCAGACGAAGCAGGATTGCGGAGCCCAGGCATGGTCAAGACGCCGAAGATGCGACATTCGAAAAGCCGCCGCGAGCCGGTGACCATCGAGCTCGAACCCGGCGCCGTCTCGCGCATCGTCGATGCGGATGCCGCCAGGTCTGACGCTGACGTGGCGGATGAAGTCGTGGCCCCGGCCGAATCGGTCGCCGCTGACGAAACGGCTGCCGTGACCAATGCGCAGCCGGAGACGCCCGACGAGCCGGTTCATGCCGATCAGGCCGATCTCGAGCCGTGGGAGCACTCCGACGCCGCGGCGCCGGCCGCGCCGGAGAGCGATGCCAAGGTGTCCGGCGAACCGGAAAGCCCTTATCCCGCCGCCTCCGACACGCCACCACGCGCCAAGACCTCCGACTACAGTTTCGAGGACGCCTCGCCCAAGCCGGGTGCGCGTAAGGAAACGTCTGATACCGCCGAGATGAGGAACCAGCCCATGGCAGCGCAGCCGAAGCGTGGGAACGGCATTGCCGCCGGCATCATTGGCGGTGTCATCGCGCTGGCTGCCGCTGGGGGGCTGCAGTTCGCCGGCGTACTCGGCGCTCCGGGGTCGGGCGGTGGTGCGGTCTCGCTCGACCGCGTCAATGGCGAGATCGCTTCGCTGAAGCGCGAAATCGCCGACCTCAGGGAAGCCGGCAGCAATGGCGCCGCAACGGCCAAGGTCGACGGGCTGTCGTCGGCGCTGGACCAGGTGAAGGCCGATGTCGCATCGCTGAAATCGGCGGTCGAGCAAGGCGGCGGCGACAATGCCGGACTTGCCGCGCTTGGCGATAAGGTCAAGCAGATCGAGACGGCGGTCGCCGCGCTCGGCCAGGCCGGCAGCGCGACGCCGGTCGATCTCGCGCCGCTCAACGAAAAGCTTTCAAGTCTGGATGCGCTGGTGAAATCGGCCGGCGAGGCAGCCAAGACGCAGGAAGGCAAGATCTCTGCACTTGAACAGTCGGTGACGCAGCTCTCCGCCAAGGTGGAGGCGCAGGCCTCGCAGCCGAAGATCGCGATGGCCATCGCCGCGTCGGCGCTCAAGACGGCGCTCGACCGTGGCGCGCCGTTCGCCGCCGAGCTGGAAACCTTCGCGGCTATCTCGCCCGATGCGCCGCAGATTGCGGCGTTGCGTCCCTATGCCGAAAAGGGCGTCCCGACCCGCACCGAAATCGCCGGCGAGGCCGATGCCGCGGCCAATGCCATGGTCGCTGCGGCGACGCCGGTCGACGAAAATGCCGGCTTCTTCCAGAACCTTCTGTCGAGTGCCGAATCGTTGGTTAAAGTGCGGCCGATCGGTGCCGTCGAAGGCGCCGGCGCGCCCGAAACCGTGGCGCGCATGGAAGTGGCGGTCAACCAGGGCGACTACGCCAAGGCGCTCAGCGAATATGCAACGCTGCCGGATGCGGTCAAGGCAGCGGGCGCCGACTTTGCCGGCAAACTGAAAGCGCGCATCGAGGTCGAGACGCAGGTCGACGCGCTGATCGCGGGCGCGATGAAGGCATGAGGACGACACGATGATCCGCATTCTCATCTTTCTCGCCGTCGTCTTCGCGCTCGGCCTGGGTTTTGCCTGGCTGGCCGACCGTCCCGGCGAGATGGTCGTCACCTTCAACGGCTACGAATACCAGGTCAGCCTGATGGTGGCGGCGGTGGCGATCGTTGCGGTCGTTGCCGCGGTGATGATCGTCTGGTGGCTGATCAAGTCGTTGTGGAACAGCCCGTACACGATCTCGCGCTATTTCCGCGTGCGCCGCCGCGACCGCGGCTACCAGGCGCTGTCGACCGGCATGATCGCCGCCGGCGCCGGCGATGGCGCACTGGCGCGCAAGAAGACCAAGGAAGCGGCCAAGCTGATCCGCTCCGACCAGGAGCCGCTGATCCATCTCCTGGAAGCGCAGGCCTCGCTGCTCGAAGGCGACCATGAAGGCGCGCGCGAAAAATTCGAGGCGATGCTCGACGATCCCGAAATGCGGCTGCTCGGCCTGCGCGGGCTCTATCTCGAGGCCGAGCGGCTGGGCGACCGCAACGCGGCGCGCCACTATGCCGGCCGCGCCGCTGCCGTCGCTCCGCAACTGGCCTGGGCTGCTGAATCGACGCTGGAGGAATTGACCCAGCGCGGCGACTGGGACGGCGCGCTGAAGCTGGTCGAGGCGCAGAAGTCGACGCGGCAGATCGAGCGCGACGCCGCCAACCGCCGCCGCGCCGTGCTTTTGACCGCAAAGGCGCAGGCGCTGACCGACAGCGACCCCAATGCGGCGAAGACGGCGGCAGTCGAGGCCAACAAGCTCGCGCCCGATTTCGCGCCGGCCGCGGTTGCGGCGGCCAATCTCCTGTTCAAGCAGAACGATGTGCGCAAAGGCTCGAAAATCCTGGAGACAGCCTGGAAGGCGGAGCCGCATCCGGAGATCGCCGAGCTCTACACCCATGCAAGGCCGGGCGACGCGGTGGTCGACCGCCTCAACCGGGCGAAGAAGCTGCAGGAGTTGAAGCGCAACAACGCCGAATCGTCGATGACGGTGGCGCGCGCCGCGCTCGACGCGCAGGATTTTTCCACCGCCCGCCGCGAGGCGGAAGCGGCGATCCGCATGGATGGGCGGGAAGGCGCCTACCTGCTTCTGTCCGACATCGAGGAGGCCGAGAACGGCGACCAGGGCAAGATCCGGCAATTGCTGTCCAAGGCCGTCAGGGCGCCGCGCGATCCGGCCTGGGTTGCCGACGGCGTCGTCTCGGAGCGCTGGGCGCCGGTGTCGCCGGTCAGCGGCAAGCTCGACGCCTTCGCCTGGCGCGCGCCGATGGAGCGGCTCGGCCACCTCATCGACAGCCATGAGGACGCGGCTGGGGCCGAGGTGCCGGTGCTTGCGGCGCCCGCCAAGCCGGCAAAAGAAGCCGAAGTGATCGACCATCCGGCCGCCTCCGCAAAGACAATCAGCGAGGCTCCGACGGAACCGAAGCCTGCTGTAAGCGACGACCATGTCACGCCGGTCACTGCCGCCGCCTTTGCCGCCGTGCCGTCGGATGCCGAGGCGGTCGAACCGGCCGAGGAGGTTATCCGGTTGCCGGACGACCCCGGCGTCGACCCCGACGACGAAGCGGAGAAATCACCGCGCCGGTTCCGCCTGTTTTGATCCCTGACCTGATGTGAGCACCATGTTCGAACGCGTCCTGTCCTTTCTGAGAGACCTGCCGGCCGGCGCCGGGGCTCGCGCCAATGCGGACGATCCGCGCGTTGCCGCCTCGGCCTTGCTCTATCATGTGATGAATGCCGATGGCGTGCGCCAGGATGTCGAGTGGGAGCGCTTCAAGCAGGTGTTGGCGCAGAGCTATTCGATCAGCGGCGACGAGCTCGATGCGCTGGCTGCCGCGGGCGAGCGCGCCGACAATGAGGCGATCGACCTCTACGCCTTCACCAGCGTTTTGAAACGCCATCTCGATGCCGATGCGCGCAAGGCCTTCATCGGCCTGATGTGGGAAATCGTCTATGCCGACGGCGAGCTGCATGAGCTGGAAGACAACACGGTCTGGCGCGTTGCCGAGCTGATCGGCGTCGAGCGCCAAGACCGCGTCGAGGCGCGCCGCAAGGCCGCCGCCGCCGCGCCCGGCGCCAGCGGAACGTCGAGCGACGAATAGGATCCCGCCTTTTCATGCCGCCAGCTCCGCGCTCGAAACCAAAGATCCTGATCGTGCTGCACCAGGAGACTTCGAGCCCCGGCCGGGTCGGCCATATGCTGATCGAGGAAGGTTTCGATCTCGACATCCGCCGGCCACCTCTGGGCGACAGCCTGCCGGAAACGCTGGAAGGACATGCCGGCGCCGTGGTGTTCGGCGGGCCGATGAGCGCCAATGACGAGGATGAGTTCGTCCGCCGCGAGACCAACTGGCTGAACGTTCCGCTGCGTGAGAACCGGCCGTTCCTCGGCATCTGCCTCGGCGCGCAGATGCTGGCCAACCATCTCGGCGGCAAGGTCGAGGGCCACGGCGAGGGGCTGGTCGAGATCGGCTGGTATCCGCTGAAGCCGACCGAAGCCGGCAAAGACCTGATGCACTGGCCGGACATGGTCTACCAGTTCCACCGCGAAGGCTTTTCGCTGCCCAGGGACGCGACGCTGCTGGCGACCGCCGAAACCTATCCCAACCAGGCCTTCCGTTATGGCGATAATGCCTGGGGCATCCAGTTTCATGGCGAACTGACCAGGATGATGATGCAGCGCTGGGTGGTGCGCGGGGCGCACCGTTTCGAATTGCCCGGCGCGCAGCCCGGCCGCGACCATCTCGGCGGCCGGCTGATCTGGGACATGCACCTCAAGCGCTGGCTAAGCGAGTTCCTGAGCCTGATTTTTGGCAGGCCTACCAAGGTCTAGAGTAAAATCTCGTTACTCTGAACAGCTGAGCCTGATCCCAAGAAGACTTAGCTCTGCCGAGGCGTGGACGACTGCTTTGCGCCTCATTTCGGCCTAACAGGCAAAGTTCGTCGTTGCCCTGAAGCGGACACCCCGTGGAAGGCACGAGACGCGACCATGAGTGGGAACGGCTCAGCCCATACCAAGACGCAACAATTTAGGTTACCTTTCTGGGACTGAGCTGTGGCGACCTATGGTCGGGTCGGATCACGTGGGAGACCTTCCTCCAATCTCAAAAGGCGCATCCATGCGTCGATCGCTATTTCAGAAGTATTTCTTAGTCTTGTTCGCGGCGGCCATTTTTCCGATGGCTGCCGGTGGCATCAGCAACACCTGGTTCAGCTATGTCGACCAGCATGCGATCCTCAGTGCCCTGCTGCGGTCCGAGGCAACATCGGCGGCCGACAAAATTGAGAGCTTTCTTGACAGCATCCAGCTCACGCTCGGCTCGACGATCTCCCCGGAAGGGAATATGGCCAGCGTGAAACAGCTTCGGCTTCTTGCCGTACGAGCGATGCACCAGGCCCCGGGAATCCTCAGCATCAGTATTGTCGACGGTACTGGCGCGGAGCGGCTGCACATTTCTCGCACTGGCAAAAACAGGACAGAAAGCGGGGCGGATCGCTCAGGCGATCCCGCTGTCGTGGGCGTCAGGACGGCGAAGGTCTGGTACGGCCCAGTCATTTATCGCCCGGGTTCCGAACCCTCCATAACCATGGCGATGGCCAGTTACGACAATTTAGTCGTCGCGAACTCGGTCATCGCCGAAATCAGTCTGAAGCCTGTCTGGCTCATCGTTTCCGAAATCCGCGTGGGCCGCAGCGGCCAGGGATTTGTCATCGACCAGGCCGGCCGCCTCATCGCTCACCCCGCGATCAGCAAAGTGATGCAGGGCGCCGACGAGAAAGCAGCGTTGGCCCTGCGCGAATTGCAGGATGCGATCGCTGCCGCAGGCGGCACTGCGATTGGAAGCCGCAACGCCGAGAATGAACGCGTTGTGACTGCTGGCGCGCCGGTTACCGCGGCCGGCTGGACGGTAATTGTCGAGCAGTCGAAGGCTGAGGCTTTTGCACCTCTATACGCTTCATTGTGGCGGACCGGCGGGTTGTTGTTCCTCGCCACAGTCTTTGCGGCGGTGCTCGCATATTGGCTTGCCAGACGGATGAGCGGGCCTATCCTCCTGTTGGAGGAGGGTGCTCTCAAGATCGGTGCTGGACAGTTCGATCACCGGATCAACATCTCCACTGGAGACGAACTTGAGCGGTTGGCTGCTCGATTCAACCAAATGGCGCAGGAACTTGCCACATCGCGGGACCGCGCGGAGCGACTGACGCGGTTGAAGCGCTTCCTTGCACCACAGGTTGCGGAACTCGTAGAGAAGGCCGGTGACGAGCGAATGCTCGCTGGACAGCGCGCAGAAGTGGTCGCTGTTTTTAGCGACCTACGTGGCTTTACTGCATTTTCAGCGCACGCTGAGCCTGAGAACCTCATGCAGGTCCTGCGTGAGTACTATGAGGCGCTCGGCGCGATCATCACCAAGTATGAAGCAACGCTGACCAGTTTTTCGGCGGATGGATTGATGATTCTCGTCAACGCCCCGGTTCCATGTGAAGGGCCGGCGCTTCATGCCGTAAAAATGGCTGTCGACATGCAGGATTCCACACAAGAGCTCATATCTGGGTGGCGGCAGCGTGGTTATGAGATTGGCTTCGGCATGGGTCTCGCTATGGGATGGGCAACGGTGGGTCGAATTGGCTATGAGGCCCGCGCTGACTACACCGCAATTGGCAATGTCGTGAACTTGGCATCGAGGCTGTGTTCGTCCGCTGAAGATCGACAAATCCTTATCGATTATTCCGTGGCGCGCCATTTGCCTGGCAACACGCCGATCGTTGACGTCGGTACGCGCCAGTTCAAAGGCCTCGAAGGGCACGTTCGCGTCTACAATGTTGAGACGCAAGGAAGCGAACGACCGAATTTAGATTCTGCTGAGAATGACGCCAGGGAAAAGGGCTAGGCTTCTCTGCATCGACGTCCGTAATCGTTCTTCCCTGCACCACAAGCGGACCTACTGCTTCTGGCCAATCTCAGCCGTCGTGGGCGCAGCCTGCCGTGCTCCGAGGTGCGAAAAATGCGATGCTGGCGCAGCTGAAAACCGTCGAACGAAATCTGCTGGGGCGGTAAGCCGTCGCATCGCGGCAGAGCTGCAGCAAGAGGCCGCTGAGCCCGCAGCGCGGACGCCGCTCGGCTCGCGCTGGTAGTCCGCGCGCCCGCCCCCCGGGTCATGGCAGGCGAGAGCGGTGCCGATTGCAGGGGCCCATCAGGCGACGGCGGTCAACTTCGCGTAGTCCTGCGCCTAGAGCGGGATGAGATTTGTGGGAGTCGTGGGATTCCCAAATCATCGCGGTTCTGATTCAACATTCATGCTGGGAGG
>NZ_JBSKBQ010000011.1:0-192686 GCF_053714375.1 Mesorhizobium sp. ArgA1
TGGCCCCTGTGCAATACAGGAACCAGTCCTTAAATCTACCAGCTCAATGAACCGTCCAACTTTACGGGGTCAGTTCATCGAGGCGGGTTTTTTGTTGCCATGACGTCCCGCCGATAGGAGGCTGAGCCGACCACGATGGGGATACAAGTGATAGATCTTGATGACGAGCGATGGTCCGACCTCCGGGGTGGGTACAAGGTCGTCTACGACCCAAGACCAGCCTTACGCGCATTGGCTGCTCGCTACGACGAAAGGGCAATCTGGAACGAACTTTGGGAGGAATTGCACCATCAAGGGGATGTCGGGAGCGCATCCTACGCGGCGATCCCGGAGATCGTTCGCATCTCGGCTGAACACGTCCCCACGAATTGGGCAGCCTATGGGCTCGCTGCGGTAATCGAAGAGGCTCGGTTGGTGGAAGAGCGCAATCCGCCGATCCCCGATTGGATCGAACCCCACTATAGGGCGGCTTGGCAGACGCTGCTGCATCTGGCGTTGCGAGACCTGGCAACCACCACCGACGAGGCGACCGCGACTTACGCATTGGCCGTCGTCGCCTTCCATCGTGGCAGTCTCAGCATGGCCAGAATAGTGATGGTCACCGACGATGAGCGCGAGGAAATGCTCAAGATGTATTGGGGCAGCTAACCCGCCTACTCGCCCACCAGCTCCCTTAGCGCCATGCGCTTGTAAGCCTCGACCAGCCTGTCGCCCTCCTGCCGGTCGACGGAGATCGCCAGCCGCACCGCGGCTTCACCCATCTGCCAGACCAGAAACGCCGTCGTCTCCAGCGCCACCGGATCGGCGTCAGGTTGCAGCCGCTTGAGGACTGCGGTCAGGAATTCGGCATTGGCGCGGCTGTCGGCGAGTTCGAGCTGGCGCAGCGCCTTGTCGGCCTGCGTGCCCGACCAGATGTCGCGCATCACCGGCTCGGCCAGGAACAGCCGATAGTAGATATCGACCAGTTCCGAAAACGCCTGCCGCAGGCCTTCGGCGTCGCCGACATCCTTCAGCGCCGAGGAGATGCAGGCTTGGCTTTCGGCGGTGTAGCGCTCGGCCAGCGCCCAGACGATCGCCCGCTTGTCAGGAAAGAATTGGTAGAGCGAACCGATCGACACCTCTGCCCGTTCAGCCACCTCGCCCATGCGCATGGCGTCGCTGCCTTGTTCGGCGATCAGCGCCGAGGCTGCGGCCAGCATGCGCTCGACGCGCTCGCGGCTGCGCTGCTGGGTGGGCGCCCGGCGCGGCGATGCGACCTGCCCATCCTGCGTTTCGGCTCTGCCTTCCATGGCTCTCTCCGGAAAATTCTTCGACAAACTGGCTTGACTCGCAAAATACGAGGGTTTATCACGTTTTGCAAATGTGAGGGTTACTCATGTTTAGAAAGAGAGGAAATCGAAATGACTGACACGACTTCAAAACCAATCCTGATCCTCGGCGGTACCGGCAAGACCGGCCGTCGCCTCGCCGAGCGGCTGACCGCACAGGGGGTTGCAGTGCGCATCGGCTCGCGTTCCGGCAGCCCACGCTTCCACTGGGAGGTTCCCGCGACCTGGGGTCCGGCCATGCAAGGCGTGAGTGCCGTCTACATCAGCTACTATCCCGACATCGCCGTGCCGGGTGCCGCCGAGACCGTCGGCGCCTTCGCCAGGCTTGCAGTGGCCAATGGCGTCACCCGCCTGGTGCTGCTTTCCGGACGCGGCGAGACCGAGGCCCAGCGCGCCGAAGAGATGGTCAAAGCCTCGGGCGCCGAGTGGACGATCCTGCGCTGCGCCTGGTTTTCGCAGAACTTCAGCGAAGGCTTTCTCGTCGACTCCCTGCTCGATGGCGAAGTGGCCCTGCCGGTCGGTAATGTCGGTGAGCCCTTTATCGATGTCGACGACATTGCCGACGCGGCCTTCGTCGCGCTGACCGAGCCAGGCCATGTCGGCCAGCTCTATGAACTGACCGGACCGCGGCTGCTGAGCTTCGCCGACGCAGTCGCCGAGATCGCCAAGGCGACCGGCCGCGATATAAGCTATGTCAGGATTTCGCATGACGAATTCACCGCCGCGACGGCGGCACACGAACTGCCGCCCGAAATCGCCTGGCTGCTCAACGAGCTTTTCACCGAAGTGCTCGATGGCCGCAACGAGGTCCTGACCGATGGCGTCCAGGGTGTACTCGGCCGTGCACCGAAAGACTTTTCCGCCTACGCAACCGAAACAGCCGCAACCGGCATCTGGAGCAACTGAGATGGTCAAGCTTCTTCCCACCCTCACCATCATTGCCGCAATCGGCTCGGGCGTCGTCGGCGGCGTGTTCTTCGCCTTTTCCAATTTCGTCATGGCAGCGCTTGCCCGGCTGCCCGTCCCTCAAGGCATTGCGGCGATGAACTCGATCAACATCACGGTGATCACGCCGACCTTCATGACGGCGCTGTTCGGCACCGGCCTGCTCTGTCTGGTGCTTATCGCCGCCGCCATCATGGGGTGGAACCAGTCCGGCTCGTACTGGTTGCTTGCCGGCGCCGTAATCTATGTGGTCGGCAACCCGATCGTGAACATGGTCTTCAACGTGCCGCTCAACGATGCGCTAGCGGCCGTCGACCCGGCCAGCGCCAACGGCGCCGCCGTGTGGGCAAACCATCTCAGCGAATGGGTGATGTGGAACCACGTCCGCACCGTCACCGCCATCGTGGCGATGGCCTGCTTCATCTTCGCACTGCTCTGAAGATGGCAAGTCGCAACCGCGCAGGACCCTGCCTCAGGTGGGGTCCTTTTGCTCATGGCCCCTGGGCGTATGAGCTTTTCGGTCCGCATGGCCGAGATCCCGGCCCGGTTCGATGACGTCGCGCACCAGCTGCTTGAGCTTGGCGGCATCGGGAAAGCCGCCGTCGCGCTTGCGGTCCCAAACCAGCACATCGTTGCAGGAAATGGTGAAGATGCCGCCGGTGCCCGGCACCAGCGTCACTTCGCCGAGATCCGTGCCGAACGTGGAGAGCAGCTCCTGCGCCATCCAGCCGGCACGCAAAAGCCACTGGCATTGCGTGCAATAGGTGATGCGGATGCTGGGCAGCGGCTTGTCTGTCATGTCGGATTGAGCTCCGCTCATATCCTGGTTGATCACGCCGCGCTGAGCTTGGCCATGGTCTCGTCGTCGACTTCGAAATTGGCGTAGACGCTCTGCACGTCGTCGTCATCCTCAAGCGTGGCGACCAGCTTCATCAGCGACTGCGCCCGCTCTTCGTCGACCGGAACATTGTTCTGCGGCTGCCAGATCGGCTTCACCGATTCGGCCTCGCCGAGCGAGGCTTCCAGCGCTTTCGACACCTCGCCCATGCTCTCGAAGGCACAGTAGATGGTGTGGCCTTCCTCGTCGGACTCGACATCGTCGGCGCCAGCTTCGATCGCCGCATCCATGACCTTGTCGGCGCTGCCGACGGAGGCCGGATAGTAGATCTCGCCGGCGCGGTTCCACATGAACGACACCGATCCGGTTTCGCCGAGCGCTCCGCCGGCCTTGGTGAAGGCGGCGCGCACGTTCGAGGCCGAACGGTTGCGGTTGTCGGTCAGTGCCTCGACGATCAGCGCCACGCCGCCCGGGCCGTAGCCTTCATAGCGCACTGCCTCATAGTTTTCGGCATCGCCCATCGACGCCTTGTTGATGGCGCGCTGGATGTTGTCCTTGGGCATCGACACCGCCTTGGCGTTCTGGATCGCCAGACGCAGGCGCGGGTTCATCGACGGATCGGGCGTCCCGCTCTTGGCGGCGACGGTGATTTCGCGCGCCAGCTTGGAAAACATTTTCGACCGCACCGCATCCTGGCGGCCCTTGCGGTGCATGATGTTCTTGAACTGTGAATGGCCAGCCATGGCACCCCTGTCGTCTTCGGCTAGAGCATTTCGAGGCGAGGCATTCCTGCCTCGTCCTCCTTATGCTCGAATTTAAACTTCAGAACGTCTCTCGCATGCCTGCGAAGGCATACGTCGCTCTCTGTCGGAATGGCCGGCTTATAGATAAATCGGCTCAATTCGTCCAGCCGCAGCGTTCGCGCCGAGTTCAGTGCCCGCCGCCGGATTTCTTCCTTCGCCGTGCCAGCATGTTGAGGCCTTCGACCAGCGCCGAAAAGCCCATCGCCGCGTAGATGTAGCCCTTGGGCACATGGTAGCCCATGCCGTCGGCGATCAGCGTCATGCCGATCATCAACAGGAAGCCCAGCGCCAGCATGACGATGCTCGGGTTCTTGGCGATGAAGTTGGCGAGCGGCCCGGCCGCCAGCATCATCGCGCTGACCGCCACGATGACGGCGATATACATGATGGCGATCTCGTCGGTCATGCCGACGGCGGTGATGATGGAATCGATCGAAAAGACGAGGTCGAGCAGCAGGATCTGGAAGATGGCGCCGGCAAGCGAGATCTGCAGCGTCTCGCCCAGCATCGTGTCCTTGTGGTCTTCCGGATCGACCGTGTGATGGATTTCCTTGGTCGCCTTCCAGACCAGGAACAGGCCGCCGGCGATCAGGATCAGGTCGCGCCAGGAAAAACCGTGGCCGAAGGCGGTGAACACCGGCGTCGTCAGCTGGACGATGATGGAAATGGTGGCAAGCAGCACCAGCCGCATGATCAGCGCCGCCGATATGCCGAGCCGGCGGGCCCGCGCCCGCTGCGCTTCCGGCAATTTGTTGGTCAGGATCGAGATGAAGATCAGATTGTCGATGCCGAGCACGACCTCGAGCACAATCAGCGTCAGCAACGCGACCCAGGCGGTGGGGTCGGAAACGAATTGAAAATGCGGCGCGAAGAACTCGATCAGCTGCATGGAGGTCGTCCCCTCTTTAACGATCTAGAGCAGTTTCGTCGCCAGTTAGGTACTGTACTCGACTATATCAATGTCACGACCAGAAGGATGGCGCGGTCTCTTCAAGCCGAGGCCCGCGACGAAACGGCGCGATCTTCTCGGTCAGGCCGGTGCGATCGGAAATATCGACGCCGATGCCACACAATGTCGCCGGTCCCGTTGCTGCCTCAAAGCGACCTTTCGGCACTTTCGACAGGAATCGGTTGAGCGGTTCCTCCTTGTCCATGCCGAGCGAGGAATCATAGTCGCCGCACATGCCGGCGTCGGACATGTAGCCGGTGCCGCCATTGAGGATCTGGTGGTCGGCGGTCGGCTGGTGCGTGTGGGTGCCGATGACGAGGCTGGCGCGGCCGTCGACGAAATGCGCGAAGCACATCTTTTCCGAAGTCGCCTCTGCGTGGAAATCGATGACCACGGCATCGGCCTGCTCGCCCAGCGGACACGCGGCCAGCTCGCGCTCGCCGGCCTGGAACGGATCGTCGAGCTCGGGATGCATGAACACCCGGCCCATAATGTTGGCGACCAGCACGCGCGCGCCGTTCCTGGCGATATAGACGCCGGAGCCGCGCCCCGGCGTGCCTTTGGGAAAATTGGACGGACGCAGGAAACGTTCCTCGCGCGGCGCAAAGATCAGCGCGTCGCGCTGGTCCCAGACATGGTTGCCGGTGGTGACGACATCGGCGCCGGCGGCGATCGTGTCGCGAAAAATCTCTTCGGTGATGCCGAAGCCGCCGGCGGCGTTCTCACCATTGACGATGACGAAGTCGAGTTTGAAATCGGAGATCAGGCCGGGCAGTTGTTCCCACACTGCCGTACGTCCCGTCTTGCCCACCATGTCGCCGAGGAAGAGAAGTCTCATATGAACATCCGAAAAGTTGCATGACTTTTCGGCAAAGATCATGCGTTTCAAAAAACTATCTACAATTGTGGCATGAACCGGCGCAACCCGCTCTCGGTGAGTATTTCCGGGATGACCACATCGTGGTTCTCATCCGGCACCAGCGCCACCTCCTGGCAGTCGAAGGCGATGCCGATCAGCTTGGGCGGCTGGCCCTTGTCGACGAGTTTGGCGATGGCGCGGTCATAATAGCCGGCGCCGTAGCCGATGCGGTGCCCGCGCGCGTCGAAAGCGGCAAGCGGCACCAGCATCACCGAGGGGTCGAGCACCGCCGCCTCTTCATGCGGCCCGACCGTGCCGAAACCCATCTCGACCATCGGCGCGCCTCGCACCAGTTCGCGAAAGACGATGGTGGTTTTGTCGAGGATCGCCGGCAGGCAGAGCCGCGCGCCCTTTTCGCGTAAGGCGAACATCAGCGGCCGCACATCGACCTCTGAGCGCATCGGCCAGAAACCCGAAATGACCTGGCCCGGCTCGACAGCGATCTGGTCGCGCGCGGTCTCGGCCATTTCGAGCGCGATTTCCACCCGCCAGAAATCATCAAGCGCGTCCCGGCGTGCGAGCGCTTCCTTGCGCAGATGTTTTTTCAGTTCCTTGGGAGATGTCATGCGCAGACGCTAGAAAAGGTCAGATTTGGATGGAGTTTTAGAAGCGACGTTTTCTACCGCATGATCAACCGAATGGCAGCGGTCAGGCGAACGATCTTGCGGAAAGAGTACCGGGGCGAACTTTTCGTTCGTGAGTGACGATCCACACAACCGGTGGAGAGAGCGATCCCGGGAACCTACAAAGTAGGTGGGCGCCGTGTGAGAAAACCCACGGGTCTTCCCAGGGACAGCTCCCTAAGGATCGTTAAGGCCCCGGGGAAAATGTTCTCCTGCCGGGAAGCGCAGACCGTCTTGACCAATATAGGCTGATGGCCCCCTGAGCGCCAGAGAGCCGGCGTTCTTTCCCTTTGATCCTCACACGCTCGCCGCGGACACCAACCCTTGCGCGGACCGGGCCGCCTCCTTACGGTCGCCCGGAGTGAACCAAGGAGCGGAAATGCGTTTTGAAGGCACGGCCGCCTATGTCGCCGACAAGGACCTGATGGTGGCGGTCAACGCGGCGATCGCGCTGGAGCGGCCCTTGCTGGTCAAGGGCGAGCCCGGCACTGGCAAGACCGAACTTGCTCGCCAGGTGGCGGCCGCACTTGACCTCGATCTCATCGAATGGCACGTCAAGTCGACGACGCGGGCGCAGAAAGGCCTCTACGAATATGACGCCGTCTCGCGGCTGCGCGACAGTCAGCTCGGCGACGAGCGCTTCAACGACATCAGGAACTACATCAAGCGCGGCAAGCTCTGGGAGGCGTTCGCGGCCGGCAAGAAGGTCGTGCTGCTGATCGACGAGATCGACAAGGCCGACATCGAGTTCCCCAACGACCTGTTGCAGGAACTCGATCGGATGGAGTTCTTCGTCTACGAGACCGGCGAGACGATCCGCGCCGCGGTCCGGCCGATCGTCATCATCACCTCCAACAATGAGAAGGAACTGCCCGACGCCTTCCTGCGTCGCTGCTTCTTCCACTACATCCGCTTCCCCGACGTCGAGACGCTGCACAAAATCGTCGATGTCCACTATCCCGGCATCAAGCAGAATCTGGTGCGCGCGGCGCTCACCCAGTTCTATGAAATCCGCGAGGTGCCGGGCCTGAAGAAGAAACCTTCAACCTCCGAGGCGCTCGACTGGATCCGCCTGCTGGTCGCCGACGACATAGCCCCGGAGGATCTGCGTGCCGACCCGAAGAACGCGCTGCCCAAGCTGCATGGCGCGCTCTTGAAGAACGAGCAGGACGTGCATTTGTTCGAGCGCCTGGCCTTCATGGCGAGACGACAAGGCTAGGCGAGCAGCAACAGCACTTCCCGGGCTGTGGACCGTTGCCCGGCAGGCGGCGCCGGGCGCAACTTCGTCAAAGCAATGGAGGAAAACAAGATGTCCGAGATCAGCGTTCGTCCCTTGGCGCAGTCCGATCACGCCGAATGGCGCCGGCTGTGGACGGCCTATCTCACCTTCTACGAAACAAAGCTGCCAGAAGAGGTTTACGCCATCACCTGGAAGCGGCTGTTCACGGCCGACGAGTTCGAGCCGAAAGGGTTCATCGCTACGCTCGACGGCAAGGCTGTGGGCCTCACCCACTATCTCTACCATCGCTCCGGCTGGTCCGAAAAAAACAACTGCTACCTGCAGGACCTGTTCGCCGACCCGGACGTGCGCGGCAAGGGCATCGGTGCGGCGCTGATCGAAGCGGTCAGGCAGGAGGCCGGCAAGATCGGCGTCAAGAACGTCTACTGGATGACCCACGAGACCAACGCCACCGCGCGCAAGCTCTACGACCATGTCGCGCGGCGCACGGGCTTCATCGAGTATGATCTGCTATAGACGAGCCCATGTTCCTTCCCTTCTTCCTCGAACTGAAAGCCGCGCGGGTACCTGTTTCGCTCAGGGAATATATGTCGCTGCTGGAAGGGTTGGAGGCAGGATTGGTCGACTATGATGTCGAGGGTTTTTACTACCTCGCCCGCGCCGCCCTGGTGAAGGACGAGCGCCATATCGACCGCTTCGACCAGGTGTTTGCGCATGTCTTCAAGGGCATTGAAGCGCTGGCCGGACCGGAGGCCGTCGATGTCGCCAACATCCCCGAGGAGTGGCTGCGCCGGCTCGCCGAAAAACACTTGACCGAGGAAGAGAAGAAACTGGTCGAGGCGCTCGGCGGCTTCGACAAGCTGATGGAGACGCTGAAGCAGCGGCTGGAGGAGCAGAAGGGCCGCCACCAGGGCGGCTCGAAGTGGATCGGCACTGGTGGCACCTCGCCTTTCGGCGCCTATGGCTATAACCCCGAAGGCGTGCGCATCGGCCAGCATGAAAGCCGCAACCGCCGCGCCGTAAAAGTCTGGGACAAGCGCGAATTCAGGAATTTCGACGACGCGGTCGAACTCGGCACCCGCAACATCAAGGTGGCGCTGAAGCGCCTGCGCCGCTGGGTGCGCGAGGGCGCGGAGGAAGAGTTCGACCTGCCCGGCACCATCCACGCCACCGCCGAGCACGGTTATCTCGATGTGCAGACGCGCCCCGAACGGCGCAACGCCGTGAAGCTCTTGATGTTCTTCGATGTCGGTGGCTCGATGGACGACCACATCAAAAGCGTCGAGGAGCTGTTTTCGGCCGCCCGCGCCGAATTCCGCCAGCTCGAATATTTCTACTTCCACAACTGCCTCTATGAGGGCGTGTGGAAGGACAATCGCCGCAGACATTCCGAGACGATCCCGACCTTCGACCTGCTCCACAAATACGGCCCCGACTACAAGGTGATCGTCGTCGGAGATGCCTCGATGAGCCCCTACGAGATTGCGCATCCAGGTGGTTCTGTCGAACACTGGAACCCGGAAGCCGGCAGCGTCTGGCTCGGCCGCCTGGTGCAGCAATGGCCGAATGCGGTCTGGCTGAACCCGGAGAACCAGAAGAACTGGGGCTTTACCCATTCGATCGCGATGATCCGCGACCTCTTCGGCGGCCGTATGTTCCCGCTGACATTGGCCGGGCTGGAAGGTGCGACGAAGCAGCTTTCACGCAAGCATTGAGGATCAGGGACATCGCAGCGCTGGTCGAACCTGTAACAAACCCCTATCTTCGTGCGAACACAGGTTGCAACCAACAACAAGCCGGCAAGGCTGAGGAGATCAAATGGATACCCACACCTACCCCGTTACCCGTACCGACGCCGAATGGCGTGCCCGGCTGACGCCGGAGCAATATGCGGTCATGCGCGGCCATGGCACCGAACGGCCCGGAAGCTGCGCGCTGCTCTATGAAAAGCGCGCCGGCACCTTTTCCTGCATCGGCTGCGACCAGCCTCTGTTCGAATCCAAGCTGAAGTTCGAGAGCGGCACCGGCTGGCCGAGCTTTAACGACCCGGTGCCGGGTTCGGTCGAAAACACCGTCGACCGCAGCTACGGCATGGTCCGCACCGAATGCCATTGCGCGCGCTGCGGCAGCCATCTCGGCCATGTCTTCGAGGACGGCCCGCCGCCGACCGGCCTGCGCTATTGCATCAATGGCGTGGCGCTGAAATTCGAGCCGGCGGTGTAGCCGGCTGTCCGGGAATGGAAAAGGCGGCTTTGGCCGCCTTTTTTGTGCCTGTCAGGCCACGACCACCAAAACCAGCCACAGCGTGGCACCGAGCGTGATCATCCACGCCTTGGTGCCCGTCAATTTTTCGGTGGTTCGCCAGACGGCAAAGGTCAGGAAGAGATTGTAGGGCACCGGCGCGAAATGCACGGCCAGAACCAGCCCAAGCGGCAGCTTCAACCCGAGCAGAATGAGCGCCAGCGCCGACGATGCGATGTTGATGGCCGTACCGACAACGACCAGATCGCGCCAGAACAGGCGGTCGAGCGGCACCTCGCCTTGCCAGCGCGAGCGGAAGAAGGCGGCAGCCGGGTGGCCTGCTTTCCTGGCCATCCTCTCGGTCGGGTCTGAATCGCTCATCGGATTGAGCCTCGCTTCCGCAGCGCCGAAAGTGCCGAACTTTGCCCGCAAGGCAAGGCCCGCATGAAATGTGACACATGCATGACACAGAAATCTGTCATCAACGTTTTCGCTACGATGGCACCGGAACTTATCATCTGGATTGCCATTCTCTCCCTGGAGCGCCTGCCTGGAGGGAATTCGAAACCTGGAGGGAGTTCGAAATGAGCGATCACGTCTACAATGTTCTCTTTCTCTGCAACGCCAACTCGGCCCGCTCGATCATGGGCGAAGCCATCCTAAACCGCATTGGCGCCGAGAGATTCAAGGCCTTCTCCGCCGGCTCGCAGCCGAAGGGCACCGTCAATCCCTACGCTCTGCAGTTGCTCGAAAGCCTCAACTACGACACCGGCTTCGCCCGCTCGAAAGGCTGGGACGAGTTTGCAAAGCCCGACGCGCCGGAAATGGATTTCGTCTTCACCGTCTGTGACAGCACTGCCAATGAACCCTGCCCGGTCTGGCCCGGTCACCCGATGACCGCCCTGTGGGCGATACCAGATCCGGCCAAGGCACAAGGCACCGACGCCGAGATGCATCTGGCCTTCGCCGATGCCTATCGCATGCTCAACAACCGCATCTCGCTGTTCACCAACCTGCCGATGGACGCGCTCGACCACATGGCTTTGCAGCAGCATCTGGATGAGATCGGCCGCGACGCGCCGAAGCCGAACTAGGCGGCCCAGTTCACGCGCCGGTCTCGGCTTGGCCGAGTACCTCGGTGACGGCGCGCTCGAAGCGTGAGCATTCCGTCACCAGCCAATCGGCCATGGCCGGCCAGTTGTCTTCGGCATAGCAGTTCACCTGCCACATCGAATTGATGCCCAGGCCCTCGCAACTCTGTTCCGGCCTGAGCTTCAGCCTGTCTTCGATCGCCGGCTGGAACGGCTTCAGCCGCAACCATGCTTCAGTGGCGCCGAACTTCTCGTTGCGGCCGAAGAAGACGCCGACCTGGCTCTGCGCCGGCGCGACATACATGGACAGGACCAGGGCGAAGTCTGGCAGCCCGCGCTGCCAGAACCAAGGTCCGCGCCGTGCCATTGATGCGCGTTCCTCCGGATGCCGTTCGGCGAACAGCGCCCAGAAGCTGCGTTGGCGGAATTCAGAGGCGCGGCGGGCGCCGAAGTCGAATTCGCTCATGGTTCGACCCGTCGAAGGGCGCCGCTACCGGCGCCCGGAGGCTGCCACCAGCCTTACACCATGCCGAGCGCGGCCTTGTACAGATCGAGGATCGTTTCCTCTTCCTGCCGCTCAGCCTGGTCCTTCTTGCGCAGCCGGATGATCGAGCGCATCGCCTTGGTGTCGAAGCCGGTGCCCTTGGCCTCGGCGAACACTTCCTTGATGTCGTCGGCGATGGTCTTCTTTTCTTCCTCGAGCCGCTCGATGCGTTCGATGAAGGCGCGCAACTGGCCGGCGGCAACAGTCTGGCTGGTCTCGGTGATGTCGTCGGCCATGTTTTTCTCCGCTTCTTTTTAAGCGCCGCGATTCTGGCGCGGCGAAATTGGAGCGGGTTCGATGCCCGAGCGGGCGCGGCGGGTCAAGCCATTATCGATGCGGCATGAAGAGTTGCGCGCGCCACAAGGCGTGTTGAAATTCAGGTCAGGCCGAGCCGAAAACGGCGGCTTCCGAGAACCGGAGCGGAGCGTACTCGAGTACGTGAGCACCGGAAGCTCAGAAAGCCGCGTTTGCAGGCCGGCCTCACCTGAATATCAATACGCCTTAGCTGAACGCGATCAGCAAATCCTTCGCATCGATCTGGTCGCCGGCCTTGACCAGCACTTCGGTGATCGTGCCGTCGCGCTCGGCATGCAGCGCCGTCTCCATCTTCATGGCTTCGATCGACAACAGCACGTCGCCAGCCTTGACCGCCTGGCCGGCGGCCACGCTGAGCGCGGAGACCACGCCCGGCATCGGCGCGCCGACATGCGCCTCGTTACCAGGCTCGGCCTTGCGCCGTGCCTTGGCCGCCGAGGCGCCGTGCGCTCTGTCCGGCACCCGGACGCGGCGCGGCTGGCCGTTGAGCTCGAAGAACACGGTGACCATGCCCTTCTCATCGACATCGCCGATGGCGAGACAGCGCACCACAAGCGTCTTGCCTTTCTCGATGTCCAGGAAGATCTCGTCCTCGGACTTCATGCCGTAGAAATAGGTCGGCGTCGGCAACACGCTGACCGGCCCGTAAGTCTCCTGCGCGGCGGCGAAGTCGGTGAACACTTTCGGATACATCAGCCAGGACGCGAATTCGTACTCCGAGAGCTTGCGCTCCAGTTTCTCCTCGATCTCCTTGCGGCTGGCCTTGAGGTCGGCCGGCTTGAGCAGCGAGCCCGGCCGCACGGTGATCGGTTTGCTTTCCTTCAGCGCTTTCTTCTGCAGCTTCGCAGGCCAGCCGCCGGGCGACTGGCCGAGATCGCCGCGCAGCATCGAGACGACCGAGTCCGGGAAGGCGATGTCCTTGGCCGGGTTTTCGACGTCGGCGACGGTCAGGTCCTGGCTCACCATCATCAGCGCCATGTCGCCGACCACCTTGGATGACGGCGTCACCTTGACGATGTCGCCGAACATCAGGTTGACGTCGTGATAGGCCTGCGCAACCTCGTGCCAGCGCGTTTCCAGCCCGAGCGAACGCGCCTGTTCCTTGAGGTTGGTGAACTGGCCGCCCGGCATTTCGTGCAGGTAGACTTCCGAGGCCGGCCCCTTGAGGTCGCTTTCGAAGGCGGCATACTGGTTGCGCACCGCTTCCCAGTAGAAGGAGATGTTGCGGATCCACTGCGGATCGAGGCCGGGGTCGCGCTCGGTTCCCTTTAGCGCCTCGACGATCGAGCCGAGGCAAGGCTGCGAGGTGTTGCCGGAGAAGGAATCCATTGCCGCGTCGATGGCGTCGACACCGGTTTCCACCGCCGCCAGCACGGTCGCCGCCGACAGTCCCGACGTGTCGTGGGTGTGGAAGTGGATCGGCAAATCGGTCGCCTCGCGCAGCGCCTTGAACAGCACGCGGGCAGCCGCCGGCTTCAACAGCCCCGCCATGTCCTTGACGGCGATGATGTGGGCGCCCGCAGCCTGCAATTCCTTCGCCAGCCCGACATAGTATTTGAGGTCGTATTTGGCGCGCGCCGGATCGAGGATATCGCCGGTGTAGCAGATCGCCGCTTCGACCAGCTTGCCCTCGGCGCCCACGGCGTCCATGGCGACGCGCATGTTCTCGACCCAGTTCAGGCAGTCGAAGACACGGAACAGGTCGACGCCACCGCTTGCCGCCTGCCTGACGAAATGCTGCACGACATTGTCGGGATAGTTGGTGTAGCCGACGCCGTTGGCGCCGCGCAGAAGCATCTGCAGCAAAAGGTTGGGGGCCGCCTCGCGCACTTTGCTCAGCCGCTCCCACGGGTCCTCGGTGAGAAAGCGCATGGCAACGTCGAAAGTGGCGCCGCCCCAGCACTCCAGCGACAGCAGCCGCGGCAGCGCCCGCGCATAGGTGCCGGCAATGCCGGCAATGTCATGCGTGCGCATGCGGGTGGCGAGCAGCGACTGGTGGCCGTCGCGCATCGTCGTGTCGGTAACCAGCACCTCTTTTTGCTCACGCATCCAGGCGGCGAATTTCTCCGGCCCCAGCGCGTCGAGTTTCTGCTTGCTGCCACCCGGCACATTGCCGTTGAGATAGGGCACGACCGGCGCTGCCGCATCGGCCTTCGGCATCGGACGGCCGCGGGTTTCGGGATGGCCGTTGACGCTGACGTCGGCCAGATAGTTGAGCAGCTTGGTGGCGCGGTCCTGCCGCTTCACCTGCGCGAACAGTTCCGGCGTCGTGTCGATGAACCGGGTCGTGTAGGAATTGTCGGCGAAGCGCGGATGGTTGATGATCGCCTCGAGGAAGGTGAGGTTGGTCGCCACGCCGCGGATGCGGAACTCGCGCAAGGCCCGGTTCATGCGGGCGATCGCCTCGGCCGGTGTCGGCGCCCAAGCCGTCACCTTCTCCAGCAGCGGATCGTAGAAGCGGGTGATGACCGCGCCGGAATAAGCGGTGCCGCCGTCGAGGCGAATGCCGAAACCGGCGGCTTCGCGATAGGCGGTGATGCGGCCGTAATCCGGAATGAAACTATGCTCCGGATCCTCGGTGGTGATGCGGCACTGCAGCGCGTGGCCGTTCAGCCTGATTTCGGCCTGCGCCGGCACGCCCGACTCTTTCGTGCCGATGGCAAAGCCGTCCAGGATGTGTATCTGCGCCTTGACGATGTCGATGCCGGTCACCTGCTCGGTGACGGTATGCTCGACCTGGATGCGCGGATTGACCTCGATGAAGTAGAATTTTCCGGTGTCGGCGTCCTGCAGGAACTCCACCGTACCGGCGCCGATATAGCTGGTCTCGCGCGCGATCTTGAGCGCAAACCCGCAAAGCTCATCGCGCTGCGACATTTCGAGATACGGCGCCGGCGCCCGCTCGACGACCTTCTGGTTGCGGCGCTGGATCGAACAGTCGCGTTCGAACAGATGCACGGCATTGCCATGCGTGTCTCCAAGAACCTGGACCTCGACATGGCGGGCGCGCTCGATCAGCTTTTCGAGATAGACCTCGTCCTTGCCGAAGGCGGCCTTGGCCTCGCGCTTTCCTTCGGTGACTTCGCGAACCAGATCGGCCTCGGCGCGGATGGCGCGCATGCCGCGCCCGCCACCGCCCCACGATGCCTTGAGCATCACCGGATAGCCGATTTCCTTGGCCAATTTCTTGACCACGTCCATATCGTCGGGCAGCGGATCGGTGGCGGGGATCACAGGCACGCCGACCTCGATGGCGAGATTGCGTGCGGCGACCTTGTTGCCGAGCCGGCGCATCGTGTCTGGCTTCGGGCCGATAAAGGTGATGCCGGCCCCGGCGCAGGCATCTGCGAATTCAGGGCTTTCCGACAAAAGGCCATAGCCCGGGTGGATGGCGTCGGCGCCCGACAGCCTGGCGACGCGGATCACTTCCTCGATCGACAGATAGCTTTCGATCGGCCCCATGTCCTTGGCCAGATGCGGCCCGCGCCCGACCTGGTAGCTTTCATCGGCCTTGAACCGATGCAGCGAATATTTGTCCTCCTCGGCCCAGATCGCCACGGTTTTGAGGCCGAGCTCGTTGGCCGCGCGAAAGACGCGGATGGCAATTTCGGACCGGTTGGCGACGAGGATCTTCGTGATGGCCAAGGAAGAAGGCTCCGGGACAGGGAGGGATGGGCTCAGCAAATGATTAACGCGAAAATGCTGCAGTGCAACCAAAATCGGGAGGCGATTAAACCGATTTAAATGGATTATAGCACCGCAAAGCAAAAGACTGCGTGCGAATGGCGTCGCGAAGTGACGCTAATTGCCTAATTGCCATCCTGCGGACAATCCGCTCCCGGCTAACAGGATGTCTTTTAGCCAACGCAATCGCGCCCTGCTCCGATCAAAAGAAAAATGCCCGGCGCAAGCGCCGGGCATTTCGTAGGCATTGAGTTATCCGATCAGGACTTCGGGAGCCAGGTGATCTTGCCGTCCGGACCCTTCTTCCATTCGTACATGATGTAGCCCGGGAGCTTCGGATCGCCCTTTTCGTCATAGGCGAGGTCGCCCAGAACGGTCTTGAACGGACCCTTCTCATGCATAGCCTTGGCCACTTCCACCGGGTCGTTCGACTTGGCCACGGCAGCGGCCTCCGCGATCACCTGCATGGCGGCGTAGGCGTAGAGCGTGTAGGCTTCCGGTTCAAAGCCCTGCGCGCGGAACTTCTCGACCAGTGCCTTGTTCTCGGGGATCAGGCGCGGATCCGGACCGAACGTGTTGAGCGTACCGATAACCGCATCGCCGGCGATCGCAGCCAGCTCGTCGGTGACGATGCCGTCGCCCGACATCAGGGTAGCCTTGAGGCCCTGGTCAGCCGACTGGCGGATGATCAGGCCGGCTTCCGTGTGCAGGCCGCCCCAATAGATCAGGGTGACGCCGGCGTCCTTCATCTTGGCGATCAGCGCCGAGAAGTCCTTGTCGCCGACATTGACGCCTTCGTACATGACTTCCGTCAGGCCGGCCGCGTTCATCGCCTTCTTGGTTTCGTCGGCAAGGCCCTGACCGTAGGGGGTCTTGTCGTGGATGACGGCAACCTTGGCGTCCTTGAAGTTGGCCGCGATGTAGGCGCCGGCAATGCCGCCCTGCTGGTCATCGCGTCCGCAGGTGCGGAACACGTTCCACAGGCCGCGCTCGGTGAATTTCGGGTTGGTCGCCGCCGGGGTGATCTCGACAATGTTGTTGTCGACATAGACTTCCTGCGACACCGGGATCGAGACGCCCGAGTTGAAGTGGCCGACCACGAACTTGACGCCGTCGCCAACGAACTTGTTGCCGACCGAGATGCCCTGCTTCGGATCGGAGACGTCGTCGCCGACTTCAAGCTTGATCTGCTCGCCATTCATGCCGCCTGCTGCGTTGATGTCGGCGACAGCCGCTTCAGCACCCTTCTGCAGCTGCGCACCGAAAGCCGCATTCGGGCCGGTGATCGGACCGGCGACGCCGACGAGTACATCAGCCCATGCGTTACCGCCGAACGCGACAAGCGCGGTCAGGGCAACGGCGGACAAAAGTGATTTTTTCATTTAAACGCTCCCATTTACGAGGTGGGCGTGGATGATACTTTCATGCGATGCCCACCCTTATCGCAGAAAGTGTACTTTGCCGATTTTCAGGCCCTTGTCACGCCGATTCATCCCCGAAACGGCGTTAATGGTGAACGTCAGCCTTTCGGTTTCCAGCTTAAGATCGAAGCCCGTTCGTAAAGCCAATTATACTGCGTCACCATTTGGTTGGTGCGCGTGTATTGATAGCCGACGAACCCCAATATCATGAGCACGATTGTGTCCACGATATAGTATTGCAGCGAAAACATCGTACCGCCGAACAGGGCGTGATGGATGAACCTGATGCCGATGCCTAACCCCAGCAAGTAAGCGAACAGCGCCGGCAGGCTGCGCCAAGTCTGGGCGCTGGCCTTGCCGGTCATCCATGCCGCCCAGCCCCCGAGCAGACAGGTGACGAAGAAGAACTGCCAGATGGAAGGTTCTTCGTAGAGAATGCCTTGCATGATGAAGACTCCTGAACTCAGTGATGGCCGCCTTCGAGATAGGCCGCGCGCACTTCCGGATTGGCGAGCAATTCCTTGCCGGTGCCGCTCATGGTCACGTTGCCGTTGACCATGACATAGCCGCGCGTGGCGAGCTTGAGCGCGCCGAAGGCGTTCTGCTCGACCAGGAACACGGTCAGTCCTTGCGTGCGGTTCAGCTCGCGGATGGCGTCGAAGATCTGCTTGACGATCAGCGGTGCCAGGCCCAGCGACGGCTCGTCGAGCAGGAGCAGCTTCGGCCGCGCCATCAGCGCCCGTCCGATCGACAGCATCTGCTGCTCGCCGCCCGACAGCGTGCCCCCGCGCTGGGCGATGCGCTCCTTGAGGCGCGGGAAAAGCGTGAACACCTTCTCGGCATCCTCGTCATAGTGCTTGAGGTTGTCTAGACCGGCGCCCATCTGCAGGTTTTCCATCACCGTCATGCGCGGGAAAATGCGTCTGCCTTCGGGCGACTGCGCGATGCGCATGCGCGCGATCTGGTGCGTCGGCATCTGGGTGATGTCGGTGCCGGCGAAAGTGATGGTCCCGGCACGCGCCCGCGGGGCACCGAAGATGGTCATCATCAGCGTCGACTTGCCGGCGCCATTGGCGCCGATCAGCGCGACGATCTCGCCCTGGTTAACGTGCACATCGACGCCGTTCAGCGCCTTGATGTTGCCGTAGTAGGTCTCGACGCCCTTGATGTCGAGCAGCGTTGTCTCGGCCATCACTTACGCCCTCCGCGCGGCTTGGATGTCGGGGATTTCCCGGCGGGCTTGGCCGTGGCCCGCTCGGTCGGTTTTCTCGGCGCGACGTTGGCCTTGGCATCGAATTGAGCTGCCTTCGAGGCGCCCTTCGACACGGTGACCCGCTCGCCCTCGCTGTGGCCAATCGTGTCGCTCACCGGGCCGGCGAGATAAGACGACGACGTGCCTGGTCCGTGTGCCGTATCAGGCCCTATGTCCAACTGCTCGATGACGTCTTCATCGCCAACCTCGGTCAGCACCGTCTCGACCTCCTCGTCGTCGACGCCGAGATAGGCGGCGATGACGCGCGGGTCGGTGCGCACCGATTGCGGGCTGCCGTCGGAGATCTTGCGGCCATATTCGAGCACCACGACATGGTCGGATATCTGCATGACCACCGACATGTCATGCTCGATCAGCAGGATCGATGTGCTGGTCTTGATGTCCATCAGCAGCGTATTGAGCGCGGCCGATTCCTTCGGATTGAGACCGGCTGCCGGCTCGTCGAGGCACAGAAGCTCGGGCCCCGTACACATGGCGCGCGCGATCTCGAGGCGCCGCTGTGCGCCATAGGGCAGATCGCCGGCCGGATCGTCGGCGCGATCGACAAGATCCGCCTTCTCCAGCCAGTGCTTGGCGAGTTCCACCGATTCGGCCGAGGCCCGGCGGTAGCCGCCGATCCCGAACAGGCCGAGGATCGTATAGCCCGATGCCTTCATCAGCTTGTTGTGCTGGGCAACCAAGAGGTTCTCCAGCAGCGTCATGCCCGAGAACAGGCGGATGTTCTGGAAGGTGCGCGCCACCTTGGCGCGCGCCGGGATCTCATGATTGGGCAGCCGTTCGAGCAGGAAGCTCGAGCCGTCGGCGCCGTTGAGCGTGATCATGCCTTCCGACGGCTTGTAGAAGCCGGTGATGCAGTTGAAAACGGTGGTCTTGCCGGCGCCGTTGGGCCCGATCAGCGCGGTGATCTCGCCGCGCTTGGCCTGGAATGACAGGTCGCCGATGGCGACCAGGCCGCCGAACTTCATCGACAGATGCTCGACCTGGAGAATGGCGTCTTTCATGCCCGGATTGGCCTTCTGAATCGAACTCGCATTCATCAGCCGTGTCCTTCCTTGGTGAAGGAACTGGAGACCGCTCTTCGCTCCTTGAGGAAGGCTGTCGGTTCACGACTACCGACGAAGCCGCGCGGCTTCCACAGCATGACGATGACCATGGCCATGCCGAACAGAAGCATGCGGTAAAGCTCCGGCGTGAAATCCTTGCCGAAGACCTGCTTGAGAAAGTCGAGCTCCCGCAATGCCTCGGTGCCGCCGATCATCACCATTGCGGCGACCGCGATACCGACCAGCGAGCCCATGCCACCGAGCACAACGATGGCCAGGATGATCGCCGATTCCAGGAAGACGAAGGATTCAGGGCTGACGAAGCCCTGCCGTGCGGAGAAGAAGGCGCCGGCAAAACCGCCGAACATGGCGCCGGTGGCAAAGGCGGTGAGCTTGGTGGTGGTGGTGTTGATGCCGAGCGAGCGGCAGGCGATCTCATCCTCGCGCAGTGCCTCCCAGGCGCGGCCGACAGGCATGCGCCTGAGCCGTATCGTAACGAAGGCGGTCAGCAGCGCCAGCGCCAGGATCAGATAGTAGAGGAAGATCTTGTAGTAGGCGCTCGACTGGGCGATGTGCAGCACCTTGCCGATATAGTTCGGGTCCGTCGAATTGAACGTCATCAGGCCGAAGAAGGTGACCTTAGGGATGCCGGAGATGCCGGCCGAGCCGTTGGTCACGTCACGCCAGTTGATCAGCACCAGGCGGATGATCTCGCCAAAGGCCAGTGTGACGATTGCCAGATAATCGCCGCGCAGCCTGAGCACCGGAAAGCCGAGCATCACGCCCCAGAAAGCGGCCATGGCGCCGGCAGCCGGCAGCAGGATCCAGAAGGACAGGCCGAAATGCGAGCCGAGCAGCGCATAGGCATAGGCGCCGACCGCGTAGAAGGCGACGTAGCCGAGATCCAGCAGACCTGCGAGGCCAACGACGATGTTCAGCCCCCAGGCCAGCATCACATAGATCAGGATCTGGATGCCGAAATTGTCGATCCATTTCAGCGAGCCCTGCAGCCCGCCGACGAACGACCAAGACATCAGCGACAGCACGCCGACGACCAGGATCGGATAGAGCACCAATGCGGTGATCCCGAGCTTGGTGAAATTGGCGTGGATGAACGCGCGGAAGTAGAAGATCACGCAGGCCAGCGCATAGATGATCGCCAGTGCGCGGATGAACTGCAGAGAGCCGGCCGCTGCATCGCCCACCAGCCCCGGCAGGGAGCCGCTGAGCACAAACAGGACCGCCGCCAGCACGATGGCGGCGATGAAGGCCGGAAGCAGGAAGAAGCGCGACGCCACGCTCGCCGGCAACAGGCCGGTGGCAACATTGGCGATCTTCTGATTGGCCATGAACGGCTGGCCGTAGGCGATATAGAAGAAGCGGCCAAGCATGGTCAGCACGACCACGGTTAAGAGCAGCCCCCAGCGCTGCGCCAGGATCAGCTGGTTGCTGATGTTCTGGTCGGTCTTCAGGCCGATGAAGAGAATGAACAGGCCCAGCGCGATGGCACCGGCATAGAGCGCTTCACGAAATGCACGCTGCACGGGGGAGGCGACGGTGTCGCGCTCCGAGGATACGGAAACCGCCATTGTCTCAGACCTTTTCGACTTCTGGCCGGCCCAAAATGCCGGAAGGCAGGAAGATCAGCACGATCGCCAGGATGGAGAACGCCGCGACGTCCTTGTAGTCGATCGAGAAATAGGCCGACCACATGCTTTCGATGAAGCCGATCAAAAGCCCGCCAAGCACGGCGCCCGGCAGAGACCCGATGCCGCCGAGAACGGCCGCGGTGAAGGCCTTGACCCCCGGCACGAAGCCATCGGAGAAGGCGATGACGCCGTAATACATCAGGAACAGCGTGCCGGCGACGGCCGCAAGCGCGGCGCCCATGATGAAGGTGATCGAGATCGTGCGGTCGACATCGACGCCGAGCAGTGCCGCCATCTTGCGGTCCTGTTCGCACGCCCGTTGCGCCCGGCCCAGTGAGGTCCTGTTGACCAGGTACCAGAACAGCGCCAGCAGCAGCGCGGTGACGATGACGATGATGATCTGCTTCAGCGACACGCTGATGCCGTTGATGTTGTAGACCTGGCTGACCATCGGCGGGATCGGCTTGTTGCGCGGACCCTGCGTCACCTGGATGAAGTTCGACAGCGCGATCGACATGCCGATGGCAGTGATCAGCGGCGCCAGCCGGAACGAACCGCGAAGCGGCCGGTAGGCCACCTTCTCGATCGTCCAGTTGTACAGGCTGGTAAGCAGCATCGCCACGATCATCATGATCAGCAGCGCCAGGACGACCGGCACCGAATAGAACAAGGAGCCGAGGATGAGGAAGACGACGAGGGCGGCGAAGGCCCCGACCATGAAAATGTCGCCGTGGGCGAAGTTGATCATGCCGATGATGCCGTAGACCATCGTGTAGCCGATTGCGATCAGCCCATAGATCGATCCCAGCGTCAGCCCATTGATAAGCTGCTGGACAAAATATTGCATGTGTACATGGCTCCCCTGGAATGTCGCCCATGCAGACGCATTCCTTTTCGTATTTCCCCTAGTCGTAAAGTTTCGAGCCCGGATTGCAACGTGATTTTTCAAACGTCGTGCGTGTTTTGCCGGCACGCCTTCCGATTGCCCGTTTTTTTGCTCCCGACCCCTGGACTATCGCGGACCCTATCATTGGCATAACGCAATGTCTTTGACGATTCAGCTTGAGAATGCACGCTTTTTCGAAGAAATCGCCGTCAAGTTTAGGTGAAGAGACGAAACGTTGCGATTCCGGCACGCTTCGTTTTTTAGCCACATTCCTTTCCTCGGGGGCAGGATTCTCACTACTTGACCACAAAACCATGCGCGAACGGGTCGCGGTCGTCGATGAAGATGGTGTTCAGGCCAGTCATCCGTGCCCAGCCGCCGATCGAAGGAATGATGGCCGGCTTGCCGGCGACGGTGACGTCCTTCTCCACCTTGCCCTTGAACAGCGAGCCGATGATCGATTCATGGACGAAGCTGTCGCCCGCCTTGAGCTTGCCCTTGGCATGAAGCTGCGCCATGCGCGCCGAGGTACCGGTGCCGCACGGTGAGCGGTCGATCGCCTTGTCGCCATAGAAGACGGCATTGCGCGCATCCGCCCCTTCGACCGTCGGCTTGCCCGTCCACAGCATGTGCGACAGCCGGTTGATCCCCGGGTTTTCCGGATGGACGAAGGAATACTTCTCGTTGAGCCGCTGGCGCACCACTGGGCTCCAGGCGATAAAATCGCCGGCGGAGTAATCCGCCATGTCACGGTAATTCGCCTGTGGCTCGACGATGGCGTAGAAATTGCCGCCATAAGCGACATCGACAGTGATTTCGCCAAGCTGCGGACACTCCACTGTCAGCCCTTCGGCATAGAGGAAGGACGGCACATTGGTGATGCGCACCTCTTCGACATAGTCGCCGACCTGTTTGTACTCGGCGATGACCAGCCCGGCCGGCGTATCGAGCCTGAGCACACCCGGTGTCTTCGGCTTGATCAGCCCGTGTTCGATGGCCATGGTCACCGTACCGATCGTGCCATGACCGCACATCGGCAGGCAGCCCGACGTCTCGATGAACAGGATGGCGATGTCGCAATCCTCGCGCGTCGGCGGATAAAGGATCGAGCCAGACATCACGTCATGGCCGCGCGGCTCGAACATCAGCCCGGTGCGGATCCAGTCATACTCGGCCAGGAAATGCGCCCTCCTTTCCATCATCGTCGAACCCTCGAGCAAGGGACCGCCGCCGGCGACCAGCCGCACCGGATTGCCGCAGGTGTGGCCGTCGATGCAGAAGAAGGATTTTTTGGCCATGATTTCCTCGAACTCAAAACCGTTGCGGGCTGAAGGGAGCAAGATCGATCGGCGAAGTCTGCCCGAGAACGAGATCGCGGATCAAGCGGCCGGTCGCCGCCGCCTGTGTCAGCCCGAGATGGCCATGGCCGAAGGCATAAAGGATGTTCGGCGCCTTTGCCCGGCCGATCACAGGCAGCGAATCCGGCAGCGACGGGCGAAAACCCATCCATTCGCGGCCGCCTGAAGAATCCAATCCTGGCAGGAATTGCTTGGCCTTTTCCAGCATTGCCTTCGAGCGCGCAAAATTCGGCGGCCGATCGAGTCCGCCCAACTCGACGGCGCCACCGACGCGCAGTCCAGTGTCGAGCGGCGTGATAACGAAGCCGTGGCCGGGGAAGATCAACTGACGCTTCAGGTCGAAGGCCGAGACCGGCAGCGTTGTGTTGTAGCCGCGCTCGGTCTCGAGCGGGATGGCATCGCCAAGCGCCTTCGCCAGCAGATGCGACCATGCGCCGGCGGCAATGACAGCTTGCCTCGCCTTCCGCGCCGTGCCGTCCGAAAGTACGATTGTCGTGCCCTCGGGTCCGGCCTCGATGCGTTCGACGTGTGCTTTCTCGAAACGCGCGCCCAACCCTTCGGCATAGGCCCATACCGCCTTGCCAAGCAGCTTCGGGTCGGCGACTGTCTTCCATCCCGGTACGAACGTGCCTTTGATGAAGCGCGGCGACAGGCCCGGCTGCAGCCGCGCCAGTTCCTCGCCTTCGACATGGTGAAAGCCGATGCCGAAGCGCTCGCGAGCCGCCCAGCCGGACAGCCCTGCCTGAAACTCGGCCTCTTTTTCGTAAAGCTCCAGCGAGCCGTCCTCGCGCAGCATCGGCCGCGTGCCGGAGCGGTCGAGCAGCGCCATCCATTCGGCCTCGGCGAGCTTCATCATGCCGGCCTGGGCGGCAAGGCTAGCCTCATAGTGCCGGGGCGCGCCCGCGCGCCAGAAGCGGATCAGCCACGGCAGGAGTTTGGGCAGATAGGCCGGTGGAATGCTGAGCGGCCCGAGCGGGTCGGCAAGCCATTTCGGCAATTGCCGTATCATGCCCTTGTGCGCCATCGGCAGCACGTCGGAGAAGGCAAAGGCGGCGGCATTGCCGGAGCTGGTTTCCTCGCAAATGCCCGTGCGGTCGAAGGTCGTGACGCTGCGCCCCGCCTCGGCCAGCATGGCTGCCGCGCAAATGCCGACAATGCCGCCACCGACAATGGCGACGTCCAAAATAGGCGCGGTCACGATGGGCTGTCTCCAGCTTTCAGCACTTTCGTCATCAGCGGGTTCTTCCGGTCCGAATGCACCGTCTCCCAGCCGAGCCTTTGATAGAACCCTTCGGCGTCCCTGGCGGCATTGACTTCCAGCCGGACGAGACCGAGGCCACGGGCATAGATCTCGACTTGCCGCATGAGAATCCGGCCGAGGCCACGCCGTTGCAGCCCGGCCTCGATCGCGACAAGCCTGACGATGCCGAGGCGTTGGTCGACAACATCCAGCCTGGCAGTCCCCACCGGCGATTCATCATGCATGAGGAGCAGAGGATGATTATCGGCAAGACGGTCGTCGGGATGCCGTTCGTCATAGCCCTCCAAGCCCCGATCCTCCCAAAGCACCCGCTTGCGTATGCCGTGATATGCCGCCCAGTCTCCATCGCTTTCGACGCGCTTGAGTTGAGGCGGCATGGAACCTTCCTCAGAACGTCGGCAGCTTCGGCCGTACCGCCAGTGCGTCCTTGACGATCTTCTCGACCGCCTTGCGGCGCTCACCCGATAGCGGCTGGCGCGGCATGCGCACGCGGTCGTTGGTGTTGATGGCGAACACTTCGGCGAGCTTGATGTTCTGCACCAGATAGGTCGATACGTCGAGATCGAGCAGCGGCCGGAACCAGCGGTAGATCGCAAGCGCTTCTTCGCGCCGGCCTTGCTTCATCAGCTGGTAGATGGCGACGGTCTCGCGCGGGAAGGCGACAACCAGACCCGCCACCCAGCCGATGGCGCCGACCGACAGCGCCTCGAAGGCGAGATTGTCGACACCGGTGAAGAGGTCGTAGCGGTCGCCGAAGCGGCTGATGATCTCGGTCGAGCGGCGGATGTCGTCGGAGGATTCCTTGATGGCGATGAAGCGCTTGTCCGTGGCCAGTTCTTCCATCTGGTCGACTGTGACGTCGACGCGGTAGGCGAGCCGGTTGGAGTAGATCATCACCGGCAGGTCGCCGGCCTGAGCGACAGCGCGCAAGGCGGCGACCGTCTCTTCCGGATTGGTGTGATAGATCGGGCTCGGCACCACCATCAGCCCATTGGCACCTTCCTTGGCGGCGCGTTTGGCGATGCTCGCCGCCTCGCGGGTGCCGGCCTCGTTGATGGTCAGCAGCACCGGCTTCTTGCCGGCGACTTTCTGGGCGGTCTTCAGCACTTCGATCTTTTCGTCATGCGACAGCATCGGACCCTCGCCGAGCGAGCCGCAGACGATGATGCCATCACAGCCGGCCTCCATCTGCAAGGCAAAGCAACGCTCCATCTCGGCATGGTCGAGGCGGTCGTCTTCGGTGAATTTGGTAGTGACGGCGGGGAAAACTCCGGTCCACATAGTTGTCTCTCCATCTGATATATCAGCCGTATATCTGTTAGAAAACCCGCTGTCAATACGGATTCCGTTATGATATATCTAAAATATATCAGGAGCACGCCTTTGATATCCATCGACACCCAGTCCGCTGAACCGGTCGCCGCCAGGGCCTACCGTATGCTTGAGCATATGATCGTGACGCTGGAACTGGCGCCGGCGAGCTTCGTCACCGAAGGCGCCCTCATCGAAAGACTCGGCCTCGGGCGCACACCGGTCCGCGAGGCGATCCAGCGCCTGGCATGGGAAGGCCTGCTCGACATCAGGCCACGTGCCGGCATCGCCATTGCCCCGCTGCATCCCGGCGACTGGCTGCGGGTGCTCGATGCCAGGCGCGGCGTGGAGGTGGTGCTGGCCCGCTCGGCCGCCCGCTTCGTCACCCGCGAGGCCGCGGACCTGTTTCACGACGCGGCACTCTCCATGCAGAAGGCAGTCATCTCGGGCAATGTGCTAGCCTTCATCCAGGCCGACAAGGCGCTAGACGAGGCGCTGGCGCTGGCCGCCGACAACCCGTTCGCCGCGCGGCTGGCCGCGCCCTTGCAGACCCACAGCCGCCGCTTCTGGTTCCGCTACAAGGCCGACACGGGCCTCGCCGAATCCGCCGAGCACCATGTCGCCCTGATCCGCTCAATCCTGGCCGGCGACGAGGAAGCCGCAGCCAAGGACGCCAAGAGGCTGATGGCCCTGCTGCGCGGCCATGCCGAGGTCGCCGCGACCCGCTGAACGGGCGATCAGATCCCTTGCGCGGTGGCGATGGCGGTATTCTCCCATCCGTCACCGGTCGCGAAGATGCAGCTTCGGCCCTGCACGTCGGTCACCAGCATCGACCAGGTCCCATTTGCCGAAACATAGATCTCGACAATGGCGGCCTCGCCGACCACACCGTAGCCGATCTGCTTTTGTTGAAAGGCCTGCGCCAGCCCCGCGACCAGGTCGCTGTGGCCACCGCAGATAAATTGCGCCTGCGCCGATGGCGTCGACAGCGCCAGCGCAGTGCCGATCGCGGCCACCCTGATCCATCGAAACAAGAATGTGCGTGCCATAGGGCACCCTCCTTTGCCTTCGCGTTCCGGCAAGGGAGGCATATCGGCCGCCTCAATGTACCGAAGCGCTCCAGGCCGGATTCGACGTCTTCATCACGTCACTCCTTCTGGTTTCCGGTCTGTCGTCGGGAGCAGCTATAACGCTCCCTGGATTCGATATGGTGGCCCTGCCTCTCGAAAACAAGCGTCGTTTCAAGCGCCGCCAGGATTGGCATCACCGGGCGGGCTCTGACGCAAAACGGGCGCCCCCAAAGACGAGGCGCCCGCGAAAACCCAGCTATGGGCGATATTTCAGTTCATCGTTGGAATAACGAATTCCGCGCCGTCCTTGATGCCGGACGGCCAGCGCGACGTCACCGTCTTGGTCTTGGTGTAGAAGCGGAACGCGTCCGGGCCGTGCTGGTTGAGGTCGCCGAAGGACGACGCCTTCCAGCCGCCGAAGGTGTAGTAGGCGATCGGAACCGGGATCGGCACGTTGACGCCGACCATGCCGACCTGGACACGGCTGGCGAAGTCACGCGCGGCGTCGCCGTCGCGGGTGAAGATGGCGACGCCATTGCCCATCTCATGGTCATTGGCGAGCTTGATGGCGCTCTCATAGGTCGGCGCGCGCACCACCGACAGCACCGGCCCGAAGATCTCTTCCTTGTAGATGCGCATGTCCGCAGTGACATTGTCGAACAGGCAGCCGCCCATATAGTAGCCGTCCTCATAGCCCTGCATCGAGAAGCCGCGGCCGTCGACGACCAGCTTGGCGCCTTCCTTGACGCCGGTGTCGACATAGCCCTTCACGCGCTCCAGTGCCTGCGCGGTCACCAGCGGGCCGAAATCGGCGGAGGAATCGGTCGATGGGCCAACCTTGAGGCTTTCGACGCGCGGTACCAGCTTTTCCATCAGCCGGTTGGCGGTGTCATTGCCGACCGGAACCGCCACCGAGATTGCCATGCAGCGCTCGCCGGCCGAGCCGTAGCCGGCGCCGATCAGCGCATCGACCGTCTGGTCCATGTCGGCGTCGGGCATGATGATCATGTGGTTCTTGGCGCCGCCGAAGCATTGCACGCGTTTTCCCGCAGCCGTTCCGCGCGAATAGATGTAATGGGCGATCGGCGTCGAGCCGACGAAGCCGATGGCCTTGATGTCCGGGTCGTCGAGGATGGCATCGACAACATCCTTGTCGCCATTGACAACGTTGAGGATACCGGCCGGCAGGCCGGCTTCGATGAACAGTTCGGCGATGCGCATCGGCACGCCCGGGTCACGCTCGGAAGGCTTCAGGATGAACGCGTTGCCGCAAGCGATTGCCGGCGCGATCTTCCACAGCGGAATCATCGCCGGGAAATTGAATGGAGTGATACCGGCAACGACGCCGAGCGGCTGGCGCATCGAATAGACATCGATGCCGGGGCCGGCACCGTCGGTGAATTCGCCCTTCATCATGTGCGGCGCGCCGATGCAGACCTCGACCACTTCGAGACCGCGCTGGATGTCGCCCTTGGCGTCGGCGATGGTCTTGCCATGCTCGCGCGCCAGTATGTCGGCCAGTTCATCATAGTCGCGGGCGACCAGTTCGAGGAATTTCATCAAGACGCGCACGCGGCGCTGCGGGTTGGTGGCGGCCCATTTCGGCTGCGCTTCCCTGGCGTTCTCGACAGCCGCGCGCAGTTCCGCCGGCGAAGCCAGCGCCACCGTGCCGCGCACCGTGCCGTCCATCGGCTGCATCACGTCCTGCTTGCGCCCGCTGGTCCCGGCGACATGCTTGCCGCCGATGAAATGACCGTATTCGATCATGGTTTCTCTCCCTGAGTTTGTGATGATGCATTCAACGCCTTTGCAGGCGCGAAGGCAACGCGAGGGAGAACGCAACCGTTGTGCGGAAAATAGACAACGAGGGGCAGGTGTGCATTAATTGCCGCAAATGGCGGCTTGCTGAAAAGGCCCGAATATTGCGTTCCCTCACACCCCCCTCTGGCCTGCCGGCCATCTCCCCCGCAAGGGGGGAGATCAGCAGCTTCCTCGGTGACGCCCATTCTCAATCGTTGGTGATTGGCGAAAGCAGAGACGATATCCAATCTCCCCCCTTGCGGGGGAGATGTCCGGCAGGACAGAGGGGGGTGGGCGGGAACGCGACGCCGGCAACTAACCCGGACCACCCCCATGAACTGGGATGACGTCCGCATCTTCCTCGCAGTCGCGCGCGCTGGCCAGATCCTCGGTGCCGCTAAGCGCCTCGAGCTCAACCACGCCACCGTCTCGCGCCGCATCGCGGCGCTCGAGGATGCACTGCGGACCAAACTGTTTCGCCGGCTTACCACCGGCAGCGAGCTGACGCCGGCCGGCGAGCGCTTTCTCGACATCGCCGAGCGCATGGAGAGCGACATGATTGCCGCGCGCTCGACTGTGTCGGGCGAAGGTGACGACATCTCCGGCACGGTGCGCATCGGCGCGCCTGACGGGTTCGGCGTCGCTTTCCTCGCCACGCGTCTGGGCGCGCTGACGGCGCTGCACCGCGAACTGACTATCCAGCTGGTGCCGGTGCCGCGTTCCTTCTCGCTGTCCAGGCGCGAGGCCGACATCGCCATCACCGTCGAGCGGCCGAGCGAAGGCAGGCTGGTGGCGGGAAAGCTGGTCGACTACACGCTCGGCCTGTTTGCCTCGCGTGGCTATGTCGAGGCGCATGGCCTGCCGCGGACATCAGCGGAACTTGGCCAGCATACGTTGATCGGTTATGTGCCGGACCTCATCGTCAGCCCGTCACTCGACTATGCCGCCGAATTCAGCCCGGACTGGCGCACCAGTTTCGCCATTTCCTCGGCCCTCGGCCAGGCCGAAGCGGTGCGCTCGGGCGCCGGCATCGGCATCCTGCACACCTTCGTCGCCCGCTCGATGCCGGAGTTGATCCCCGTCGACATCGTGACGCCGATTCGCCGCGCCTATTGGCTGGTCTATCATGAATCGGTTCGTCCGCTGCGCCGCGTCCAGATCGTCGCCAACTTCATCACCAAGGCGGTTGAGAAAGAGCGAAGCCTGTTCGTGTAGGCCGCCATTCCCTTGCCATAAAAACGGCGCGTGTGGCAGTAAGCGCGATGTCGCCGATCATTTGAGGGACTGGCTGCGCCGGGTGGGACATTTCTTTGCAACGCTGGCGCGGATCAAGATGCGAGCCATTCTAGCCATCTTGACGCTTGCTGTGCTTTCGGCCTGCGCCAACCCATGGGCCGAAGTTCCGGAATCCGACCTTCCCAAGCCTGTTCGCACTGCAATGGCCCGCCCCTCGCCCTTCGTCTTTGGCAATTATTGTGGTCCCGGCACCCGCACCGGCGAAGCTCAGCCTTGCCATCGAGCGGGCGCTGGCGCGGCGTCAGGATCGACATTGTCGGCCGCATCGACCTCAAGGGCGACATTGGCGGCAAGTTGCTGACCGCGCTCAACAAGCTGTTCGTCGAGAAATATGGCGACCGCATCAACATCCGCGAATTCCAGGCGCCCGACGTCGTGCTGCATTCCAAGATCGTGATGATCGACGAAAGGCTGGTGACGATCCCGTCGGTCAACCTCAACAACCGCAGCTTCTTCCATGACCTGGAGAACGGCATGATGGTCCTCGACCCGCCTTCTATGCCAGAATGCAGCCGGTCTACGACGACTATGTCGCCCATTCGAAGCCGGTCTCGACCAAGGTGACGATACCATGGGCCTACCGGCTGCTGTTCTCGAAGGGCTGGGTGAAGGAGGCGTTTTGAGCGGCATCCTTCGGTGGCAAAAAAGAGTCTGAAGCTCAACCCCCCGTCCAGCCTGTTACTCCTGCGTCGAAGCTTTCAGGGAAAGCACGAGCGTCATCGGATTGTTGGGGGAGGCGGCAAACCCGTAATGCTCATAGAAGGCCTTCGCTTCTTCGGATATGGCGTGAACCAGAAGCCCACGAACTCCCAGAATGGCCGCCGCCTGGGCCGCACGCAAAGCTGCATCTTGCAGGAGCGCGGCGCCAAGGCCTTTGCCTTGCCAGCGCCGATCGACGGCGAGGCGGCCAAGCACCACAACCGGTATTGGATCGGGCATATTGCGGCGGATCGATCCCGGCGCATCCGCGAGGTCAAGCCCGCCGGAGGAAATGCAGTAGTACCCGACGACGCGCCCGTCCATCGCCACAACATAGGTTCGAGACGCCCCGCTGACCTGATTGCCGCGTGCCCGTCGGCGCAGCCATTGATCAAGGCTGTCCGCCCCACTTTGAAAAGGTTCGAGATCGTGCGTTTCGGTCAGCAGCGTCGGCGCCGACAGCGTCATTTCTGCCAGGGCTTCGGAGCGTTCATGAGCCGGGCAAACCCTTCGCCGCTTGGCGGCCGGTCTAGAATGTCCAGATAGTGCCTATAGCTGTCGGCATCGACTTTAACGAGCGCCTGATCAAGCAGAGTGTCTTCAGCGGCACGGTATGCCGCGTCGATCATGAAGTCTGAACGGGTTTTGCCGCGCAGCTTGGCGGCTCGGTCAATCAGATTGCGGACGTCTTCACGGATGCGCAGATTGACAGGCTTGGCGTGAGTCTCAGGGGTCTTTGCGGTCATGACGATTTCCTTGCCCCGCCATCATAACACGACCGCATACACAATGTGTATCTTTTTCGCTTGTCGGATCCCTACCTCTGATACCGCTCCGGTCCCAGCGCCCGCACATCGATGTCAGGCACCTTGCTGGAGATGATGTCGGACAGCACCTTGGCCGAGCCGCAGGCCATGGTCCAGCCAAGCGTACCGTGGCCGGTGTTGAGATAGAGGTTGGAGAACTCAGTGCGGCCGATCAGCGGCGGCCCGTCGGGCGTCATCGGCCGCAGCCCGCACCAGAACGACGCCGCCTTGAGGTCGCCGCCATCCGGGAAGAGATCGCCGACCGAATGTTCGAGCGTGCGCCGGCGCGATTCGTGCAGCCTGAGATCGAAGCCGGAAATCTCCGCCGTGCCGCCGACGCGGATGCGGTCGCCGAGCCTGGTGATCGCCACCTTGTAGGTTTCGTCCATCACCGTTGAAACCGGTGCGGCCGCTGCATCCTTGATCGGCACGGTGATCGAATAGCCCTTGACCGGGTATACCGGGATCGGGCGCCGCAGCAGGCGCATGAAGCGCGCCGAATAGCTGCCCAGCGCCAGCACATAGGCGTCGGCCGCGCGCGAGCGCTGATCCACGCCGAGGCTGACGATACGATTGCGATTCTTGGTGAAGCGCCTGAGCTGCGCGCCATATTCGAACGTGACGCCGCGCGCCACGCAAAGCTCGGCCAATCTGTCGGTGAACATCTTGCAGTCGCCGGTCTCGTCGCCGGGCAGCCTGAGCCCACCGACGAACTTTTCCCGCACGCTGGCCAGCGCCGGCTCGGCCTCAATGCAGCCATCGGGATCGAGCAACTCATAGGGCACGCCGTATTTCTTCAGCACCTCGACGTCGCCGCCGGTGCCGTCGAGCTGCTTTTGCGTGCGAAACAGCTGCAGCGTGCCTTTGCTCCGCTCGTCATAGGCGATGCCGGTCGCCTCCCGTAGCGCCTTCAACGTGTCCCGGCTATATTCGGCGAGGGGCACCATGCGCGCCTTGTTGATGGCGTAGCGATCGGCCGTGCAGTTGCGCAGCATCCTGATGAGCCACGTCCACATATGCGGATCGAAGGCCGGCCGCACGACCAGCGGGCCATGCTTCATCAGCAGCCATTTGATCGCCTTCAGCGGAATGCCGGGACCGGCCCAGGGCGAGGCATAGCCCGGCGAGACCTCGCCGGCATTGGCGAAGCTGGTTTCCAGCGCCGGCCCTTTCTGGCGATCGAACACCGTGACCTCGTGGCCGGCCTCGGCGAGATAGTAGGCGGTGGTTACCCCGATCACGCCGCCGCCCAACACGAAGATCTTCATCGCATCACTCTCCACGACGACATCTGTCAGAAGGCCGCCATCTCCTGTCTGCCGGATTTTGCGGCGTCCGCCAAGGGGGCGCGTCTCGTCCTATGCGTGCACATAGCGGCGGTGGAAGCGGGGGCCGAGGCTGGTCAGGATTTCATAACCGATGGTGCCGGCATGGCCGGCGGCGTCATCGACACTCTGCGACGGACCCAGCAGCTCGACAAGGTCGCCTTCGCGCAGCCGCCCGGCCGGCAACGCCGAAATGTCGAGGATGATCGAATCCATCGACACCCGTCCGACAAAGGGCAGCCTGACACCGTCGAACCAGGCGGCCGACGCGGCGCGCCGGTGCCAGCCATCGGCATAGCCGAGTGAGATCGTTGCAACACGTAGCGGGCCGCTGGCAAGGAACGCATGGCCGTAGCCGACGCCCGCGCCCTTTTCGATGCTGCGCGTCTGGACGATCTTTGCCTCCAGCCGCACCACCGGCAGCATCGGGTTTGCCTCGCCCGGTGTCGGGTTGATGCCGTAGAGCGCGGCGCCCGGGCGCGCGAGGTCGAAATGAAACGTCGGCCCCAGAAAGATGCCGGAGGAATTGGCGAGCGAAGCAGGAGCCTCGGGCAGCATCTTGCGCAAGCGCTCAAAGGCCAGCCACTGCCGCTCGTTAGCCGTATGCGCCGGCTCGTCGGCGCAGGCGAGATGGCTCATCACCAATGCCACGTCGATTCCGTCGAAGCCTGTCGCGTCTCGGGCGAGCGTCTCCACCTCGGCCGGCGGCATGCCGAGCCGCGACATGCCGCTATCGACCTGGATGGCCGCCTTGAGTTTGCGGCCGGCCTTTTGGCCGACCCCGCCCCACGCCTTCAGTTGCCCGGCGCTGTTGATGACGGGCACAAGATCCGCCGCGACCGCCTCCGGCTCCGAGCCCGGCGGCAAGCCGTTCAGCACATGGATCGATGGAAACGGCCCGAGCGCGTCCCGCAGCGCTAGACCCTCAGAGAGATGCGCGACAAAGAAGATGTCGCAGCCTTCGGCAACCAGTGCCGTCGCCACTTGCCGCGCGCCGAGCCCGTAACCGTCCGCCTTGACGACGCCGGCGCAGCGCACGCCACCGAGCTTTGCCTTGAGCCGCCGGTAATTCTCCCGGACCGCGCCGAGATCGATGGTCAGGATCGCGCCTGCGGCGGCCTCGGTGATCGTATCGGATTGTGGCAGAGACGCCTTCGCTTCAGTCATGGCAGACACATGGAGGTCGGCGCCGCCCCTCATTGTCCTGCCGGAGATTTCTCCCCGTATAGGGACGGGGAGAAAGGGCTGGCCTCAACGCCCGCTCTCTTCTTGCGACGCTGGTGATTGGCGAAATCGTCGACGACATCGCCCCTCTCCCCGTCCCTATACGGGGAGAGGATGGCGGCAGCCAGGTGAGGGGCAGCGCTAACGCAGCGCTAGGGGGCGATTGCCGGGCGTCGTCCATGCTTCAACCAATAAAGCATGGATTTCTTACCATGCGAACCTGGCTGCTCAAATCCGCCTACGCCAAGTGCCGGAACGCCGCCACCACGTCCTCATAGACCTTGCGTTTGAACGGCACGATCAAGTCGGGCAGGTCCCGCATCGGCCGCCAGGCCCATTCATCGAATTCGGCCGTATGGCCGCCGGGCGGCGGATTGATCTGGATCTCGCGGGTTTCTCCGTGAAAGCGGTAGGCGAACCATTTCTGCGTCTGGCCGCGATAACGCCCCTTGAAGGCGATGCCGACCAGATCGGCCGGCAGATCGTAGTTGATCCAGTGCGGTGCCTCGGCCAGCAGCGTGACCGAGCGCATGCCGGTCTCTTCGTACAGCTCGCGCCCGGCCGCCTGCAGCGGCTCCTCGCCCTTGTCGATGCCGCCTTGCGGCATCTGCCAGAGCTGCGTAGTGCCGGCGAATTCGCTGTCCGGTTCGGCGATGCGATGCCCGACCCAGACCAGCCCGTCGCCATTGAGGATCATCAGCCCGACGCAGGGCCGGTACGGCAGCGTCTCTGGATCGACAGTCTTCTTCTTCTCCATACAGGTCAGCCTTTTTCCGGATCTATAGCCACCGCCGAGATCGGCACAATTTCGATGCCGCGCTTTTTCGCTTCGAGCACCCACGCCGCAACCGTGTCGACGGTAAGATCGAAAGCCGAACCAATGCCGACGGCGGAGCCTTTGGCGCGTGCGGTGGCTTCCAGCGCGTCGAGCTTCTTCAGGATGGCACCGCGGTCCTGCACGGCATCGATCGCCATATCGCCGGCGACAAACGGCACACCGTCCTTCAGGGCGAGATCGGGAGCCAGGCTCCGCGCGGACGAGCCGTCGTCGATATAGGCAAGGCCGCGCTTGCCGAGTTCGGCCATGAACGGTCCCATCGCCGTCGCGTCGGCGGAAAAGCGCGCGCCCATATAGTTCATGACGCCGGTATAGTTGGTCGTTCGCGACAACGCCCAGCGCAGGTTCTTCAGGTTGTCGTCCGGGCTTGCCGCCACTGTCAGCGTGTTGCGGCCGGGATTGACGTTGGGGTAGTCGAACGGTTCGAGCGGCACCTGCATGACGACCTCATGCCCGCTCTGCCGTGCCGCCTGCATCCAGCGGCCGATGCTGTTGCCTTGCGGCGCAAAGGCCAAAGTCACTTCCGCCGGCAGCTTGGCGATTGCCGCCTGCGTGCCGGTCTGCGACACCGCAAGCCCACCGATGACAATCGCTACCCGCGCGCCGCGCGAACCCGACCACGGCCTGGCATAAACATCGAAAGGCCGCCTGCCGTCGGCGGCGCGTACCGGCAGCGGGCCGGTGTCACTGGCCTCGATCAGCGCCTTATCAGGGATATGCGCAATCTTCAGATTCTGACCGATCGTCGACGGATCATGGATGACGATGGCTGCATTGGGCGGACTATCGCCCTCTTCGGTTTGCACATGGATGATCTGCGGCCCGCTGCCCTTGGGTGGCGTTTCCGGCTTCGGCGCCGCGGGCGCTGCGGTTGGTGCTGCCGGGGCAGGCTCCGCTGCCGCCGTCACCTTCGGCGTCGAGACCACCGGCTGTTCGGGCTTGCGGAACGGCTTTTCGCGCAGCGCGATCGCGCCGGAGACGCCGACCGCGGCCAGCACGACCAGTGTCGTCGCGACAGTACGGGCGCTCAACCCGCGCGACGCGGCGCGCGGCCGGACGGTCTGTCCGAGCGGGCGTTCTATGTCTTTGCCGATGTCAGCCAAGCCGCATCCCCGGGCGCATAATTCCGAAAGGCTTCAGAAAGCGCAAATTCAACCACTGGCACGTCCCCGCGCATTCCTTGGGAACGCCGCCCCAGCCGCCCCCCGAATCAAACTGCCGGAACCTTGCGGTCCCGGCAGCATTGCATCGCATCGATCAGGCGGCCAGAGCCGTTGGTCGAGTTACTGGTTGAGCACGGCCTTCTCCGGATTCGGCGGGAAAGCCGGATCGGTTTTCTGGCCGCGCAGCAGCTGTTCTGCATAGATGAGCTGCAGATCGTCCTTCGGATCCGGCGGCACATAGGCAGCCGAGCCCGAACCGGTATCGCTCTCGTCGGCGCCCTTGATATGGCCCTTGAGGTCCGATTCGCCGCGCGTCAGGTCCCTGCCCTGCAGTTCGGGCGGCAGCGGCTGGTCGACCTTGATGTCGGGCGTAATGCCTTTGCCCTGGATCGACTTGCCGGACGGCGTGTAATAGAGCGCCGTCGTCAGGCGCAGCGCGCCGTTCTCGCCAAGCGGGATGATGGTCTGCACCGAACCCTTGCCGAAGGACTGCGTGCCGACCACGGTGGCGCGGCGCAAATCCTGCAGCGCGCCGGCAACGATTTCCGAAGCACTGGCCGAACCGCCATTGACGAGCACGATCAGCGGCTTGGCGCCGATGTCGTCCCCTGCCTTGGCGTCGAAGCGGGTGACATCCTTCGGATCGCGGCCGCGGGTCGAGACAATCTCGCCACGGTCGAGGAAGGCGTCGGACACACTCACCGCCTGGTCGAGCAACCCGCCCGGATTGAGGCGCAGATCCAGCACATAGCCCTTGAGCTTGTCGTTCGGCACCTGCTTCTTGATGGTGTCGATGGCGTTCTCGAGGTCGTCATAGGTCTTTTCGGTGAAGGAGGTGATCTTCATGTAGCCGATGTCGTTCTCGACCCGGAACTTGACCGCCTTGACCTTGATGATGTCGCGCACGACGGTGAGCTCGATCGGCTTGTCGGCGCCCTGGCGCAGGATGGTGAGCTTGATCGGCGTATTGACCAGGCCGCGCATCTTCTCGACCGCGTCGTTCAGCGTCAGGCCGCGAACCTCTTGGCCGTCGATCTTGGCGATATAGTCGCCGGCCAGCACGCCTGCCTTGGCAGCCGGGGTGTCGTCGATCGGCGTGATTACCTTGACCAGGTCGTTCTCCATGGTGACCTCGATGCCGAGGCCGCCGAACTCACCCTTGGTCTGCACGCGCATGTCTTGCGCCTGCTCGGCATTCATGTAGGAGGAATGCGGGTCGAGCGAGGCGAGCATGCCGTTGATGGCGTTTTCGACCAGCGACTTGTCGTCCGGCGGCGTCACATACTGCGCCCGCACGCGCTCGAAAATGTCGCCGAAGATCGCCAGCTGCTTGTAGGTTTCGGAGCCTGCAGCGTTCGCCGTCGAGCCGGGCGCGCCATAAACCAGGCTCATCGCTGACGCGCCCATCAGCGCACCGGCAATAAGAAGCGACAGTTTCCGCATCATTTCACGTCCTTCCAGAGAAGCGGTCCGCCCACCATGGGGTCGGATCGACGGGTTTTCCATCCTTGCGGAACTCGACGTAGAGTTCCGGCGTGGCATTTCCATTCTTCGAGGCCGAGGTGCTTGCCACCCGGGCCTCTCCCATCGCGCCGACCGGCTCTCCTGCGAGTACCGACTGGCCAGACGCGACGCTGATTCTGCTCATCCCCGCCAGGACGACATGATAGCCGTCTCCCGCATTGAGGATCAAGAGTTGACCATAGGAGCGAAAAGGCCCCGCATAAAGCACATTTCCGTCCGCCGGTGCCGTGACGATGGCTCCGGATTGTGTCGCAACCATGTCGCCAAGCATCACCGCGCCGTTACCGTCATCGGCCCCGAAACGGCGCTTGATCTTGCCGGTGACCGGCAGCGCGACCTGGCCCTGAAGCGCCGAAAACGGCGCCGCCGCGGTGAGACGATTGCCTTCCGGCACCGGCAGCGAGGCGAGCTCGGTCGACGCGGTGGTATCCGCGTCCGTCTTGTCGCCGTCGGCGGCCTTCTGCTCGCCGGCCTTGGCAGCATCCGCCGCCTTGCGGCTCTTGTCGGCCTCGAGCGAGGCAATCAGTTCCTTCAAGCTGCCGGCCTTGGCCGCAAGTGCCTGGGATCGCTGCTTTTCCGCCACCATCGCGGTCCAGGTGTCCGCCTCGAGCTTCTGCTTGGCCTCGAGCAGCATGGAGAGGCGCTTCTTCTCCGCTGTCTGCTCGCCGACCGCCGCCGTCAGCCGGGTCCGCTCGGCCTCGATCGAGGCCGTCACCCGCGTCTGTTCCTTGAGGTCGGCCAGCAGTTTTTCAGTCTGCTGGCGCAGTTCCGGCACCACTGCGCCAAGCAGGATGGCGCTTCGCACCGAAGACAGCGCGTCTTCCGGCTTGACCAGGATCGCCGGCGGCGGATTGAGTCCCATGCGCTGCAACGCGCCCAGCACCTCGGCCAGCACGTCGCGCCTCGCCGCCAGCGAGACGCGGATCTTCTGCTCCTCGCCCTTCAGGCCTTCGAGCCTGGCGCCGATATCCTCGATGTCCTGGCCAAGCTTCTGCTCGGTCATCGCCGACTGGATCAGCGCCGCGGTGATCGAAGCATGGTCCTTCTTGACCGCCGCAATGTCGGCAGCAAGCTTGGCCAATCGTTCGGACGACAGCGTGATCTCGGTCGAAACCTTCTCATATTCGGCGCGGCTTTGATCGGGGTCGGGCGCCACGTCGAGCGTGTTTTCGGCCCGCGCAAGCCCGAGCGACAGCAAAACCACTGCTGCAGCGATGCCGCAGCGCGCGTGCCGGAAGCCCGTTCCTGATTTCCCGTTTTCAGACATTGAAGCCCGACTCTATGCGTGGCTTCGTTAACGAACCATCAACCATGATCGAAACCGAAGCCGAATGCATGTCGCCCAAAAGTGACCTCGGTTTTGGGAAAACGACATGCATAAAAACCAAAGACCTAAAGCGCGTCGCATGACGCGCTTTAGCATAAAACAGCGGTGCATTGGGGCGGAAATCGGTACGGTTGACCTCAACCCACCGGTTTACGAACGATGATAGGGATGGCCTGCAAGAATCGTCGCCGCGCGGTAAAGCTGCTCACCCAGCATGACACGCACCAGCTGGTGCGGCCAGGTTGCGGCGCCGAACGACAGCACCAGATCGGCCTGGTCGCGCAGCGGCTGGTCGTGACCATCGGCGCCGCCAATGGCGATGACCAGCGCCTTGCGGCCGCCGTCGCGCAGCTGGCCGATGCGGGTGGCAAAATCGTCCGAGGACAGGTTTTTGCCGCGTTCATCCAGAAGGAACAGCACCGTGCCCGGCTGTAGCTGCGCCTGCAGCTTCTGGCCTTCCTCGCGGCGGCGCTCATTGGCGTTCTGGGCGCGTCCCTCAGGAATCTCGGCGACACCAGAGAATTCGAGCCCGATCGCCGGGCCGCTCTTGCCGAAACGCTCGAAATAGCGGTCGGCCAACTCTCTCTCGGGGCCGGTCTTCATCCGGCCCACGGCATGAACTGATATCTTCATCCCTGCCTCGCCGAGCTTTCAGCCCATGTCGCACCCACGACGGTTACGACATGAGACGGAGCTCAGTGCAAGGTCTCTTCCTCGAGATCCGGCGCCTGCCACATCTTTTCAAGATTGTAGAATTCGCGGACTTCGGGGCGGAAGACATGGACGATGATGTCGCCTGAATCGATCAGGACCCAGTCGGCGCCGGACAGCCCCTCGACGCGCGCCATGCCGAGTCCGGCATCCTTGAGCGCCTTGAGGAGATGGTCGGCAACAGCCGAGACATGACGGTGCGATCGGCCCGATGCGACGACCATGTAGTCGCCGAGGCTCGATTTCCCCTGAATGTCGATTGAGACAATATTTTCGGCCTTGGAGTCTTCCAGACTGGCAAGGACTGTCTTGATGGCGCGGGACACGGCGTCGTCTACGCTGATCCCGGCCGGCGAAGGCACGATGTCGGCCTTCTTCCGCAGTGCTGTTCTCAGTGTATTTCCTTTCGCAGCAAGAACAACCAAATCACCCATGAAATCAGGTGACACCCCATAGATAGGCAGAGTTCCGTTGCAGTTTCAAGACGCGCGCCCTGCCAGCGCGAACGTGACGCCTACCTTGCGGTTCCGCCGGCCTTCAAAAAAATCGGAACCCATGGCGTCCGCAGGGGTTATCGACACTCCCCCAACCGGATTTTCCTGATGCCTATCGACCCCCAAAACACGCTTCTCACCGTGCAGGCAGGGCTTGCGCAACTCAGCACGCTGATCGTCTCCTATTCCTTCTCCGCCATCGGCGCCATAATCCTGCTTGTGGTCGGCTACGCCGTGGCCGGGCTCGCCGAGCGCTCGATCTCAGCCGGGCTAGGCCATATCCATGGCTTCGACGCGACGCTACGGCATTTCTTCTCGAAGATCGTGCGCTACGCCATCCTGATTCTCGTCGTCATCATGGTGCTCGGCCAATTCGGCGTGCAGACGGCCTCGATCATCGCCGCCATCGGCGCCATCGGTCTTGCCATCGGTCTTGCGCTGCAAGGCACGCTGCAGAACATCGCCGCCGGCATCATGCTTCTGGCGCTCAGGCCATTCCGCATCGGCGAATATGTCGAGGTCGGCGCCATTGCCGGCACCATCGAGGAAATCGGCCTTTTCGCCACCAAGCTTCGCACGACGGACGGCGTCTACGTGCTGGCACCCAATTCGACGCTGTGGAACCAGCCGGTTCGCAATTTTACCCGCAACGGCGTGCGCCGCAGCGACATCACGCTGACCATCGGCTCGTGGAACGACATCGACCTGGCGCAGAAGACCATGCTGGGGGTCGCCGGTGGCGAGCGCCGCATCAAACGCGAGCCGGCGCCGATCGCCTTCGTCGCCACGGTCGGCGATGCCAGCGTCGCCATCACCTTGCGCTATTGGACGTCAGCGGCGGATTTCTTCGCCACCCAGATCGATCTCACCAAACGCGTCAAGCAAGCCTTCGACGCCGAGGCCATCTCGGTTCCGGCGCCGCCGCCGGAGGCCCGACAGGAGGCATCCGCCACCCGACAGTAGGTCCGAGGAACTGTTCCTTGCTTCAGCAATTCCGGGCGGAAACCGCTTCACACTTTTCCTGAAATTGCTTTAGCGCTGCTCTTCCGGGGCGTAAGCGAGTTCCACCGGCAACGGCGCCTGTGCCGACATCGGCGCGAAACTGCCGGTCTCCGTCGCGGGGACGGCGCGCGTCGTCGCTACCCGCCACAGCACGAACAGGCAAAACACGGTGGCGATGACGATGGCCACATAGATGAAGGCCTGCGTTCCATAGACGGCCGACAGGGCCGTCACGATGCCCGGCACAATGAAACCCGACAGCGACCAGGCAAACAGCAGCGAACTCGACAGTGCCACCATGTCGTCCTTGCCGGCGCGATCGGCGGCATGCGCGCTGGCCAGCGAATAGATCGATTCCGAAGCGCCGTCCCAGATCACATAGATCACCACCAGCACCGCCAGCGCGCCGCCATCGAAGCCGATGGCCAGCAAGCCGGCGACGATGGCGAGTGCTGCAGCACCTGCGAGCACGTAGCGGCGGTCGGTACGGTCAGAGATCCAGCCGAGCGGTATTTGGAGGATCAGCGTGCCGACCGGCATCGCCGAGAGCAGCAGCGCGACATCGGCCTGGCTGTAGCCCTTGGCCGTGGCGTGGATCGGCGCGAATCCCGAGATCGCCATCGATAGCCCGCCAACCGCAAGCATGCCGGCCACCCCCACCGGCGAAATCCGCCAGGCGCGGCCGAGCGCCACGGACGCGGCCTGCGGCGGTGGCGGCTGGGCGAGCCGCGTCATGCCGACCGGCAAGATCGACAGCGCGGTGAAGGCAATGCCGATCAGCGGCGCTTCGGCCGTCGCGATATCGACCGCCGCGAGCAGAGCATAGCCGACGCCGAGGCCGGCGACATAAGCGACGTAGAACACCGCCATCACCCGGCCTCTGATAGCATTGGCGACGGCATCGTTGAGCCAGCTCTGGGCAACGATGAACAGGCCGCATATGGCAAAACCATAAAGAGCGCGCGCCGCAATCCACAAGAGCGGATAGGTGCCGGCTCCGATGGCGGCATTGGACAGCGCAATCAGCGCCGACAACACCATGAAGGCGCGGGCATGCCCGACCCTTCTGACGAGAGGTCCGGTCAGGATGCAGCCGGCAAGGCCGCCGGCCGACAGGCCGGTGATGATCAGCCCGGCCCAGGTCGGATCGAAACGTTCGACACCGAGTCGAACCGGGATGTAGGCGAACATAAGGCCGTTGCCGACCGCGATCAGCGCCATCGACACAACGACACTGGCAATGGCAATCAGCGGCGCCGGCGGGGCGCCGTGCTGCGGGTCGATGTGAGTGTGATTCACTGGAGTGGCCATATCAGCGCAGCATCGCTCAGCCGACGTTGAAAGGCCGCCGTAAAAGCGACATGGGCGGTTTCCCCCTTCTCCCCTTGTGGGAGAAGGTGGATCGGCGCGACAGCGCCGAGACGGATGAGGGGTGTTCCAGCGGAGTGAGGCGTCGGCGTTCCCTGGAACACCCCTCATCCGTCGCCTACGGCGACACCTTCCCCCACAAGGGGGGAAGGGGAAATCAGCCCTTACCCCTTCGCTTGCCTGCGAATGGCGCTCGACGACAGCGACGAGCGCGGGCCGTGAATAAAAGTCCAGGCCGGCGCTTTCATGCGGGCAAGCCTTGGAGCGTCGCCCTCGTCGACGCGGGCATAGTCGAAGGTCTTGGCGACCACGGAGGACAGGAAGGACAGCGTCGCTCCCGGGCGGTCGATGACGGCGATCGGGAAGGTCATGACGATCTGGCGCCAGCGCTGCCAGCGATGGAAATCGCGAAGTGAGTCGGCGCCCATGATCCAGACGAAATCGACGCCGGGATTGCGCGCCTTGACCAGAGCCAGCGTGTCGGCGGTGAAGCGGATATGGTGCGCCGCCTCGAAGGCAGTGACCTTGATCTTCGGGTTCTTGGCGATCTGCTCCGACCGGGCCAGGCGGTGACTGAGCGGTGCCAGTTCACGCGTGTTCTTCAGCGGATTGCCCGGCGTTACCATCCACCACAGCTGGTCAAGCGCCAGACGCCTGAGCGCAATCTCGGCCACCAGCGCATGGCCGGCATGCGGCGGGTTGAACGAGCCGCCGAACAGGCCGACGGCGAGGCCCTTTTCGGCGTGCGGCATGCGGAGATAGGGGACGGGGATGGCAGGCGCCGACGTGGATAGCATCGCGCTAGGCACCCCCCTCTGTCCTGCCGGACATCTCCCCCGCAGGGGGGGAGATTGGCAGTTCCATCGATAACGCGCTTCTTCCCACGCCGGAGATTGGCGAAAGCCGTAAAGACATCTGATCTCCCCCCTTGCGGGGGAGATGTCCGGCAGGACAGAGGGGGGTGCCTGGATGCAAGCTTCAGGCCTTGTGAACGACCGGCATCAAGGCCTCACCTGTCCCGACCCGCGCACGCGGTATTTGAACGAGGTCAGCTGCTCAACGCCGACCGGCCCGCGCGCGTGCATCTTGCCGGTGGCGATGCCGATCTCGGCGCCCATGCCGAACTCGCCGCCATCGGCGAACTGGGTCGAGGCATTGTGCAGGAGGATCGCCGAATCGATCTCGCTGAAGAAGCGGTCCACCGCCTTCGCATCCTCGGCAATGATCGCCTCTGTGTGATGCGAGGAGAACGTTTCGATATGGTTGATGGCGCCGGCGATGCCGTCGACCAGCTTCACTGCGATGATGGCGTCGAGATATTCGGTCACCCAGTCGGCGTCCGTCGCCGGTTTGGCGTCGAAGAACAGCTTCATCACTTCGAGATCGGCATGGATCTCGCAGCCGGCGGCACGCAGCGCGTCGAGGATTGGCACCAGATGGGTGGACGCGACGGCGCGGTCGACCAGCAGCGTCTCGGCGGCGCCGCAGACGCCCGTGCGGCGCATCTTGGCGTTGACGGCGATCTTCACCGCCATGTCGAGATCGGCCGAGCGGTCGATATAGAGATGGCAGATGCCTTCGAGATGAGCGAATACCGGCACCCGCGCCTCGCTCTGCACCCGACCGACCAGGCTTTTGCCGCCGCGTGGAATGATGACGTCGAGATTGCCGGAGAGCCCCTTCAGCATTTCGCCGACAGCGGCGCGGTCGGTGGTCGGCACCAGCTGGATCGCATCTTCCGGCAGGCCGGCGACCTTGAGCCCTTCGACCAGGCAGGCATGGATGGCAGCGGATGAATTGAGCGAATCCGAACCGCCGCGCAAAATCACCGGATTGCCGGCCTTGAGGCAGAGCGCCCCGGCATCCGCCGTCACGTTCGGCCGGCTCTCATAGATAACGCCGACGACACCGAGCGGCGTGCGCACGCGCTCGATCTGCAGGCCGTTGGGGCGATCCCAGGCGGCGATGACATCGCCGACCGGATCGGCGAGTGCCGCGATTTCCCGGATGCCGTCGGCGATGGCGCGGATGCGCGCCGAATCGAGCTTCAGCCGGTCCATAAAGGAGCCGGAAAGCCCGGATTCGTGGCCGTTCGAGACATCGATGGCATTGGCCTCGACGATTTCCTGCTCACGGGCGACGATAGCATTCGCCATAGCGATGAGCGCGGCATTCTTGGCGGCGGTGGTGGCGATGGCCAGCGGTCGAGCGGCAGCGCGGGCGCGGCAGCCGATATCGGCCATCAAACTGACTACATCATCGCCTTGAAATTTGTTCAGCATCTGACCGCTCCGGTGAAGCCTGGTGGATTTACACGCGGCTGGCCTTCGCGGCAATGGCTGCAAGGTTGAGGGGGCAGAATGAACAGAGCCATAATCCTCGTTGCGCTTGGCGCGATGCTCTTGCCGACAGGCGTTCGCGCCGCCGATTATTGCGACGACAAGATCGAACCCGGCGAGAGCCCGGATGGCAAGGCCATGACTATGGTAGGTTCGATGATGGCCATTGTGCTCGCCGAGCGCTATTGCGGCGCGCCACCGACATCGCTTTCCCGGATCTACGTTATTGTTGAGGAGGGCCACGGATGTGGGCCGCGTGCGAGGCTCGAGGTAGAATTCAAGAAAAAGATGGACGAGGAAAATGCGACAGACGCAAAGATGGCCGACTCCGTAATGCACGATCTGATCGCCGACGGAGCCGACCTGCCCCAAGCCGAAATGGACAAACGTGCTAAGGCTGTCATTGAAGGACAGTTGGGAAGTTGCAGCGAGCTTTTGAAGATGCAGCAGGACGTCGAGGATCGATACCGTCACCCACCCAAATGGCCGCCTGAACCCGAGAAGTAGCGCCCCTCAGTCCGCAGCGCCGCTCACGACAAGGTCATCCCTGTGGATCATTGCCGAGCGCGCCTCGTAGCCGAGCACGGTTTCGATCTCGGCGGTCTTCAGGCCTGCGATCCTGACGGCATCGGCGGCATCATAGGCAACCAGCCCGCGCGCGATCTCGCGGCCCTCGGGCGAGAGTATCGCCACCGTATCGCCGCGCGAGAAATTGCCGCTGACCAGCCTGACGCCGGCCGGCAGCAGCGACTTGCCGGAGAGCAACGCACCGATGGCGCCGGCATCGACGGTCAACCGCCCAGCCGGTTCGAGCTGGCCGGCGATCCAGGTCTTGTAGCCCTTCACGGGATTGGCGCTCGGCTTGAAGAAGGTCGCACGCTCGCCGCGCTCGATCGCCATCAGCGGCGACAGCCTGGTGCCGGAGGTGATGATCATGGCGGTGCCGGCGGCAGTCGCGATCTTGCCGGCGTCGAGCTTGGTGCGCATGCCGCCACGCGACAGTTCGGACGCGGCAGCCCCCGCCATCGCCTCGATATCGGGCGTGATGCGGTCGACCACCGGAATGAATTTCGCCTGCGGGTCTCGCGCCGGCGGTGCCGTATAAAGCCCGTCAATGTCGGAGAGAAGCACAAGCAGGTCGGCGCCCATCATCGTCGCCACCCGCGCCGCCAGCCTGTCATTGTCGCCATAGCGGATTTCGGAGGTCGCCACCGTGTCGTTCTCGTTGATGACCGGCACCGCCTTCATCTTGAGCAGCGTCGAGATCGTCGCGCGGGCATTGAGGTAGCGGCGGCGCTCTTCGGTGTCGCCAAGCGTCAGCAGAATCTGGCCCGATTTCAGCGCGCCCTTGCCCAGCGCATCCGACCATGCGCCGGCCAGCGCAATCTGCCCGACAGCCGCTGCCGCCTGGCTCTCTTCGAGCTTCAACGCCCTCTTGCCGAGCCCCAGAATGGTGCGGCCGAGCGCAATGGCGCCGGACGACACGACGAGAATCTCGGCGCCGCCATTGGCCAGCACCGCAATGTCTTCGGCAAGCGAAGCCAGCCAGTCGCGCTTGAGCCCGCTGGTGCGGTCGACCAGCAAGGCCGAACCAACCTTGACCGTGATGCGCCGGTATTTTGTCAGCGACTGCGCTGTCATCGTTATGAATTCCAGCGGGTCTCGACGGGGGCCGTAGCCCTGTCGCGCGCTTCGCCAACCACCGCCATCAGCGCGCGCAGCACCGCTTCGACGCCTTCGCCGGTGACCGCCGACAACAGCATCGGCGCGCGGCCGGCGGCGCGCTTCAGCGACGCGGCTTTCTTCTTGCGCTCATCGGCGTCAAGGATGTCGACCTGGCTGAGCGCCACGATCTCGACCTTATCGGTCAGCCCGTTGCCGTACGCTTCGAGCTCGGCTCGCACGGTCTTGTAGGCCTTGCCCGGGTTCTCTTCCTGCGCCGAGACCAGGTGCAGAAGCACCCGCGTGCGCTCGACATGGCCGAGGAAACGGTCGCCGATGCCCACACCTTCATGCGCGCCTTCGATCAGGCCCGGAATGTCGGCGATGACGAATTCGCGTGCATCGATGCGGGCAACGCCGAGGCCGGGATGCAGCGTGGTGAAGGGGTAGTCGGCGATCTTCGGCTTGGCCGCGGTCACCGCCGCCAGGAAGGTCGACTTGCCGGCATTGGGCAGGCCGACGAGGCCGGCATCCGCAATCAGCTTGAGCCGCAACCAGACACTCATCTCTTCTCCGGGCAGGCCGGGATTGGCGCGCCGCGGCGCTTGGTTGGTCGAGGTCTTGAAATGCTGGTTGCCGAAACCGCCATTGCCGCCCTTGGCGAGCAAATAGCGCTGGCCGACCACGGTCAGGTCGCAGATCAGCGTCTCATTGTCCTCGGCAAACACCTGGGTTCCGGCCGGCACTTTCAGCGTCACATCGGCGCCCTTGGCGCCGGTCATGTTGCGGCCCATACCATGGACGCCGGTCTTGGCCTTGAAATGCTGCTGGTAGCGATAGTCGATCAGCGTGTTCAGCCCGTTGACGGCTTCCAGCCATACATCGCCGCCGCGGCCGCCGTCGCCGCCGTCCGGGCCGCCGAACTCGATGAACTTTTCGCGCCGGAACGACACCGAACCGGCGCCGCCGTCACCGGAGCGGATATAGACCTTGGCTTGATCGAGAAATTTCATTGGACTACGCAGTTTCTGCCGTTGGCCTTGCGGCTTTGCTCTGACCTTGCGCCTTGCTCTAAACCAAGGCGGACCGAAGGGCGAGGCCGATTTGCGACTAAAGCGCCTGATGCCCTTTTGCCGGGGACGCAGTAGCTATGGTCGCGGGACGGAGCGTGAGGGGGGCGGGAATGAAGGTTGTCACCTATAACATCCAGTACGGCATCGGGCTCGATGCCCGCTACGATCTCGGCCGCATCACCGACGCGGTGCGCGGCGCCGACGTGATTGCCCTGCAGGAAGTGACCCGCAACAACCCGAGGAACGGCAACCGCGACATGGTGACCGAGATCGGCGAAGCGCTGCCTGAGTATTTTGCCGCCTATGGCAGCAATTTCGAAGTCAATGTCGGTTCGCGCCTGGAGGAAGGCCGCGCCATCACCACAACCTTCCAGCTCGGCAACATGGTGCTGTCGAAGACGCCCATCCAGCTGTCGCGCAATCTGCTTTTGCCGCGCAGCCGCAGCCTGGAGGCGATGAACTTCCAGCGCGGCGCGCTCGAGGCGCTGATCGAGACCCCGCTCGGCTTCGTCCGCTTCTATTCCACCCACCTCGACCATCGCAGTCCGGTTGAGCGCGCCAGCCAGATCCGTTTTCTGCGCCAGCGCCTGTTGAACTATGCCCTCGAGGGCGGCGGTCTCTCCGGCATTCCCGAGATCGGCCTGCCTGACCTGCCCTATCCCGAAGCCTTCATCGTCATGGGCGACTTCAACATGCTGCCCGGCTCCTCGGAGTATGTCGAACTCGTCGGCCGACCGGACCACGAGTTCGGCATGCCGCTGACCGCCGATCTCGCCGTCGATGTCGCCCAGCGCCTCGATGCATCGGATCTCGTCACCTGGGTCGACCCCAACCGGCCCGAGGACACAGGCCGCCACAAACGCATCGACTACATCTTCACCTCAGCCTCGCTCGCCGGCTCGCTGAAGCGCCTGTGGGTCGACCAGAAAGCCGTCGGCTCGGACCATTTGCCCGTCTGGGTCGAGATGGGCTGAGCCACGACTTCACGGACCTTCTGGCCTCGCGGGCACGCGCCCAGGTGGGTCGAGATTCAGGTCAGGCCGCGTCGAGAATGGTAGCTTCTGAGAACCGGAGCGGAGCGTACTCAAGTACGTGAGCACCGGAAGCGCAGAAAACCAGCGTTTGCAGGCCGGCCTCACCTGAATACCGACCCACCTAGAAGTGGACCCAGTTGCGGAGGCTGATCCACGTCTTGCGATCCAGCCTATACCGCTCGACCGGCACCTGGCCGGCGACGATCGAGTTCAGCATGCCCTGGCCCGCATACTGGAAGCCGCACTTGTGGATGACCCTGCGCGAGGCCGGATTGATGACCCTGGTCGAGGCCTGCAGCACCTGCGTCGAGGTCCGCTGGAAGGCGAGGTCGACCAGCGCATGCGCGGCCTCCGTCGCATAGCCGCGCTTCCAGTAGGGCTCGCCGATCCAGTAGCCGAGTTCCAGCCCGCGATCGGTCATGTTGAGCCCGGCGCAGCCGACGAACGTGTCGGTGCCGGCCAGCGTCAGCGCATAGGCAATGCCTGCCCTGCGCGACCGCGTCATGGCCAGGAAGGCGCGCGCCTCGGCCTCGCCATAGGGATGCGGCATGCGGGCCAGCATTTCGGCGACATGACGGTTGTCGGCAAGCTCGACCAGTTGCGCGATATCGGCTTCGCAGGGCGCCCGCATCACCAGCCGCTCCGTGGCCAGCGTCGGGCAGTCTATCGCGTAACTTTCGTCTTCGGTGTCTTCCGCTTCGGCAACCATTTTCAGTCCTCCAGGCAAGAAAAAAGGGGAGATGGAAAACCCATCTCCCCTGATCCTTTCCTGGATTTGCCAAACCTTTTGGCTTCCAGACACCGGTTCCCGAGATGGGCGCCGGTTTTATAGTGCGGAACCGGCTACTCCGCGGCTTTGGTAATCGGATTGACCGATACGTAGGTTCGGCCGTTGGCTTTTTTGTTGAAGGTGACTGCGCCGGTCTCGAGCGCAAAAAGGGTGTGGTCCGTGCCCATGCCGACATTGACGCCGGGATGCCAGGTGGTGCCGCGTTGACGGACGATGATGTTGCCCGGGATGACGGCTTCGCCGCCGAACTTCTTCACGCCCAGACGCTTGGAATGCGAGTCGCGACCGTTGCGCGACGAGCCGCCAGCTTTCTTGTGTGCCATCTAACTAACTCCGATGCGCCCTGAGGACGCTTGAATGGTCTTATGAACGCGTTCGCGTTCCGTTTCAAGTCTCTACCGGCGAGCTTCGTCGCCGGAAAATTACTTCTTCGCCAGTTCCTTGGCCTGCTCGCGCCAGTCCTTGATCTGGTCGGCGCTGAAGGGCATGTGCTCGTCGATCTTGGCGACATCCTTGTCGGTCAGCTTGGCCAGCTGCGCGAAGGTGATGATGCCCTGCTCGGCCAGATCCTTGGCGGCGACCGGGCCGATGCCCTTGATCACGGTCAAATCGTCCGGCTCGCCCTTCGGCGCCTTGAACAGCGGCGCAGCGACAGCGGTCTCAGCCTTGGCTTCCGCCTTCGGGGCAGCCTCAGCCTTGGCTTCCTTCTTGGCCTTGGCTTCCTTCGGCGCGGCCTCGGTCTTCGCCTCGGCGGCGACTTCAGCCTTTGCCTCAGCCTTGGCGGCGGCCTTCTTGGAAGGCTTGGCGCCACCCAGCAGAATCTCGGCGATCCGCACGGTGGTCAGAAGCTGGCGGTGGCCGATCTTGCGGCGCGAATTCTGCCGGCGGCGCTTCTTGAAAGCGATGACGGTGCGGTTCTTGCCCTGCTCGACGACTTCCGCCGTGACCAGAGCGCCATCGACGAACGGAGCGCCGAAGGTGACATTCTCGCCCTCGCCATGCGCGAGAACGCTGCCGATTTCGACGATATCGCCAATATTGGCTTCGAGTTTTTCGATCTTCAGGAGATCGTTGGCGGCAACGCGATACTGCTTACCGCCCGTTTTAATGACTGCGAACATTTTTTGCCTTTCGCTGTTCGGTCGGCCTTGATGAACCGCCTTACGCGGTTCGGCCGTCTTTTTGTCAGTCTGCGGGTTCAAAAAACAAGCGGCGCGGAAGAACCCTCCACGCCGATTGCGCGCTTCCCCTAACCGAAGGTTCGGGTGAAGTCAAGGCAAACGGCCGGATTCCTTAGCCATGCTGGCTGCTTGTCGCGGCCGATCCCTGCGGTCGAAGGTTGGTCGGCCTCGCCTGTCGACGCGGCCGTAACACAGCTCTCCCGGCAGAGCCCCCACAGCAACTGAATTTCCCCGCGGATTTGGCCTTGTAACCTGCCCGCCCAGCCGTTATCTAGTGCGCCGCGCCGGCAACGGCCGACCATGACCGCGGAGAGGTGGCAGAGTGGTCGAATGCACCGCACTCGAAATGCGGCATGGGTGCAAGCCCATCGGGGGTTCGAATCCCTCCCTCTCCGCCATATTCTGTCGATAAGGCATTGAATTAGCTGCGAAACGGCTGGCTGCGCATGTCTCCTTCCCAATGCGGTTCCCAATGGACTGCAACTTAGAGGAGGACTGGAAATGACCAGCTTTTCTGACTCGCCGGCCGCTTGGTTCAAAGGCCGTTTCTCTCGCCGGGCCGTGCTCATCCGCGCCGTTGCTTCGGCGCCTGTTGTCGTCGCCGCTGCCGCCATCGGGGCACCTGAGCCAGTAGAGGCAGCGCGGACTATTAGCCGCACTGATCTCCTGATGGCCTATTCCGAATGGCTGCATTTCGAACGGCTGATGCTCCAGCGTGACCTATACGGCGACAACGTCGATGTGCATTAGCGCGCTCGCTGGGTTCCCTGTAACACTAGGGCAAGCTGGTTTCATTTCCCACTGCGCGAAAGTGGCCTCACATGGGAGACGATCTACGGTTGGGCATAACTCGGGTGGCGCGAGACCGAAGCTGGTGGTCGTCAACAAGGGTTAGCGAATGCTGGTCGTCAAGATCTTCTGGTACGTCTTCTGGCTCGTTGTCCTCGGTTCGATCCCACCACTGGGAGCGATCCTCATTGCGTATTTGGGTGCGGGCTTAGCCGAGACCCTGGGGTTGACAAAGTAGGCTGGTGTCCACGCCTGAAACCGTCTGGGAGAAACGTGGAAATCTCCACACCACCCGACCCCAAACGGCGGCGGCGCCGGGGTGAGACTGAAGCTAGGTCGGATAGCATAGGCATGCTCAGGCACGGCTGGCATACTTCACCTTGCCCCACCGACTGCATTGAGGGCACAAAGGATGGAGATAGGCCAACTTGTCGCCCGGAATATTTCCCGAACTGGTGACCGTCAGGCTGCCGCCATTGAAACCCTCCAAACTGTAGGATTCCCATGCGCCACTGAGAGGCTGATTGTCTTCTCGTAGTTTCAAATACCCGGTGCGACCGCATTCGCAAACCAGCTTTTCCCGCAATACAGTTGAGAGCACTTCGGCCAGCCTTCCGACGATGCGGGGAAACATGCGCGACACTACCGCGGACAGTTTGGTATTTGTTTTTCCCCCGCTGCCCAAGCTACAGGCATATTAGCGATAGCTCAACTAAGACTGAAGTCCCTAAGCCCTCTCTCGAAGGTCGGCTTCCACTCGCGAGCACTGTTAGCGTGGATGCTCACCGGGTGACCGTAGGTTGCGGTCGGTTCCTGGGCTGGGCGTGGCCTGCCGTCGCTATGCTGAGTGCCCGATCCACCGAATTGCGGCGCGTGGCTCTATATTGCTTCCTGTGAGGTAGGGCCACGGCTTGATTGCCAGCCTGGTCGGGGTGTAGGAATATTGTCCCGTTGCGGCGATCCCCTCAAAACGGAGTTCGCTACCATGGCAAGAACCAAACCTGCAAAACAGCTTTCAGAGGCTCAAATCGAGCGCTTCCTCGTCGCGGCGGAGGCGCTGCACAAGAGCATCGTCGGTCCACTCCTGGCGTACCACAGCGAGCACTACCGCGCGCTTCGTGAGGTCCATGAGCCGCTGTTGAAGTCAATCGAGACCATCACCGGCAAGCGGGCCGAATTCATCCAGTGGAGCGGGACCGGGCCGGTGACGCCACCAGGACCATGACTTACGCGATCACACCATATGCATCAGCGTAACCTACATTAGCCTGGCCTATCGGTAGGCCCCGACCTACCAGTGCCGGCGTCCCGCGCTTACCCACCCCAAACCCCCTTTGGGACGCCGGCTTTTTCCCACCCCGGCAAGAAGTCGCTAGAATATTGCGGCGGGGGATGCACGCTTGAACACACGCTGCAGACCCACGACTTCCGCGTAGGCGTGGCGATGAAATTCTAAGACGGTTAGCGGCTAAGCTCGGGCCGCTGGACTAGGTTCACATTTAGGCGCAGCCCAGACTGGGAGCCAAAAAGCCCACCGCGTGAGCGGTGGGCTTTCTGACGGGCTGGGGGCCGGAGAGTGCCATTGGCCTCCTGCCTGTTGCCCTACCCGTTCCGGTTAGATCGCTTAGCGGCGCGAGATCAGCAAGCAGAGTTGACGCAAGTCAGCGTCGTAGCTGCCGCCATTGCTAAGCACATCCGCACAGCGCTTCTTCATCCGGCTAATCTGACTGGTCGACATCTGTGCAACAACTCCTGGTATATCGGGCGTCACCGTTCCAGGTGTACCGGGGGTGCCAAGCGTGCCGGGGACAGTCCCTCCGACGCCGACCCCAGCGCCAACGTTAATGCCATTGCCTATGCCGACACCGGCGCCAGCGCCGATGCCGCCAGCACCGCCAACGTTAGCGCCCAGACCAGCGGTAACTCCGCTCGCCCCGCCGACCGTGGCTCCTGCGCCAGCGCCGACACCGTTTTCGCCTCCAACCGAAACGCCCGCACCAGCATTAACACCGTTAGACCCGCCCACTGATGCGCCAAGGCCGGCGTTTACACCACCGCTTCCACCGATGGATGCGCCTGCGCCTGCATTGACGCCGCCGCTGCCGCCAATCGAAGCGCCCGCGCCGACACCAATCCCACTGTCGGCCATTGCCGGCATCGAAAGGATGAAAATCACTGCGCCACCTGCCAACATGCTGGTGAACGTTTTGCTGATCGAAGCCATAACACTCTCCTGTTTGTCGTTGCGCTTGAGGCAGCCCCAACCATGCCGGCTGCCATCTAATATTACGTGCAGCTACATTTTGAGTTTCTAATATGGCATCGCTTTTCCACCGACGTGGTTAATGATTTTTAAGGATTTTCCTAAAATTTTAAATGGATTTACACTGGCCGCGCCATAGCGAGCAGGGCGGGCCCGTGGCGTCAGTCCGCCAAGCTGCCATCGCGGTGAAGCATTGCCTCGATCTCGTCTACGAGGTCGCTCACAGCGACAGGATCGTCCGTTATGCGTTCGGCAGGTGTTCGGCCATCCATCGGTCAAAGAAGTTGGTCCCGCGTGTGCTCATCTGCTCATAAGCGAGCAGCCAGAACTGGGTTTCCTTCGCCTTCGAATACAGGTTCTGGCCATGGCGGACACCTTGGCTGAATCCGGCGGGTAGATCAGGCCGACATCTTTCGACTGGCAAACTTCGCATTTCAGCTTTGGCTTCAGATCCCATTCCACCGCGGGCGCATGGGTGGCAAAGCGGTCGCGGAGCTTTCCGAGGGAAGCGTTTGTTGTGGTGGCACTTCCCGGCGGAAACTTCTTCCCGCCATGGGAAAATTCCCGTTAAATCGTCGTGCCGATCTTCGATTGGCGGCTACTGGAGCAATTTCAGGAAAAGTGTGAAACGGTTTTCCGCCCGAAAGTGGGTGAAATCAAAGAGATAGGGCATTTCGCCGTTCCGTGAAACGATGACGTGCTCTAGGCAACGAGGCCTTGCCTGATTTGGTTTACTTCTTCGATCGGGACCGGATGCCCGGTGAGGAAGCCCTGCATCAAATGCACCCCCAGGCGCTGCAGCAACATGTATTGCTCTTCGGTTTCAACGCCCTCGGCGAGCACGACATGACCGAGATTGCGAAGCAGTCCGACCATGTCCCGCAACAGGCTCAAGCCACGAGACGTCTGGCAATCGTGGAGGAAGCTGCGATCAATTTTGACCACGTCGAATTTGAAACGGCGGAGCCATGTAAGGCCAGCAAATCCCGTTCCGAAGTCGTCCAGCCAGATCTGAACGCCCAATTTTCGCAGCCGCTCCACGTTTCTTACCGCTTGCGCCTCCAGAAAGATGTCACTGCCTTCGGTGATTTCGATGGCCAGTTTCTGTGGCGCAAGGCCATGCCGACTGAGGATTTCGGTGATCCGGAGTGAAAAGTTGGGAACCTTGAGCTGAAGAACAGATACGTTCACGGTCACGACCGAGCCCAATCCGTATTCCGCCATGTCACCGCAGGCTCGATCGATCAGCCACGTACCCAGTTCCACTATCGCTCCGGTTTGTTCGGCAACGGGTATGAATACGGACGGACTGATCATGGTGCCGTCGAAGTCACATACCCGCATCAGGGTCTCGTGGCCGAGCACTCGTCCAGACGCCAGGTCGCAAATTGGCTGGTAGGCGACAGAAACGAGTTGGCTGGAAACCGCCAGCTTCAGCAGTTCTGAAAGATTTTCGCCGGAGCGATCCCGGCCGGTGGCGTGCGGGTCGTAAATTGTGAACGTAGCCCGACCAGCAAACTTGGACGCATAGAGTGCGCGGTCAGCTTCCTGCAGCAGGATTCTAAGTTCTATGCTCTGATCGGGGCGCGTCAACGAGGCTCCGGCACTGATCGTGACAATGTTGAGCTTGTCGCCCCGATCGGGGTGGTAGATCTCCAAATCCTCCACAGCCCGACAAAATTGCTGCGTTATTTCATGAAGGTGAGCCCGTCCGGTGACCTTGCAGAGAATGACGAATTCTTCTCCGCCATAGCGGGCCGCGACGGCGTCGTTCGAAGCCGCCATCTCGGAAAGGACGTGAGCGAGTTTGATCAGACAATCGTCGCCGGCCTGATGACCAAGTCCGTCATTGAACCTTTTAAAGTAGTCCACGTCGATCAGAATAAGGCCTATCTCGTCGTCGTCCGCGACCCAGTCTTCGCGCAGCTCCGAGAATTCTCGAATGATCGCTCTTCGGTTTTTCATTCCCGTGAGCGGATCGGTATCCGCGATTTCGGTTAGCTTCTGCCCCTTCTGGATAGCAGCCTGCTCCTGAATCTGTGCCCGAAGTGCGTGCAGGAACGTCTGGTACCGCTCCAGGCTCAGTCGCCAGGAAAGGTAAAGCGACAGCACCAGGCAGTTCACGAAATAGGCCGACAGCACAACCCGGCCCGCCATGTCGGCCTGAAGGGAGAACATCGCGGCGCATACAAAGCTCGCAGCGACCGTCGCGGAGGCTATGGCCGAAAGCCAGAACCGGAAGTTGAAGAACAAGTTCGCACCCAGGATGAATACGGTGCCAAAAACCATGAAATGGGAGAGGGCATCCTGATGCTCTGTTCCACTAGCGGATACGAGCCATCCAAGGGCACCGGAGACAATCGCCAGTGCTGCTACAAGGTGCAAGGTGGCAAGGGCGAAGCCTCGCCGGGCGACAAATTCGACGAGCGCCAGGGAAGTGACCCCTAGCATAATGCGGGTCAAAAGAAGCCGATCCGCGATATCCGGAAAAAGAAACCAATCGAAGAGGCCATAGGCCACATAGCTGAATACGGCAGCCGCAATTCCCCATCGCACGAGACTGCGATTTTTATCGGCATCTTTCTGCAGGAACAGTGCCAGGAGTTCCGGATCGGCCGAATGCCACCGCGGGCGTGCAATTGCAGCCGCCACCTTCTGGGCAACGTCCTCACTCAGTTGCATTGCAACGCTCCTCCGCGATCTGCAGTAGCGAATGCAATAGCCGAGGTCGCCCGCCATCGGACAATGAAGGCACCACTGTCCGCAAGAAAAGTCGGATGTCGCTAACCGACGGTAAACAGGCGGTTCGGATTTAGCCGGTTCAGGAGGCGGACGACCGCTCAATTGGCTAAAGTTTTACTAAAGTTTTACTAAAGTTTTATTAAAATAGTTTGCGTCATGCAGCGCCACACCTGTGCTGTTTGACGTGGGCCGGGGGGCAAACCAGAGGGTAAACGGCATGCCTATCGACCCAAAATTGCAGCTCGACGAATACAGCCTCGTCACCACCAGACTGATGAAAAAACATGCTGCTAGCTCTGAAGAGAGGGCCGACTCCGACGAGTTGAGGAACAGCGCGGTCCAGCTCGCATTGATACTGGATCTTGCTCATCAGGCCTTCGTGCGGCGCAAACCGGCCGCCCTCACCGTCCACCGCCTGGCAGGCAGACTCCATAAGCTCCGCCGGCAGGTTGCCCCCGCGGTCTGGCAGAAACTCGTCCCGTTGGCTCAGCAGCACCGCGTCGCGGAATATTTGATCCAGGACCCGTTCACACGTTGGTCGGTCGAAAAACCTCGTGGGTATTCTGGCGACGCAGGCCTGCTGGACATTTACTACAAACATCCCACTGCCGCCGATATCGTGGCTTCATCGACCTCGCTTGGTCGGCAAATTTACGCGTACACCAGTGAAGCTGCCAGTTCGGTGGCGGGGCGCGAGCGGCGGGATATTCTGGCCAGGACGGTGGACGAGACGGCCAGCAATGTGGAAAAGGCGGAGGTGCTGGCGATTGCCTGCGGCCACCTGCGGGAAGCCGAACGCTCCGACGCGTTGGCCAAGCGTAAATTGCACCGTTGGATCGGCCTGGATCAGGACCCCGTCAGCGTAGCCACTGTGAACCACGACTTTGCCGGCACGGCAGTCGAGGCAATCCACGGCTCTGTACGCGGCATTCTTCGCCGCGCCTACGATCTTGGCACATTCGATCTCGTCTACGCATCGGGGCTTTACGATTACCTGCCGCGTGCCATCGGCGTGCGCCTGCTGCAAAGAGCCATGGAACTCGTCAAGCCGGGTGGCGAATTCCTGTTTGCCAATTTCAGCGACGAGATCACGACGGATGGTTACATGGAGACCTTCATGGATTGGCCACTCATCTTGCGTTCGGCTGACGATATGCGGGACATCATCAATGCCGCCCTCGGCGGGAGTTCTTTCGAAGCGCAGGTATATTATGGCTCGAACCGGAACATCGTTTACGGCAAGGTCAGGAGGGGCGACCTCTAACCGGGCCCAAGTGCGGGAGATCGCGCGCGCATCCGCGTAACTACCCCGACGGCTGACACGCGCGACGGTTACGCGCTCGAATGGTCACTCAGGGAGCGATGGTCTATGTTCCGGCAAGGAACGATGCAGCAATCAGGTCGTCGCCATCAATGCGACCCTGGCCGCACTCCATGATGGCCGCGACCTTCTGAAAAGTCTGCATTTCGCCTTTTGTAATCTGCGCTTCCAGCATCCTTGCCTTGAGGTCGGCGATGCGGGTCCCCAAGGTGTCGGATCTTCCAGTCTCGGCTTTCAACATGATGTCTATCCATCTGACGTGAGAGCCCGTCGCCACGAAGGCAACGGGCTCGGACCAAGAAACCGCAGGTGGTCAGTCGTAGACCTTGATGATTTTGTGAGTGCTGGGATCGACGATGACCGTGCGGTTGTCGACCACGGTGTACCGATACTTGACGTCGGGAATTTCGTGAAGCTCGACCGTATCGGGCAGCGCTGTACCGATGTTGAGTTCCACGCCGGGAATCTTCACTGAAGCAAGCGGCTGCTTCTTCACATAGGTGCGGATCACCGTTTCCTGTTCAGGCTGGATGATGATGTCTTCCGCCGCGGCTGCGCCGATACCAGCCAACAACAAAAGAGTCGCGGCAGCGCCGGTGAGATACATTCTCATAGTTTCCTCCTTCATGAGATTGGCGCAGGACGCCATGCCCTGTGCTCGAAAGGCCAACCTCGAGCGAGTTCAAACGTTCCCTGGACTGGGCTTCAGTCTGGATACCGTAGGACCTAAGTCCGATCGAAAACACGCAACGGTCTTGCCCGCAATTTTGCGTGGAACTTCCCGCTTCGACGCCTGTTGCAAATAGTTCGGCCAAATCAAATGGATAGAAGTGTCAGCCAAGCGCGATGGTTGCTCGCACCTATGTTTGCGGCGCGGTCACCTCGTGATTGGAATAGTCCTTGGCTGACATCTCGCGGTCGGCGCCGTTACGTCTCTTCCGGCGCCTGGGGCGATGGTACATGGAGACCTTCATAGATCGGCCGCTCATCCTACGTTCGGTTGACGATATGTGGGACATAATCAATGCCGCCCTCGACGAGCCGCACACCAGACGGAGTGGCGCGAGCGGATTTCCAAGCCTTTGCTGTTATTCAGTCGTCAATGGGTGGAGTTTCCCGACAGTTGTCGCAGCGCGCATTCATCATCCCGCTCATCCTGCTGGCGGTGGTTGTCGCGTTGTCGGCAACACCCTTCCCCGGGGGATGATCGGCTTCCTGATCGCTATCGCGGGGACCTTCTTCGTCGCGATACCGGGAGCCGCCATCGGCGAGGCACTGAACCGGACCGGCGTTCCGGTGACGGGAGAGCAACTCGTCTGGGCTGCGGGCGGCCTCTACGCCGTGTTTGTTCTTGCCGCGACCGTGCAGTCCTGGCTGCGGCTCCGGCGAGGCGACATGAACGGAGCACGATCAGCGGGCGCGCGGCCCTTCTGCTCGCCCTGCCACTGATCGCCTGGCTGTCGGTCAATGCCATGCAGCGCAACTGACCCTGATCCCGTTCAGCTCTCGAAATAGCGGGCACGGTCGAGATCGGCGATGAGCCCCGGCCCGGCCGGCAACCATTCCAGCATGGTGCGGGTCTGCTCGCTTGAGGCCGATAAATCCCTGCCGATGAAATGGCCGAGGAAACCGAAATGCCCGGCCGCCTCCTCTTGGCTCTTGGAAACGACCGGCAGGTTGAGGCGGCGGCCGATTGTCTCGGCGATCTCCCTGGTCGCCACGCCCTGTTCGGCAACCGCGTGATAGCTCGCGCCGCCGGCTCCCTTCTCCAGTGCCAGCCTGTACAGCGTGGCGGCGTCGACCCGGTGCACCGCCGCCCAACGATTCACGCCGTCGCCGATATAGGCCGAGACGCCCTTTTCACGCGCAATGGCAATCAGCATCGGCACGAAGCCATGGTCGCCGTCGCCATGGACGGTCGGCGCCAGCCGCACCGTCGATGCGCGCACCCCGCGCGCAGCGAGTGCCATGGCCGTCGCTTCCGAAGCGCGCGGCATGGAGGCCGATGGAGCCGCGGGCTTGTCGTCTTCGGTCGCTGGCCTTCCCTGCGCAAATCCGGCGAGCCCGGAGGTGACAAGCAGCGGCCGCTCGGACCCTTCCAGCGCCGCGCCGAGCGTTTCGATGGCGCGCTGGTCCGCCGCGCAACTGGCAGCGAATCTCGAAAAATCGTGATTAAAGCCGGTATGGATGACGCCGTCCGCTTGACCGGCGGCACTGCGCAGGCTGTCCAGGCTGTCGATATCGCCGCGATGCGCCTCGGCCCCCGCGGCGACGATCGACTTCGCACCCGCTTCCGAGCGCGCGAGACCGAGCACTTTGTGACCCGCATCGAGCAACTCGCGGACAATCGCCGAACCGACAAAACCGGTGGCGCCGGTAACGAACACACGCATGATGGTTTCTCCTTGGCTTTTATCGAAGGCCGCGCAGGCGGCCCGTTGCCGAAGGAGATAATTGGTTGAGATCATACGATCTATGCTGTAAAGTCCGAGATATCTTCGCAATCGTCCGGGAACGCTCATGGATCCGCTGTCAGATGTGCTTTCGCTGCTGAAGCCGCGCAATTACCTGTCGGCTGGGCTGGAAGCCGGTGGTGACTGGGCGATCCAGTTCCCCGACCAGCAGGCCGCCATCAAATGCGGTGCCGTGGTGTCAGGCCGATGCTGGCTGTCGGTCGAGGGCGTCGCCAACGCGGTGCGGCTGGACGTCGGGGACTGTTTCCTCTTGCCGCGCGGCCGGCCTTTCCGTCTTGCCAGCGATCTCGCACTGCCGACGGTCGATGCAAGCACGATCTTCTCACCGGCGCGCACCGGAGGCATCACCACCCACAATGGGGGCGGCGATTTCCTGCTGGTCAGCAGCCGGTTCGCGCTGTCCGGCGACCATGCCGGCATACTGTTGCGGATGCTGCCGCCCATCGTTCACATCCGCGCCGAGAGCGACCATTCGGCGCTGCGCTGGCCGGTGGAGCGGATGATGCAGGAATTGCGCCAGCGGCGACCTGGCGGCTTTCTCATCGTCGAGCATCTCGCCCACATGATCCTGATCGAGGCCTTGCGCCTGCATATGGAAGCACGGCACAGCGTCGGCTGGCTGTTCGCGCTGACCGACAGGCAGATCGGCGCGGCGATCGGCGCCATGCACGAAGACCCGGCACATGCCTGGACGCTGCAGAAACTGGCGGAGCGCGCCGGCATGTCGCGGTCGACGTTTGCGCTGAAATTCAAGCAGACGGTCGGGGCGTCACCGCTGGATTATCTGACGCGCTGGCGCATGATGCTTGCCGGCGACAGGCTGATGCATTCCGGCGATCCGGTGTCGGTCATTGTGCTGTCGCTCGGCTATGAATCCGAAAGCGCCTTCAGCACGGCGTTCAAGCGCGTCATGGGCTGTTCGCCGCGGCAATACGGCCGGCGCCTGGAGATGGACTCGCCGGCGCAGGGCGAACGCGAAGCCGCTTGACGCGAGGATTACGGCCAAAGCCCCTTCGTGGCCTTCAGGTTGGCGTCGATGTGCTCGCCATAGAAGACACCCAGATTATCCTTGTAGCCCTGCTTGAATTTCCTGGTGTCCATGTTGTGCTTGGTTTTCTTCGCGCCTTGATTATAGGCGATGGCGACATAAACGCTTTCATCATGCGTCAAGCTTTTCTTGCCCGCGCCATAGAGCGCCTTGGTCTGTGCCGTCAGTTCCGACATGCCGCGGCTGAGCGTACCTTTCCAGGTCGCCCACTTCTCGTTGATGAAATAGTCCTTGTCCCCGTCGAAGAACTGGATGTCGTACTGGAACATGCCGAAGCCATGGCAGAACTTGTCCGGTTTCGTGGCCGCGGTCTTATAACCCGAATTGATCGCGGCGATGCGCACCAAAGCGGCGCGGGCTACCTTGAACATTTCCTTGCCCCTGGCATGGCTTTCGAGGTCGGCCCGGTTTTTCGGCCAGGCGGACGCACGCTTGGGAAAATCGATCGTATCGCCGACGCAGACGGCGAGCACCTCTTCGGGTTTTGCCGTCTTGTACATCTTTGCCCAGATGTAGAAGGTTTCCTGAATGCCTATCGAGATCAGCAAATTCTTGGTGATCGGCGTGCCGGCGACCGAAGCGTCGATATCCGCACCGAAATTCTTGTTCATCCAGATCATCGCATCCTGCATGGCGGTGGTCATGGCTGTCTCCCCAAATGGGCCTGTTGCGTAATTGGCTGGTTGTGATTCTCTGAGACGGAAGTTCGGAGGGAATCGCAATGGCAGTGAAGCAGACGGGTCGGTTGAGCCTGGCAGAGGCTTTTCTTGGCCGTAAGCTGGTGGGAGGCTCTTCGCCGCTCGACCGATTGTCAGGTCTGGTGAAGTGGTACCGTTTCGAGAAGCTGCTGGCGGCGTTGCGCGATGGCGGGCCAGGACGTGCGGCCTGGCCGCCTCTGGTGCTGTTCAAGGCACTGTTGCTGCAATCGCTTTATGGGCTGTCGGATCGCGAGCTGGAGGAGGCGCTCAGTGACCGGCTGTCGTTCCGGCGCTTTGTCGGGCTTGGTCTCGAGGAGAGCATTCCCGATCACACAGTGCTTTCGCGGTTTCGCAATCTGCTTGTTGGCGAAGGGCTGATGGAGAAGCTGTTCGCAGAGTTGGACCGGCAGTTGGAGAAGGCCGGCGTGATCCTCAGGCGCGGCACGATGCTGGACGCAACGCTGATCAATGCGGTCTCGGCGCCACCGACGAATGAACGGGCCTCGCAGGACGCGGACGCCCGCGTCACCGCACGCAAGGGCAAGAAGGGTCTCACCTTCGGCTACAAGGCTCATGTCGGGTCGATGAGGGCTCCGGGCTGATCCGCACGGTGATCACCACGCCGGCCAACGTCAACGACACGGTGGTAGCCGATGCCTTGATCTGTGGCGACGAGAAGACGGTGTGGGCGGACGCCGCCTATGACACCCATGCCCGCCGCGCCCGGCTCAAAGCCGAGGGCAAGAAGCCTCGCATCGCGCGCCGTCCCAACAAGCACCATGCGCTATCGCCACGGCTCAAGCACTACAACCAGTTGATCGCCAGGCGACGGGCGGCAGTGGAGACCACCTTCGCCACGCTCAAGAACCGCATGAGACTGACCATGATCCGCTATGTCGGGCTAGCCAAGGCAACTGCTCAGGTCACGATGGCGGCGATCGCCTTCAACATGCGCCGATGGGCTGCCATCACGGGATAGCTGCGCCTGCAATCCGGCCGCTCAGGGCCAAGCCGCCACCAAAATCAGAAAACTAGACGCCAATTCCAAAGACACAAGCAGCAATCGCCTGCGTTCCACGCTCAGCGCTACCTGGTCAGCAACTGCGCAACAGGCCCCAAATGAGTGACGTTAAACGGTGACGTTGAAGTCGACGATAGCCTGCGAGGCAAAGGCGCCTGTGTAGACGGGGACGGAGAAATCCTCTTTCTGGCTGACACCGTTGACCGGGACCAGCCGCGTCCCCACGGCGAGGATCTCATAGGTTTTCCCCGATGTGACCGTGCGACCGCCATAGCTCGGGAACCGCATCGCGTCGGCCATGAACGCCTCCCGCACCGTTTCCCAGAAAGTCCGTTCAACGAGGGTGCCGGCCAACGCGGGCGTCGCCGGCGCCTTGGCGTCATCGGCCAGCTCGCGCACGGCGATCTGCACCGGCCCGATCGCCGTGTTCCGCGTTACCCGGATGGAGATCCAGGCCTGATCCTTGTTCAAAACGGGCCGCTGGGGTTCGGCCTGCACGGGGCTGCGTATGCCGAGCCGCTGCAGCAAGGTGTTCACGCCCGCACTGCCGCCGGCGATGATGAGCGCCGACAGGCCGGTCGAGACCTTTCCGCTCCAGGTGGCCGGCGTGCTGCCGGACGTGACCAGTGCGACCAGCCGGGCGAAGATGTCGTAGTGGAAGCCGAGCACGACGGTCAGTCCCACCGCGACCATCACCAGGGTCTTCACGGCGCGATTGTTGAACAGCATCCGGTACAGCCGCCACTGGAAGATGGTGGCGAGCGCGCTTTCCACCACCAGAACGATCACGGCGAGCGCGGCAAGCTCGGTGCCCAATTGACCGACATTGGGAACGGCGGCGTCTTCGGCAAAAGCCGGTCCGACGGTTGCAGCGAAAGCGAGCGCAAAACCAAAGATACGAAACATAGCCAGGGCTCCCGACAGTTACGTCCCCAGTGATCCCGCCGGATCGCCGTCCCTCACAGGCTGTAGCGCGAGCGAAACTCGGCGAAGGACATCGCCAGGTGGTCCTCGTCCACCTTTCCGGTGATCCCGTCGACGCTGCCCGAGTCGCTGAATTGCCAGATCGCATAGTTGGTGAAGCCCGACGGTATCGGCGGCGGGCTCGAGCTGTAGCGGGCAAGCCAGAGCGGACAGTTGCCAAAGCCGCTCGGGTTGCCCAGCGCCTGCCAGATGTTGGCGCGAGTGTAGATGAACGGCCAGCGGCCACCATGGGCGGACCGCACCGCGGCGACCCAGTCCTTCGCCTTCTGGACATAGGCGGCCCGCGCCGCCGGTGTCGAGGGAATGAGTTCGATGTCGAGCGAGGGAATGAGGTCGCCACTGCCGAACGACACCGTGCTGAGAAAGGCATGCGCCTGGTCGGCGCCGGGCGCGGTGTTGCGCAGGAAGTGATAGCCCCCCACCAGCAATCCTGCCGCCTTGGCATCGGCGACATTGCGGACCGCGAATGCATCCTTGCCGGTCTTGTCGGATATTTTTATGAACGCGAACTTGGCCCCTGCGTTGCGGATCCGCGTCCATTTTATGGCGCCGGCGCCGCCGCCACCGGCCTCGTTCTGATAGTGCGAAACGTCGATCCCTTCACGCGTCGGCATGCCCCTGCTCCCATAGCCAAGCGGGCGCCGAAAATTTGGCGCGCCCCGTTCGTATTGATGCAAGCTGTAAGAACTTCCCCGAAGCTCAGCGAACACTGGTGCGGAATAGAGAACCTGACTCTCTTGCTTCGCTGAATTCAGGCATATTGGCCCTATCTAAGGCCGCCTCTATGAAACCCTTCACACAGCTTTGCAGGAAGCTGGCGATCCGGTCGTTGACGGCTTCGGCTTCGCGTCCTTTGTACAAACGGGCGGCCAATGGCCGCCCGCTTCATTTTCCAGGATCAATATCCGTCGACGTCGATGACCGCCTGGGCGAAAGCCTGCGGCGCTTCCTGCGGCAGATTGTGACCGATGCCACCCTCGATCGTCCGGTGCGCATATTTGCCTGAAAACTTGTTGCGATAGGCCGTCGGGTCGAGATGCGGCGCGCCATTGGCGTCGCCCTCGAGCGTGATGGCCGGCACGCCGATGATCGGACCAGCGGCGAGCCGGTTTTCCAGATCGTCATATTGCGGATCGCCCGCCGCCAATCCGCCGCGCCAGCGGTAGTTGTGAATGACGATGGCCACATGGTCCGGATTGTCGAAGGCCGCGGCGCTGCGATCGAAAGTGACGTCGTCAAAGTTCCATTTCGGCGACGCCGTCTGCCAGATCAGCTTCGCGAAATCATGCCGGTATTTGTCGTAACCGGCCGCGCCACGCTCGGTGGCAAAATAGAACTGGTACCACCAGTCATGTTCAGCGCTTGGCGGCAGCGGCACCTTGCCGGTCTTGATGTTGCCGACGAGATAGCCGCTCACCGAGACCAGCGCCTTTGCGCGTTCCGGCCACAGCGCCGAGACGATGCAGGCGCAGCGCGCGCCCCAGTCGAAACCGGCAAGGGTCGCCTTGGGGATACCGAGTGCATCCATCAGCGCGATGACGTCCTGGGCGACCACCGATTGCTGGCCATTTCGCATCGTCTCGGCGGACAGGAAGCGCGTCGTGCCGTAGCCGCGAAGATAGGGCACGATCACCCGGTAGCCCGCCGATACCAGGAGCGGCGCGACATCGACAAAGGCGTGGATATCGTAAGGCCAACCATGCAGCAGAATGACCGGCGGCCCATCGGCCGAACCGGCCTCGGCATAGCCGATGTCGAGAACGCCGGCCTTGACCTGCTTCAGCGCCACGAAGGACGTGTTCGTCCCTGGCTTGACCGTGGGCAGGGTCGCCGCCTTTGCCGTGCTGGCCAGCGCGCCGGCCGAGCCGACCAAGCCGGCGGCAGCGAGGTTCAGGGCGGCCGTACCGAAGAAGCGGCGGCGGTCGTGGTTGATTTCGTCGGCCATTGGTTTCTCCTACTGATTGGTACCAACCGGAAAGGATGGCCCGGGTGTATCTCCCATGTGTCCCCATCCGTTCAAATTGAAAGCGGATGTAGCTAGGCGGCACCCGGACACACTGAGATACATTTCCAGCCGATCAGCACACATTCGGGATACGACAAAGCTTGACTTCGGCGAAAGCGTCTAACCTTGCGCTTCCGACTGGTGCCCAGAAATCGCGGCGAGGAAGACCCGGCCGAACTCCTTCAGCTTGGCCGCACCGACGCCGTTCACTTCGGCGAAACCGTCGAGGTCTTGCGGGCGGCGCTCGGCCATGTCGATCAGCGTGCGGTCGGAAAACACCACATAGGCCGGCACCTGGCGCTCCTTGGCCAGGCGCAGCCGCAGCGTCTTGAGCGCGGCCAGCAGCGAGGCATCCACATTTTCGCCCTGGGGTATCTGGCCGGCACGAGCCGCGCGGCGTGCGGCCCGCGTGCGCGTCTCGACGCGATACTGAAACGCGACCTCGCCACGACCGAGCGCATGGCCTTTCTCAGCGATGGCCAGGCCGCCATGGCCGCCCGGATCCGGCACCAGGAAACCGTTTGCGACAAGCTGGCGGATCAGCGACAGCCAAAAATCCTTCTTGTGCGCGGCGCCGCTGCCGAAACAGGCCAGCCTGTGATGACCTCTGGTCGCCACCTTTTCGGTCTCGTGGCCAAGGAGGATGTCGATGACATGGCCGGCGCCAAAACGCTCGCCGCTCTGCGCGACCGCCGCCAGGATGATGCGTGCCTCGGCGGTGCCGTCGGCGCGCGGCGCCTGCTCCAGGCAATTGTCGCAATTGCCGCAAGGGGCCGCCTCTTCGCCGAAATAGCCGAGCAGCACCTGGCGCCGGCACTCGGCCGTCTCGCAATAGCCGATCAGCGTGTCGAGCCGGCTATGCGAGCGGCGCTTGTGCTCGACGGCGGCGTCCTCGTCATCGATGAACATGCGGCGCATGCGGATATCGCCAAGACCGTACAGCATATGCGCCTCTGCCGCCCGGCCATCGCGGCCGGCGCGGCCGATCTCCTGGTAGTAGGCCTCCAGGCTGCCCGGCAAATCGGTGTGGAAGACATAGGCAACGTCGGGCTTGTCGATGCCCATGCCGAAGGCGATGGTCGCCACCATGACGACACCCGACAGCGTCATGAAAGCGTTCTGGTTGGCGTCACGCGCCTCCTTGCTCATCCCGGCGTGATAGGCGAGCGCGGTGACGCCGTTCTTTTCGAGGAAGGTGGCCACTTCTTCGGTCTTCTTGCGCGACAGGCAATAGACGATGCCGCTGCGCCCCTGATGGCGCTCGACGAAATTGAGCAACTGCCGCTTGCTGTCCTGCTTCGGCTCAATGGCAAGCTTGATGTTCGGCCGGTCGAAGCCGAGCACCTGCGTGTCTACACGCCCGCCAAACAGTCGTGTCTCGATGTCTGCCCGTGTCGTCTCGTCCGCCGTAGCCGTCACCGCAATGATTGGCACATCGGGAAAGATGCCGCGCAGCTGCGACAGGTCTTCATATTCGCGCCGGAACGCCGGCCCCCATTGCGAAATGCAATGTGCCTCGTCGATGGCGATCAGGCTGACATCGAGCCTGGCCAACGCATCCAGCATGCGCTCGGTCATCAGCCGCTCCGGCGCCAGATAGAGCAGGCGCGTCTGGCCCGACGCAACACGGCGCCACGCCGCGACATTGGCATCGCGCTCGATCGAGGAGTTGATCGTATCGGCGGCGACGCCGGCAAGGCGCAGCGCCGCGACCTGGTCCTGCATCAGCGCCACCAGTGGCGACACGACGATGGTGAGCCCACCCTTGACCAGCGCCGGAACCTGGTAGCAGAGCGACTTGCCCGCCCCCGTCGGCATGACGGCCAGCACATGACGGCCAGCGAGCAGCGCCTCCATCACGGAGGCCTGTCCCGGGCGAAAATCGTCGAAGCCGAATACGTCCTTCAGGACGCGCCGTTTGGGATCGTGCACGCTCGTTGTCGATATCTGCATCATGCAATTTCTGTGAATCACCGCCCCACAGGGCGCGGGCGTGACGATAAGCGTCGAGCTATGCCACGGCAATCGCTGCGATGGAAATTCTCGCCTTGGCGACGTTGCCTCCGCCCGCCATCGGGACGATGCGTTAAACCTATCTTCACCAAGTTACGGCACCATCCAAACCCTGCGGCGATGTTTCGAGTACCGCTGCGCCGCGAGCGCACAGGCAACAGCCCGCGCCTCCCAGGAGGCGCGGGTTTCTGTTTGCGGAACAGACCGGAAAAGGCTCAGGCCAGAAAATCGGCGCGGTACGGCGTAAAACTGTCGACCAGGCGTCCGGCCTCCAGCGCTTTGACGCCATGCACCAGATTGGACGGCACGATGAAGCTGCCGCCGGTCTCGATGATGTCGGTCCGGCCGTCGATGGTCACCTCGAAGCGGCCTTCGGCGACATAGCTGGCCTGGACATGCGGGTGCGAGTGCAGCGCGCCGACGCCGCCCTTGTCGAAACCGAATTCGACCATCATCAGTTCATCGGTGTGCAAGAGAACGCGCCGCCTGTTGCCGTCCGGGGTCGGCGTCCAGGCGCTCTCGCCGGGATGGGCGAAAATCTTCGGCTCGGTCATTGTCCTCTCCTCATCGCGCCAGCCAGCCGCCGTCGACCGGAACCACCGCGCCATGCATGTAGTCGGACGCCGGCGCCAGCAGGAAGACGGCGGCGTCGCCTATGTCTTCCGGCCCGCCCCAGCGGCCGGCCGGGATGCGCGCCAGGATCGCGGCACTGCGGTCGGGATCGGCGCGCAGCGCCTCGGTGTTGTTGGTTTCGATATAGCCGGGCGCAATCGCATTGACGTTGATGCCCTTTGCCGCCCATTCGCAGGCGAGCAGCCTTGTGACGCCGAGAGCGCCATGTTTCGACGCTGTGTAGGAGGCGACACGGATGCCGCCCTGGAAACTCAGCACGGAGGCGATGTTGACGATCTTGCCGCGCCGTCCGGTGTCTGCCAGCACGCGTTTGGCAAAAGCCTGGCTCAAGAAGAACAGCGTCTTCAGATTGACGTCGATGACGTCGTCCCAGTCGGCCTCGGAGAAATCGACGGCATCGGCGCGCCGGATGATGCCGGCATTGTTGACCAGGCCGTCGATCGGTCCGGTCACTTCCCAGACCTGGTCGAGCACGGTCTTCGCGGCAGCATGGTCGGCGAGATCGCAACGCACGGCCTCGAACTGCCCGCCCAGCTCGACGACTTGTCTTTGCGTGTCATCCATCGCCGAGCGGCCGACGCCGATGACAGTGCCGCCCGCGCGCGCGATGGAGAGCGCGATGCCCTGGCCGATGCCGGTGTTGGCGCCGGTGACCAGGATGCGTTTGCCGGCCAGGCTGAAGGCTGAAGGCCCGCTCACCGCAGTTCGTCCAGCGGCACCGGGTCGACATCGGTGTAGTCGACATTGTCTCCGGCCATGGCCCAGATGAAAGCGTAGTTGGAGGTGCCGGCGCCCGAATGGATCGACCAGCCCGGCGACAGCACCGCCTCTTCATTGGCCATGACGAGATGGCGGGTTTCGTCCGGCTCGCCCATGAAATGGAAGACGCGCGCCGTCTCCGGCAGGTCAAAATAGAGATAGGCCTCCGTGCGCCGGTCATGCACATGGCAAGGAATGGTGTTCCACACCGAGCCCGGCGCCAGCTGGGTCATGCCGACCACCAGCTGGCAGGTTTTTGCGGCATCGGCGTGGATGAACTGGAAGATCGAGCGCTCGTTGCAGGTCTCCTTGCTGCCGAGGTCGAGGCGCTTGGCATCGCCGATGCGGATCAACCGGTTCGGATAGGTCTGGTGCGCCGGCGCGCTGAGCAGATAGAATTTGGCCGGTGCGGACTTGTCGGCCGACGCGAACGACACGTCGGTGCTGCCCATGCCGAGATAGAGCATGTCGCGCGCCTGCAATGGGTGGCTCTCGCCGTTTGCCGTCACCGAGCCGGCGCCGCCGATGTTGACGATGATAAGCTCGCGGCGGTCGAGGAAATCCCTGGTACCCGTCGGCTTGATCGCTTCCAGCGGCAGCGGTGCAGCCGCCGGCACGGCGCCGCCGACGATCATGCGGTCATAGTGCGTATAGGTCAGGCTGATGCGCCCGGGCTGGAACAGGTCGTCAATGTGGAAGTGGTGACGCAATTCGTCGGTCCCCATGGCAGCCGCGGCAACCGGGTCGATAGCGAAACGCGAGTTGAAATCGGTATGCGGATGAATTTCGTTCATTACTGCTCCAGCTGCTTTGTCTATTCGGTGTCAGCCGCCTTGACCGAGTCGGCGTAGAAGACCTGGCGGGCGTGCAGACGCTCGCGGTAGCGCTGCTGGCTGGCGGTAAGATGGGCGCGCATCGCCTCGCGCGCGCCTTCGGCGTCGCCTGACGTGATCGCGTTCAGGATCACCAGATGCTCGCGCTGCAGGCCGCGCTGATAGCTGTCGGACTGCACCAGTTCGGTCGACCAGGGCGAGGTCACGTCGCAGGGAATGGCACGGCGGCCCAGCACATCCAGCATCTCGACATAGAACGGGTTGTTGGTGGCGCTGGCGATTGCCCGATGGAAGGCGAGATCGGCCGGTCCGGTCGGCTCGCTGTTGAGCAGCAGCCGCTCGAACTCGAAGAAGGCCTCCTGGATCGCCGCCTCCTGCGCGGCGTTACGGCGGATGGCGGCGAGCCCTGCCGATTCGATCTCGACCGCCAGGCGCACTTCCAGCACGTTGAGCGCGACCGAATCCTTGGCTCCCATGTCGGCGGCAAGCGCCCCGAACATTGTCGAGATGTGTTCGGTGACGAAGACGCCGGCGCCCTGGCGCGCCTCGACCAGGCCGTCGGCGGCAAGCTTGGCCAGCGCCTCGCGGATGACAGTGCGGCTGACGCCGAAGGTCTCGGTCAACTGTCCCTCGGTCGGCAGTTTGTGGCCGGGCAGGATCTCGCCGGCATGCAGCTGCTTGCGGATCGCCGCGACGACGGTCTCCGACAGCTTGGGCTTTCTCTCGACCTTCAGATCAGCAATTGTTTCGGCCACGTGGGTAACCTTCTAGTGGAACAGGCTCGGCAGCCACAATGAGATTTCCGGTATGTAGGTGACAAGCATCAGCACCGTGAAGGCCGCGCCGTAGAATGGCCAGATCGAGCGCATCGCCGTCCAGATCGGGATCCGACCAATGGCGCAGCTGACGAACAGCACCGCCCCGACCGGTGGCGTGCACAGGCCGATGCCGAGATTGAGGATCAGGATGACACCGAAATGCACGGGGTCGACGCCATAGGCTGTCACCACCGGCAGGAAGATCGGGGTGGTGATGATGATCAGCGGCGACATGTCCATGAATGTGCCGAGGATAAGCAGGATGATGTTGAGCAGCAGCAGGATGACCAGCTTGTTGTCGGATACCGACTGCAGGAAGGCAACCAGCGCGGCGGGCACCCTGAGATAGGCCAGCAGCCAGCCGAAGGCGGCTGCGCAGCCGATAATCATCAGCACCATGGCCGTCGTACGCACCGCCGCCGTGGTTGCGGCGACGAAGTCGCCCCAACTCATCGAGCGGTAGATGATGAGCGTCACCAGGAAGGCGTAGACGATGGCGATGCATGAGCTTTCCGTGGCGGTGAAGATGCCCGACCTGACACCACCGAAAATGATGCCGATGAGCAGGAGGCCGGGAATGGCGGCGACGAGCAGTTGCAGGACCCGGCCGAAGCCAGCGAAAGGCTCGGTGGGATAGCCGCGCCGGGTGGCAACCCAATAGGCAGTGATCATCAGCGACAAAGCCAGCAGCAACCCTGGTATGACGCCGGCCGTAAAGAGGTCGGCGATCGAGATACGGCCGCCGGCCGAGATCGAATAGATGATCATGTTGTGCGACGGCGGGATCAGAAGAGCGATGATAGCGCCCACCGATGTGATGTTGACGGCATAGTCGACGCCGTAGCCGCGCGCCTTCATCTGCGGGATCATCAGGCCGCCGACGGCCGACGCGTCGGCTACGGCTGAACCGGAAATGCCGCCGAACATGGTTGACGCCGCAATGTTGACCTGACCGAGACCGCCGCGCAGATGGCCGACCAGCGATCCGGCCAGCGCCACTAGCCTGGCGGCTATGCCGCCGCGCACCATGAGGTCACCGGCGAAGATGAAGAACGGAATGGCCATCAGCGAGAAGACGGAAACGCCTGAGTTGAGGCGCTGGAACACCACCAGCGGCGGCAGGCCGAGCACCAGCACGGTGGCGAAGCTGGCCACGCCAAGACAGAATGCGATTGGCGTGCCGATGATGAGCAGGAAGACGAACGTGCCGAAGAGAACTATCAGGGCCATTACAGATCCTCTTCGCCCGTAGCATATTGATCGGCATCGACAGGCAGCCCGGCAAATCGCCCGGCCAGCCGCTCCAGGGAAAACAGACAGACCAGCGCGCCGCCCAGGATGACCGGCAGGAAGGTGACACCGCCCGGCATATCGAGGGACGGCATGATTGTGTTCCAGGTCAGCCTGGCGAGTTGAACGCCGTAGACGATCATGCCAAAGCCAAAGGCGAGCACGACCAAGTCCGAAATGCTGCGCAGCACCGCCTTGCCCGAGTGCGGCAGAAAATAGAGCAGCACATCAAAACCCAGATGCGTGCGCTCACGAACACCGACTGCTGCGCCCAGGAAGATGAACCAGCCCATCAGCAGCACCGAGAGGGACTCGGTCCAGCTCGGCGAGTTGTTCAGGACATAGCGTGAGAATACCTGCCAGAAGATGATGATCGTCATCAGCGTCAGGCCCGCCCCGCTGACCCACAGCGCAAGCTTCGCCAGTTGCGACAGCAGCCGCTCCGTTGCCAGCCAGAATGATTTCATGTGGACCCCTCCGCTGAGTGGTGGCGCGGATGATCGCGCCACCACCTTCGCGACGAATTACTTGGTTGCCTGGATACGAGCCGCGAGATCCTTCAGCGCCGGCGTCGACAGGTACTTGTCGTAGACCGGCTTCATCGCGTCGATCAGCGGCTGCTTGTCGATCTCGCTGACCTTGACGCCGGCCTTCTCGACGATATCGCGCGACTTCTTCTCCTGCGCGTCCCAAAGCTCGCGCATCTTGACGACGCTGTCCTTGGCCGCCTGGCGCACGATCGCCTGGTCTTCAGGCGACAGCTTGTCCCAGCTCGCCTTCGCCATCACCAGCACTTCCGGAACGATCTGGTGCTGGTCCATCGTGTAATGCTTGGCGACTTCATAGTGCTTGGCGGATTCGAAGCTCGGCCAGTTGTTCTCGGCGCCATCGATGACGCCTGTCTGCAGTGCCGAATAGACCTCGCCATAGGCCATCGGCGTGGCGTTGGCGCCGAGCGCATTGACCATGTCGACGAACACGTCCGACTGGATGACGCGGAACTTCATGCCCTTCATATCGGCCATCGAGGTAATGTCCTTCTTGGTGTTATAGAAGGAACGCGCGCCGGAATCGTAGAAGGCGAGACCGACAAGGTCATGCGCCTCAAACGCCTTCAGGATCTCGCCGCCGATCGGCCCGTCCATGACATGGCGCATATGCTCGACCGAGCGGAACATGTAGGGCAGCGACGGCACCGCAGTCTCCGGCACGATGCCGTTGAAGGGGCCCATCGACACGCGGTTCAGGTCGATGACACCGGTCTGCGTCTGCTCGATCGTGTCCTTCTCCTCGCCGAGCTGCGCTGAATGATAGACCTCGACCGAATAGCGGCCGGCGGTGCGCTCCTTGATCAGCTCGCCCATGTACTTCACCGCCTCGACGGTCGGATACCCGTCGGGATGGGTGTCGGCCGAACGCAGCACGGTCTGGGCATTGGCGACGCCGATCATCAGCGAGCCGAAGGCGAATGTGGCTGCCGTCAGTTTTGAAAAATAGAACATGACTGTCTTCCTCCCTTTGTAAAAATCAAGGCGCCCGGCTCAGAGCCGGTACGCCTTCTTGGCAAGCGTGTAGGCAAGCTCCCGCGCCAGCTCATGCGCTTCGTCCTCAGTGAGCCGATGCTCGGCGACGAGGCGGGCGAGAAAGGCGCAGTCGACCCGGCGCGCCACGTCGTGGCGAGCCGGTATCGAGGGAAAAGCGCGGGTGTCGTCGTTGAAGCCGACGGTGTTGTAGAAGCCGGCGGTTTCGGTCGTCATCTCGCGAAAGCGGCGCATGCCTTCCGGACTGTCGTGGAACCACCAGGCCGGGCCGAGCTTCAGCGCCGGATAGACGCCGGCCAGCGGCGCCAGTTCGCGCGCATAACTCGTCTCGTCGAGCGTGAACAGGATGATGGTGAGGTCGCGCTCCAGCCCGACGCAGTCGAGCAAGGGTTTGAGCGCCGCCGCATAGTCGGTGCGGGTCGGAATATCGAAGCCCTTGTCGCGGCCGAATTTCTGGAAAACACCGGGCGAATGGTTGCGCCATGAGCCGGGATGGATCTGCATCACCAGACCGTCGTCGCGGCTCATCTTGGCCATCTCGGTCAGCATCTGGGCGCGAAACAGTTTGCGCTCGCGCTCGTCATCGGAGCCGCGGCGGATGCGGTTGAACAGCTCTTCCGCCGCCGCGTCGGAAAGATTGGCGGTCTCCGCCGTCGGATGACCATGGTCGGACGAGGTCGCGCCGAAAGTCTTGAAGAAGGCGCGGCGCTGACGGTGGGCGCCGAGATAGCCGGCCCATGTGCCGGTGTCGCAGCCGCTGATCTCGCCGAGACGGTCGAGATTGTCCGAGAATCCTTCGAAGTCGGGATCGACGACGGCGTCCGGCCGGTAGGCGGTGACGACGCGTCCCTGCCAGTCGCTGTCGCGGATTGCCTTGTGCCATTGGAGACTATCGAGCGCGCCTTCCGTCGTCGCGATCACTTCGATGTTGAAGCGCTCGAACAGCGCGCGCGGACGATAGTCGTCACGTTTCAACAGGTCGGCGATGGTGTCGTAGTGGCGGTCGGCTGACTTGGCGTTGAGCGGCTCTTCGATGCCGAACAGGTGCTCGAGCACATGGTCGAGCCACAGCCGTGTCGGCGTGCCGCGGAAGAGATAATAGTGCTCGGCAAAGCGCCGCCAGATCGCCCTCGGGTCGGCTTCGACCGGCGAACCGTCGAGGGTCGATACGCCCAGATCCTCCAGTGGCACGCCCTGGCTAAACAGCATGCGGAAAATGTAGTGGTCGGGCACGACCAGCAATTGTGCCGGATCGGGGAACGGCTCGTTGAGAGCATACCAGCGCGGATCGGTGTGACCATGCGGGCTGACGATGGGCAGATCCTTGACCCCGGCATAGAGATCGCGCGCGACTGAAAGCGCTCGCCCTTCGGCGGCAAAAAGCAGATCCGGATCGGTCAGTCCTGCCACGTCCATCCTCCCAGGGCGCTATCGGTAGGATCGGAAAGAAGTAATGTCAACATACAAAAATTGGATTGTTGTATGATGACTTTTAGGCGACATCGGGTCATTGTGCGACGGGAGAACGGATGATACGCCGCTAGCCGACCCGCCTCGCACGCCATGCAACGAACAAGCCGCGCCATGACCAGCAGCCGCCTTTCCAATACCACGGTGCGATCCCTGCCGGCCTCGGCAGCGGTCCCTGCCTATGATCGCGCCAGGGTCGCCCCAGGCATCGTCCATCTCGGCGTCGGCGCCTTCCACCGCGCCCATCAGGCAGCCTATGTCGATGACTGCCTGGCGGCCGGCGAGACCGGCTGGGGTATCATCGGCGTCTCGCTGCGCAGCCCCGACACGCGCGATGCGCTGGCGCCGCAGGACGGGCTTTATACGCTGGCGGTCAGAGACAGCGGTGGCGAAAAACTCCAGGTCATCGGCTCCATCCAGTCGATGCTGGTGGCGCCGGAAAACCCCGGCGCGGTGCTGGCCGCGCTGACCGATCCGCGCACCCGCATCATCACGCTGACCATCACCGAAAAGGCTTACCTCCGGGCTGCCGACGGCGGCCTCGATGCGACCCATCCCGACATCGTCCACGATCTGGCAAATCCCGGATCGCCGAAGACAGCACACGGCTTCCTGGCAGAGTCGCTGGCGCGCCGCCGCGTCGCCGGCGTACCACCTTTCACGGTGCTGTGTTGCGACAACTTGCCGGCCAACGGCGCCACGCTGCACCGGCTGCTGACCGCGTTTGCGAGATTGCGGGATGCCCAGACCACTGCATCAGGCGAAGCCCCTCTCGCCGGCCATATCGCCGACGAGGTGGCGTTTCCGTCGAGCATGGTGGATCGCATCGTGCCGGCAACGACCGATGCCGACCGGGCGCGCATCGCCGGCGAGCTCGGCATCACGGATTCCTGGCCGGTGATGACCGAGCCGTTCCGGCAATGGGTGATCGAAGACAGGTTCCCGACCGGAAGACCGGCCTGGGAAAAGTTCGCCGTCACCATGGTCGAGGATGTCGGGCCGTTCGAGGACATGAAGCTCAGGCTGCTCAACGGCGCCCATTCGGGCATCGCCTATCTCGGCCTGCTTTCCGGCCACGCGACCGTCGACCGCGCCTTCGCCGACCCGGCGATCCGTGAATTTGTCGACCGGCTCTGGGCCGAGGCGATTCCGACCTTGCCTGGAGATGCCGGGCTCGACACATCGGCCTATACAACGGAACTTGCCGAGCGCTTTTCCAACACAGCGCTCGCCCACCGCACGGCGCAGATTGCCAATGACGGCAGCCAGAAACTGCCGCAGCGCATTGTCGCTTCCGCCATCGAGCGCATCCAGGCCGGCCTGGTCCCGGAGCATCTGACGCTGGTGATCGCCGCCTGGATCTCAGCGTGCGAGGCACGCGGCAAGGACCTGCCGGAAGCCCACTTTACCGATCCGCTCGACTCAGCGCTGGCCGCGCTCGGCGAGCGGCCGACGCTGGAAAAAGTCGCGACGGTGTTCGACCTCGCCGGCTTCGCCAGCGGCAAGCCCGAGCGGCAGACGCTGATCGACCTGGTCGCCGCCCATCGAGTCCACATCCAGCAAGGCAGGGTGGCACTAGCGCTTTCGGCGCTCGGCATACCGGGACCGACGAGACAGGCCTAACGGCGGTCTAGGATTCTGATCGGAAAGAGCCCGCGTTGCCGAGCCGGCAAGTCGGCACTCCGTCCGACCGATAACGTTCTCCCGCATTTCTGTGGGCACAAAAAAGGCCGGTTTGAACCCGGCCTATCTCGTCTTTTGTTTTCGCTGAGACTTAAGCTGCCAGCAGAGCGCTTTCGAGCGTGGTGAGCTGGGCGAGGAACTGCTCGGCCTTGCTGCGGGACTGATCGTCCTTGGCGTCGGCAGCGTCTTCCTTGGCGTCCTGGATGCGACGGGCGAGGTCGGCGCGGTCGATGTCGCCGACTGCGACAGCCGATTCGGCCAGCAACGTGCAGCCTGCAGGGACGATGTCGGCAAAGCCGCCGAACACCACATAGCGCTCTTCCTTGCCGCCTGCGGTCTTCACCGTGACGACGCCCGGCTTGATCGTCGTCATGACCGGCGCGTGATGCGCCATCACGGTCATCTCGCCCTCTGCGCCCGGAATGACGACGGCTTCGACCTGCTCGGAAACGAGCAGGCGCTCCGGCGAGACCAGTTCGAATTGGAAAGCTTCAGCCATGATCAATTTAGTGAGTAGGGAATAGTGAGCAGCGGGTAGCAAAAGAAGACCCGCTCAACCCAACAATCCCCTATTCGCTACTCCCTATTCGCTATTCGCTTCTTATGCCGCTTCAGCTGCCAGGCGCTGTGCCTTCTCGACCGCTTCCTCGATGCCGCCGACCATGTAGAAGGCGGCTTCCGGCAGGTGATCGTAGTCGCCGTTGCAGAGGCCCTTGAAGCCCTTGATGGTGTCGGCGAGGTCGACCAGTTTGCCCGGCGAACCGGTGAACACTTCGGCGACGAAGAAGGGCTGCGACAGGAAGCGCTCGATCTTGCGGGCGCGGGCCACGGTCTGCTTGTCCTCTTCCGACAGCTCGTCCATGCCCAGGATCGCGATGATGTCCTGCAGCGACTTGTAGCGCTGCAGGATCGACTGCACCTGGCGGGCGACCTGGTAGTGCTCTTCACCGACAACCATCGGGTCGAGCATGCGCGAGGTCGAGTCGAGCGGATCGACGGCCGGGTAGATGCCCTTTTCCGAGATCGCGCGGTTGAGCACGGTCGTCGCGTCCAGGTGGGCGAACGATGTTGCCGGCGCCGGGTCGGTCAAATCGTCGGCGGGCACGTAGATCGCCTGCACCGAAGTGATCGAGCCCTTGGTCGTCGTCGTGATGCGCTCCTGCAGCGCGCCCATGTCGGTGGCGAGCGTCGGCTGGTAACCCACGGCCGAAGGAATGCGGCCGAGCAGCGCCGACACTTCCGAGCCCGCCTGCGTGAAGCGGAAGATGTTGTCGACGAAGAACAGCACGTCCTGACCCTGGTCGCGGAAATATTCGGCGACCGTCAGGCCGGTCAGGCCGACGCGGGCACGCGCGCCCGGCGGTTCGTTCATCTGGCCATAGACCAGCGCCGCCTTGGAGCCTTCGCCGCCGCCCTTCTTGTTGACGCCGGATTCGATGAACTCATGATAGAGATCGTTGCCTTCACGGGTGCGCTCGCCGACACCGGCGAACACCGAGAAGCCGCCGTGCGCCTTGGCGACGTTGTTGATCAGCTCCTGGATCAGCACGGTCTTGCCGACGCCGGCGCCGCCGAACAGGCCGATCTTGCCGCCGCGGGCGTAAGGCGCCAGAAGGTCGAGAACCTTGATGCCGGTGATCAGGATCTGCGCTTCCGTCGACTGTTCGACATAGGACGGAGCCGGCTGGTGGATGGCGCGCATTTCGATGCCGTCGACCGGGCCTTCCTCGTCGACCGGCTCGCCTATGACGTTGATGATGCGGCCGAGCATGCCCGGACCGACTGGCACGGTGATCGGCGCGCCGGTGTCATAGACGTCCTGACCGCGCACCAGACCTTCGGTCGAGTCCATGGCGATGCAGCGCACGGTGTTTTCACCGAGGTGCTGGGCAACCTCGAGCACCAGGCGGTTGCCGACATTGGTCGTCTCGATGGCGTTCAAAATGGCCGGCAAGTGATCGCCGAACTGGACGTCGACGACAGCGCCGATGACCTGGCGGACCTTGCCGACAACGCCGGTCTTCTTGACGACGGCGGCTGTCGTCTTCGATGCCGCAGCCTTGGCCGGGGCCGCTGCCTTGGCGGGCTCGGCCGCCTTCTTGGCCGGAGCGGCCTTCGCCGCTGCTGCCGGAGCCTTTGTCGCCGCTTTGGGAGCTGCCGCCTTCGGGGTCGCTGCTTTCGCCATCGTCTTTACCCTTTTCGTCCTTTGTTTCTCACGCTCCACCGGAAGGTCGATAACCTCCTGGCGGCCGCGCCTAGAGCGCCTCGGCGCCCGAAATGATTTCGATCAGTTCCTTGGTGATCTGCGCCTGCCGCTGGCGGTTGTAGGTAATCGACAGCTTGTTGATCATGTCGCCGGCATTGCGCGTCGCATTGTCCATGGCGCTCATCTTGGCGCCCATCTCGCCGGCTGCGTTTTCGAGCAGCGCACGGAAGACCTGAACCGAGATGTTGCGCGGAATGAGGTCGGTCAGGATTTCGCCCGGCTCCGGCTCGTATTCGTAGACGGCGTTGCCGCCTGCGGTCGCCTCGGCCGGGGCGGAAGCGATGCCGGCCGGAATGATCTGCTGCGCGGTCGGGATCTGACTGATCACCGACTTGAACTGCGAATAGAACAGCGTGCAGATGTCGAAACCGCCCTCGTTGAAGAGGTGGATGACCTTGCGGGCAATGGCATCGGCATTGACGAAACCGAGCGTCTTGACCTCGCGCAGATCGACGCGTTCGAGGATCATCGAGGCATAGTCGCGGCGCAGGATGTCGAAACCCTTCTTGCCGACGCAGATGATCTTGACCTGCTTGCCGTCGGCCAGCAGCCGGCGGATATGGTCGCGGGCGAGACGGGCGATCTGCGAATTGAAGCCGCCGCACAGGCCTCGCTCGGCCGTACAGACGACGAGCAGATGCACATCGTCCTTCCCGGTGCCGGTCATCAGCGCCGGGGCATCGCCGCCGCTGCCGATTGCCTGGGTGATGTTGGCCAGCACCGCGCCCATCCGTTCGGAATAGGGGCGCGCGGCTTCCGCAGCTTCCTGCGCGCGGCGCAGCTTCGCCGCGGCGACCATCTGCATCGCCTTGGTGATCTTCTGCGTCGCCTTGACCGAGGCGATACGGTTACGAAGGTCTTTTAACGAAGGCATGCTTCAACCTGATCCCGTGCGTCCGGCTTTCTCAAGCGAAGGTCTTGGCGAAGGTGTCGATCTCGGCCTTCAGCTTGGCCCGAAGATCGTCCGACAGCGCCTTTTCCTTGCGGATGCCGTCGAGCACGTCCTTGCCGGCCGAGCGCATGTGGCTGAGCAGGCCATGCTCGAACTTGCCGACCTGGTTGACTGCCAACTTATCGAGGTAGCCGTTGACGCCGGCGAAGATCACCGCGACCTGCTCCTCGACCTTGAGCGGCGAGAACTGCGGCTGCTTCAGGAGTTCGGTCAGGCGCGAGCCGCGATTGAGCAGGCGCTGCGTGGCGGCGTCGAGGTCGGAGCCGAACTGCGCAAAGGCCGCCATTTCGCGGTACTGCGCGAGCTCGCCCTTGATCGAGCCGGCAACCTGCTTCATCGCCTTGATCTGCGCCGACGAACCGACGCGCGACACCGACAGGCCGACGTTGACGGCCGGGCGGACGCCCTGGAAGAACAGGTTGGTTTCGAGGAAGATCTGGCCGTCGGTGATCGAGATCACGTTGGTCGGGATATAGGCCGACACGTCGTTGGCCTGCGTCTCGATGATCGGCAGAGCGGTCAGCGAACCGCCGCCATTGTCGTCATTGAGCTTGGCGGCGCGCTCGAGCAGGCGCGAGTGCAGGTAGAACACGTCGCCCGGATAGGCTTCGCGGCCCGGCGGACGGCGCAGCAGCAGCGACATCTGGCGGTAGGCGACGGCCTGCTTCGACAGATCGTCATAGCTGATCAGCGCATGCATGCCGTTGTCGCGGAAATATTCGCCCATGGTGCAGGCGGTGAAGGGCGCCAGGAACTGCATCGGCGCCGGATCGGAAGCGGTGGCGGCGACGATGATCGAATAGTCGAGCGCGCCGCGCTCCTCGAGAACCTTCACGAACTGCGCGACGGTCGAGCGCTTCTGGCCGATGGCGACGTAGACGCAGTAGAGCTTTTCCTTTTCCGGTCCGTTGTCGTGAACGGCCTTCTGGTTCAGCATCGTGTCGAGGATGATGGCGGTCTTGCCGGTCTGACGGTCACCGATGACCAGCTCGCGCTGGCCGCGGCCGACCGGGATCAGTGCGTCGATGGCCTTGAGGCCGGTCGACATCGGTTCGTTGACCGACTTGCGCGGAATGATGCCGGGCGCCTTGACGTCGACGCGCTTGCGTTCGGTCGCCTTGATCGGGCCCTTGCCGTCGATCGGATTGCCGAGCGCGTCGACGACGCGGCCGAGCAGGCCCATGCCGACAGGCGCGTCGACGATGGCGCCGGTCCGCTTGACGGTGTCGCCTTCCTTGATGTCGCGGTCGGCGCCGAAGATGACGACGCCGACGTTGTCGGCTTCGAGGTTGAGCGCCATGCCGCGAATGCCGCCGGGGAATTCGACCATCTCGCCGGCCTGGACATTGTCGAGGCCGTAGACGCGGGCGATACCGTCACCGACGGACAGCACCTGTCCAACTTCGGAGACCTCGGCCTCCTTGCCGAAATTCTTGATCTGGTCTTTCAGAATTGCGGAAATTTCCGCGGCGCGGATGTCCATCAGCCGACCTCTTTCAGTGCAAGCTTGAGCGAATTGAGTTTGGTTTTGAGCGACGTATCGATCTGGCGCGAGCCCATCTTGACCACCAGACCGCCGAGCAGCGACGGATCGACGGTGACGGAGATGGCCACGTCCTTGCCGGCGACGCTCTTCAGCGCGGCCTTCAGTTCGGTCTGCTGGGCAGCCGTCAGTTCATGCGCCGAGGTGACCTCGGCAGCGGTCTCGCCACGATGTTCGGCGGCGATCTGGCGGAATGCCTTGATCATGCCGGGAACGGCGAAGAGGCGACGGTTACGGGCGACGACTCGCAGGAAATTGCCGGTCAAGCCGGTGATGCCGGCCTTGTCGGTGATTGCCGCGATGGCCTTGGCTTGGTCCTCGCTGGAGAACACCGGGCTGTTGATGAGGCGCGTCAGGTCGGCGCTGCCATCCAGCATCGCTGCGAAACTGTTGAGGTCAGCCTCGACGTTGGCAACTGAATTGGATTGCAGTGCGAGTTCGAACAGCGAACCCGCATAGCGTTCTGCGACACCTGAGATTGGCGATGACGATTGAGCCACGGACCGTCTTTTCTCTTGTCTGACAGGCCGCAGATTGTTGGCGCGAGCAAAAAACTCTGGCTAAATCTTTGACCTTACTAAGTTTTTTCAAGCACGGAGGCGCGGCTTCCGCTATCCCCGGCCGAAAGTCGATTGCCGTCTAGCACAGGCATTTTAAGACCGCAATGCGTCGTTCCGCATGCTTTTCGGGCACTATTGTCGCATCCGGCGGCAGAGTTCAACCAAAGCCTTCGGATTGGCCGCCGATTCAGGGCAGAAAGCCGAAGACGAAGGCGAGCGGAAGTGCGGCCAGCACCAGCTCGACAATGATCGACGCCCAGTTGAAAGGCGTGTTGGCGCCATCCGACATCATCGACAGCAAACGGCCGAAAGCGGTGAACAGCCAGGAGAAGCCGAGCGCCATGTAGAGCCATGGCTGCGCAAGCAGGATGCAGCATAGGCTGACGCCGAGATAGAAGCCCGACATGCGGCCGCGCCCTTCGGCGATGGCCGCTGCCTTTTCAGGCCGCACCTGCAGCCGCAGAATCCGGAAGGCGAGCCCCGGAGCGAGGAAAAACAGCAAGCCCAGCGCCAAGGTGACCACGGCGCTCGACCACGCCAGCCACTCGCCCTCACTGGTTGGCCACGGAAACGCAAATTCCATCTTGTCCCCTCGATAAATGGCTGTTTGAAATCGCGGCCATTCTAGCGAATGGGAAACCACGCGCCAGATGGCAGCGGCACTTTAGGAAGGGCGCATCAGCCAAGCGCGAATTCAACCGCCGCCTCGGCATGAATGCGCGTGGTGTCGAACACCGGCATGTCAAAATCGCTTTGCCCGATCAGCATGGTGATCTCGGTGCAGCCCATGATGACGCCGTCGATCTTTTCATAGCGCCGCAGGCGGGCGACTTCATCAATATAGGCCGCCTTCGATGGCGCGCTGACGATGCCCTGGCAGAGCTCGTCATAGATCACCCGATGCACCATGTCGCGCCCGGCCTGATCCGGCACCACCGGCTGCAGCGCATATTTCTCCGTCAGCCGGCCCTTGTAAAAATCCTGCTCCATGGTGAAGCACGTCGCCAGCAGCGCCGGCCGCTTCACGCCGGCGCCCTTCACCGCAACCGCCGTGGCATCGGCGATGTGGATGAGCGGGATGGATACCGCCGCCTGCACCTGGTCGGCGAGCTTGTGCATGGTGTTGGTGCAGATCATCAGCCCCTCTGCGCCGCCCGCCTCCAGCTTGCGCGCGGCATCCGCCAGAAGCACGCCCGCACCGTCCCAGTCGCCATGATGCTGCCGCTCCGCAATCTCGGCGAAATCGAACGAATGGAGCAGCACCTTGGCCGAATGCAGCCCGCCCAACCGCTCGCGTACGATCTCGTTGAGCAGGCGATAATAAATCGCCGTCGATTCCCAGCTCATGCCACCGAGCAGGCCAATGGTTTTCATAGCGTTCGCGGCTCCTTACAAAAAACTCTGCGGATCGATATCGACCTGCACGCGGACCGAGCCGCGCTGTTTTGGCCCTTCGGCCAGCATGGTGCGGATGAAACCCTGCATGTCGGCGCGCCGTTCGCCCTGGATCAGCAGGCGGAAGCGGTGGCGGCCGCCAAGCAGCGACAACGGCGCCTCTGCGGGCCCAAGCACGAACAGGTCGCTGGCCGGGGGTGCGGCGCGGCGCAGGCCGCGTGCATGGCCCTCGGCCTCCGCGCGGGTCACTGCGCTGACGATGACGCCGGCGAGCCGGCCGAAGGGTGGGAGTGCGGCCCGTTCGCGCTCAGTGATCTCGCGCTCGTAAAACGCCTCGGCGTCGCCCGACACGATCGCCCGCATCACCGGATGGTCCGGCTGGAAAGTCTGCAGCAGGCCGAGGCTCTTCTTGCCGGTGCGGCCGGCGCGTCCGGTCACCTGGCTGAGCAGTTGAAAAGTGCGCTCGGCGGCGCGCGGATCGCCATTGGCGAGACCGAGATCCGCATCGACGACGCCGACCAGCGTCATGTTAGGGAAGTTGTGCCCCTTGGCCACCAGTTGCGTGCCGATGACGATGTCGGCCTCGCCATTGGCGATGGCTTCCAGCTCCAGCCGCAACCGCCGCACGCCGCCCATCAGGTCGGACGACAAGACGATGGTGCGCGCGTCGGGGAAATGCGCCACGACCTCCTCGGCGATGCGCTCGACGCCCGGGCCGCAGGCGACGAGATGGTCGAGCGTGCCGCATTCCGGACAAGCCTCCGGCCGTTTCTCATTGTGCCCGCAATGATGACAGACGAGCTGACCGCGAAAGCGGTGCTCGACCAGCCAGGCCGAACAGACCGGGCAGCCGAAGCGATGGCCGCAGACCCGGCACAGCGTCAGCGGCGCGTAGCCGCGCCGGTTGAGGAACAGCAGCGACTGCTCTTGTCTCTCCAGCGTGCGTTGCATCTGCTCAATCAGCAGCGGCGACAGGAAGCCGCCGCGCACCGGCGGCGCGCGCCGCATGTCGATTGTCTTCAGGTCGGGAAGGGCGGCCTCGGCAAAGCGCGCTGACAGCACTGCTCTCGCATAACGGCCCTGTTGTGCGTTGACCCGGCTTTCGACCGAAGGCGTCGCCGATGCCAGCACCACCGGAAAGCTGCTGATATGGCCGCGCACCACCGCCATGTCGCGCGCATTGTAGAAGACGCGATCCTCCTGCTTGTAGGCAGGGTCGTGTTCCTCGTCGACGACGATCAGGCCGAGCTCCCTGAACGGCAGGAACAGCGCCGAGCGCGCGCCGGCGACGACGCGCACGCCGCCTTCCGCAACCTGTCGCCAGACCTTTTCACGCATCCTTGGCGGCAGGTCGGAATGCCATTCGGCAGGCTTGGCGCCGAAGCGCTGCTGGAAGCGTTCGAGGAAGGCATGCGTCAGCGCGATTTCCGGCAGCAGGATCAGCACCTGCTTGCCCTGATCGAGTGCCGCCGCCACCGCTTCGAAATAAACTTCCGTCTTGCCCGAGCCGGTAACGCCGTCGAGCAGCGTGACGCTGAAGGCGCCGGCCCCGACATTGGTGCGCAGCATGGCGGCCGCCTCGGCCTGGTCGGGCATCAGCTCCGGCAGGGCGTAGGAGGGATCTGGCGCTGCGACCACCGGTCGCGGCGGGATCATCACCGTCTCGAACACGCCTTGCGCCTTGAGCCCCTCGACCACCGTCGACGACACGCCGGCGGCATGCGCCAGCCCCGCGCGCGTCCAGGCAAGCCCGCCTTCGGCCGTCTCCAGTACGCGCGTTCTAGCATCCGTCATCCGGTCAGGCATGACGAGCGTCCGCTGCAGGCCCTCGATCCACGGTTCGGGATCGAACGCCTCCGGCGCCCTGAGCAGCATGCGCGCCACCATGCCGGGCGGCGACAGCGTGTATTGCGCGATCCAGTCGACGAAGCGGCGCATGCCGCGATCGATCGGCGGACAGTCGAAAAGCTGCTCGATCGGTCGCAATTTCTTGGCGTCGACCTTTTCGACCACACCGTCCCAGACGATGCCCGCAACCTGGCGTGGTCCCAGCGGCACGCGCACGATCGACCCCGGCACCACGCGCATGCCGGCTGGCACGGCATAGGTGTAGGGGCGCTCGGCGGGCATCGGCACCAGCACCGGCGCGGCTGCGACAAAGGGCGAATCTTCGATCATCGGGCGTGACCTTGCCCCGACTTTGGTCTAGATCAAAGCGCAACCCCGAATGTGCATGAGCTGCACATGGAAATCTTTCAGGAGACCCCCATGAAATTTTTTGTCGACACCGCTGACATCAAGGACATCAAGGAGCTGAACGACCTGGGGCTGCTCGACGGCGTCACCACCAATCCCTCGCTGATCCTGAAATCCGGCGGCAAGATCGCCGATGTCACCAAGCAGATCTGCGACATCGTCAAGGGCCCGGTTTCGGCCGAGGTCGTCGCCACCGAATACAAGGACATGATGGCCGAAGCCAAGATCCTGGCCAAGATCGCCGACAATATCTGCATCAAGGTCCCGCTGACGCTGGACGGCCTGCGCGCCTGCAGGACGATCCGCACCGAGATGAACCGCATGGTCAATGTGACGCTGTGCTTCTCGGCCAACCAGGCGCTGCTCGCCGCCAAGGCCGGCGCCTCGTTCATCTCACCCTTCGTCGGCCGCATCGACGACACCGGCGCGAACGGCATGGAGCTGATCGAGGAAATCCGTCATATCTACGACAATTATGATTTCGACACCGAAATCCTCGTCGCTTCGGTTCGCACCGTGAACCACGTCAAGCAGGCAGCTCTGATCGGCGCCGATGTGGTTACCGCGCCGGCAGCAACGCTGAAGGCGCTGGTTAAGCACCCGCTGACCGACAAGGGCCTCGAACAGTTCCTCGCTGACTGGGCCAAGACCGGCCAGAAGATCGGCTGAGATCAGACTTCGACACCAATAAAAAAGGCCGGGAGACCGGCCTTTTTTATTGCAATCAGAAATGTGCTGAAGCGCTCAGGCCTTCTTGCCGTGCTTGACCAAGTCCTGGGCGACCGACAGGCTCACGATTTCAGCCAGTTCGCGCGCGGCACGGTTCTCGGCGTCGAGCTGCGCCCGGTAGGAGGCGAACTCCTGTGTCGGTTTGTCGAAGGATGACGGGATCGAGCGTTTGCCGGTGGCGATGACCGCGCCGGTCTGGGCATCGGTCAGCACATAGTTTGCGGTCAGCGTCACCGTGCCTGCGGTGGGCTCGTCCTCGTCTCTCTGAATTTGCACTTGCGCCGCCGATTCGACCAGTTCGGTGACGCCGATATCGAGCATGTAGACCGGCGCTGGCGGCTCGCCGGCGCCCTGTCCAAAAGCAAAGATCAGATTGTTGCGGACCTGCTGGGCGTAGCGGGTCTTGACCGGCTTGACCGCGATCGAAGCCAGTTCGGCCGAAGCGCTGACCGTGGAGCCTGCCGTCAGCGGCGCGCTCGAATAGAGCGGACGCACGGTGCAGGCCGAGACAAGCGCCATCGAGGCGACCATGCCGTACAGCGCGGCACGGCGCAGCAAATGCGTCGTCTTTTCAAGATCAGGCAACGACATTGACGATCCTCTGCGGCACGATGATCACCTTGCGGGGCGCCTTACCTTCCAGCGCTTTTTGCACGAAGTCGAGGGCCAGCACCGCTTTTTCGACCGCACCTTGGTCCGCGTCGCGGGCAATTGTCAAATCCCCACGCTTCTTGCCATTGACCTGGACCGGCAGCACGATCTCGTTGTCGACCACCAGTGCCGGATCGTAGACCGGCCACGGTCGTTCGGCGACCAGATCGACGCCGCCCAGCGTATGCCAGCACTCCTCCGCCAGATGTGGCATGACCGGCGCCACCACATGCACCAGGATCTCCACGGCCTCGCGGCAGGCGCCCTTGAGCGCCGCATCGGCCTTGCCCTCGGCAACGTCGTTGAGCGGCGTGGTCAAGGCGTTGGCCAGCTCGTAGATGCGGGCGATGGCGCGGTTGAAGCCAAGCTTCTCGATGTCCTCGCCGATGGCCTTCAGGATCTTGTGCGCGGCCTTGGAAACAGCCCCGGCCTCGCCCTCCTTCGCGGCCTGCGGCTTGACGCCGTCGAGGGTCTCGGCGGCGATCGACACCAGGCGCCAGACGCGCTGGATGAAACGATGCGCGCCGGCGGCGCCATCGTCGGTCCATTCGACATCGCGCTCGGGCGGCGAATCCGACAGCATGAACCAGCGTGCGGTGTCGGCGCCGTAGCCGTCGGTGATGTCTTCCGGGCTGACCGTGTTCTTCTTCGACTTCGACATTTTTTCGAGCGAGCCGATCGCTGCCTCTTCGCCGGTGGCGATCTCGATGGCACGGCGCTTGCCGCCGGCATCCTCGATCCTGACCTCAGCTGGCGACAGCCAGCGTCCATTGGTCGATGCGCCGCCGACACGGTAGGTCTCGTGCACCACCATGCCTTGCGTGAACAGGCCCTTGAACGGCTCGGCGAGGTCGAGATGCCCCGTCTCGCGCATGGCGCGGGTGAAGAAACGCGAATAGAGCAGGTGCAGGATCGCATGCTCGATGCCGCCAATATACTGGTCGACCGCCAGCCAGTCATCGGCAGCCTTGGGCTCGGTCGGCTCATTGGCCCAGGGCGCGGTGAAGCGGGCGAAATACCAGGACGAATCGACGAACGTGTCCATCGTGTCGGTCTCGCGGCGCGCATCCTTGCCGCATTGCGGGCAGTTCACATGCCGCCAGGTCGGGTGGCGGTCGAGCGGATTGCCGGGACGGTCGAACTCGATGTCATCGGGCAGCTTGACCGGCAGGTCGGCCTTCGGCACCGGCACCACGCCGCAATCCTCGCAATGGATCATCGGGATAGGGCAACCCCAATAACGTTGCCGCGAAATGCCCCAGTCGCGCAGGCGGAAGTTCACCTTGCGCTCGGCCATCGGCCGACCGCCGATGCTTTTCTGTTCCAGCAGCTTCGCGACCTCGTCGAACGCCTGGTCCGGCTTCATGCCGTCGAGGAAGCGCGAATTGATCATCACGCCGTCGTCGATATAGGCCTCTTCCGTGATCTGGAAGGTCTTTGCGTCGGCATCTTCCGGCATCACCACCGGAATGACCGGCAGGCCGTATTTGTTGGCGAAGTCGAGGTCGCGCTGGTCGCCCGACGGGCAGCCGAAAATGGCGCCGGTGCCGTATTCCATCAGCACGAAATTGGCGACATAGACCGGCAGCGTCCAAGTCTCATCGAACGGATGGACGACGCGGATGCCGGTGTCGAAGCCCTTCTTCTCGGCCGTCTCAAGTGCGGCCACCGACGTGCCCATATGGCGCACCTCGTCGATGAACTTGGCCAGCTCGACATTGGTCTCGGCGGCTTTCTTCGCCAGCGGATGATCGGCGGCGACCGCCATGAACGAGGCGCCGAAAATAGTATCGGGCCGGGTCGTATAGACTTCCAGCTCGTGCGCATCGCCAACCGGCGCTGCCAGCGGCCAACGGATCAGCAGCCCTTCCGAGCGGCCGATCCAGTTCTGCTGCATCAGCTTGACCTTTTCCGGCCATTCGCCGAGGCCATTCAACGAGTCCAGCAGATCCTGCGCAAAGTCGGTGATCTTGAAGAACCACTGCGTCAGCTCGCGCTGTTCGACCAGCGCGCCGGAGCGCCAGCCGCGGCCGTCGATGACTTGCTCGTTGGCGAGCACCGTCATGTCCTCCGGGTCCCAGTTGACCTTGGAGGATTTGCGCGTCACCAGCCCCTTCTCGACAAAATCGAGGAACAGCATCTGCTGGCGGTGGTAATAGTCGACGTCGCAGGTGGCGAATTCGCGCGCCCAGTCCAGCGACAGGCCCATCATCTTGAGCTGCTCGCGCATGGCGGCGATGTTGGCGTAGGTCCATTCCTTGGGATGGACCTTGTTCTGCATGGCCGCGTTTTCGGCCGGCATGCCGAAGGCATCCCAGCCCATCGGATGCAGCACGTTGAAGCCCTTGGCCCGCTTGTAGCGTGCCACCACGTCGCCCATCGTGTAGTTGCGGGTGTGGCCGATATGGATCTTCCCCGACGGATAGGGGAACATCTCCAGCACGTAGTATTTCGGCTTCGGGTCGTTGTTGTGCGCTTCGAACAGCTTCTTCTCGGCCCAGGCTTTCTGCCATTTGGGCTCGGACGCGCGCGGATTGTATCGTTCGGTTGCCATCGGATGATTTTCACTTAAAAGCAGGCGCAGACCGCCGGACAACGCCCGGTGGCCGAGGTAAATGTCGTCGCGGTGTTCACCATGGATTGCCGGACCCGTCAACTGCGGCGAGCCGGCCAGCGCTAGAAAGACAGGCAGGATATAGGCATGGCCAGCGCCGTCGAACAGTTTTTCGCCGTCAAGACGAGGATCGCCGCTGCCGAGCGCGAGGCCGGCCGCGACGCCGGCTCGGTGACGCTGGTTGCGGTGTCGAAGACTTTCGAGGCCGACGCCGTCCGCCCGGTCATCGAGGCCGGCCAGCGCGTCTTCGGCGAGAACCGGGTGCAGGAAGCGCAGGCCAAATGGCCCGCGCTGAAAGCAGAATTCCCCGACATAGAACTACACCTGATCGGCCCGCTGCAATCGAACAAAGCCAAGGAAGCGGTTGCGCTGGCCGACGTCATCGAGACCGTCGACCGCGAGAAGATCGCCGCCGAACTCGCCAGGGAGATTGCCAGGCAAGGCCGCGCGCCAAAGCTCTATGTCCAGGTCAACACCGGCTCGGAGCCGCAAAAGGCCGGCATCGAGCCACGCGACGCTGTCGCTTTCGTTGCCCGCTGCCGGGATGTCCATGGCCTCGCCATCGAAGGCCTGATGTGCATCCCGCCGGCGGACGAGAACCCCGGCCCGCATTTCGCCCTGCTGGAAAAGCTCGCTCGCGAGGCCGGCGTGGCCAAACTGTCGATGGGCATGTCCGGCGACTACGAGACCGCCATCGCCTTCGGCGCCACCAGCGTCCGGGTCGGATCGGCAATTTTCGGCAGCAGATAACCACCCAACACTTGGACCAGCGCCACCAGTTCGTTGCACCACGACTGGAAACGAAACGTGCCGTTCCTATTTGATCAGCGTCACCACCAATCTGCTGGAGCCGCTACCCATGCGCTACAATCAACTCGGAAATACGGGGATGTTCGTCTCCGAACTCTGCCTTGGCACCATGACCTTCGGCGCCGCCGGCGAGAATGCCCAATGGGGCCTGATCGCCAGCCTTGACCAGAAGGGAGTCAACGACATCGTTGCCCGTTCCATCGCCGCCGGCGTCAATTTCTTCGACACCGCCGACGTCTATTCGTTCGGCCAGTCCGAACGCCTGCTCGGCCAGTCGCTGAGGGATCTCGGCGTCAGGCGCTCGGACGTCGTCATCGCCACCAAGGTGCATGGCATCATGGGCCAGGGGCCGAATGAGCGCGGTTCCTCGCGCGGCCATATCATGGATGCGGTCGACGGCAGCCTGGAGCGGCTGCAGCTCGACCACATCGACCTCTACCAGTTGCACGGCACCGACACGGTGACGCCGATCGACGAGACGCTGCGGGCGCTCGACGATCTCGTCGCCAGCGGCAAGGTGCGTTATGTCGGCGTTTCCAACTGGCAGGCCTGGCGCATCGCCAAGGCGCTGGGCATTGCCGAGCGCAAGGGCTTTTCCCGCTTCGAGACCATCCAATCCTATTATTCGATCGCCGGCCGCGACCTCGAACGCGAGATCGTACCGCTGATCAACGAGGAAAAGCTCGGGCTGATGGTGTGGTCGCCGATGGCCGGCGGCCTGCTGTCCGGCAAATACGGCCCCGGCGCGCCCGGCAATGGCGAAGGCCGCCGCGCCGCCTTCAACTTCCCGCCGGTCAATGAGGACCGCGCCTGGGCGGCTGTCGCCGTGATGCGCGACATCGCCAGGAAACACGATGTCAGCGTCGCCACGGTGGCGCTCGGCTATGTGCTGGCAAAACCGTTCGTCATGAGCGTCATCATCGGCGCCAGCCGCATGGAGCAGCTGGAGCAGAACCTTGCAGCCGCCTATGTAAAGCTCGACGCCGACGATCTCGCCAGGCTGGATGAAGTCAGCGCCCTGCCGGCCGAATATCCCGGCTGGATGCTGGAGCGCCAAGGCGCCGGCCGCCGCCCGGCGCCGTTCACGCCGAAGAAGTAGTAGTCCGTCAGTTGAATGCTTGGGGAGCCAGATGGGCTCCCCAAAATCGTTCAAGCCATCCGAACGCTCTCAACCAGAAAGTCGAGAAAGGCCCGCACCCGGGCCGGAAGGTGCCTGCCCTGGCCGACATAGACGGCGTGGGTAAGTTCTTTGTCGCCTGGATTGAAATCCTCGAGCAGCGCCACCAGCCGGCCTGCCGCAATGTCATCGGCCACATGCCAGCGCGCCAGCCTGGCGATGCCGGCGCCGCCAACCGCCATCAGCCGCATCGACTCGCCATCGCCGACCGCCGTGTTTCCCGTGATGGGAACCATGATGTCGGTGCCGGCTGCGTCGACAAACTGCCAACCATCGACATGCCGGACAAAGCCGAAAGCCATGCGATTGTGCTTGTCGAGATCGGCCGGTGTCTGCGGCGTCCCATGAACGGTGAGGTAGGACGGCGCGGCAACGACCGCCATCCGGCTTTGCCCGAGCTTGCGCGCCACCAGCCGTGATTCGCCGAGCGGCCCGGCGCGGATGGCGACGTCGGCACGCTCCTGCATCAGGTCGATGACGCTGTCGGTCAGCACCAGATCGACTGAAATCTCGGGGTAGCGTTCGAGAAAGCGCGGCAGCAGCGGGATCAGCCGGTGCACCCCAAACGGCACATAGCTGTTGACCCGCAGCCGTCCGCGCGGCGCGGCGCCAACTGCGGCCTCGCGCTCTGCTGCCGCCATGTCGGCCAGGATGCGCACCCCGTTGTCGTAGAAAGCCGTTCCTTCCGGCGTCAGCAGCAACTTGCGCGTCGAGCGGGTGACCAGCCGCGCGCCGAGCCTGGCCTCCAACCGCGCGATCAGCTTGCTCACCGCCGACGGCGTCATGCGCAGCGCCCGCGCCGCGGCCGAGAAGCTGCCCGCCTCGACGACGCGGACAAACACTTCGATCTCGCCGGAGCGATTGATGTCGGGTCTGGCCATCTGTGAATCTATTTCACAGGAAATATGCCTAAGGCAAGTCTGGTTCACAAGGCATGGCAACACGATCTCTCGGGTCGGGACGCGGCTTTGGACAGGGCCCGCCTATCGCCTTCGAAGTGGAACCGCCATGCCTCTCGCTCTTTACGCCCTCGCCGCCGGTGCCTTCGGCATTGGTGTCACCGAATTCGTCATCATGGGCCTGCTGATCGATGTCAGCAAAGATCTCGGCGTCTCGATCTCCGCCGCCGGCCAGCTCATTTCCGGCTATGCGCTCGGCGTCGTCATCGGCGCGCCGCTTTTGACCATCGCCACCGGCAAATGGCCGCGCAAGACCGTGCTCTTGGCGCTGATGGCCATCTTCACGCTCGGCAATCTCGCCTGCGCGCTGGCCCCGGACTACTGGACGCTGATGGGCGCCCGCATCATCACCGCCTTTGCCCACGGCACCTTCTTCGGCGTCGGCTCGGTGGTCGCAACCGGTCTGGTCGCGCCCAACAAGAAGGCCTCGGCGATTGCGCTGATGTTCACCGGGCTGACCGTCGCCAACATTCTCGGCGTGCCCTTCGGCACCTGGCTCGGCCAGGCCTTCGGCTGGCGCGCCACCTTCTGGGCCGTGACCCTGGTCGGCCTCGCGGCCTTTGCCGTCATTCTCCTTCTGGTGCCGCGCAGCCAGGAGGAGCCCGAAAAGACCAATTTGCGCGCCGATCTAGCTGTTCTGCGCCGCACGCCGGTGCTGCTCGGCCTCGCCACCACCGTGCTCGGCTATGCCGGCGTCTTCGCCGTCTTCACCTACATCGCCCCGCTGCTGACCGAGATCAGCGGCTTCAGGGAGGCTGCCGTATCGCCGATCCTGCTCGTTTTCGGTGGCGGTCTCATCGCCGGCAATCTGCTCGGCGGCAAGGTTGCCGACCGCTGGCTGGTGCCGGCCGTGCTGGGCAGCCTCATCGTGCTGGCGCTGGTGCTCGCCACCATGACCTTCGCCGTCCACAGCCAGGTCCTGGCCGTGATCTATGTCGGCCTGCTCGGCGCTGCTGCCTTTGCCACGGTGGCGCCGCTGCAGATGTGGGTGCTGGAGAAGGCGCAAGGTGCCGGCCAGAGCCTCGCCTCATCCTTCAACATCGCCGCTTTCAACCTCGGCAATGCCGCCGGTGCCTGGCTCGGCGGCGCGGTGATCGCCCATGGCCTCGGCCTCGGCTCGCTGACCTGGATCGCCGCCTTGCTACCGGTCGCCGCCCTCGGCGTCGCCGCCTTGGCGCTGCGTCTCGACAGAAACGGCGGGCAATTGGCGCCGGTCGCCGTCTGCTCCGCCGCCGCGGAGTGACCGCGACTGCGAAACGTCGCTGCCTCCGACAAAAGCCAGGACACGAACCCAACAGGAGAGACCGTTGTGACCAACAGCAGAGATCCGGTTCGCTATGCCATTGTTGCCTATGCGGCGGTCAGGCGTTTGAAGCTCGTTCCGCTCGCCTTGGCGGCGTCGTTGATGTTCGATCCGGCGATAGCCGGCGAAAAGCAGGCTTGGGTTGGCACCTGGCTGGCCAGTCCGCAGTCGACATGGGGCGCCGATTTCGCGTTGCCGGTGAAGATACCGCCGCAGCTTAAGAACCAGACCGTTCGCCAGACGGTCCGGATCAGCCTTGGTGGCGAGAAATTCCGTGTCGTCTTGTCGAACGAGTATGCCGCCACGCCGGTCCCGATCGGCGAGGCCCGTGTGGCAGTCGCCGGCGAGGGGTCGAAAATCGTCGCCGGCACCGATCGCGCGCTGACCTTCGGCGGACAGGCCCAGGCCACAATCGCGCCGGGTACATCTCTGATCAGCGACCCGGTGGACCTGCGCCTCGATGCCTTGAGCCGACTTTCGGTGTCGGTCTACCTGCCGCAGGCAACGCCGCTCAAGACCTTCCATTGGGACGGCAAGCAGACAGCCTATATCGGCGACGGCGACCAGACAGCCTCGGAAACAATGCCGACGGCGCAAACCACCGACGCGCGGATCCTGCTCAGCGAAATCCTGGTCGACGCGCCAGCCAATGACGGCGCAATCATCGCCATTGGCGATTCGATCACCGACGGCAACGGCGCCACGCTTGATTCCGACAACCGCTGGCCTGACTTGCTGGCCGAGCGCCTCGCCTCCAGCCAGGTGGCAGTGCTCAATGCAGGCATATCCGGAGCCAGGCTGCTCGACGACGCAATGGGAGTGAAGGCATCGGCGCGCTTCGGCCGTGACGTGCTGGCGCAGCCCGGCGCCAAGGCAGTGGTTGTGCTCATCGGCATCAACGACATCAGCTGGCCCGGCACGCCGTTCGCGCCCAAGAAATCCTTGCCTTCCCTGGCGGCGCTGACCAGTGGCTACCTGCAGCTCGCCGCCCAGGCCCACGCACACAATCTGAAGATTATCGGCGGTACGTTGACGCCCTTCGAGGGCGCGTTGAGCGGCACGCCGCTCGACAGCTACTACACGCCGGAGAAGGACGCGCTGCGCCAGAAGCTCAACGACTGGATCAGGACCAGCGGCGCCTTCGATGCCGTCGTCGACTTCGACCTGCTGCTGCGCGATCCCTCGCATCCGACGCGCCTGCTGCCTGAATTCGATTCCGGCGACCATTTGCATCCCGGCGGCAAGGGCAACCGGGCCATGGCCGAGGCTGTAGAACCGTTGATCAAAAACTGAGCGGCTGCGTTGCTGCCGATTTCACCATTGAAGGACAACACCATGGATTACAGACCTCTTGGCGCATCGGGCCTGAAAGTGCCCGCACTCTCCTTCGGCGCCGGCACTTTCGGCGGCTCCGGCCCGCTGTTCGGCGCCTGGGGCAACAGCGACGCCAAGGAGGCGCGGCGGCTGATCGACATATGCCTCGAAGCCGGCGTCAATCTGTTCGACACGGCCGATGTCTATTCGAACGGCGCTTCGGAAGAGGTGCTGGGCGAAGCCATCAAGAGCCGCCGCGATGCCGTTCTGATCTCGACCAAAACGTCGCTGCCGATGGGCGATGGGCCGGCCGACTGGGGTTCGTCGCGCTCGCGGCTGATCAAGTCGGTGGACGCGGCATTGAAGCGCCTCGGCACCGATTACATCGACCTTTTGCAACTCCACGCCTTCGATGCCTCGACACCGGTCGAGGAAGTCTTGTCGACGCTGGACGATCTCGTGCGTGCCGGCAAGCTGCGCTATGTCGGCGTCTCCAACTTCTCCGGCTGGCAAGTGATGAAGTCGCTGGCTGAGGCCGACAAGCGTGGCTACCCGCGCTATGCCGCGCATCAGGTCTACTACTCGCTGGTCGGCCGGGACTATGAGTGGGAACTGATGCCGCTCGGCCTCGACCAGGGCGTTGGTGCGCTGGTGTGGAGCCCGCTCGGCTGGGGCCGCCTGACCGGCAAGATCCGCCGCGGCGAGCCTCTGCCGGAAAAGAGCCGCCTGCACGACACCGCTGATTTCGGCCCGCCGGTCGCGGACGAACATCTCTACCGGGTCATGGATGCGCTCGACGCAGTGGGGCAAGAGACCGGCAAGACCGTGCCGCAGATCGCCATCAACTGGCTGCTGCAGCGCCCGACCGTTTCCTCCGTCATCATCGGCGCCCGCAACGAGGAACAGCTGCGCCAGAACCTTGGCGCCGTCGGTTGGGCGCTGACGCCGGAGCAGGTGAAGAAGCTCGACGCCGCAAGTGAAGTTACGGCGCCCTACCCCTACTTCCCCTATCGCCGCCAGGAAGGTTTCGCCCGGCTGAACCCGCCAGCGGTGTGATCGCATCGGACTACTGAGGCCAAGGTTCGCGGGACAGCGCCCCCCTCTGTCCTGCCGGACATCTCCCCCACGAGGAGGGAGATTGGACGTCACTTTGGCTTTCGCCAATCACCAGCGTAAAAAGATAGCGCTATCAGCGGAACTGCCGATCTCCCCCCGTGTGGGGGAGATGTCCGGCAGGACAGAGGGGGGCGCCGTAGAGCGCCTACCTAACGATTCCGAAGCCGCAGTCCTAGTGCAGCACGAACTCGCCATCCACTTTCCGCCACTCGTTCGGCGCGATCAGCTTCTGGTGGGTGTAGCTGATCGAATGCAGCGGCCCGTCGAGCCTGGCCTTCCAGAACTCGATGAATTTGATCAGCACCGGAAACTCCGGCGCCAGATCGTAATCCTGCCAGATGAAGCTCTGCAGGAGATGCGGGTGGTCAGGAAAGTGATACAGAATCTTGGCCGTGGTCAGGCCATACCCCCTAAGCATCAGGTCCATTTCGGAATGATCGCGCATGGCAGCCCCCTTAGGCGTCCCCTTGGTTGATTCTCCATTCCTCCCAACTCCGAATTGTGCGCGCCGTTCCTTAACTGTCTATTGATTTTTCCTGATCGCAAACGGGTTTTCCGCGCGAAAACATGCAGTTAGCAGCGACCGCCCGCGAGTGCTGACACAAGCGAAAAGTCGAACTGCGGCATCCCGCCGCGCGAATCCAACGTCTAATATTGCTGTCACGGCGGAACTGTTAATAATGCCCGCGAATTCGCGGCCGCTTCGCCGCGATGCCGCCGGTCGTCAAGCCGTCGGAACGGTTCGGGAGGAAAGCTTTACATGTCCGAGGTCCATGTCCACCGCGTCCAGCCGGCGTGGAAGAAGAACGCGCTGATCGACAACGACACCTACCTGAAATGGTATGCCGACAGCATGAAGAACCCGGACAAGTTCTGGGGCAAGCACGGCAAGCGCATCGACTGGTTCAAGCCCTTCACCAAGGTCAAGAACACCTCCTTCGACGGCAAGGTGTTGATCAAATGGTTCGAGGACGGCGAGACCAACGTCTCGTACAATTGCATCGACCGCCATTTGAAGAAACGCGGCAACCAGACCGCCATCATCTGGGAAGGCGACAATCCCTACGACGACAAGAAGGTCACCTACAACGAGCTTTACGAGCACGTCTGCCGGCTGGCCAATGTGATGAAGAAACACGGCGTCAAGAAGGGCGACCGTGTCACCATCTACATGCCGATGATCCCGGAAGCCGCCTATGCGATGCTGGCCTGCACGCGAATCGGCGCCATCCATTCTATCGTCTTCGGCGGCTTTTCGCCGGACGCATTGGCCGGCCGCATCGACGACTGCAAGTCGACTTTCGTCATCACCGCTGACGAGGGCCTGCGCGGCGGCAAGCCGATCCCGCTGAAGGAAAACACCGACAAGGCGATCGAGATCGCGGCCAAGGCCGGCACGAAGGTCGAAAAAGTGGTGGTCGTGCGCCGCACCGGCGGCAAGACCGGTTGGGTCCACGGGCGCGACGTCTGGTACCATGACGAGATCGCCACGGTGAACGGCGACTGCAGGCCGGAGAAGATGAAGGCCGAGGATCCGCTCTTCATCCTCTACACCTCCGGCTCGACCGGCAAGCCGAAGGGCGTGCTGCACACCACCGCCGGCTATCTCGTCTATGCCTCGATGACGCACCAATATGTCTTCGACTACCATGACGGCGATATCTACTGGTGCACCGCCGATGTCGGCTGGGTCACCGGCCACAGCTACATCGTCTACGGCCCGCTCGCCAACGGCGCGACGACGCTGATGTTCGAAGGCGTGCCGAACTACCCCACGCAGTCGCGCTTCTGGGAAGTCATCGACAAGCACAAGGTCAACATCTTCTACACCGCGCCCACCGCGCTGCGGGCGCTGATGGGCGCAGGCAACGACCCGGTGAAGAAGACATCGCGCAAATCGCTGCGCGTGCTGGGGTCGGTCGGCGAGCCGATCAACCCGGAAGCCTGGGAATGGTATTTCAACATCGTCGGCAACGGCAAGGTGCCGATCGTCGACACCTGGTGGCAGACCGAGACCGGCGGCATCCTGATCACGCCGCTGCCGGGCGCCACTGATCTCAAGGCCGGTTCGGCGACGCGGCCCTTCTTCGGCGTCAAGCCGCAGCTGGTCGACGGCGAAGGCAAGGTGCTGGAAGGGGCGGCCGATGGCAATCTCTGCATCACCGATTCCTGGCCCGGCCAGATGCGCACCGTCTATGGCGACCACGACCGTTTCGTGCAGACCTATTTTTCCACCTACAAGGGCAAATACTTTACCGGTGACGGCTGCCGCCGCGACGCCGACGGCTACTACTGGATCACCGGCCGCGTCGACGACGTCATCAACGTCTCCGGCCACCGCATGGGCACGGCGGAAGTCGAATCGGCACTGGTCAGCCACGAGAAGGTGTCCGAGGCCGCCGTCGTCGGTTATCCCCACGACATCAAGGGCCAGGGCATCTACAGCTATGTCACCTTGATGAAAGGCGTCGAGCCGACCGAGGATCTGCGCAAGGAGCTTGTCGCCCATGTCCGCAAGGAGATTGGCGCCATCGCCTCGCCCGACAAGCTGCAGTTCGCCCCCAGCCTGCCGAAGACTCGCTCCGGCAAGATCATGCGCCGCATCCTGCGCAAGATCGCCGAGGACGATTTTTCCGCGCTCGGCGATACTTCGACGCTGGCCGATCCGGCGGTGGTCGACGATCTGGTCGCCAACCGCCAGAACAAGAAGGGCTGACGGGATTTGATGGCTGCACTGGGCGCAGTCACGGAGCTCTGGCGTTATCCCGCTAGTTCGCTTGCCGGCGAGCGCCGGGACGCCATTTCGGTCGGCCTTGAGACCATCGACGGCGACCGCCTGTTCGGTCTCGTCGATACCTCCGACAACGAGATCGCGCGGCCCGATCGCGACGCCAAGTGGCACAAGGTGCCGCGCATCCGCACAAGGCTGAGCAACGATCGGCAGCTGGAGATCGCTGTTCCCGATGGCTACTGGCTGGCCGCACCGGGTGCGGAATGCGACCGCGCGATCTCAGCCTATCTCGGCTTCCCCGCCTCGATCCGGCCGTTCAGCCGGGACAACGCGCCCGGCTACACTGGCCCGCTGACCGCCGAGCGCTACCGCAAGGCGCCGATCCATCTCTTGACCACCGCATCGCTGGCGCGGCTGAAGGCGCTACACGCTGAAGGCGTTCCCGACCCGCGCCGCTTTCGACCCAACATCGTCGTCGACATGGCGGCGGTCGAAGGTTCGTTTCCGGAGACCGAATGGATCGGCCGCAAGCTCGCCATCGGCGATCTGCTCTTGACCATCTCCGAGCCATGCCGCCGCTGCGGCTTCACCATCATTTCCCAGGACGACTTCGACAACGATCCCGGTATCCTGCGCAATCTGGTCCGCCACAACGCGCACAATCTCGGCGTCTATTGCACGGTGGACAGGCCGGCCAGCGTCGAGACCGGCGCGCCGATGCGGTTTCTCTAACCTACCGATACAAATCGGCCCGCGTTGGCGGCAGGCCGCTTGGGCCGCGCGCGCGTTTGGTGACGACGGTCTGGAAAACCTGCGCCGAAGCGCGCTCGAAGGTTATCGAACAACCGGTGAGATAAAGCAGCCACAGCCGCGCCTTGGCCTCGCCGACCTCGGCGACCGCCTCGTCGAAGCGGGCCTGCAGCCGCTCGGCCCACAGCCGGCAGGTGCGCGCATAATGCTCGCGCAAATTCTCGACGTCGTAGACCAGGAAGCCATGCGCCTCGAAATTGCCGAGCGTCATGCCGATCGTATCGAGTTCGCCGCCGGGGAAAATGTATTTGAGCAACGCCTTGAACTCCGGCCCCTTGCGCAGGGTCTTCTTCAAATCTCCCTTGCTGCGCCTTGTGATGGCGTGGTGCAGATAGATGCCGCCAGGCTTGAGCAGGCGATGGATGGTCTTGAAATAGGTAGCGTGGTTGGCCAGCCCGAGATGCTCGAACATGCCGATCGACGATATCTTGTCGAAGGAACCGGTGAGCTCCGCATAGGATTTGATCTCGATGGTGATCCGGTCTTCCAGCCCCTCGGCGCGGATGCGCTCGCGGGCGAGATCGGTCTGGGCCTGCGACAGCGACACGCCATGGCCGACGACGCCGTAATTCTTTGCCGCATGGATCAGCATGGCGCCCCAGCCGCAGCCGATATCGAGCAGCTTTTCGCCAGGCTTCAGCCGCAGCTTGCGGCAGATGTGATCAAGCTTGTCAGCCTGCGCCTGGTCGATGCCGTTGGCGAAATCTGTGAAATAACCGCAGCTGTAGACCATGCGCTCATCAAGGAAGAGCCGGTAGAAGGCATTCGAAATGTCGTAGTGATGCTGGATCGCTTCCTGGCTCGACCCGCTGACATAGGGATTGCGCCCCGACAGATCGGTGCGCGCACTCATCTGCTTGCGTGACAAGAGCACCGCCGGCAGGTCGCGCAGGATCGCCAGCTTCGGCAGGGACTTGATCTTGGTCCTGAGCTTGCCTTGCGACGGCAAGGCGTAGAAATCGAAAATCGTCCCGTCTTCGATGTCTATCGTCTTGGAAATCCACATCTCGATCAGCGTTGACAAGGACGGCCGCTTCACCACCTGCCAGACAATGTCCTGGTCGTTGATGGTGAGCACTGGCCCGCTGGCGGGGCCGATTCGCTCGCCGGTCCACAGCCGGACCGCAAAACCCGGCTTCAGCGTTTCGATCACCGTTCGCACGATGCGCGCCGCCTTCTCCGCTGCTTCCATGCCATTCCTCCGAATGCTGGTCCCCAGCCGAAGTTTGCCCGCCCCGGCGGCCGTTCGCAACCCAGCGCGCAGACGGCGGCTCGCCAGCTATTTCAAACCAGCATCTTGTCTTTTGCTGCGACGCACCCCATCATCACTGTGTGTTCAACAATCGAAAGGAGGTGATCCGATGTCGAGTGATTTCGTTTTCCAGAACGTGGCCTCAGCGGATTGCACTTTCGGGAAGCAGTCTTCCCGTTAAGGCGCGAGAAGCGCGGCGGGTGACTTCGGTCGCCGCCATCGGCCGCGCCAGGGACGGAAACACGGAAGGCCGCCGGCTTCGTCAAGAAGCGGCGGCCTTTTCCTTTGGAGCCTGAAAGTCGGCTAGTTGGTCAGCGCAAGGTTCTCGATGTTGCGGGCAATGGTCTGGAAGGCATCGTTCAGTTCGGTGCCGCTGGCAACCTGGTAGAAATGCTTGATGCTGCCGGTGTCCGGGCTGGCGCAATCCTGCAAGGTCGCCTTGGCGTTCTTCTCGGTGAGATTGAAGCCGATGGTGAAGATCTCGATGCCCTTGTTGCGCATCGCGCCGCACAAGGTCTTGGCTGCCGTACGGGTCGGTTCCTTGCCGGCGTCGTTGTAGACCTGATCGACGCTGCTGGCGTCGAAATAGGACAGGTTGAATTCGCCGTCGGTCATCAGGATCGCGAATTTGGCGACCTTCTTCGGGTCCATTTTGGCCGGCCGCTGCGACGCCTTCATCACGCTGCCCCAGTTTTCCGACAGCATGTACCAGACCCACTGCACGCCGATATGGCCGGCGGTGCCGCCCGAAGCGGAAAAATTCTTGATGACGTTCTTGAGCGCGCTGGCGTCGGCCGTCAGCGGCATCAGCGCTGCGGCCGGACAGGCCGCCGTGTTGGTGTTTTGCGCGAAGCCCGACAAGAGATAATCGCGATTGACCATGCCGACATCGGGGCCGGCATCCGTATACTGGTTGGCGCCCTTGCGTTCGGTGGCGCAATTGTCCGGGCGCGTCGATGACGAGACGGCTTGCGGGTCGTTATTGGCCGGCGCCTGTTTGCGCTGACTGGACTTGGTTTCGACAAACACGCTGCTGGCGGCAAGCGCACCGGCATTGACCGAGTTGGCGTAGGGCACGATGGCGACGCGCACCCGCGGCTTCGAAATGTCCTGGCCGGCAAGGAACGCATCGACGGCATTGCTTGCCGCTGCCCTCAAATCCTTGATCTTCTGACCAGCCATCGAGCCGGTGACGTCGAGCATCATCGAGACCTCGATGGTCTTGTCGGAATAGAGCGCCGTGGTCGAAGCGCCGACGCGCTGCATGTCGCCGACGCTGAACAGCGGAAAGTAAAGCCCGATATCGACGTGGGCGTCGGCCTTGACAGTGTTGGCGGTCCTGTCGACGGTCAGCTTGTCAAGAACGATCTGATCGGCCTGCAGTATGCCGGCCATGCTGTTGGCGTCGAGAAACGCCTGCACGGACTTGTTGGCGTCGGCTTCCTTGATCACGCCGGTGGTCAGGTCGCGTGCGGTCGAGGTGACAGCGGCATCGACCACGCCCTGCAGGCTCGATTTGGCGTTGTAGATCTGGGAGATGTTGACGGCAAAGCCGACGCCGAGCGCCAGGACCGAAGCAGCAACGCCGAACAGCACCGCGAAACTTCCGCTGCGATCCCTGGCGAAAACGCCAGCCGCGTGAACAAGACCTTCGTAATTCCGCATTTGTTAGCTCCCCTCGGCCTCGTCGCCGTGTGGGGGCCGATGCACGTTTCCGGCCGGATCGCGCGGCTACGTCGACGAAGGCCGCCGCAAGGCAATCAAGCTGTTGTTTTTGCTTGGTTCGCTCAGAGTACAAGGTAAACAGCCGGTAAACAGAAAATCGCCGAAGCAACTTCATTTACGAAGCGCTTACCATGATCCACCGCATGCGGAATCCCGGTCCCGATCCGGCACAGATATCCGGCAGATGCAGTGTGTCGAAGCGGATCAGAATCCCGACAGCGAATCGCTCTACGCGAGCATGCCCGCGCTGACGGTCTTGTCGACGCCGTGATAGGGCGGATTGAACAGCTTGCCCTTCTGCTCATAGGTCCAGACCTTGAACAGGCTCAGCTGGTGCGGACCGAAACTGTGCAGCAGCGGCACATCCGTCGCGTCGCGGCCGCGCGCGATGACGACGCGGCCGATCCTGGGTTTGTTGTGCCGGGGGTCGAACGTGTACCATTTGCCGTCGAGGAACACTTCCATCCAGGCCGAGAAATCCATCGGCGCCGGGTCGACCGGCACGCCGATGTCGCCGAGATAGCCGTTCACGTAGCGGGCCGGGATGTTCATGCAACGGCAGAGAGTGATCGCCAGATGGGCGAAGTCGCGGCACACACCGACGCGCTCCTCATGCGCCTGGGCGGCCGTTCGCGTCGGGCGGGCATAGCCGTAGCCGAAGGACAGCCGGTTGTGGACATAGTCGACGATCGCCTGCACCCGCGCCCAGCCGGACGGAAGATGGCCAAAAAGCTGCCAGGCCAACCCGCCGAGATGATCGGTCTCGCAATAGCGGCTGCCGAGGAGATAGCCGAGCACATCGTCCGGCAGTTCCGCCACCGGCACTTCCCTGGCCAGCGTGTTGACTTCATCGGGCTCGCCGCTGTCCTCGACGGCGGCGTCGTAGAGGATGCGGAAATTGCCGGCGGGCGCGACAAAGCGGCGACAGGCATTGCCGAACAGGTCATGATAGACCTTGCTCGGCACCGAAGGCGACGTGAGCACGCGCGTTTGCCGCTTGATGTCGGCTTGCCGGTCCGCATGGATCTCGAGCAACGAGATGACCGGCGTGGCATTGGTGCACTCAATGGCGATTTCGTAGCCGAGCCTGATCAGCATCGCGGTTCCCCCGTCATTTCGTTTTGGAAGACAGTTGGTTGAAACGCCAAAAGCAGGATAATGGTTCCCCGGACCTAATCGAAAAGACCTGCCCGCGCCTTCCCAGGCAGGCGCCATGGCGCTACGGTCGAACGACATGTTTTGACCCTCCCGAAACGCTCCCGAAAAACCCTTTGGAAAATCAGATGTTTGCAGGCAGAAAATTCGCCGCCTTCCTCTTCGATATGGACGGCACGGTGCTCAATTCGATTGCTTCGGCCGAGCGTGTCTGGGCGGCGTGGGCGCGTAAGCATGGCCTTGACGTCGAAGCCTTCCTGCCGACGATCCATGGCGTCCGCGCCGTCGAGACCATCACCAAACTGGCGCTTCCCGGCGTCGACCCGGTGCACGAGGCATTTGTGCTTCTTCAGGCCGAGTCCGACGATGTCGAAGGCGTGCTGCCGATCGCCGGCGCCGTTTCGTTTCTCAACGCGCTGCCGCCCAAACGCTGGGCGATCGTCACCTCGGCGCCGCGCCCGCTGGCGCTGCTGCGCATGCAGGCGGCCGGCATCCCGGTTCCCGCCCTGATGGTCGCGGGCGAGGACGTTTCGCACGGCAAGCCGGCGCCCGATTGTTTCCTGTTGGCGGCAAAACGGCTCGGCGTCGATATCGGCGACTGCCTGGTCTTCGAAGATGCCCCGGCAGGCATCGCCGCAGCCGAGGCGGCGGGAGCGTCGGTGATGGTGATCAGCGCCACCCACCAGCATCCGATGGCGACGCCGCACACGGCGATTGCCGGCTATGACGCTGTTTCCATCGCCATTGATGATAGCGGTTGGATGACGCTGGAGGCACAGCGCAGCGCGGCCTAGGACGTATCTAAAAGTCGCTGGTCAGGCCTTTGACTTCCCAGTCGCCGTAGCGGCCGGGTTCCTTGCCGCCGCGGCCGCCGACTTCCTTCGGCAGCGTGGCTTCCTTCTGGCGATACTCTTCACGGCGCGCCTTGGCCTCGGCCAGCGCGCGGCGGGCGGCGGGTGTCAACTCTGGCGGCGCGTCGTCATCCGTGCCGGCGGGCGTTTTACTGGGTTCGTCGGTCATGCGATAATTCCGCGGATTGAAACGGGAACGAGCGTTTCCCATCATATAGCGATGATGGCACCCGGATCGACCCCTTTCTGCCACGGCCGCAAACGGAGCAGACAATGAGCACGCTACGCACCGCCATGCTTCTGGCCGCGATGACGGCGCTGTTCATGGGCGTCGGCTTTCTGATCGGCGGCACTGGCGGCATGATGATTGCTTTCCTGTTCGCCGCCGGCACCAATCTGTTCAGCTACTGGAATGCCGACAAGATGGTGCTGTCGATGAACCATGCCGTCGAGGTCGACGCCAGGAATGCGCCCGAATTTTACGCCATCGTCGAGGCGCTGGCCAAACAGGCCGGCCTGCCGATGCCGAAAACCTATCTGATCGACAACCCGCAACCCAACGCCTTCGCCACCGGCCGCAATCCCGAGAATGCCGCGGTCGCGGCCTCGACCGGCCTGCTGGAGCGCCTCTCGCACGAGGAGGTGGCGGCTGTCATGGCGCACGAGTTGGCTCACATCCAGCACCGCGACACGCTGACCATGACCATCGTCGCCACGCTCGCCGGCGCGATCTCGATGCTCGGCAATTTCGCCTTCTTCTTCGGCGGCAGCCGCGACAACAACAACCCGTTCGGCTTTGTCGGCGTGCTGGTGGCGATGCTGGTGGCGCCGTTTGCTGCCATGATCGTGCAGATGGCGGTCAGCCGCACGCGCGAATACGAGGCCGACCGGCGCGGCGCCGAAATCGTTGGAAATCCGCTTTGGCTGGCGTCCGCCCTTGACAAGATCGCCCGCGGCGCCGAACGCATCCGCAACCCGGATGCCGAGCGCAATCCCGCGACCGCGCATCTTTTCATCATCAATCCCCTTCATGGCGAGCGCATGGACAGCCTGTTTTCGACCCACCCGAACACCGACAACCGCATCGCCGCGCTGCAGGCGATGGCGCGCGAGATGGCAGGCCGCACCAGCCAGCCGGCGCCGCGTCAGGCGCCGGCGCCCGAGCCGTCCGAAGAATTACAGACTGATGGCCAGCAAGGCCCGTGGGGCAAGGCGGCCCAGCCCGACCCACTGGCCGAACCGGAAGAGCCAAGATCCAATCCGTGGGGCCGCAACCCGACCGGACCCAAAGGTCCGTGGTCGTGAGCGGAGCCAGGGGCCGGCCCGCGCATTCAGGCAATCGTGAAGACAATACAGGTGAGCCCGTCGCCGGCCTTGCCGCGCGCAAGGCGGCGGCGCGGCTGCTGGCCGCCGTCATCGACGCGTGCACGCCGCTCGACGGGCTGACCGACCACGAGAACGGTCATCCGCAATACAAGGCGCTCGAACTGCGCGACCGTGGCCTGGTGCGCGCCATACTGGTGACCGCGCTGCGCTACCGCATGACCATTGCCGGGCTGCTTGCGCGTCGCCTTGAAAAGCCGCTACCGCCCAACGCCACGGCTCTGTCGCACATCCTGCATGTCGCGGCGGCCCAAATCCTGTTCCTCGACATCCCCGACAGCGCCGCCGTCGATTTGGCCGTGACCCACGCCAAGTCCGATCCGCGCGCGCAGCGCTTTTCCGGTCTCGTCAACGGCGTGCTGCGCACACTGGCGCGCGCCAAGGACTTGGAACTGCCGGCAGCACTTGCCGCCACCGATGAAGCGCCAAAGTGGTTCACCGACCGGCTGAAAGCTGCCTATGGGGCCGAGATGACCGGACGGATCCTGGCCGCGCACCGCGTCGAGGCGCCGGTCGATTTCACGGTCAAGGCCGACCCCGAACTGTGGGCCGAAAAGCTCGGCGGCATCGTGCTGCCGACCGGCACAATCCGCGTGGAAAAGCTCAGCGCCGCCGTCACCGACCTGCCCGGCTTTACCGAAGGCGCCTGGTGGGTCCAGGACGCCGCCGCCAGTTTTCCGGCGCGGCTGTTCGGCGATGTCCAAGGACTGCGCGTCGCCGATCTCTGCGCCGCCCCGGGCGGCAAGACCGCCCAGTTGATCCTTGCCGGTGCAAAGGTCACTGCCGTGGACACCTCGAAGAACCGGCTGGCGCGGCTGACGCAGAACCTCGAACGCCTCGGCCTGTCGGCGGAAATCGTCCAGGCCGATCTGCTGAAATACCAGCCGCAGGAGCTGTTCGACGCCGTGCTGCTCGATGCCCCTTGCTCCTCGACCGGCACGGTGCGGCGGCACCCCGATGTGCCATGGACGAAGACGGTGGCCGACGTCGAAAAGCTCGCCGAGCTGCAGGCAAGGCTGCTCGCCCGTGCCGTCATGTTGGTCAAACCGGGCGGTCGGATTGTTTTTTCCAACTGTTCGCTAGACCCGATCGAAGGCGAAGATCTGTACCGCGCCTTTCTGGCCGGCAACAAGAACATCGCCGACGATCCATTGCTGCCAGGCGAAATCGCCGGGCTCGACGCGTTCCTGACCCCGCAAGGCACGCTGCGCACAACGCCCGCCGATCTCGATCTCGGCTCGCCGGGAATTTCCGGCCTGGACGGCTTCTTTGCCGCTCGCATGCGGCGTGTGGCTTAGGATTTTTGGCACAGAGGTTTTGGACAGCTGACCTTGGTGATTGGCTGAAGCCTTCGTGACTTCGTCATTCTGGGGCGGAGCAATTCCGCTCCGCTGCATCCTCCGATCGATGTCGCGGCATGAATCCCAGGGTCTTCGCGACGGAACTGCGCTCCTGCGTTGCCCTGGGATGACGAAGTCGTGGAGGGTCCAGCCAATACCCGAGTGCTTGCGATTTCCTTAAAGCATGTCGTCGAGAGACCGATGCTTCCCCCGCCTGGCATCGATTTCATCATCGACATTCTGGTAGCGAATATCGGTGGACAATCCATCGCCGCCGCCGTCGGCCTCCACGAGGCCTTCTATTTCTCGCGCCCGTTTCGCGATCGCGAAAACTGTTCGCCGAGCGAGTCCGATCGCGCCACAACCGCAAGTGAGCGCTGGATTGTCGGGCTTAGCCTCGGAAATCGCTTGACTTTTTTCGGGATGGATCGGCCGACGGCAACGTGAAGCCCTTCACGTCGGCGGAATTCGACTTCGCATAAGTTCTTGAATCATATAAGCTTGTGCTGGGGTACAGGAGCACGATGCCGAAAAGTGTGACGCGGTTTTGGGACAACATCATGCTCTATCACAGGTGACGAGGAGGGGTTTTGGCACTGGCGGCCGGCAGCACGACACGTCTGTGGACGCTTGTCGCTAAGGAGCTTTGGCGCAAGACGCGCCGGCGCCTGCGCGCAGGGCCAGTCTATCGCTGGCGCTATTCCGGACGCACGCCGGAGCGCGTCCTGATTGCGCCACCGGACCTGCGCCTCGCCGACCCTCAGATCGCGCTCGAAATCTATTATGGCCGCTATCCGCTATCGGGCCACCTGGTCGAGACCGGCGGCAAATCGCCATTCCAGATCGAAGTCGCCAATCGCGGCTGGGTGAAGACGCTGCACGGCTTCCGTTGGCTGCGCCACATGCGCGCCGCCGGCACCGAGCTTGCCGCCGCCAATGCCCGCGCGCTGGTTGCCGACTGGATCGCCATGCATGGCAACCAGATTTCCGGCATCGCCTGGGAGCCGGGCACCACGGCCAAGCGGGTCATCGCCTGGTTGCAACATTCCTCGGTTGTCCTACAAGGGGCCGAATTTCCCTTTTACCGCGCCTTCCTGAAATCGCTTGCCGTGCAGATCCGCTATCTCCGTTCGATGGCGCGCGAAATGCCGGATGGCAAGGACAGGCTGCGCGCCCGCATCGCGCTTGCCTTCGCCGCGCTGTCGCTGCCGGCGCCGGCCTCGGCATTGCGCGGCGCCACCCGCAATCTGGCGGAAGAACTCGATCGGCAGATCCTTCCCGACGGCGGCCATATTTCGCGCAATCCGATGTCGGTTCTCGAACTGCTCGCCGATCTCCTGCCGTTGCGCCAGACCTATGCCAACCAGGCCGAAACGCCGCCGGCAGCACTTATGGGCGCCATCGACCGCATGCTGCCGGCGCTGCGTTTCTTCCGCCATCAGGACGGCAGCCTCGCCCGCTTCAATGGCATGGGCGCGACCATCCACGACCGCATCGCCACCATATTGCGCCATGACGACACCGCCGGCGCGCCGCTGCTTCACGCGCCGCATTCCGGCTATGAGCGGCTGTCGATGGGCGGCGTGACGGTCATTGCCGATACCGGCGCGTCGCCACCTGTCGACGTATCCAACGCCGCGCATGCCGGGTGCCTGGCCTTCGAGCTGTCCTCGGGCCGCCAGCATTATGTCGTCAACGCTGGCATCGACACCTACGGCGCCGCCGAATTCCGGCCGCTGGCCCGCGCCACGGCGGCACACTCGACCGCCACCATCAACGACACCTCGTCGGCGCGGTTTTCCCATTCGCTGCGCGTCAACGACCTGCTCGGCACGCCACTGCTGGGCGGCCCGCAGCATGTGCCGTGCAAGCGCATCGACCAGAAAGGTACGCAAGGCTTCATCGCCCGTCACGACGGCTATATCCAGCGCTTCGGCTTTCTGCATGAGCGCGAGATGAAATTGTCGAGCGAGGGCAATGTGCTCGCCGGCAGGGACCGCATTCTGCGTCCCGGCGGTGCGGCGATCCGCAACAACGGCCGCGATTTCGTCGTCGTGCGCTTCCACATCCATCCCGACATCAATCTGCTGCAGGACGAGTATGACCGCCTGGTGCTGACCGCCGACCAGGCCGACACCTGGGTCTTCACCTGCTCGGAGGTGGTGCCGGAGGTCGAGGAATCGATCTATTTCGCCGGCCTTGGCGGCCCGCGCCGCAGCCGCCAGATCGTGCTCGCCTTCAAGGCCTCGGAAATTGCCGAGGTCCATTGGCAGCTGACGCGCACCGGCATCGCCGGCTACCCCGAGAACAACTGAGCGTCGTTGCCGGTGCCGGCTTGATCGAGCTTCCGCTTGATTTCCTGACCTCATGTGCTACGGCCCGGCAACGCTCTCCAATCAGCCCTGAAAGGCCGTCAGCCCATGGCCGTCGCCGCCAAGAACATTCCGGCACCCGACCTCGTTCCGGTTCGCCGCGCACTGCTTTCCGTTTTCGACAAGACCGGCCTGATCGACTTCGCCAGGGGCCTGGCAGCGGCCGGCGTCGAGCTGGTCTCGACCGGCGGCACGGCAAAGGCGATTGCCGAAGCCGGCCTTGCCGTGCGCGATGTCTCCGAACTGACCGGCTTCCCCGAGATCATGGACGGCCGCGTCAAGACGCTGCATCCGTCGGTGCACGGCGCGCTGCTCGGCGTGCGCGATGATCCCGAGCACGCCAAGGCGATGCATGATCACCGTATCGAGCCGATCGATCTTCTCGTTTCCAATCTCTACCCGTTCGAGGAAGTCCGCCGGTCCGGCGCCGACTATGCCGCTGTTGTCGAGAACATCGACATTGGCGGCCCTGCGATGATCCGCGCTTCGGCCAAGAACCACGCCTATGTCGCCATCGTCACCGATCCCGGCGACTACGCCTCGGTCCTCAATGCGCTGGAGATGAACATCGGCTCGCTGTCGCTGGACTTTCGCAAGAAGCTGGCGGCCAAGGCTTTTGCCCGCACCGCGACTTATGATGCCGCAATCTCCGGCTGGTTCGCCGAGACGCTGGAGATCGAGCATCCGACATGGCGTGCCTTCGGCGGCAAGCTGGAAAGCGTCATGCGCTATGGCGAGAACCCGCACCAGAGCGCCGGCTTCTACGTCAACGGTGACAAGCGGCCGGGCGTCGCCACGGCGCGGCAACTGCAGGGCAAGCAACTGTCCTACAACAACATCAACGACACCGACGCGGCCTTCGAGCTCGTCGGCGAGTTCGACCCCAACCGCTGCGCGGCCGTCGCCATCATCAAACACGCCAACCCGTGCGGCGTCGCCGAAGGCGCCTCGCTGGCAGAGGCTTATGCCAGGGCGCTGGCCTGCGATCCGGTCTCGGCCTTTGGCGGCATCGTCGCCATGAACCGCATCCTCGACGCCGAGGCGGCGGAGGAGATCGTCAAGACCTTCACCGAAGTGATCATCGCGCCGAATGCCTCGGAAGACGCCGTCCGCATCGTTGCCGCCAAGAAGAATTTGCGCCTGCTGGTTACCGGCGGCCTGTCCGATCCGCGTTCTGCCGGCATCAAGGTGAAGTCCGTCGCCGGCGGCATGCTCGTCCAGGGCCGCGACAATGCGGTTGTCGACGATCTCGACCTCAAGGTGGTGACCAGGCGCGCGCCGACGGCAACCGAAATGGCCGACCTCAAATTCGCCTTTCGCATCGCCAAGCACGTCAAATCAAACGCCATCGTCTACGCCAGGGACGGGGCCACCGTCGGCATCGGCGCCGGCCAGATGAGCCGCGTCGATTCCTCGCGCATCGCCGCCCGCAAGGCGCTCGACGCGGCGGAAGCGGCTGGCCTGGCGGAGCCGTTGACCAAAGGCTCGGTCATCGCTTCCGACGCCTTCTTCCCCTTTGCCGACGGCCTGCTATCGGCCATCGAAGCCGGCGCCACCGCTGTCATCCAGCCCGGCGGCTCGATGCGCGACGAAGACGTCATCGCCGCCGCGGATGAGCATGGCATCGCCATGGTGTTTACCGGCGTGAGGCATTTCCGGCATTAGCGCCTTTTTTACCCTCCCCATCATGGGGAGGGTAAGCTCACTCCACCGGCTGATCGGCCGGATACGGCGTCTTGATCAAGATCGCGATGCCAATTCCGAGGAACAGGATGATCACCGCCATGCCGAGCCGCGCTGAGTCGGTGGCCCAGCTGATCGTTGCCAACAGGAAGGGCGCCAGGAAGCTCGTTGCCCGTCCGGACAAGGCATAGATGCCGAAATAGCGGCCCGATTCGGCCGCGGTGACGCTGCGCGCCATGTAGGAGCGTGACGACGCCTGCACCGGCCCGAAGGCGAGACCGATCAACAGGCCGTAAAGGATGTAAGCCTTCTCCGCTGCGGTGCCGAACAGGCCGCCCGAATCGGTGGTCGAGAGCTGTATGAGACCGAGCAGGGTAAAACCTGGCCCGGTAGAGACGATGCCGGCTGTGGCCACCGTCAACATCACGAGCGAGATCATCACAACCACTTTTGAGCCGAAGGCCGTATCCACGCGCGCGGCAATCCAGCAGCCAACGATGGCGACCACGTTGAGGATGATGCCAAAAATGCCGATTTCGGTGATCGACCAGCCGAACATCGCCGCGGCAAACACGCCGCCCTGCGTCAGCAGTGCGTTGACGCCGTCCTGGTAGATCATACGGGCGACAAGGAAGCGGAAAATACCGACGCGCTTGCGTGCTTCGGCCATAGTCGACTTCAGTTCCGATAGGCCCTCACGTACCGCCGGCCCGATCGGAATCCCCTTGATGGCGTCCGGCGTGAAGAAGAACATCGGGAGGATGAACAGGAAATACCAGCCTGCCGAGAGCGGTCCCGTGGCGCGAGCATCTTCGCCGAGCCTCGGATCGAGCCCAAAAATGGGATTGAGGCCTATGATCGTCTTGCCGGTTTCCGGCGAGCCGGCCATGAAGGCAATGACAAAGATCAATGCGACCATACCGCCGAGATAGCCGAGGCCCCAGGCGATGTTCGAGATGCGGCCGATCTCGCTCTTCGGCACCAGGCGCGGCATCATCGAATCGTTGAAGACAGTCGAGAACTCCGCTGCCACCGAGGCCAACGAGAACAACGCCACGATCAGGAACGCATTCGAGCCGGGCGCAGCCAGCCACAACAGGCAAAGACTGGTGATCTTGATCGTTGCGAAAAAAGCGATCCAGGGTTTGCGCGGACCGGTCTGGTCGGCGATCGAGCCAAGGATGGGCGACAAAACGGCAATGACCAGACCGGCGGCGGCGATGCCCCAAGCCCAGATTGCCTGCCCCATGACCGGATCGCTGACCATGCGCGAGGCGAAATAAGGCCCGAAGATGAAAGTGGTGACGACGGTGAAGAAGGGCTGCGCCGCCCAGTCAAAGAACATCCATCCCCAGATGCCGCGTCCTGATGCCCGCTGCACTGTTTCTACCGCCGCCATGCTGATTCCCCGACATCCGCTCCGCCCATGTCGGGCGCCATGTCTGCATGTTTCGAATGCCCATGCAAATATCAAGCGCTGGGCCACCCCCTCATTGCTCTCGAGTTCCTCGCCCCCACGGAGTGGGGGAGAGGTGGCTCGGCGAAGCCGAGACGGAGAGGGGGAAAGCGCCACACGTTTGGATTGACCGGTCGAGGCTCAGCCCTACGAGGGCCCTCTCTCCGGCCGCTTCGCGGCCACCTCTCCCCCGCTTTTCGCGGGGGCGAGGAATCCAAGCTTTTGAAGCTCACATCCCGGTCAGATCGCTCATCAGCCCCGACGCGACCGACAGCCGCGAGACGGTGATGTCGCCGCCCTCGGTCAGCGCCTGCAGGCGTTCGCGGATGCGCGCCACGCGCTCGCCGCCGGCCTCCAGCCATGCCGCCACCGGGTCAGCCGTCCCGGCATGGCCGGTGAGCGCGGCCACCGCGATGCCACGCCGGGCAGCGCCGATCGTGTCGGTGGCGCGCGAAAGCGCCAGCTGGTCGTAATAGTCCGACGGCGTGATCGAACGCGCTGCCTCTTCAACGCGGGGAATGCGGAAGGCATCGCTGACGGCGAAGAACGCTCTGGCTGCAGCAACGATGTCGGCATTGGCTGTGCGCGCCGTCAACGCGATGTCGGGGATCAGTTCCGCCAGATCGGCCATTGCCAGCTGCCCGGCGAGCTTTTCCGGCGCGCCGGCCTTGAACAGGCCGTGCCGCCGCTCCTCGACGCGCTCGCGCGAGAACGCCGGCAGCAGCGAGACAAGCTTCGGCTCCAGCGCCTTGCGCGCCTCCTGCAGTTCGGCGATGCGCTGGCCGAGCGCTGCGGTGCCGGCATCGTTCTTCAGGTACCAGCCACTGGTCACAAAGATAAGCCGGCTGACGGACTGATAGAGGTCGAGCTGCGCCTGACCATCGATCTGGCTGTCCAGCGCGTCGATCTCGCGGTAGAGCGCCGGCAGCGCGAAGCCATCGCGCACCACGGCGAAGGTGCGGACCACGTCGGCGGCGGTTCGGCCGGTGGCTTCCTGCAGCCGGTTGACGAAGGACGGACCGCCGCGATTGACCAGATCGTTGGCGACGACGCGGGCGATAATCTCGCGGCGCAAACGATGGTCATGGATTTCCGAGGCATATTTCTTCGCCATCCGGTCGGGGAAATAGCCCATCAGGTCGCTGTCGAAATGCGCATCGTCCGGCACGTTGCTGGCGACGATGTCGGAAAACAACACGATCTTGGCATAGGCGAGCAGCACGCCGAGCTCGGCCCGGGTCAGCGGCTCGCCGCGCGCCTCGCGTTCGGCAAGGGCGGCCGGCGACGGCAGCGTTTCGACAGCGCGGTCGAGCAGGCCGCGCGCCTCCAGCGCCGTCATGAAGCGGCTCTGATGCGCGATGTCGGCGAGGCCACGCTTGCGGGCGATGGAAAGCGCCAGCGTCTGTTCGTAATTGTTGGACAGCACCAGCCCGCTGACCTCGTCGGTCATCTCGGCGAGCAGCTTGTTGCGCGCCGGCCGGGTCAATGATCCCTTGCGCATGGCGGACGCCAGCGCGATCTTGATATTGACCTCGACGTCGGAGCAGTTGACGCCGCCCGAATTGTCGATGGCGTCGGAATTGCAGCGGCCGCCGGCAAGCCCGAACTCGATGCGGGCGCGCTGCGTCACGCCGAGATTGGCGCCCTCGCCGATCACTTTCGCCCGGACATCGAGCGCGGTGATGCGGATGGCGTCGTTGGCGCGGTCGCCGACATCGGCGTTGGTTTCGCCCGAGGCCCTCAAATAAGTGCCGATGCCGCCGAACCACAGAAGGTCGACATTCGCCTTGAGGATGGCGGTCATGATCTCGACCGGGGTCGCTGTGGTCTTGGCGAGGCCGATCGCGGCGGCTGCCGCCGGCGGCAGCGTGATCGACTTCTGGCTGCGCGAGACGATGACGCCGCCTTCCGACAGTTTGGTCTTGTCGTAGTCCTGCCAGGACGAGCGCGGCAGCGCGAACATGCGCTCGCGCTCGGCCATCGAAGCCACCCTGTCCGGATCGGGATCGATGAAGATGTCGCGATGGTCGAAGGCGGCGATCAGCCTGGTCTGCGGCGACAACAGCATGCCGTTGCCGAACACGTCCCCCGACATGTCGCCGACGCCGACGACTGTGAAGGGCGCGGTCTGGATGTCGCGGTTGATCTCGCGGAAATGCCGCTTGACCGCTTCCCAGGCGCCCTTGGCGGTGATGCCCATCTTCTTGTGGTCGTAGCCGGCCGAGCCGCCGCTGGCGAAGGCGTCGTCTAGCCAGAAGCCGTGCTTCTCCGAGATAGCGTTGGCGGTGTCGGAGAAGGTCGCCGTGCCCTTGTCTGCCGCGACGACGAAATAGGGATCGTCCGGATCGCGGCGCACGACGCCGGCCGGTGGGATGACGCCATCAAGGCCGATATTGTCGGTGATCGACAGCAGGCTGGAAACGAAGTTCTTGTAGGCCGAAGTGCCGGCCTCGAAGATCGCGTCACGGCTGCCGCCTGCGGGCAGGCGCTTGGGGAAGAAGCCGCCTTTGGCGCCGACCGGCACGATGACCGCGTTCTTGACCTGCTGCGCCTTGACTAGGCCGAGTACCTCGGTGCGATAATCCTGGGCGCGGTCCGACCAGCGCAGGCCGCCGCGCGCCACCGGACCGAAGCGCAGATGCACGCCCTCGACCTCGGAACCGTAGACGAAGATCTCGCGCCATGGTCGCGGCGCCGGCAGGCCTTCGACCGCTTGTGAGTCCAGCTTGATCGCCAGCGATTGGCCTCTCGCCTTCGTTTCGGTGACGAAATGATTGGTGCGCAGCGACGATTCGATCAGATTGAGGTAGCGGCGGATGATGGTGTCGTCGTCGATATTCGGCACCTCTTCCAAGGCATCCTTGATCTTGGCCTTAAGGTGCTTGGCGGCGACGACGCCTTCGGTCCCGGCCGTCGGGCCGAGGCGGGCGACGAACAGCGCATGAAGCCCGCGCGCAATGTCGGGATAGCGGTTGAGCGCGGCGGCAATGAAATCCTGGCTCTGCGGAATGCCGGCCTGCTGCAGATAGCGGCCATAGGCGCGCAGGATGGTGACTTCGCCCGACCACAGGCCCGCGGTCTGGGCAAGGCCGTTATAGCTGTCATTGTCGATATCGCCGCGCCACACCGACAGGAACGCGTCCTCGAACAGCGCGCCGCCATCGGTGAGGTCGATCGGCTTGCCGTAGCTGTTCTCCAGCTCCATGTCGTGGACGAAGACGGTGTCGCCGCTGTCCTCGTCAACCTCGAACGTCCGCTCGCTGATGACGCGGAAGCCGATGTTTTCCAGCACCGGCACCCGTCTGGACAACGCCACCGGGCTGCCGTGATGATAGATCTTCAATGCCGCCTGATGCGGTTTCTGCTCGCCATGGCGATAATAATCGATGGCGATCGGATTGGCGGCGCTGATTTTGGCGATGCGCCCGGCATCGGCCAGCGCCACGCTCGCGCTGAAGGAATCGCGGTAGCTCTCAGGAAACCGCGCGGCGATAGCCTTCAACGCCTGATCGCTGCCGCCGGCCTCAGCCGCATCGGCCAGCGCATCGTCCCAGGTGCGCACGATGTCGCGGATCGCCGCTTCGACGGTCCCCTGCTCGACTTTCGGCGTCTTGCCACCGGAGCGGCCGATGATGAAATGCACGCGCGCCAGCCCGCCTTCCGGGAAGGCCGGATAGTAAGCCGACAAACGGCCTTCGAACACTGTCTTGAGGTAGGTGCCGACCTTCTCGCGCACGACGCTGTCGTAGCGGTCGCGCGGCACGAAGACGAGGATGGAGACAAAGCGGTCGAACTGGTCGACACGCACCAGGGCTCGGACGCGCGGCCGTTCGACCAGGCCGAGAATGGCCGCGGCGTGCTTCTTCAGGATCGGCACCGGGACCTGGAACAGTTCGTCGCGCGGATAGCTCTCCAGGACATTGATCAGCGCCTTGCCGGAATGGTCGTGGCGGTCGAAGCCCGACTTGGCGATGATGGTTTCGGCCTTTGACCTCAGATACGGGATCTTCATCACCGAGCGCGTGTAGGCGGTCGAGGTGAACAGGCCGACGATGCGCAATTCGCCCGACAATGTGCCCTTGGCGGTGTAGGTCTTGACGCCGATATAATCGAGATAGATGCGGCGGTGCACCAGCGACTTGGCGTTGGCCTTGGTGACGATCAGCGGCTCCGGCCCGTGCAGGAAAGCGCGGATTTCCGGCGTCGTCGTCACCGCTTCGGTGCCGCGCCTGAGCACCAGGACATCGGGGTCGGAGAGGATGCCGAGGCCGGGCTTGTCGGCGCGCTCCAGATTGCCGCTCTCCGCGCCGCCGGAGTATTTGAACTCGCGCATGCCGAGGAAGGTGAAATTGTCGTCGCGCAGCCATTCCAGGAAGGCGATCGCCTCGGCGACGCTCTTCTTGTCGAGCGGCATGGCGGAATAGCGAAACTCGGAGATCGCCTGGTCGAGGCGGGCGAGCATCGGCTTCCAGTCGCTGACCGCGGCGCGGACCTGGCTGAGCATCTTGCGCAAGCGATCAGCGAGCGCGTTCGCCTGCTCCGCCGTCAGGCGCGGGATGTGGACATGGACGACGCTCAGCCGGTCGTGGGTGCTGTCGTCCTTGATGACGCTGCCGTCGCCGAGAATCTCGTCGACGCCGGCCTTGCCGTGGCGCACCACGATGACCGGATGGGTGACCAAAGTCGGCTCGCCGGCGGTCTCGGTGATCTCGCCAAGGATCGAATCGAACAGGAACGGCATGTTGTCGTTGACGACGGTGATGACCGTCATCGGCCGGCCCTCGCGGGAGACGCCCGACTCGGCATCGACGGCGACGACGCTCTGGCCCTTCTTGTGGACGGCGACCGCCCGCCCGGCCAGATCCGCGGCGCGCTGAAGGTCGGCGGCGTCATAGGCGGCAATGTCTTCCGCCGGCGCGCGTGCCAGCAGATAGTCGGCGAGACCGGCCGACTTCTCGTCGGGCTTCGCCGCTGCACTGGCTTTTTTCTTCGGCTTAGCTGCGGATTTCACGCTCGCCATGATGTCCTCCCGTCACATGCTTTTACGACTATGGTAGCAGATGACCGCCGTTTGGCGACAAAGGTTTGACGGCTCGCTAAAAATTATCGGAATTCGGCGGCCAGGCCGTAGAGAACGAGGAGGAAGACCCCATGTCCGGCAAGATCAGCGCGCTTGACCTCGGCATTGCGGAGCTCAGCGAGGCGACAAAAGCCTATTTCGCCAAATGCGAGGAAAAGCTCGGCCTGGTGCCCAATGTCCTTCTTGCCTATGCCTTCGACGAGAAAAAGCTGCGCGCCTTTACCGATACCTACAACGATCTGATGCTGGGCGAATCCGGCCTGTCGAAGCTGGAGCGTGAAATGATCGCGGTGGTCGTCTCCTCGATCAACCATTGCTATTACTGCCTGACCGCGCATGGCGCGGCGGTGCGGCAGCTGTCCGGCGACCCGGCCTTCGGCGAAATGATGGTGATGAATTTCCGCGCCGCCAATCTTCCACCGAAGCAGACGGCGATGCTGGAGTTCGCCGTCAAGCTGACCGAAGCGCCGGCAAAGATCGTCGAGGCTGACCGGGCAGCGCTGCGCAACGCCGGCTTCACCAACCGCGACATCTGGGACATCGCCTCGACTGCCGCTTTCTTCAACATGTCGAACCGGGTGGCGGCGGCAATAGACATGCGGCCGAACGACGAATACCACGCCATGGCGCGGTGAGGCGCGGCGGCCGCCCTATATCAGCTATCCCTCATTCTCGTTGCTTGTTTGCCCGTTTGGTCCGATGATCGGCAGGCGGCATGACCGCGTGCCGGTTCGGGCCGCTCACCTAGGGAGGAGAACATGGCGAAATTTCTCTATGTCTATCATGGCTCCGGCAAGATGCCGACCGACGAGGCCGAGCGGAAAGCCTCGATGGATGCCTGGACCGGCTGGTACGGCAAGCTTGGCTCGGCCGTCGTCGACGGCGGCAATCCGGTCGGCAAGTCGAAGATGGTGCTGCCCGGCGGCAAGGTCGAGAACAATGGTGGCAGCAGTCCGACCGCCGGTTACACGATCGTCGAAGCGAAGGACATCGACGATGCCGTCGCCAAGGCGAAGGGTTGCCCGATCCTGATGGACCCGGCGTTCAGTGTCGAGATCGCGCCGATCATCGAAATGATGTGACGCGATCTACCAAAGTCATCGAAGCAAAAAAAGATCCCGCCTTTCGCTGATGCGATCCTTCGGTTTGGGGTCATGCCCTATGACCGCGCCGCGATGGCCGCGGCAGCGCCGGCCATGGTGCCGGCGCTGATGCGGTTGGCGATCTTCATCGCCCGCTTGCTCTTCAGCAGCTTGCGCGCCTGCGAAGCCGCCAGCACCCAGGCGAGATCGATGGCGATCAGCACCACCGCCATCGTCGCCGTCAGCTCGACCCAGCCGACAATGCTGACCGAAGCCAGATCGATGATGGTCGGCAGCAACGCCAGATAGAACATCATGATCTTGGGATTGCCGAGTGTCACCGCCATGCCGGCAAAGAACAGCTTTGTCGCCGAATCTTCACGCGGCATATCGCCTTCCCTGGCCTCGACCGGCGCGGTCCACATCCTCCAGGCGAGGTAAGCGAGATAGGCGACACCAACCCATTTCACTACGACGAAGGCAAAGTGAAAGGTCTGCGCCACGACAGCCAGCCCGAACACCGCCAGCGACAGCCAGATGCCCTCGCCGATCCACATAGCGAGCAGGAATGGGAACACATCGCGAAACCCTTTCGAGATGACACGGGCAACCAGCGCCGCGATCGATGGGCCGGGCGAACCGGCAGCGACGAACAAAGCGGCGGCGAAGATCAGGAGCGAGGTGAGGTGCATGGCGGAGCCTTCGAGCGTTGGGCGGCAAAGAATATCCGATCGATAGCGATTTGGCACCCTTGAGCTTGATGGGCCAGCACGCGCGACGATTTCAGCGGCCGGACCTTGCTGACACCGCTGGTTTGAGAAAGGATCGCCGCCATGAAATCGATCGTCATTCACGCGGCAAAGGACCTTCGCATCGAAGAGACCGATCCAGGCACGCCTGGCGGCGGACAGGTCGAGATTTCAGTCGAAGCCGGCGGTATCTGCGGCTCGGATCTGCACTATTACAACCATGGCGGCTTTGGCGTGGTCCGCCTGCGCGAGCCGATGATCCTGGGACATGAGGTTGCCGGCACGGTGAAGGCGCTTGGTGCGGGCGTCTCAAGCCTCGCCGTCGGCGATCGCGTCGCGATTTCGCCCAGCCGGCCCTGCAATGCCTGCCGCTACTGCCTGCAAGGCATGCAGAACCAATGCCTCAGCATGCGCTTCTATGGCAGCGCCATGCCGATGCCGCACATACAGGGCGCCTTCCGCCAGCGTCTCGTCGCCGAGGCCTGGCAGTGCCACAAGATAGCCGACCATGTCTCCATCAACGAAGCCGCCTTTGCCGAGCCCTTCGCGGTGACGCTGCACGCCATGAACCGCGCCGGCTCGCTGCTCGGCAAGCGGGTGCTGGTCACCGGCAGCGGGCCGATCGGCGCGCTGTGCATCCTTGCCGCGCGCGTCCACGGCGCGCGCGAGATCGTCGCCACCGATGTCATGTATGCCGTGCTGGTCAAGGCCCGGGAGGTCGGCGCCGACCGCACCATCAATGTCGCCACCGACGGCGCCAGCCTTGCCGCCTACAACATAGAAAAGGGCAGCTTCGACGTCATGTTCGAATGCTCGGGCAACGAACGCGCGGTGCGGGCGGGGCTAGACGTGCTGAAGCCGCGCGGCGTGCTTGTCCAGCTCGGCCTTGGCGGCGATATGTCGCTGCCGCAGAATCTCATCGTCGCCAAGGAAATCGAGATGCGCGGCTCCTTCCGCTTCCACGATGAGTTCGCGCTGGCCGTTGATCTGATCAACAACCGTCGCGTCGACGTCAAACCTCTGCTGACCGGCATCTATCCGATGAACGAGGCGGTTGCGGCTTTCGAGATTGCCGGCGACCGCACCCAGTCGATGAAGGTGCAAATCGCGTTCAATTAGGCAAACCGCGAGGCTTGTCTGTCTGCCGCCCTGTTGCCCTGTTTTCGCAATTCCGGACGGAAAACCGTTTCACACTTTTCCTGGAATTGCTGTAGAAGAGCCGTCCCGACATCCATTTCGAGCTTCATTTTGCCTCAGTAACCGCCGGTCTCGCCAACCCCCCTGATTACACCTGGCAGGGCGTCGCATCAGCGGAGCCTGCTTCATTTTCATGTGTTCCTCGGGCGGCGGTTCGAGACCGGTTTGGCATTGCTGAACCGCCGTCGCGTGGCCTTGCGCCTGTGACACCTGACTTTCAGAAAACCGCAGCCTCTCGCCACGCCGCGCCCGCATGGGCATCTCGACATCGCCGACCTGATGAACTTCCCGACGGGAAGGGCTTATCGGCATGTCCGGCACTCTGCGCATCCACTGGGCAATTGCACCCGAAATCGCACCTCGACCTCTCATAAACTGCAGCCGCTGCGGCACTTTGAAAGCCTATCGCTGCAGCGACAAATTCCGCGTCAACGCCAATGGCAAGCGCATCGATGTCTGGCTGATCTACCGCTGCATCGACTGCGACAATTCGTGGAATTTCGGCGTTTTCGAACGTTGCAACCGCCGCGACATCGAACCAACGCTGCTGGCAGCCCTTGAAAGCAACGATCCGGCCCTAGCGCGCCGCCATGCCTTCGATGTTGTCGCACTGCGCAGCCGGGTGGGTCGCGTCGAGGAATTCTCCGACGTCGTCGTTCACAAACAGAGGCTCGGCGACAATGGCGATAGCGCGACCGCGTTGGAACTCAGGCTTGGGCTGGAATTGCCGACATCGCTGCGGCTCGACCGGCTGCTCGCCGGCGAGCTCGGCATCTCGCGATCGCGACTCCAGGCACTGGAGGGGAAGCGACTGCTGGTGGTTGATGATCAGGAAGGGGCCAAGGCTTTGCGCAAGCCAGCTCGTGAGGGAACGACCATCCGCATCGACCTGACCGGCGAACCGGATCGCAGAGCCATTATCTCGGCTGCCGTGGGTGAATGAAAAGAGGGGAGAAGCACCGGTGCCTCTCCCCTCTTAAATCCAGACAATCAGGCGATCATGCCGCGCCGACCACCTTGGCCGACTTCTCGAACCGCTTGCGCTCGTTCGGATCGAGATAGAGTTTTCTCAACCGGATGGTTTTCGGCGTCACCTCGACCAGCTCGTCATCCTGGATCCAGGCCAGCGCGCGCTCCAGCGTCATGCGGATCGGCGGCGTCAGCTTCACCGCCTCGTCCTTGCCGGCGGCGCGGATGTTGGTCAGCTTCTTGCCCTTCAGCACGTTCACTTCGAGGTCGTTGTCACGGCTATGGATGCCGATGATCATGCCCTGATAGACCTTGACGCCCGGATCGATGACCATCGGGCCGCGATCTTCCAGGTTCCACATGGCATAGGCGACGGACTCGCCCTGCTCGTTGGAGATCAGCACGCCATTGGTGCGGCCGGGCAGTTCCCCCTTGTAGGGTTCATAAGCATGGAACAGTCGGTTCATCACGGCGGTGCCGCGCGTGTCGGTCAACAGTTCCGACTGGTAGCCGATCAGGCCTCGCGTCGGCGCGTGGAAGACGATGCGCTGGCGGTTACCGCCGGAGGGGCGCAGCTCGACCATCTCGGCCTTGCGCTCCGACATTTTCTGCACGACGACGCCGGCATGCTCTTCGTCGACGTCGATGACGACTTCTTCGACCGGCTCGAGCAATTCGCCGTTCTCGCCCTTCTGCATGACGACGCGCGGACGCGACACGGCGATTTCAAAGCCTTCGCGGCGCATCGTCTCGATCAGCACGGCCAGCTGCAATTCGCCGCGGCCGGAGACGAAGAACGAATCCTTGTCCGGCGATTCCTCGATCCTCAGCGCGACATTACCTTCGGCTTCGCGCAGCAGGCGGTCGCGGATGACGCGGCTAGTCACCTTGTCGCCTTCGGTGCCGGCGAGCGGGGAATCATTGACCAGGAACGACATGGTCACGGTCGGTGGATCGATCGGCTGCGCATGCAGCGGCTCAGTCACCGACGGGTCGCAGAAGGTGTCGGCAACGGTGCCCTTGGACAGGCCGGCAATGGCGACGATGTCACCCGCCTGGGCTTCGTCGATCGGCTGGCGCTCGAGGCCGCGGAAAGCGAGGATCTTGGAGACGCGGCCGGTTTCGATCTGGGTGCCGTCATGGTGCAGAACCTTGACCGCCTGGTTGGACTTCAGCGAACCCGATTCGATGCGGCCGGTGATGATGCGGCCGAGGAAGGGGTTGGCTTCCAGAATGGTGCCGATCATGCGGAACGGGCCGGGATGAACCGTCGGCTCCGGCACATGCTTGATGACGAGGTCGAACAGCGGCGAAAGCTGCTGGTCCTTCGGGCCCTCGGGGTTTTCCGAGACCCAGCCATCACGGCCCGAACCATAGAGGATCGGGAAATCGAGCTGCTCGTCGGTGGCGTCGAGGGCTGCAAACAGGTCGAACACCTCGTTGACCACCTCGACATGGCGGGCGTCCGGGCGGTCGATCTTGTTGATGACGACGATCGGCTTCAGGCCGACCTTGAGCGCCTTGCCGACAACGAACTTGGTCTGCGGCATCGGGCCTTCGGCGGCGTCGACCAGCACGATGGCCGAATCCACCATCGACAGGATGCGCTCGACCTCGCCGCCGAAATCGGCGTGTCCGGGCGTGTCGACGATGTTGATGCGGGTATCCTTCCAGTCGACCGAGGTCGCCTTGGCCAGGATGGTGATACCGCGTTCCTTTTCGAGGTCGTTGGAATCCATGGCGCGTTCGGCGACGCGCTGGTTGTCGCGGAAGGACCCGGATTGCTTCAGAAGCTGGTCGACAAGGGTGGTCTTTCCATGGTCGACGTGCGCGATGATCGCGATATTACGAATTTTCATGTTGTGGTCTCGGGAGCGTTGCAGGCAGCAGGCCAAAAGGCGCCGCCTCTTTCGGTTGCGCGGCTCATACAGGGTTTTTCGCAATTGCGAAAGAGGAGGCGCATCACCAAATACTCATCAAATCTTAAGCATCTCGGTGTGAGATGGTTTTGTTAACCAAGGCGGGAACCTTTCAGGGCCCGGGCAGTTCGAAATTCATGACCGACAAACTCAACCGATTTTGGCCACTCATCGCTTCGGTCGCATTCGCTGGCCTGCTGGCCGCCAATGCCGCCCAATCGGCCGCGACGTTGAAGGAAGCCAATCCCGCTTCGTCATCCGACCAGACGGCCGAACAGATGTTTGCCGACGCCCCAGACGGCGTCGACCCCGTGGTGACCGGCCCGGTCAGCGCGTCTTTCAAGCAGAGGCAGCAGCTAGCCGGCTGCGACAGTGCGGTTTGGCCGAAAATTCCGACGGTTTGCTATCCGGATTGAGGGGCGCTGCCCCCTCTCCCCCCTTGAGGGGGAGATGTCGCCGAAGGCGACAGAGGGGGTTGTATCGCGTGAAGCGCCGACCTCCTGCGCTGCGATTGAAGGTTGAGCCCTGTCGAACCGACCCCCTCTGACCGCTTCGCGGCCATCTCCCCCTCAAGGGGGAAGATCAAAGTCAGCCTAAGCCGACCGCACCGGGTCCAGCGTCACCTTGTAGAGCTCATTGTCGTCACGATCCATCAGCCGCACCGTCAGCTGCTCGGTAGCGCCTGAAATATCCACCAATCCGAAGAACTGCAGGCCGGCCGATGGCGGCAGGTTCTGGCCCTGTTCGGCGATCGGCGCCTTGATGAATTTCAGCTCCGGCCCGAAGGTCATGTCGAAATCGTTGGGGCCGAACGTACCGGCATGGATCGGGCCGGAGACGAATTCCCAGAACGGATTGAAATCCTGGAACTGCGCCTTGTCGGGGTTGTAGTAATGCGCGGCTGTGTAATGCACGTCGGCCGTCAGCCACACCGTGTTGGTAATGCCGGCGTTCTTGATGTAGCGCAACAGGTCGGCGATCTCGAGCTCGCGGCCCTTCGGCAGACCATTGTCGCCATTGCTGACGGCTTCCGCACCGACCTTCTTGGTGCCGTCGTCCCAGACGACGAGGCCAAGCGGCATGTCGGCGGCGATGATCTTCCAGGTCGCCTTGGAGTTGGCCAGCTCGCGCTTCAGCCATTTGGTCTGCTGTTCGCCGAGCATGCGGGACTCCGGCGTCATGGTATCCTGCATGTCAGGTCCGTTGGGGCCGCGATAGGAACGCATGTCGAGGAAAAACACGTCGAGCAGCGGCCCGTGAGATATCTTGCGATAGACGCGGCCGGGTTCCGACGGCTCGTAGCGGATCGTCGTCATCTCATGGAAGGCGCGCGCCGCACGGGCCGCCAGCACATGGATGGATTTTTCGGTGTAGCGGCTGTCGGCGCTCAGATTCTTCGAATCCGACCAGTTGTTCAGCACTTCGTGGTCGTCCCACTGGTAGAAGGTCGGGCAGATGGCGCTCAAGGCGAGGACGTTCTTGTCCATCATGTTGTATTTCCACTGGTCGCGGTACTCGTCCAGCGTCTCGGCGACCTTGCGCTTGCCGTCGATGAGCACGACGTTCTTCCATTTGCCGCCGCCCGGCAGGTCAACCTCATCCTTCATGGCGCCATCGGCATAGATCGTGTCGCCGGAATGCAGGAAGAAGTCGGGCGTATGCTTGGCGATGGTGGCGTAGGTCTTCATGCCGGTCTCGTCGATGCCCCAGCCCTGGCCGGCCGTGTCGCCCGACCAGGCGAATTTGATGTCGCGCTTCGAGGCGGGCGCGGTGCGGAAGCGCCCGACGATCGGCTCGGAGACGACATTGATGTCCGAGAGATCGGCGGCCGTCATGCGGTAGAAAATGTCCTGGTCGGAAGCGAGGTCGGTGAGCAGCCGCTTGACCGTAAAATCGCTGGCCGGCGAGGTGTCGAGCGGCGCCAACCGGGTGGCATTGGCGAAATTCTCCGTCGACGACACTTCGAACATGACGCGCGACGGACGGTCCGTGCGCGTCCACACCATGCCGCTCGAGGCATCGACATCGCCGGACTGGACGCCATGGGTGAAGGCCGGGCGCTGGCTGGCGCGCGAATAATAGGGCAAAGCGAGGCCCGATGCGCCGAGCAGACCGGCCGCACTCGCTGATGTGACGAAGGCGCGGCGGGTCAACGAGATCTTGTTCATGGCTGTCTCCTGATGGCTTGAACGAAGCCGCCAAACTCCGGCGTCAATGTTTCAGGAGCATCTCGGGATGATGAAGGTTTGATAACAACCAACCTCTTCCTTCCCCCCTTGTGGGGGAAGGTGGATCGGCGCGTAGCGCCGAGACGGAAGAGGGGTGTTCCAGCGGAGTGAGACGTCTGCGTTCCCTGGAACACCCCTCATCCGTCGCCTTCGGCGACACCTTCTCCCACAAGGGGAGAAGGGGAAGACCAGCTCTAAGCCGCCTGCGGCTCCGGCTCGAACGCCGGCCTGCTGGTATTGATCAGCAGCGAGATACAGGCTGCGATGATCGCGGTCATGCCGGCGATCAGGAAGGCCAGTTCGTAATTGCCCTGCAGCTCGCGCATGGTGCCGCCGAAGGCGGCGGCGGTTGCCGCACCGACCTGGTGGCCGGCGACGATCCAGCCGAACACCAGCGGGCCGCTGCGGTCGCCGAAGGCTTCGTTGGCGAGCCTCAGCGTCGGCGGCACGGTGGCGATCCAGTCGAGACCGTAAAGCACCGCAAAGATGATCAGGCTGGTCGCGGAGAAGCCGGAATAGGGCAGATAGATCAGCGACAGGCCGCGAATGCCGTAATAGACGCCGAGCAGCTTGCGCGGGTCGAAACGGTCGGTGAGCCAGCCCGACAGCGTCGTGCCGATCAGGTCGAAGATGCCCATCAGCGACAAGAGGCCGGCAGCCTGCACCTCGGCGATACCCATATCGCCGCAGAAGGAGATCAGATGCGTGCCGACCAGCCCATTGGTGGTGAAACCGCAGATGAAGAAGGTGGCAAACAGATACCAGAAGACGCGGGTGCCGGCGGCGCGGCGCAGCGTGTTGAGCGTATGCGCCAGGAAATTGCCTTGCGATGCCGGCGACACCGGCGGCACGTCATCGGCCTCGGCGCCATAGCGCACCATGCCGATCGAAGCCGGACGCTCCGGCACCAGCAGCCAGACCAGCGGCAACAGACAGGCGGTGGCGACAGAGACGGCGATGGCGACCGGCTGCCAGCCGCCGGACTGGGCGAGCGAGGCGAGCAGCGGCAGGAACACCAGCAAGCCGGTGGCGCTGGAGGCTGACATCAGGCCCATGACAAGACCGCGATTGGTCTTGAACCAGCGGTTGACGATGGTGGCGCCGAGCACGGTGGCAACAGCACCCGAGCCGATACCGGAAAACACGCCCCAGGTGAGGAACAGGTGCCAGGGCTCGGTCATCAGCAGGCTGAGAGCGGTCGAGCCCGACATGATCATCAGCGAGGCAAGCAGCGTACGGCGCAGACCGATCCGCTCCATCAGCGCTGCAGCAAACGGTCCGGTCAGGCCATAGAGGAAGATGCCGATGGCAGCGGCAATCGAAACGGTATCCCGTCCCCAGCCGAAGCTCTTGTCCAACGGCAGCATCATTACGGAGGGCGCGGAACGCAGACCGGCCGCGATCAGCAGGCAGAGGAAGATGACGCCGACCACGACGAAAGCGTAGCGCTGGCCAAAGGGACGGGATTGAGCTATCATGTTACTGACCGGTACGTTGCAATGAGGTGATGGCCTACATACGTACCGGTCAGTAACATTGTCAAGCGGGTTGTTTGCATGTCATCGGACAAAAATGTTGAAGCGTCGATCAGCGAGGCACCGCCGGCCCCGAAGGCAGCGGACAAGATCCTCGACGTGGCCTACGACCTTTTCTACCGGCAAGGCATAAGGGCGATCGGCGTCGATGAGATCGTCAGGCGCGCCGGCGTCACAAAGCCCAGCCTCTACCGCAGTTTCCCCTCCAAGGACGAACTGGCCGCCTCGTACCTCAGGCAATATGACCGCGAATATTGGGAGCGTTTCGACGAAGCCGTGGCCGCCCATCCCGGCGACCCGCGCGCACAGCTCAAGGCTTTCCTGACCCGCGTCGGCAAGCGCACGCAAAGACCGGCCTATCGCGGCTGCGGCATGACCAACGCGGCGGTGGAATATCCCGAACACGGCCATCCGGCGCGCGTCGTCAGCGAAGCCAACAAGCAGGAGCTGCGCCACCGCCTGCGCGCCATGGCCGCAGCGATGGGTGCGCAGGACCCTGACACACTGGGCGACGGCCTGCTGCTCCTGATCGAAGGCGCCTATATCAGCGGCCAGCTGTTCGGCCTCGGCGGCCCGGCGGCATCGGTCGCCCGCAACGCGGACCTGCTGATTGAGGCGAGCTTGAAGAAATAACATTTGACGATACGCTGCGGCAGCTCGAAACGGGTTGTCCGCCATGCGCACTCTTCTGCTCTCGCTTGTCCTTGCCGGTTTCTGCCAGGCAGCCCATGCCGATGGCATATCCAGCGTCTACACCGACCTCGACTCGCAAAAGGATTGCGCCACCTACGCGCAAGCTGAGGAAGGCGACGGCGACTGGGCCGAACTCGCCTGCTCCGGCTATAAGGGCTTTCCCGTGCTGATCGCCTATGACGACGCCCGTGAGTCGCTGTTTTACGGCTTCCCGCCCAGCAGCGACATGACGACGGTCTGGGAGAGCTTTTCCGGATTCAATTCGTCAGGCGCCAAGGTCGAGTGGCGTATCGAGACCAAGGGCGACGTCGTCGTTCCCTTCCCGTCATCCACCGCCGCTCGATCAGCAACCCCGAGGACGAGAACAAGCCGACCGAAGTGCTGCTCGTCGCCAAGGTCGCCCAGATGGATGCCCGCGACGGCTGCACAATCGGCCTGGTGCTCGCCACCGGCAACCCGCAAGCCAATGACCAGGCGCGCAAGCTGGCCGACGAAAAGGCAAGGACCTTTGCCTGCGGCAAGGACAAGCACACCGTCATCGGCAACGTCCCGGCCTTTGGCAGGGTGGATAACTGAGCGGGCTACTTAGCCGCCTTCGCCCGCGCGATCGCGTCGACGATCATCTTCTTGGCGTATTTGGAATCGTGCCAGCCTTCGATCTTCACCCATTTGCCGGGCTCCAGATCCTTGTAGTGTTCGAAGAAGTGCTGAACCTGGTCACGGGTGATCTCGGGCAGCTGCGTGTATTCGGTGACGTTTTCGTAGCGCAGCGTCAGCTTCGGCGACGGCACGGCGATGATCTTCTCGTCCTGGCCGGCATTGTCTTCCATGATCAAGACGCCGATCGGGCGCACATTGATGACGCAGCCCGGCACCAGCGCGCGCGTGTTGCAGACCAGAACGTCGATCGGGTCGCCATCGCCCGACAGCGTGTGCGGCACGAAGCCGTAATTGCCGGGATAGCGCATCGAGGTGTGCAGGAAGCGGTCGACGAACAGCGTGCCGGCCTCCTTGTCCATCTCGTATTTGATCGGCTCGCCGCCGATCGGCACCTCGATGATGACGTTGACGTCCTCAGGCGGGTTCTTTCCGCTGGCAATGGCCTCAATGCGCATGGCTCAAATCCCTCTCTCGATTTTCCAGATCGATAGCGGGCGAGGCGCAATGGCGCAATGCGACGATTGGTACGGAGCGCTTATGGAAGCGCACAGTTTATGATGATTTGTAACCGAGGGCCGTCATTCCCAGACGAAGGCGACCTTCTTCAGCGCCCTCTGCTCGAAGACCTCGACGCCTTCGGCAACATCGCGGCCGCCAGCGCCGGCATAGAAGGCCAGCGCGTTCTGGTTGTCTTCCAGCGCCCACACCACCATGCCTTTCAGCCCGTGGTCGGCAAGCCGTGCCCGCGCCGCCTTGAACAGCCGGCTGCCGAGCCCGATGCCCTGATATTCCGGACGGAGGTAAAGCTCATAGATCTCGCCCTGCTGCCGAAGCTCGCGGGCGCGGTTCTTGCCGATCGTGGCGTAGCCGGCAATGGTGCCGCCGATTTCGACCACCAGCACGGTGGCGGCGCGGCGGATGGCGTTCGCCCACCAGTCGGCGCCGCGGCGGTTGATCATCGAGGTCAGCGAGCGATGCGGGATGATGCCGGAATAGGCGCCCTCCCAGGCCTGCTGATGCACGTCGGCGATGGCGCCGGCGTCGCGCGGTTCGGCTTTCCTGATGTCGATGCTCAGCGTATTCATGATTTGTTAACCATAAACCCGCATCGGCCATTTGCAAGAGTCCCGTCAGAGCGCACCTGACGTTTCGCACAGGCCATCATGGTAGGTGACGCCGAGGTAAAGCCTGCTTGAAAACGCGCTCGGCCGAGGCGGATGGCGCGGGTTTCGAGAACCGGAGCGAAGCGTACTTTTGTAGGTGAGCACCGGAAGCGTAGAAAACCGCGTCAGCCGTCCGGCTGAGGTGCGTTTGCAGGCGGGCTTTCAGATTTCGACGAGATGATCGTCCAGCTCATTGGCGTCGCCCGACGTAACCGGGAAATGCTCGGCCAGCACCGCGCCGACCTGCCCGATCGCCTTGACGAAGCCATCGGCGAGCCGGTCGTCGCCGGCATGCTGCGTCAGGTCGCTGATAACACCGTCCCAGACATGCTGGCCGACCTTGCTGTTGATGCCGGAGTCGGCGACCACTTCGGCATAGCGCTCTGCGATCGACACGAAGACCAGCACGCCGGTGCGCGCCGTGGTGCGGTGGACATTGCGGGCGAGGAACTGCCTGAGCGCATTGTCATGGGCTGCCTGATAACGCTGCCGGCGCGGCACCAGATGGATACGCAAGGCCGGCAGCGCCCACAAGAGCACCAGCACCGACGCCAGTGCCAGCAGCTCGGCGAGGACGAACTGCGGCAGCCGGATCGACAGCCACCAGGCCTCCAGCCCATAGGCGACGGCGAGGCTGACGATCAGCATGCCCAATGTCGCCATGAAGGCGGCGGGAAAGAAGTAGCCGTCGCTGGCATGCGCGACGACGCAATATATCTCACCGTCGGTTTTCGATTCGGCGGCGCGGATCGCGGCCGCGATGCGCTCGTGGTCCTGCGGGCTGATCGGTCGTGTTGCCATTCTTTTCACCAGCTCCCTGAAGACCCGCCGCCGCCGGACGACCCGCCGCCACCTGAAAACCCGCCGCCGCCACTCGAGCCCGACGACCAGCTGCTGCCGGAGCTTCCTGATGACCATCCACTGCCCGACGACGAACTCGTCGTCCAGCCGCTTGAACCCGACGACGACCCGCTCGGTCCCTGGCCATAGCGAAAGGTCATGCCCAGCCATTGATACACGCCCGGCGACAGCTTGGTGCCGAAGATCGGCGGCAGGAAGGCCATCGCCAGACCGCCGAGGAACATCGTCGCCCACAGGATCAGGAAGATCGCCACGATGGGGTCTATCGGTGCGCTGTGGTCGGCCGGATTGCTCTTGCCGCGCGCCTCGAGCTCTTCGGGATTGCCTTCCAGCACCATGACCATGTCGTCGACGGCTTTGGAAATGCCGCCGGAGAAATCGCCGGCGCGGAAAGCCGGTACCATGTCGTTTTCGATGATCAGTCTTGTGTGCAGGTCGGTCAGCGTGCCTTCCAGCCCATAGCCGACCTCTATGCGCATCTTGCGGTCGTTCTTGGCCACCAGCAGAAGCACGCCGTTGTTCTCGCCCGCCTGCCCGAGGTTCCAGAAGCGGAACAGCCGGTTGGCGTAAGGTTCGATCTCCTCGCCGTCGAGGCTGATGATGGTCGCGACGACGATCTGATCGGAGCCTTTTGTCTCGAAATCCGCCAGTTTCTGGGTCAGTGCTGCCTTGGTCGCGGCATCGATGATGCCGGCATTGTCGACGACGCGGCCGGTGAGCGCCGGCAACTCCGCGGCCAGCGCCGCGAACCCGAAGACCAAAATCGCCAGGGCGAACAACACACCGGTGAGACGGCCAAGGCTGGCGGGGCTGATGATCCGCGTCATCATATCGTCACCGCCTCCAGTGCACCCGCATCGCCCTCAACCACCATGACTGTCCCCAAGCACCGTGATCATGTCGTCGACCGCTTTGGAAATGCCGCCGGAGAAATCGCCGGCACGAAAGGCCGGCACCATGTCGTCTTCAATGATCCGTGTGGCGTGCAGGTTGGTTAACGTGTCCTCCAGCCCATAGCCGACCTCGATGCGCATCTTGCGATCGTTCCTGGCCACCAGCAGAAGCACGCCGTTGTTCTTGCCGGCCTGGCCGAGCTGCCAGAAGTTGAACAGCCGGGTGGCGTAAGGTTCGATCTCCTCGCCGTCGAGGCTGGGAACCGTGGCGACGACGATCTGGTCGGAGCCTTTGGTCTCAAAATCGGTCAACTTCTGCGTCAGTGCCGCCTCCGTCGCGGCATCGATGATGTCGGCATTGTCGACCACCCGACCGGTGAGTGCGGGCAACTCCGCAGCCATGGCGGCAAAGTCGACAAGCAAAACCGCCAGCCCCAGCAAAACAGCGCCCGTCATTGTGACGAGGCGGCCATGCCGGGAATTGATGATGCGTGCGGTCATCTCGTCACCAGCTTCCCGAGGAGCCGCCGCCGCCGGACGAACCGCCACCGCCGGAAAAGCCGCCGCCACCGCTTGAGCCCGACGACCAGCCGCCGCCCCCCGAAGACCAGCCGCCGCTGGATGACCGCTTGTGCGGCTCGAAAGTCATGCCCAGCCAACGGTAGCGGCCGGGACCAAGTTTCTTGCCGAAGATCGGCGGCAGGATGGAGGCCGCCATGCTGCCGAAGAAAATGATTGCCCAGATGCTGATGAAGACACCAAAGAACAGATTGTCCATGTCGACCGGCGGCTGTTCGTTGCGCTTGCCGCGCGCCTCCAGTTCCTCCGGATTGCCTTCCAGCACCATCACCATGTCGTCGACGGCTTTGGAAATACCACCGGAGAAATCGCCGGCGCGGAACGCCGGCACCATGTCGTTTTCGATGATCAGCCTGGTGTGCAGGTCGGTCAGCGTGCCTTCCAGACCATAGCCGACCTCGATGCGCATCTTGCGGTCGTTCGGCGCCACCAGCAGCAGCACGCCGTTGTTTTCCTTGGCCTGGCCCAGCTTCCAGAAGCGGAACAGCCGATTGGCATAGGGTTCGATCTCCTCGCCATCGAGGCTTGGGATCGTGGCAACGACGATCTGGTCCGAGCCTTTTGCCTCGAAGTCGGCGAGCTTTTGCGTCAGCGCAGCTTTGGTTCCTGCGTCGATGATGCCGGCATTGTCGACGACGCGGCCCGTTAGCGCTGGCAGATCGGCGGCGAAGGCGCAGAGTGGGAAGAGGAAGCAGAGAAGTATGCCAAGGAAAGCTAGGTAGGCGTTCCGTCCCACCCCCCTCTGGCCTGCCGGCCATCTCCCCCGCAAGAGGGGAGATCGAACGTCATCTGTGCTTTCGCCAATTTTCACCGTTTGAAAGAGATGTCCGGCCACGAAGCTGCCAATCTCCCCCCTTGCGGGGGAGATGTCCGGCAGGACGGAGGGGGGTGTGACGGAATACAAGGCCGAAAATGACCAAGCTTGCCAACCGATCGCTTACCCGCCCTGCTTCGTTCCGAAATCGACCTTCGGCGGCTGCATCTTGTCTTCTTCGACTGTGAAGTTGGCGAAGGGCTCGTTGCTACGGAACCAGAAGGTTGCCCACAGCACCGAGGGGAAGGTCCTCAGTGTCAGATTGTAGTCCTTGACGGCCAGGATGTAGTCGCGCCGCGCCACCGCAATGCGGTTCTCGGTGCCTTCGAGCTGCGCCTGCAGCGCCAGGAAGTTCTGGTTGGCCTTGAGATCGGGATAGGCCTCGGACACCGCGATCAGCCGCGACAGCGCGCTCGTCAGCCCAGCCTGGGCATCCTGGAACTTCTTGAGGGCTTCGGGATCCTTCAGGGTTTCCGGCGTTACCGTGATCTGCGTCGCCTTGGCGCGCGCTTCGACCACCGCGTCGAGCGTATCCTTTTCATGCGCCGCATAGCCCTTGACCGTCTCGACCAGGTTGGGGATCAGATCGGAGCGGCGCTGATACTGGTTCAGCACCTCGCTCCAGGCCGCCTTGGCGTTTTCCTCCGCTGTCGGGATGGTGTTGTAGCCGCAGCCGGCAAGCAGCGGCAGCACGATGGCCATCATCAACACGGCCGGCAGGCTGCGGAAGGGGAACGGTGAAGCAAGGCGCTGGGCAAACATGGTGTGGTCCCTCGACAGAAGTTGCATACGAAGCTTTAGAGCATGATCCCGAAAAGTGGGAACCGATTTTCACGGACAAACGGGAACCGTTTTGTCCTAAAGATCATGCTCCACTCTGATCTAGCACAATCCGCGCTCAAGAAAATGTCTGCGGCTGGCGCGCACTCATGCGCCCCCGAGGCCCTGTGATTGCCCGCACGAACACGATATGGTCGCCGGCAAACAGGACTGGATCATGGCGGACCGCCGCGACGAAGACAGCGAATCGCGTCGCATCATCGAGCGCGTGGCGAACGAGGGTGGCCTCGGCGGTACGTCGTTCATCGCGCGCGCCGCGAAAGGCGCGCGAGATCATGTCACCGCCGCCGAGGCCGATCGCTCCGATCCGATCGAGGTCTGGGGCACCCGCATCGGCCGCACGCTTGGGCTCATCGTCGCCCTCGGCCTTTTGATCTGGCTCGTGTACTACGTTTCCCGGGGCAGCTAGGAATTTCATGAACAGCGAAAAAGCCGACGCGCCGCGCGCGGTCATCGTCATTTCCAGCCATGTCGCCCGCGGCTCGGTCGGCAACCGCGCCGCCGTGTTTGCGCTGGAGACGCTGGGCTTTCCGGTGTGGGCGGTGCCGACAATCATCCTGCCCTGGCACCCCGGCCATGGAAGGGCAACGCGCATCGTGCCGCCGCTCGACCAGTTCAAGGCGCTGATGGCCGATCTCGAACGAGCGCCCTGGCTAGGCGAGGTCGGCGCCGTGCTGTCGGGCTATCTCGGCGAGGCTGGCCAGGCCGAGGCCGTCGCCTCGCTGGTTGCCACGGTCAAGGCGAAGACGCCTGACGCGGTCTATATATGCGACCCGGTGATGGGCGATTCCGGCGGGCTCTATGTGCCAGAGCCGACGGCTGCGGCCATGCGCGACCGGCTGATGCCGATCGCCGACATTGCCACACCCAACCGCTACGAGCTGGAGTGGATGGCGGGCGCTCCTTTGCCCGATCTGAAATCGGTCATTGCAGCCGCCCTCCATGCCGGCCCAAGAACCATGCTGGTGACGTCGGCGCCGTCGATGATGACCGGCGGCACCGGCAATCTGCTGCTAGACGCCAGCCAGGCGCTGCTGGCCGAACATCGCCTGATCGACAAGCCGCCGAACGGGCTGGGCGACCTGACGGCGGCCGTCTACCTCGCCCGCATCCTGTCGGGACAGCCGCCGATCAAGGCGCTGCAGTCGACCACGGCCGCGGTCTACGAGATCCTGGCGCGCACGGCCAAACGCGGTGGCGACGAATTGCAGCTGGAAACCGATGCCCAGAGCCTGTCGCACCCGATGGCGATGGTTCAGCTGCGTCATCTCACACATCCGGGGCGGGACCGCCGGGCGTGATCTCCGGTCCGCTGGCTGGCGTCGACGGTTGCAAGGCGGGCTGGATCGCCGTCCATCGAGGGCCAAGCGTTTCGCCGTCGGTGACTGTCTTTCGGAGCTTTGCAGCCCTGCTCGACGCCTTGCCGGCCGATGCGGTGATTGCCGTCGACATGCCGATCGGCCTGCCGGATTTTTCGCAGAAAGGCGGGCGCGGACCGGAAGCGCTGGTTCGGCCGCAGCTCGGAGCGAGGCAATCCAGTGTCTTTGCCATTCCCTCGCGCGCCGCCCTTTACGCCGATACGAACGACTTCACCACGGTAGAGGCCTGGTACGAAGCGCATCGCCGCGCCAGTGAAATCGCCAAGGCGACCTCCGACCCGCCGCGTGGCGTCTCGATCCAGGCTTTCGGCATTTTTGACAAAATCCGCGAGATCGACGCGCTGCTCCTCGCGCGCCCAGAACTGCGCAGCCGCGTCTTCGAATCGCACCCGGAAGTCGCCTTCTCCCGGCTGAATGGCGAAAAACCGATGACGCTGCCGAAGAAAATCAAGGGCGCCATCAATCCGGCTGGGATGGAAGAGCGCAAGGCGCTGCTCTGCCGGCATGGCTATGAGCGAAGCTTTCTGGATCAGCCGCCGCCAAGAGGCGCGGCCAGCGACGACTTTCTCGATGCGGCGGCGATGATGTTGATCGCCGGCCGCATCGCGACCGGCGCGGCACGGCCGTTTCCCGACCCCCCGCTTGCCGATCGTTTCGGCATTCCCGTCGCCATCTGGGCCTGAGGCAAGCCGCGAGCCATGCATGCCGCATGGCGATTTGCGACGAAGCCATCCGCAATTCGGCATTGCCCGCGACGGGCATTTGCCGTTAGAGGCTTTCTAAACTGAGAAAGAGCGGCCGCCACCAACCCGGAAAGGCTCCATGCCCCATCTCCCCGAACACCTTCTCGCCGGCTATCGCAACTTCATGAACGGCCGCTATCTCAGCGAGAGCGGACGCTATCGCGACCTCGCCCGTGAAGGCCAGGCCCCGGAAACCATGATCGTTGCCTGTTGCGACTCGCGCTCGGCGCCCGAGGCGATCTTCGACGCCGGCCCCGGCGAACTCTTCGTGTTGCGCAATGTCGGCAATCTGGTGCCGCCTTACGCGCCCGACGGCGAGTTCCACTCGACCTCGGCCGCGCTCGAATTCGCCGTGCAGAGCCTCAAGGTGAAAAACATCGTGGTTATGGGCCATGGCCGCTGCGGCGGCATCCGCGCCGCGCTCGACCCCAATTCGGCGCCGCTGTCGCCCGGCGACTTCATCGGCAAATGGATGAGCCTGATTGCGCCGGCGGCCGAAACCGTGTCGTCCAGCACCTTCATGACGGCGACGGAACGGCAGACTGCGCTGGAGCGCATCTCCATCCGCTATTCGATCGCCAATCTCAGGACTTTCCCTTGCGTCTCCATTCTCGAAGGCAAGGGCCGGCTCGCCCTGCACGGCGCCTGGTTCGACATTTCGACCGGCGAGCTCTGGGTGATGAACAAGGACACCGGCGATTTCGAGCGGCCGGATTTGGGGTAAACCATGATCCCGAAAAGTGGACACAGGTTTTCGGATAAGACCATGGTCAGATGAGATGAGGCGGGGAATGCGGGTTTGGCGTGTGATTGCCTTCGCCATGTCGGCGCTGACGCTCGCGCTCACCCCTGCCCGCGCCGATGACGGCGCCATCATCCACCGCTGGTATTCGGCGCTGCTGGTTGCCGACCGCACCGAATTGTCGGATCTGCTCGCCGACGATGTCCGCATGAAACTCGACGATCTCGGCGTCGTGCAGTCGAAGCAGGAATTCATCGCCTCGATCGACGAATGGAAGGGTGCGGTGGCCGGCGCCGCTATCCGGCATCGCATCGAAAAGAGCGAAGCCGGCGTCACCACGGTCATTGCCTGTTATGATTTTCCCAACAACGACATGCTGATGCAGGAGACGTTTGCCGTCACCGGCAACCGCATCACCGCCAGTTCGCAAGCGGCGCTCGCGGAAAATTGCGACGGCTTCTGACGCCCGCTTGAACGACCGCGCTGTTGCGCCGCGCCAGGCATCGCCCTACATCGGTGAGCAAGCCCACCCGCTCGCCAATCATCGAAAGATCCCCCATGCCGTCCACGAAAACCGTCGACCTCGCCGTCCATCCGCTGACCAAATGGCAAGGGCCGCTTGGCCTGCCGGATTTCGCCAACATCGGCGACGGCGACTTTTCCCCGGTGTTCGACGCAGCGCTGAAGGCGCATGAAGCCGAGATCGACGCCATTGCCGGCAACAAGGATGCGCCCACCATCGAGAACACGCTGGCAGCACTTGAGCTTGCCGGCGAGCCGCTCGACCATGTCTCGTCGATCTTCTGGTGCCGGGCCGGCGCCCACACCAACGACGCGATCCAGGCGCTGGAGCGCGAGATTTCGCCCAAGATGTCGAGGCATTTCTCGGCGATCTCGATGAACGAGAAGCTGTTTGCCCGCATCGACGACCTCTATCAGCGCCGCGATTCTCTGAAGCTCGATGCCGAGACGCTGCGGGTGCTGGAAAAGACCTGGAAAGGCTTTGTCCGCTCCGGCGCCAAGCTCGACGCCGACGGCAAGAAGAGGCTGGCCAACATCAGCGAGGAACTGTCCGCGCTCGGCACCACATTCGGCCAGAATGTCCTTGCCGACGAGCGCGACTGGGCGCTGTTCCTTGATGAGGCCGATCTTGCCGGCCTGCCGGACTTCGTGAAGAGCTCGATGGCCGAGGCCGCCGAGACGCGCGGCCAGAAGGGCCGTTACGCCGTCACCTTATCGCGCTCGATCTACGAGCCGTTCACCACCTTTTCCGAACGCCGCGACTTGCGGGAGACCGCCTACCGCGCCTTCACCATGCGCGGCCAGAATGGCGGCGCCAGCGACAACACCGCGGTCGTGCGCCATATGCTGAAGCTGCGCGCCGAAAAGGCCAGGCTGCTCGGCTATGACTCCTTCGCTGCACTGAAGCTGGACGACACCATGGCCAAGACGCCGAAGGCCGTGCACGACCTGCTCGACCCGGTGTGGGAAAAGGCGCTGGAGAAGGCGGCCGCCGACCAGAAGGAACTGGAACGGCTGGCGACCGCAGCCGGCAGCAACGAGAAATTCGCCGCTTGGGACTGGCGCTTCTACCAGGAGAAATTGCGCGCGGAAAAATTCGCCTTCGACGAGGCGGAGCTGAAGCCATACCTGCAACTCGACCGCGTCATCGACGCCTGCTTCGACGTCGCCACAAAACTGTTCGGCATCGCTTTCGAGGAGAAGAAAGGCATTGCAGCCTGGCATCCCGACGCGCGCACCTTCGTGGTGAAGAACGCCGATGGCAGCGAGCGCGGCCTGTTCCTCGCCGATTATTTCGCCCGGTCCTCGAAGCGTTCCGGCGCCTGGATGAGCGCGCTGAAATCCGGCTACAAGCTAGGGCACGGCTCGAAGCCGGTTATCTACAACATCATGAATTTCGCAAAGCCACCGGCGGGCGAGGAAGCCCTTCTGTCCGTCGATGAGGCCAAAACCCTGTTCCACGAGTTCGGCCACGCGTTGCACGGCATGCTGACCGACGTCACCTGGCCGTCGGTGGCGGGCACTTCTGTCAGCCGAGACTTCGTCGAACTGCCCTCGCAGCTCTACGAGCACTGGCTGACCGTGCCGGCGGTGCTGGAAAAGCATGCGCTGCATGTGAAGACCGGCAGGCCGATGCCGAAGGCGCTGCTCGACAAGATGCTGGCCGCCCGCACCTTCGGCGCCGGCTTCGCCACGGTGGAATTCACCGCATCGGCGCTGATCGACATGGCCTATCACGCCCGGTCCGATGCACCGGACCAGCCACTTCACTTCGAGGCCGAGACGCTGGAGAAGCTGGACATGCCAGACACGATAGCCATGCGCCATCGCACCCCGCATTTCGGCCATGTCTTCTCCGGCGACGGTTATTCAGCCGGCTACTATTCCTACATGTGGTCGGAAGTGCTCGACGCCGACGCTTTCGCCGCCTTCGAGGAAACCGGCGATGCGTTCAATCCGGAGCTGGCGGAGCGGCTGCGGAAGAACATCTATGCTGCCGGCGGCTCGAAGGATCCGGAGGAGCTGTACACGGCGTTTCGCGGGAAAATGCCGTCGCCGGAAGCGATGATGGTGAAGCGGGGGCTGGTGTGATTGGCTAGTCTCCCCCCTTGTGGGGGAGATGGCCGGCAGGCCAGAGGGGGGCGCTGTCCCGCCGACCTTCCGTGAACGGCAGGTGCGCCATCTGACTTGTCTTTACGCGTCTTACGAGGAAGCGTCGCGATCCTTCGCGCCCCCCTCTGCCCTGCCGGGCATCTCCCCCACAAGGGGGGAGATTGGCAGCTTCCAAGGATCCTTAACCCGCGGCCAAACCGGCCGCGTCAGCTTCCTGTAATCGGTCACCGCCGGATTGCTCGGATACGAGCTCGGCGCCGAGAGATAGATAATCTCGGCCGCGATCGGTGCGAAGCCGGCGTAGAAATGGTTGGTCGACTTGATCAGCAATATATCCTTGCCCATCGGATCGACGCCGATATTGGAGAAAATATCCGGCTCGAAAGTTTGCGTGCGGTTGGTGTTGAGGATGATGTCGACCTCGGTGCCTTCGATGCGCACCAGCGCCGTTGGCCCGAGCGTCACCCGGCTCGGCCCGAAGCTCTGCCAGCCCTCAGGAACCGCCTTCAGCACCCGCACCTTCGCATCGATCGGTTCGCCGGCCAGTGGCCCGGCCTTGCCGCCGAAGCGCAGGTCGATGACGGCGCCTTCGCCGGCAGCCTGACAGAAGGTGACGGCGATCGGATCCCAGATCGTCGCCACGCCGACCTTGTCGACGCCGCGCTCCAGCAGGGCGCGCAGCACGACGGTGCCGTCGCCGGCGACGCCGCCGCCGGGATTGTCCCAGATGTCGGCGATGACAGCCGGCTTGTCCGGGTTTTCCTTGCGCACGGCCAGCGCCCGATCAATGCCGTCCTCGGTGTTCAGCATCGTCATCGCCGTCTTCTCGCGCATGGCGTAGAGTTCACGCCCCAGCCTCTCCGCCAGCGCATCGCCCTTGGCCTTGTCATTGTCGGTGACGACCAGGATGCGGGTGCCCATTTCCGGCACGTCGGCGGCCATGAAGCCATGGATGACCGAAACCGACAGCACGCCGTTCTTGCCGTGCAGCGCCTTGATGCGGTCGACGAAGGAGCGCATCGGCTCGCGGCTGGTCGGCAGCACCTGGATCATGCGGCAGTCGAAGGTCGAAATCACGGGCTTGATCTCGCCCCGCGCCGCCGCCAGCCCGAGATCGACCACATGCTCGCCGCGCTCGTAGAAATCGGTGTGCGGGAATTCGAGGAAATAGGCCATGATATCGGAAGCCCCGACGCGCCTCGGCGTCAGGTGGCTGTGCGGGTCGAGTTCCACCGCGACCACAACATCCGGCCCGACCATGGCGCGAACCCGTTCCAGCAGGTCGCCTTCGCAATCGTCATAGCCCTGCGCCACCATGGCGCCGTGCAGGCCGAGGATCACGGCATCGACTGGCAAGGCCGCCTTGAGCTGTCCCAGAATTTCGTCGCGTAGCGCCTCAAAAGTCTGGCGCTGCACCAGGCCGCCCGGCTCCGCCCAGGTGGCGGTGCCTTCGATGACGGTCAGGCCTTCGGCGGCGGCGCGCCGGCGCAGCGCGACCATTGGCGAGGAGCATAGTGTCGGCGTGTCCGGATGTTTGCCCGGCCCGGCATAGAAGGCCATCTCGAACGAGGCGCGGTCGGTCGGCACCGGTGAGAAGGTGTTGGTTTCCGTCGCCAGCGAGGCGGTGAAGATACGCATGAAAACTCCGTAGTGAATGGCGCCGCTATTTGACCGCCCCGAGCGCCAGCCCGCGCACGAGATAGCGCTGCAGCCAGATGAACAGGATCGCCACCGGCAAGGTCGCCAGCAGCGTCGCCGCCATCACATGGTGCCATTCGATCGTGTAGCGGCCGGCGACCAGCGAAAACACCTGGATCGGCAGCGTGTAGCTTTCTTGGCTTCGCAGCATGGTCAGCGCCACCACGAACTCGTTCCAGGCGTTGATGAAGGTGAAGATGGCGGTGACCGCGATCGCCGGCAGGCAGAGCGGCAGGAACACTTTTCGCAAGGTCAGCCAGCGGCCGGCGCCTTCCATCCAGGCGGCTTCCTCGAGATCGCGCGGAATGGTGTCGAAATAACTCTGCAGCATCCACACGGTGAAGGCGACATTGAAGGCCATGTAGATGACGCCAAGCGCGGTGGTTGATTCGATCAGGCCCCAGGCGGCCATCAGCCGGAACAGGCCAAGCACCAGCACGATCGGCGAGATCATCTGCGAGATCAGCAGGAACTGGCGGAAGGCGCCATAGCCGGCAAAGCGAAACCGCGACATGGCGTAGGCGGCGGGCACCGAGATCAGGATGGCGCCGACGGTGGCGATGACCGAGACATAGAGCGAATTGGCCAGCGCCTGGCCAAAGCTAGTTGCCACCCACATGTCGGCAAAATTCGACCAACGAAACTCGCTCGGCCACCAGGTCGGCGATAGCACTTCCTGCCTCGGTTTGACCGCGGTCAGGAACATCACGGCGAACGGAAAGATCGTCACCACGAGCAGCGGTGAAAGCAGCAGCCAGGCGATGATGGTGCGTTTCAGCTTGGATGTCATGCGCGTTGCTCCCGCATGGCGAGGCGCACATAGATCATGGTGAAGATCAGCAAGACGGCGAACATCAGCAGCGACACCGCCGACGCCTCCCCCAGTTTGCCGATGCGGAACGCCAGTTTGTAGAGGTGGGTGACCAATATGTCGGTCGAGTTGGCCGGTCCGCCCTGCGTCATCACCCAGATGATCGGGAAGGAATTGAAGACATAGATGGTGTTGAGCACGATCGCGATATTGATGAACGGTTTCAACAGCGGGAAGGTGATCTCGCGGAACTGCTGCAGCTGCGTCGCCCCCTCCAGTGCCGCCGCCTCATAGAGGTCGTCGGGGATCGACGACAGGCCGCCGAGGAAGATTGTCGTCGTGAACGGCACCGTCACGAGAATGCCGATCAGCACCTGCATCGGGAATGCAGTCTCGGCGCGCGCCAGCCACTGGATATTCTCATGGATCAGGCCGAGCCCGATCAGCGCCGAGTTCAGCATGCCGCTTTCGCCGTTGAGCGCCCAGCGCCAGACCACCGCCGTCATCGTCAGCGACACTGCCCAGGGCAGCATGATGATGACGCGGGCAACGCCACGGCCGTAGAAATCGGTATTGAGGATCATCGCCACCGGAACAGACAAAAGCAGTGCGCCGCCGACCACCAACAGCGTCCACAGGCCGGTGCGCCAAAGTGCTGCCAGAAAGTCGGGATCGGCGAGGAAGGCGGAATAATTGGCGAAATTGTTGAAGTCGCGCAGCTGGCCGAAACGGCTGACATCATGCGTCGATATCTGGATCAGGTCCCACACCGGCCAGAAGATGACAATCGCGGCCAGCAGCAGGCTGGGCAAGGTCAAGAGATAGGGCAAGAAGCGATTTTGCATCGGCTGGATGGTACCGTGTTGCTGTAGACTTGGGTGGCCCTGAATTCTTCCCGGCGTCAGCGCTGCCCCTCATTTGCTTGCCCCTTCCGTGGCAGCGTCGGAAGGGGCTTTCCTCTCCCCCGTCGATCGGGGGAGAGGTGTCGAGCGAAGCCCGACGGAGTGGGGGGCGACCCCTTGGGCGAAAAGGCTAGACGATGCTTGCGCCTGGTGCCCTTACTGCGTCCCTTCGCGGCGCTGCCCGGTGGTTCCCCCACTCCGTCTCGGCTTCGCCGAGCCACCTCTCCCCCTTCGGAGGGAGAGGAAAGGAGCCTAGCTGGGCAGCGCTAGCGAAAAAGTGGCGCGCCCCGATCTTGAGGCGCGCCGGGCGCTGGGAGATACGCCCTATTTCTTCAGCACCGCATTGGCCTTATCAGCCGCTTCCTTCAGGCCCGCCTCGGGGTCGCCGCCGAGATAGATCTTCTGCATGGCGTCCGAGGTGATCTGGGCGACTTCTTCCCAACCCGGGATCACCGGAGCGAAGCGGGCATCCGGCAGCAGCGCCGTGAACGCGGCCAGATCGGCATTGTTGAGGTAATAGTCCATCTTGGCCTCTTCCTTGTTCACCGGCAGGAAGCCTTCGCCCTGAGTGAACTTGGCGCGCTGTTCGGTGGTGAACAGGAAATCGAGCAGCTTCCAGGCCTCATCCTTGTTCTTGGAGTTCTTGAACATGATGATGGAATCGGTGACGCCGTACGTGCCGCGAGCGCCGGTCGGACCGGCCGGAATGGCGGCAACGCCATATTTCAGGTTCGGCGCCTCGTCCTTGATCTGGTTGGACAGGAAGGGGGCGGTGATCATCATGCCGACCTTGCCCTGCTTGAACAGGTTCTGCACGTCCTCGCGGTTGTTGGAGGTGACGCCCGGCTCCGTCAGCCCCTCGTCGATCATCGACTTGTAGAGCTTGGCGGCTTCGAGCGCGCCGGGCGTGCCAAGGCCCGAAGTGCCGTCCTTGTTGAGGATTTCGGTGCCCTGCGACCACATCGCGTAGTAGTAGTAGACGTCGGTCTCGATCTCCTTGCCCTGCAAGCCGAAGCCGAACGTGCCGGAGCCCAGCGCCTTGATCTTGCGTGCGTCTTCCTGCAACTCGGTCCAGGTTGCCGGCGGATTGGCGATGCCGGCTTTCTCGAACAATTCCTTGTTGTAGTACATGGCGCGCGCCGAAGCGGCGATCGGCAGGCCGTAGGTCTTGCCGTCCATGATCGAGGGCGACAGGAAAGTGTCGATGAAGCGGTCCTTGAAGTCAGGCTTGATGTAGCCGTCCAGCGGCTCGGCGACATCCTGCTGGACGAAATCGATCAGCCAGCGCGTGCCGATGATCGACAGATCGGCATTGGTGCCGGCGGTGATGTCGGTGGTCAGCTTCTGCAAGAGCACATCCCACGGCACCACTTCGAACTTGACGGTGATGCCGGGGTTGGCTGCCTCGAATTCCTTCTTCACCGCTTCGAAATACGGCCCGGTCTTGGCGCTGTATTCGGCGACGGTGACGCGTACTTCGCCGGCATCTGCCTGCGCCGTCAGCGCCAGCATGCTCATTCCGGCCATCAGGCCTATAGTCCATTTCGCAAGCGTCATATGATCTCTCCCATTTGATGCGCGCCTGCGCTCTTTCGGCTTTCAGGCAGCACAAGCTTTATGTGACTTTCCTACATTATCCATCATTTGGCGCTGTGCAAGCGGATTATCTTGTTGCTTAATTACATTTCTTAAAATAGCGTTTTCCGATTATCTTAGACCCCGGGGAGACGCATAGCGTGGTTTCGAACGCCGAATTTGCAGGCAAGACGGTCGTGGTGACGGGCGCTGGCGGCGGCCTCGGCTCGGCCATCGTGGCGCTGCTGGCTGAGCGCGGCGCGCGCATCGTCGGCTGCGACCAGTCGGCGGACCAACTCCGCAGCCCGCATCTCACGTCGCGCCACGTCTTCGACCTTCTCGACCGGGCCTCCATCGAGGCGGCGATACCGGCGATCCTCGACAAAGACGGCGTTCCCGACATCCTGATCAACAATGCCGGCTGGACGCGCGCCGAGACGCTTGCCGCACTGACCCCCGACAGAATAGAGCACGAGCTCGACCTCAATCTGACCGGGGTGATGCTGTTCGCCGATCCGCTGATCAAGGCGATGGCCGCGCGTGGCTCGGGCAGCGTCGTCTTCATCTCCTCGGTCAACGCCATCGCTCATTTCGGCAACCCTGCCTATGCCGCGGCGAAGGCCGGCATCAACGCCTATGCGAAATCGGTCGCGGTGGAACTCGGCCGCAGCGGCCTGCGCGCCAATGTCGTCTGCCCCGGCTCCATCCGCACCGCCGCCTGGGACCATCGCCTGGCCAAGAACCCGGACGTCCTCGGCAAGCTGCAGCGGCTCTATCCGCTGGGCCGCATCGTCGACGCCTCGGAAGTGGCAGAAACCGTGGCTTTCCTTGCCTCGGAACGCGCATCGGGGATGACAGGCGCGGTGGTGCCGGTCGACGCCGGACTGACCGCCGGTTTCTTGCCCTTCATCGACGACATCTTGGGAGCCTGACCATGACCGATGTCGAGTTCCGCGACCTGTCGAAATCCTTCGGACGGCACAAGATCCTCGAGAACATCAGCCTGGACATCAAGAGCGGCGAGTTCGTCGTGCTGGTCGGCCCGTCCGGCTGCGGCAAGTCGACCTTGCTGCGCATGCTGGCCGGGCTGGAGCCGATCACATCGGGCGATCTGCTGATCGGCGGCGTGCGCGCCAACGCGTTGCCACCGCAGCAGCGCAATATTGCGATGGTGTTCCAGTCCTACGCGCTGTTTCCGCACCTGAAGGCGGCAGACAATATCGGCTTCGGTCCAAAGATCCGCGGCGAGGCGCGCCCGGCCATCGATGAGAAGGTCAAGAAGGCGTCGGGCATCCTCAACCTGTTCTCCTATCTCGACCGTTACCCGCGGGAGCTGTCGGGCGGCCAGCGCCAGCGCGTCGCCATGGGCCGCGCCATCGTGCGCGAACCCTCCGTGTTCCTCTTCGACGAGCCGCTGTCCAACCTCGACGCGCAATTGCGCGTGCAGATGCGCACCGAGATCAAGGCGCTGCACCAGCGGCTGAAATCGACCATCGTCTATGTCACCCATGACCAGATCGAGGCCATGACCATGGCCGACCGCATCGTGGTGATGGACCGCGGCAAGATCCAGCAGGTCGGCGCGCCGCTGGAGCTTTATGACCGTCCGGCCAACAAATTCGTCGCCTCTTTCATCGGCTCGCCGTCGATGAGCTTTGTCTCCGGTGCGCTGAAGACCACGCCCGGGAAAAGCTGGTTCGAATCGGCCGGCGGCGGGCGGCTTGCTCTCGCCGGCAAGACGGTGCCGGCGGGCAGCACGGTCGAAGCCGGCATTCGGCCCGAACATTTCGTCATCGGCGAGGCCGCCGACGCGATGGCGATCAAGGTCGATGTCGTCGAGCCGACGGGCTCGGAAACCCATGTCTATGGCGCCATTGGCACCGATACGGTGCGCGCCGTGTTTCGCGACCGGGTGCAGGTCAAGCCGGGCGAATTGCTGCCGGTCTCGGTCGCGCCGGGCAACATCCATCTGTTCGACAAGGCCACGGGCCTGCCGCTATGAAGGCGCCATGAAAACGAAAACCCTGAGATGAAAACACCGGCCGACATCATCACGCGCCTGCAGCTGATGTCGCAGGATGGTACCAAATCGGACCGCCGGCTGGCCGGCCTGGTGCTGACCGATCTCGATTTCGCCTCCAAGGCTGCGATCTCCGAGATTGCCGCGCGCGTCGGCGTCAGCGAGCCGACGGTGACCCGCTTCTGCCGCAATCTCGGCTGCGAGGGGTTGCGCGATTTCAAATTCTATCTGGCGCAGGCCATCGCCATTGGCGGCCAGTATCTGTCGCCCGAACCCCTCAGCCGCGATGCGCGCGAGCAGCGCATTGCGTCGGCCATCACCGAAGCCGCAATCGCCGCCATCCAGCGCGCCTCAGAAAATCTCGACATGAAGACGCTGGTGGGCGTCGCCGCGCGCATCGTCAATTCTGGCAATGTGCTGTGCATCGGCTCCGGCGGCATTTCCTCGATGATGGCGACGGAGATGCAGAACCGGCTGTTTCGGCTCGGCGTGCCGGTGCTGGCGCAGATCGACGGGCAATTGCAGCGCATGTATGCCGCGGTCGCCACGCCGGAGACGACGCTGATCGCCTTTTCGGTCTCAGGCTATGCGCGCTCGGTCATCGATGCCGTGCAGGTCGCCCAGCAATATGGCGCCACCACCATCGCCATCACCCCGCCGGACTCCGCCCTTGCCAAGGCCGCCGACACGGTCATCCAGTTCCAGTCGCTGGAAGACGGAAACATCTACAAGCCGACCTCGTCGCGCTACGCGCTGCTGTCGATCGTCGACATGATCGTCACATCGGTCGCCGAGACGCGCGGGCCAAAGGTCCTGGAAAACCTGCGCCGCATCAAGCAGAGCGTGAACACGCTGAAGGTCGACGATCCCAAATTGCCGTTGGGCGATTGAGGGCTAGTTGGCGAGCGCCTTGATGCTCGTCACCAACGCCGCCGGGTCGCCGAGCACGCGTAGCGTCTTCATGCGAGCGGTAGCGCCAGCAACAACCGACACCGCCGATGCAGGAACGCCCAGCCCCTGAGCGACAAGTCTTTGCAATGCTTGATTGGCCGCGCCATTTTCCGGGACGGCGCGCACACGCGCCTTCAAATAGCTTCGCCCGTCCGCCGATATTTCGACGCCTTCAAGCCTGTCCACGGAAGACTTCGGCGTCAGCCGGACGAACAGGTCGACGCCATTCTCACGGGTATGGAAAGGCGCGCTCAAGCGATCTTCGGCCTCACAGGACCAGCGGCGCTATCGTGGTGAGAATGAGCTGCCTGAGGAAGAACAGGAGCAGAAGCAGGATGATCGGCGAGATGTCGACACCGCCAAGGTCGGGCATGAACCGACGGATCGGCCGCAGCGCCGGCTCAGTCAGCCGGTAGAGCATGTTGCCGATGCTGCTAACGAACTGATTGCGCGAGTTGACGACGTTGAAGGCATAAAGCCAGGAAAAGATCGCCGAGGCGATGATGATCCACCAGTAGAGGTCGAGCGCCATGACGATTGTTTGAATGAGGGCGAGCATGCCGGTCTCCGATTGTTGCCGACATGTAGCCATTGCGCACGAAACCGGCAAGGGCAGCCTTTGCACAGCGCCCGACGCGGCGCGTGGCGGCGAGGGATTTCGGCAAAACCGCGCCTTGACAGGAAACCGCAGCCTTCGATAAATGCGCCATCCGCTGGATGGGGCTGTAGCTCAGCTGGGAGAGCGCGTCGTTCGCAATGACGAGGTCAGGAGTTCGATCCTCCTCAGCTCCACCAGCGGGATGATTTAACGCGCCCAGCAGGGCGACCTGCGGCTCGCCGACCTTCGAGCGCTGCCTCAGGCAAAGCCCGGGCGAGCGATCTTTTCCTCTAAGCTATTTCACAGCGACGGCGCCTCGGTACGCTTCAGGATCCACTCAGCTCTCGCTGATGCCGAGCACCGCACAGCGAAGACGTTCGACACTCAGAGATGGGTGAAAATCTACGTCACCTCGCCGCGCACAACTCTAACATGATCGCTACGGCGCTTCCGCGTGACGCGCATTTTTCAGGGTCGACAATTCGGACGCGATCAACTCTGTCCTTAGCGAGAGTTGCTGATCAATATCCACTACTCGCCTAAAGGTCCGGTAAGCACCCAGCCCCAAGTTTGCCAGCCGATCCTTATCGCGAAGGACGGCCTCAATTTTAGCGGCCGCCGCCGTTAGATTCTCATCAATCAGCAAGATATCCTCACCGTCCTTGAACCCGGGGTTTAGTCCGAGCGGATCATTTATGAAATTCGCAACTCCGTGGAAGCCGGCCTCCAAACACGCGCCGGTAGGGAATCCGTCGAAGGCTCCAGGGGTTAGAACAAATGGCCTGTTGACCGAGACTATACCATCCATTCCCGCATAGAACTCAGGGAAAAATTCACTTGGTTGGCGTCCGTAAAACATTGTCCTATCGCCAATGCTTTCCAAAGGCACGTCATGGGCGTCGTATTCACCGACGACATGGAAGCGCAATTCGGAGATATCTCGTGCAAGAATTTTGGATAACTCCATGAAATAATCAAAACCCTTCGACTTAATATCTCCATTGTATTTGTGCGCTACGAAGCATAGATCGATGGTCTGCTTATGCTTTGGAAAGCTCTTCTTATCGACGCTGTAGTCAAAATCTCGGGACCCTTTAAACACGCCACCAAATATATGGGAGATTTTATCGAACTCGCAACCTATGCGCTCAGACGTTATGTAATCTCGGGTTATGGTTTGCGTAGTTATGACTCTCCTGCAGAGAGGGCTCGTGAGCACGGACCTCAATTTAGTATCGGTGCCTTCTTGATTTATTTCAAAACCTCCGCCGGGGTAAAGTTGCAAGATGAACGGCAGGCGTCTGTCAGTGAAATGTGGAAGCAGTGCGACTGCGTTATTCAGAAACGTAACATACGCGACCCTTCCAGAAGTCTGCGGCGCGCTGTTCATCGTGAAAATGCGTGACTTTGCATTCAAATCAAATGTTGAGCCCGCGAGCTCCTCAAGAAAGGTTCTACCCCTGAGCCAAGCTCCCCATCCCTCCAATGAGATAAGAGCGGAATCAAACGTACCCATCAGATGTTGGTATTCCGTTGTCCTGAAGGGCGAGAGAGAAGATGGCAAAACGTCATCGAAAAGTAACAAATCGTACGATTTCATCAAATCACTCGCCAAAAAATAGGCCCTGACTCAGGCCTCTCAGTTGCTTCACCTAAGCCGAGGTTCACACCCTGTGCATTTCTAAGGCAAACGGCACAAAAAACTAGCAATCCTGGATCGCCCATCTTAGAACGCTACGACATCCTTCGAGCCAAATTAGTGATGACTCATAAAGCTATAATATATGGAGCTGGCGGGCACGCGCGGGAATTGCAGTTCCAGCTGCATGCCGAAGGAGTACCTACGCTCGCCTTTGTTGATGATTTCAGGTCTGGCTTTGATATTGAGGGCATACCGGTGCTTTCCCGGGAAGGTGCCTCCTCACGTTTCCTGGACGGCCGCTGGTTCGTAGCAATCGGTGACAATGCTGGCAGGAAAAACATCCTTGCTGTGCTTCGAGATCTGGGCTTGCCAATCGGCTCATTCATTAGCTCGCGTGCTCTAGTTTCTCCGTCCGCATCGATTTCTGGAGCCGCACAAATATTTGCGAATGCCGTCATTTCAGCTGGCACAGCGCTAGAGGACAACGTGATCGTCAATTTCGGCTCCATTCTTCATCATGACGTGAAAATAGGTGCCAATTCCTTCATAGCCGGCGGTGTGACGATTGCTGGAAATGTGACGGTAGGCTCAGGAGTTTGGCTGGGCGTCGGTTGCACCGTAATCAATGGGACATCCGACCATCCCCTTAACATTGGCGACAATGTGGTCGTTGGCGCCCAGGCGTGCGTGGTGAGGGACGTCCGCGATCACGAAATCGTGGTCGGCGTGCCAGCAAAGCCGAGGTCTTTCTAGTGCCAAATACGCCGATCTATATTGCTCGCCCAATCGTACCGACGATCGATGATTTCGTTGCACAATTAACTCCGGCACTAGAGAGCCGCCGGCTTACAAACGGGGGTCCGATCTCAGCCGATCTAGAACTTCGATTGGCAGAGCTATTCCGCACGCGCCATGTCAACCTCATGAGCAACGGCACCGTAGCAATCGAGATCGCGGCGAAAGCGCTGAATTTTCGAAAAAAGGTTATAACCACCCCATTTACCTTCGCAGCTTCGGTCGGAGCTCTGATTTGGATTGGTCTCGACCCTGTTTTAGTGGACATTGAAGAAGAGTATCTTACAATCAGTCCCGACTCTGTTGCTTCGGCGATCGACGGCGACGTCAGTGGGATCCTGGGAGTGCACGTTTATGGCTGCCCCTGCGATGTCGACGCATTGGCAACGATATCGAGCTCCAACCGAATTCCAATCCTTTATGACGGCGCGCATTTGTTCGACGCGACTTACAACGGACGCCCGGTGGTGAACTATGGTGACGCCACTACCATGAGCTTTCACGCGACCAAGCAATTTAATACCGGAGAAGGCGGCGCCGTGGTTACGTCGTCGCTTGAGGTCAACTCACGGGTTAGCATCCTGAAAAATTTCGGTATCGAATCTGAAGATTTGATTTCGGAGGTAGGGATCAACGGGAAGATGAGTGAGCTGAACGCCGCATTTGGCTTGGCAAACTTAAACGCTCTATTTGAGGAACGGGCTCGCCGTAGCGCCGTTATTCAAATCTATCGGGATAGCCTTTCGGAACACCGCAAGATTCAGATTGTTCCCCAGCGCCCTGGGACAGTCGGGTCAAGCAGCTATTTTGCTATCCGCCTGCCTGTCGAGAATGGACGACCCCTCCGCGACAAAGTGTACTTAGCCCTACGAGAGATTGGCATTTATACGCGGAAGTATTTCTACCCCCTGATGTCCGATGTAACGCCGTACACGAGCCGGATGTCACAGACTATGTTTGATCTTCCAAACGCAAAACGCGCCGCTTTGGAAGTATTAACTCTTCCGCTGCATGGCGGGGTCACAGACGATGATGCGTTATTCATTGCGACGTCGGTCAAGGACGCTATTGATGGCTGATACCCAGATAACCGTCGTTATACCAACGTATAACCACGAGGCGTACATTGCCGAGGCGATTCAAAGCGCTCGCAGTCAGTCGATTTTTCGACACTGCAATGTAATAGTGTCGGATGATTGCTCGGTTGATAATACAGTTGATATCGCTCGGAAAGTGTCAGGTGCGGCCGCGAATATCACCGTTAGGAAGAACGCGTCAAACCTCGGAGTTATGGAGCATTATAAGCTGCTTGCACGTCTGGCGGATACGCCATACCTAGCAATTCTTGAGGGTGACGATTACTGGCAATCATTTGACAAATTAGAGCTCCAGAAATCTCTCATGGATGCTCATCCGAGCGTCGGCCTATGCTTTTCTGCCTGCCTTGTGACTGATGACGCAGCAGGCACCAGTTGGCATCATCCCGGATGGCCGGTCAATCGGCATCGTGTGGTTGAACTTCTCGACATGCTCACAAGCAATCCGATCGCTACGTTTTCGAATTGCTTTTATCGGACGGAGAGATTCGTAGAAGTAGTCGAACGAACGAACGTCAAAAGCGGTTACGACTGGCTCCTCAACATGACAATCGCTTCGAGCGGGGGAGCCCTATTTGCCGCTCGAACATGCACGGTTTACAGGTTGCACGCGAATGGCACCTGGACCCGGCTCAATTCGGAGCAGAAGCGATCGGCAATTGTCAAGTCGCTTTTGGCCTTGAAGAACAATGTCGACGCTTCCTTCGATCCTTACATCGACGCCGCCATAGCGAGCACTAAATGACGTCGAGTCCGCTGGTCTCCGTTCTTATACCGTCATACAATCACGCCCCCTTTGTCGGCGCGGCCATCGATAGCGTTCTTGCGCAGACATATGAAAATTTGCAGGTCGTCATTGTGGACGACGCTTCGTCCGACAATTCTGCAGACGTGATACGATCAAAAGGTGACGAGCGAGTTGTTCGTCGGATTCTGCCCAGCAATGTTGGCGCCTGTCAGGCCATGAATATAGGCCTTTCGATGTGTGAAGGCGCCTACATTGCGGTCTGTAATTCTGACGACGTCTGGGTTCCCGCTAAGCTTGAGCAACAGCTCGAGAAATTTAAGGTCGGACCGAATTTGGCTGCTGTCTTTTCTGACGTTGAATGGATCGACGAGCTGGGCCGCCCTTTGTCATCGGCGAATTCGCCATCGTTTGAGGCAGTTTTCAGGCAACCGAATCGATCCCGCTTTACATGGATCAGGGATCTAATTGAAAGCGGTAACTGCCTCTGCCATCCGTCGGTGCTCATAAAACGCGAGGTTTATGGGACTGTTGGGACGTATAACAATTTTTACAGGCAGCTCCCCGATTTGGACATGTGGCTTAGGGTCTTGCAACACTACGAGATTTTCGTGATGCCTGAGAAGTTGGTGGGGTTCCGTGTGCATGCCACCAATACGAGTCGCCCAAGCCCTACGACTAGTAATAGGTCGATCAATGAACATAGGCTCATCCTTGTGAACATGATGAGGAGGATTACTCCGGAGAATTTCTATGCTGCGTTCGGGTTTATCAATGCGTCGACGAGTTGCGACCCGGGTGCATTGAAATTTGAAATCGCGTCGTACTTGCTGGACCACCGAGGGTTGTATGAAACGATGTTCAATCAGCTCGGAGCTGAAATCCTGCTTGAAATACCGCCAGACGAGATAATTCAAAGAGGCTTATCTGCTCATCATTTTCACGAGAAAGTTGGCCGCAACTCCGCCTGGATCCCATATCCTCAACCTCGTGGAGACGCGGCCGTTTCTCAAACCGAAACGACTCGAACCGGTTCTGGACGGCTGATCGCAGAAACAAGGACGGTTGAGCTTCTAAGAATTGCCGGCAGACGGATCAAAGTAAGCCTGCCCCGCCGCTTGAGGGGACTCGTCTTCAAGCCCTAACGGCTTCAAAGCCGATATTTGCCGATATGTGAAGTCATTTGCACGTCTCTAAATCAATCCCGTAACGCTTCCTTCGCGCATTTCCAAGCGAGGGCGTTGAGCTTTTTGATTGCCGCCGGATGATCGGCGCTGAAGCGCTCGATATCGGCCCACTCAAGCTCACTTTCGTGGGCCTGTGAGAAAATGCGACCGCGCCCGGATGCATTCAGGAACTGTCCGCTATGGTGGTTGGCTAAATCACGCTCGATGGTGAGAAACTGTTCAATCTCGGAGTGAATTTTGATCGAGCTGCGATACGACACGAGGTCCACCAGTTCGGCAACCTCGGCCTTAATTTCGGACAGATTCTCCAGAAGCCACCGATGGACCCATGGACCCGGCTCTTCGCCCAATTTTACCAGCGCCACATTTAGTAACCGGTTGGTCTCTAATGCTTCGAAGCCAACGTGACGATTTGGGAAAGGGGTCGAGATATCCATCCCAAACGTTGAGATACCGACCACGCTCTTCCAAAAATGGGTGAACAGATCGGTGCCTTGGTCGATCACGTTATTATAGGCGACGAAGACAGTGTAGGGCTCGCCAAACGCCATGGCGCAACGCTGAGCGATCTGCCGATAGTGCCCCAGATTGTGCTTTGCGGGGTCTTCAACGAAAGCGCGCAAGCGATTGATATACGTCTCCGTTGCGAAACTTTCAGTCCAGCCGTGCTTTACAAGCTCCTGGGTGAATGATCGCAGGAAGCCTGACATCTCGCGGAAGTAGACAACGGCAAAGGCCCTACGGTGAGGATGCAGGTCGGCAAGAGCTTTCATTCCACGAGGGGACAACTCTGAAAAACCTTCGGAGGATATGACGATGTTTTCAGCGTGGTTCTTGAGCGCAGCGTAGTCGGCTGCAGCAGCGCCAGGAGAAGGCGCTTCGAGATCGCCAGCCAGTGAGTGATGGGCGTAGTTGCCGATCTCAACTCTGACATCTGGGTAAACGATGCCCGCGGCCATAAGTTTAGTCTGGTTTATCCGTGACAGCGATTGGATGTAGGTCGTGCCAGTCTTGGGTGTGCCAAGATGAAAAATCGTGGCACGCTCCTGTCTCTGGAGTCTCCGAAGTACCGGAGCTTTGTGCGTGGGTTTGAGAAAGAACATGTAAATTCCGTTGATACCAACCCGTAGTAAATTGAAACGCGGCGCTGTCAGTACCCTGTTGTTCTGCTCCCGTTGGATGAGCTAAACCAAAAACGGCGTGACGCAAACCCAAGGCGGCCTGGCTAGCTTCGTAGGGTTGGTCGTCTGGCGAATGTCACAAGCAAACGTTGTCGGCAGAGATGCCGGCGCCTTCGTGCAAATTGTTGTCTATGCGGTCGAAACCGCTGGCGCTTCAGCTCGCTGCTGGAGCCGCCATTTGCTGATCGGCTTTTCAATGTAACGCCAAAGCGGAACCGCGACCAGAAGGGACAGCGTGCCCGACACGGCAAACAACAAAAGCGGGTTAGCCGGCATCCAGCCCGCCATCATGTAATGGACGCAGATTTGCTGGATAGGCCAAGCGAAGACGAAGACACCGTAGCTGTAATCGTTTTGCAGCTTGATCGAAAACGGTGCGAAGGCGCAGATGTAGATCAAAGCGATGGGCATCGCCAAAAGGTAGATGAAATAGCGTACCTCCCATATCGTAACGTCCCAGATGAAGCCGAATTTCCACCATGCTTGCACGAAGGCCAGGACGTCATTGGACACGTTTGGCGTAAACAGCAGGGCGAGAACAGCTATCGCCGGTGGGCCAAGGCGAGCTATCTCGATGCTTTTCTCAAGCCGGATGTAGGCACCGCAGACGAATAAAAGGACCAAGGGCGCTATCACGGTTTGACCGTTGCTGGCGGACTTCATGTTGATAATGATCAGCAGAAGACCGACCACGTAGACAGTTCCGACAACGGATGGGCGCAGCAGAGCCATGATGCCGAACAGCGCAACGCCGATGTACATCAGGACCTCCCAGTTGATTGTCCACAAGCTCCCGTGGATGATGCCCGCCTGAGGTTGACCGGCATAGTCGTTAAAATAAGCAGCGGCGGCGAGCGCAAAAGCGTGGCTGACGATCAACGCTGGAAGCAAACGAGCCGCACGGCGAAGCACAAAGGGCCAGCCTCGCGAGCGAGCCCAAGAGCCGGCGATTAGGTACCCGCTGATCACGAAGAAGCAATGCACGGCGAAATTGCCGAGCGACCTGTTCATGATGATCGGTTCAACTGGAAGTCCCAGCATCGGATAGGAATGACTCAGAACGACACTGAGCGCAGCGATCAGACGAATCGCTGTGAAATTATCGCTGCTCGGACTAGCCGGCGCGATCGCCGTCATGGCCGGAGGCTTTCATACCAATGCATTGGACAAGGATCCTCGCTATAACCGCGCATTACCGCTGATTCACAAAAGTCTCAATCTCATTTGAAGATTTCCCGCTAATAAGCAGATCAATGCCTGTACTATCGGGCCGTCGAGCGCTTTAGCGGTGACCGACCAAGCGCCAGGGCATCAACGGCCACGAACTTACCGCGGCCAACCAGAGCCAACGCGTTCTTTTGTGTTAGCGACGCCGGAACAGAGCACGCTCGGGCAACCGCTTCGGATCCTGCCGGGCCTTTGCTGTGCGGAGCATTGCTCCGGCACCGCGATGCGATCTTGGAAGCAGGGATGATACAGAACGCCGCTGGACGAGGGGAGATATTAAAATCCAAAAGCACAATATTCTCAAAGCAGCAGGAAACGAAGCTGGCGCGCTTTCGGTGGATTTCAGCCTCCACCAGCGGAATTTTTCCCGAGCCTGTCCCGTCTGCATCTCTGGCGAGAGAAATCGCCTCGGCGCCTCCTAAAGACCCGCCTTCGCTGCGAGATAAGGCGCCAAGGCAAGCGAATAGCTGGCTGTCAGATGATGATTGTCACGCCAGACAATGATGTTGCCGACAACCGCCGGACATAGTTGCGGCCCGCAGATGGCGTCGATCATGTCGATGGCGCGCACGTTTTTCTGTCCCTCCGCGGCCAACACCAACACGTCGCTCCGCTCAATGTCGCCCAGCTTTGTGACGCATTTCGTTGGCGTCGAACTCAGGCAATCGCCCGGATCGAATTTCATGTAGGGCGTGTTGCGAATGGCGACGATTTGCGAACCAGCTTCCGTCAACCTGCTCCAGACACTTCGCAGCCCCTCGATCATCATGTCTTGCGGCACCGATCCGTAGTTGGACTGGCTAGTGACGATCAGATCCGGCTTCAGCTTGAGGATCTCGGCGAGCACCTTTTCGCCCCACTGCGCACATAACACGTTCGGTTTGCCATCCGCCGTGATGGCCACGCGGCTGAATGGGCAGGCCGATTTTGTAAAGGTAACCAGTTTGAATTTGCGGTCCTTGGCGATCTTGTCCAGAGCCGGAACCCACTGGGCTGCATGAGAATCTCCCACCAGGACAATGGTTTTCGTACCCGCCGGATCGCCGAGAGAGCACCGTTTGGGCTCAGAGCTTTCCTCCTGGTGGCACTTCGTTGCATACACGACCGGCACGTCCCTTCTCAGCCGGGCCAATGGCGGCAGTAGATTCAGGCCGTCCGGAACCGCGGCGCCGGAGACGAGAGCGGCAGGCCCGGGGTAGGAAGGCGTGCCGATCAGCGCGGTGTCGATGCGTTCTGCTTTCAGAAAAAGCAGCAGGCTGCCTGATGCAGCCACGCATGCCAGCACTGCGACGGTACCGTACCCCAGCGGCTTCCACCACGCGCCGCCCCGGGATTGCCGGTAGGGTTGTTCGACATAGCGATAAGACAGGTCCGACAGGATCAGGGTCACCGCAATCAGGCCGACACCACTGGCAAATGTCAGCGAATGGCCCTGCCCCAGGAAGAATGTGATCAGCGGCCAATGCCAGAGGTAGATCGAATAGGAACGATCGCCGATGAAACGGATCGGCCACAAATCGAGCCCGCGAAATCGACCGGCTTGGACGTCGCCAGCCAGGATGACGAGCACGGTGGCCAAGGTTGGCAATAACGCACTGACGCCTGGGAATAGCGTCGCCGCTGAAAACAGAAAAGCGGAGGCTAGGGTGCCGGCGATACCGGCAAACGCCAACAGCCGGCTTGCACCCGCGCCCAATCGAAACCGGTGCTCGCCAAGCACCAGCAGGCCGCCCAGCGCCAATTCCCACAGGCGTGTGTGGCTGACGAAATAGGCCTGGGCGGGGTCAGTTTTCGTCAGGACAATCGAGGCGACAAGCGATGCCACGAAAACAAGCGACAATGTCGTCGCCAGGCTTCGTCTCAAGGAGAGCTGCCATCGCCGCGCCAGCCAGATCACGCCGATCATGAGTACCGGCCAGACGATGTAGAACTGCTCTTCGATGGAAAGCGACCAGTAATGCTGCACTGGCGTCGGCAGATTGTCGGCGTCGAGATAGCTGACAGCTTCGTGGGCCAGACGCCAGTTCTCGACATAGAGCGCGCTGGCCAGGATCTGCTTGGCGGTTTCCTCCCAGCGTGCCTTGGAAATGAACAGCAGGGTGCCGAGCAGCGTCATCAGAAGCACTAGGATCGCGGCCGGTAAAAGCCTGCGGATTCGCCGCGAATAGAACTCGATCAGCGAGATACGGCCGTCGCGCAGCGCCATCTCAGCCAGCAGACCGGTGATCAGATAGCCCGAAATGACGAAAAAGACGTCGACGCCGATATATCCGCCGGGAAGCACATTGGGCCACAAGTGGAAAACAACGACCAGAGCGACGGCCAGTCCGCGCAGCCCCTGTATTTCGGGCCGAAACCGACGTTCCTGATCGATTGTCAACGAAGATCCCCTAATTGCTTCAGCCGGCCTGAACCAACAGGGCATTTCTGGCCGCGATCTTCATAAGGGCAGAAATCGGCAAGGCAAAGAGCCGATCGCCGCAGCTCATTCCCTTTCCGTCTCCAGCCCGCTCACCAGCGTGTCGACGAAACCCAGCAGCTCGCTTTCGAGGTCGGTGGGCGCCAAGCCGATGAAACGGTCTTCGAGCGAAATGGCGACGATGCCGTGGACGGCAGAGAACAGCGTGCGGGCGCGGGCCAGAAGCTCCGGTGTGTCCAACGCCGGGAGCAGCTGGGCAAGCGGCTCGACCAGATGCTGGATCAGCACCGCATGTTCGGCCAGGTGCCATTCAGGTACGGCCACGCCGGGCGCCATGCGGTGTTCGAACAGCGCCTTCCACGCCATGCGATTGTCGCGCGCGAAGCTGAGATAGGCTTTGGCCAGCGCCTTCAGCCTTGCTCTCGATTTGGCGGTGCCGGTCGCCTCCTGTTCCAAGGCCGCTCCCAGACTGGCCAGCGTGATCGAATTGACGTGCAGGATGAGCTCGTCGAGGTCGGCGAAGGCGGTGTAGAGCGCACCCAGCGCGCAGCCCGCATCGGCCGTGATGTCACGGGCGCGCAGGCCGGCGAGCCCCGAGGATTGAATACGCGCCTGGGCGGCCTCGATCAGCCTGCCTTTGAGATCCTCGCGTTTGGCGTCCCGTTTTGCCGTCATTAACCTTCCTTACGCGAAATTTGTGAACGCCGTTCATTTTTTGTCTTGAACGTCGTTCACGATGTGTTACGTTGCATTCGTGAACAACGTTCATAGAGGAGAAACGGGAATGTTGAAACAGTTTTTTGCCCTCGTCCGGGGCCGAAGCTACGAAGCCGCCGAGACTGTGGTCGACCGCAACGCCCTGGTGATCCTGCGCCAGCAGATCCGCGATTGCGCCGACGCCATTGCTGCTGCCCGCCGGGCAGTCGCAATTGCCATCGCCCAGAACGAACAGGAAGTCTTGCAGTTCAAGAAGCTGGTCGTTCGCATCGACGATCTGGAGAAGCGCACGATCGCCGCGATCGACCAGGGCCAGAATGAACTGGCCCGCGAGGCCGCCGAAACCATCGCCATGCTGGAATCCGAACGCGATGCCTCCAGCGAGGCGCAGAAGAGCTTCAGCACCGAGATCGAGCGGCTAAAGCGCATTGTCCGGGCTTCCGAAATGCGACTGCGCGAACTGCAGCGCGGCCAGCGCATTGTTGCCGCGGTCGACTCAACCCAGCGCCTGCGCGAAAGCGCTCCGGGCTCAAGCCTCTCGGCGCTCAAGGACGCCGAGGAGACGCTGCTTCGCCTGCGCACAAGGCAAAAGCAGATCGACGCCACCGCGGCCGCCATGGCCGAGATGGAGCAGTCGGGCGATCCGGCCGCGGTCAGCGAAAAGCTCGCGGCCGCCGGGTGTGGCGCCCCGTTGCGCAGTAGCGCCGACGCCGTGCTCCAGCGCCTCGCCGCCAAGATGGCCAAGCCAGCTTGACCCTGACCGGCCTGCCAAATCCGATCTTATTGTATCCGGCCTGAAACAGACCCACGCCCAGCCAACCTAACCCTGAAACGAAAGGATTATACCGATGACCCCGAACACCTATTCCCCCAAGGATTCAAGCGCCTGGAAGACCTTCACCATGGCCAGTTTCGCTGTTGCCGCTGTGATGATGGCAGGCGGCATCTACTTCATGGAAGCAAGTTTCGCCGCCAAGGGGTTTTATGCCATGGCCGCCATCATGCTCGTGCACACCTCGATCACCATCACCAAGACACTGCGCGACTCGGAAGAGGCAAGCCGCTTCATCAACCGGCTGGAAGACGCCAAGACCGAGAAGCTGCTGATGGATGTCAGCCGCAGTAACGAAGTGTAACCGGGTTCCCGCTACACATAGGCTCAAACCGCGCAAGACCGCTGATCGATCCCGTCTGGATTTTCAACGGTCTTGCCCAATGGAAACCGCCGCTATGGAAATCGCTCCGATCAATCGTCCCACAGCTCATCTGATGACGTCCCGGCGCTTTGCGCCGTTGTTCTGGACGCAGTTCCTGTCCGCCTTCAATGACAATTTCCTGAAGAACACGCTGTCCCTTCTTATTCTGTTTACGCTGGCGGCGGACAAAGGCGGCTCTCTGGTCACCCTGGCAGGCGCCGTCTTCATGGCGCCCTTCCTGCTTCTGTCGGCGCTCGGCGGCGAGATCGCCGACCGCTTCGACAAGGCCCTCATCGCCAAGCGTCTGAAATTCGCCGAAATCGCCGCCGCTGGTGTGTCCGTTGCCGGCATCGCGTTGTCGTCCATCCCCGTGCTGATGACGGCATTGTTGATGTTCGGCATCATCTCGGCCCTGTTCGGGCCGATCAAATACGGCATCCTGCCCGACCACCTCGAGCGCAAGGAATTGCCGAAGGCCAACGCCTGGATCGAATCGGCCACGTTTGCCGCCATCCTCGGCGGCACCATCGCCGGCGGCGTCGTTTCCGCCGATGGCATCGGTGTCACGGTGTTCGGACCGATCATGATGGCGCTCGCCGTCGGCTGCTGGCTCGTCAGCCGCTATATCCCGTCCACCGGTTCGGCAGCGCCCGACCTCGTCATCGACAAGAACATCTTCCGCTCGACCTGGCGTCAGGTGGCCGAATTGCGCACCGACATGCGCATCTGGCGCGCCGGCCTGATGACGTCCTGGTTCTGGCTGATCGGCGCAGTCGTGCTGTCGCTCTTGCCTGTGCTGATCAAGGATTCGCTCGGCGGCAACGAGCTGGCGGTCACCTGCTATCTTGCCGTGTTCGCTGTCTCGATCGCGATCGGCTCGGCCATCGCCGCCTGGATGTCGCAAGGGCGCATCGTGCTCTTGCCGGCGCCGGTCGGCACGGCCTTGCTGGCGCTGTTCGGCCTGCATCTGGCCTGGACCATTTCGAGCATGACGCCTTCGCCCCCGACAGAAACCCTCGGCGCATTCTTTGCCGGGCCGAACACGATCCGGGTCGCGATCGACCTCGCCGGCATGGCCATTGCAGCCGCCTTCCTGGTGGTGCCGACCTTCGCCGCCGTGCAGGCCTGGTCGCCCGAAGCGCGCCGCGCCCGCGTCGTCGCCGCGGTCAGCATCGTCAACGCCGGCTTCATGACCGTCGGCGGCGTCATCGTTGCCCTGATCCAGACCAAGGTCTCCATCGGCGGCATCCTCTTCGGCCTCGCTGCGGCCAATGCGATTGCCGCCTGGCTGATGCTGAAATTCCTGCCGACCAATCCCTTCCGTGACTTCGTCTCCATCCTGTTCCGCGCCTTTCTGCGCCTGGAGGTCGAGGGCATGGACAACCTCAAGGCGGCCGGCAAGGCGCCGATCCTGGCGCTCAACCATGTCAGCTTCCTCGACGGCCCGCTGGCGCTGACGCTGACCGATGAGGAGCCGGTCTTCGCCATCGACTACTTCATCGCCCAGGCCTGGTGGATGAAGCCGTTCATGAAACTTGCCCGCGCATTGCCGCTCAATCCGGCCAAGCCAATGTCCACCCGCACGCTGATCAAGGTCGTGCAGGGTGGCGACCCGCTGGTCATCTTCCCGGAGGGCCGCATCACTGTCACCGGCGGCCTGATGAAGGTCTATGACGGCGCCGCCACGGTCGCCGACAAGACCGGCTCGATGGTTGTGCCGGTGCGCATCGACGGGCTGGAGAAGACCTACTTCTCGCGGCTGTCCTCGCAGCATGTGCGCCGCCGTCTGTTCCCCAAGGTCAAAGTGACCATTCTGGAACCGGTCAAGCTCGAAGTGCCGCAGGAGCTGAAGGGGCGCAAGCGCCGCGCCGCGGCCGGCTCTGCCCTCTACCAGGTGATGTCGGATCTCGTCTTCCGCACCCAGGACATCGACAAGACCGTGCTGGGAAAAATCATCCAGACAGCCAATGAGCGCGGCATGAAGCAGCTCGCCGTCGAGGATCCGGTCACCGGCTCGCTCAGCTACGGCAAGCTTTTGACGGCCGTTGCCGTGCTCGGCGAGAAGTTCCAGAACACGTATGCCGACCAGCAGACGCTGGGCATCATGCTGCCCAACGCCAACGGCGCCTGCGCAGCCCTGCTCGGCGTCATGTCGGCGGGCAAGGTCCCGGCGATGATGAACTTCACCGCCGGCGCCACCAACATACTGTCGGCCTGCAAGGCGGCTGAAGTCCGGACCGTGCTCACCTCCCGCGCATTCGTCGAACAGGCAAAGCTCGGCGCCGTGGTCGAGGAACTCGGTCGGTCGGTCAAGATCGTCTGGCTCGACGATCTCAGGAAGACCATCGGTCTCAAGGACAAGCTGCTCGGCCTGCTGCGCAAATCGACGCCGCGCGCGAAGCGCTTGCCCGACGATCCGGCGGTGATCCTGTTCACCTCGGGTTCGGAAGGCACGCCCAAGGGCGTCGTGCTGACCCACCGCAACATCCTGGCCAATGCCGCCCAGGCGGCGTCCCGCATCGATTTCCATTCGGGCGACAAGGTGTTCAACGTGCTGCCGATCTTCCATTCCTTCGGCATGACGGCGGGCACCGTGCTGCCGCTGATCTCCGGCGTGCCGGTCTATTTCTACCCCTCGCCGTTGCACTATCGCATCGTGCCCGAACTGATCTACGCCTCGAACGCGACGATCATCTTCGGCACCGATACCTTCCTGTCGGGCTATGCGCGCACCGCGCACCCCTACGACTTCCGCTCGATACGCTATTGCTTTGCCGGTGCAGAACCGGTCAAGGCAGCGACGCGCATGACCTATATGGAGAAGTTCGGCGTGCGCATCCTCGAGGGCTACGGCGTCACCGAGACGGCGCCGGTGATCTCGATCAACACGCCGATGTACAACCGCTCCGGAACCGTCGGCAAGATCATGCCCGGCATGGAATACCGCCTCGACCCGGTGCCCGGCGTCGATGATGGTGGACGACTGTTTGTGCGCGGACCCAATGTCATGGCCGGCTATCTCCGGGCCGAGAAGCCCGGCGTGCTCGAACGGCTCGAAGACGGCTGGCATGACACTGGCGACGTCGTCGCTATCGACGAGGGCGGCTTCATCACCATCCGCGGCCGCGCCAAGCGCTTCGCCAAGATCGGCGGCGAGATGATCTCGCTGGCGGCTGTCGAGGCTCTGGCCGGCGAATTGTGGAAAGGCTCGCTGTCGGCCGTCGCCACGGTGCCGGACGCACGCAAGGGCGAAAAGCTGATCCTCATCACCGAGGCTCCCGGCGCCTCCCGCGCGGACTTCCTCGCCTTCGCCAAGGCCAATGGCGCCATGGACCTGATGGTCCCGGCCGAGGTACGGGTCGTCTCAAAAGTGCCGGTGCTCGGCTCCGGCAAGCTCGACTTCGCCGCCGTCACCAAAACGGTACGCGACCAAGAAGCCATGAAGACCAAGGCCGCCTGATCGAGGCGCGTTGATCGACGGGACATAAGGCCGGCGCAAAACGGCGGCCTTATGTCCCGAAAGCGGTCAGCCCTTTAGCTCCCGCTGCGAGATCAGCATCGCCATGCGCTGGACGGCGCGCAGCTCCATCTCCAGCCCCGGCGACGAGGCCAACGCCGGCATGTTGAGCGCCACCACGGTCAACGGTTCGAGCGTCGCCAGCAGAACATGTGTCGCTTCGTATTTCTCGAACAGCCAGGCCAGCTGTTCGCGTATATCCTGGTCGACCGGCGCATCCAGCTTCATATCGGCGACCGAGCGCACGGGCTCCTGTTCCAGCGCCCGCGCCAGCACCTTGAGGTCGAAATCGCCAAGGTCGGCGGTTGGCAGGATCAACGCACCGTCGACAAGGATATGGTGCTGCAGCCCACGCAGGAAGCGCGCGGAATCGGTCAGATCGCCCTCGGCCATATGCTTCAGCAGCGAGTCGCGGCGCTTTTCGGCGGTAAGGCTGACGCTGTCATTGTAGATGACGGCCAGCAGCGTCGCCGACAGCACGATCACCACGCCCTGCACGCTGCCGCGCCAGCCGAGATCGTCGATGCCGCCCAGCGCCAGCCCGGCAAACACCGAGCTCAGCGCAACGACGGCAAAGGCGCCGATCGTGTCGCGATGGCCAAGGCTCGCGCGCCCAAGCCCGATCGTGAGCCAACACAGGAACAGGATGGCGATGCCGCCAAGCCGCACCGGCACTTCGAACAGGCCGGGCCGATAGTCGGTGACCATGAACGGCAGGATCAAAAGCAGCGACAGCGCCATGCGCTCGACCGTGCGGTTCTCGGCAGCCGATAGGCTGTCGCGGTCGCGCGTCATCACCAGCCAGCCTATGGCGAGAAAGCCACCGAACTGGAAGGCCAGCAGCGCCGCCATCCGCCACGGCTCTGCGAAGCGTTCGGGAATCAGCGCCAGCAGGAAGAACAGCCCTACGCCGCTGGCAGCGAAAAATTTAAGCGCAAACGGCGCGTGACGGCGCAGAAGGCCTTCGGTCAGCAAAAGCGCCGCCAGCGGCAGCAGGCCCGCCGCGACGATGGTGACGAAGCGGAAGACGGCAAAGCCCGTCGTCCAGTCGAGAATTCGGCAGGCGAGCAGCGCCGCCAGCACCCTCAGGCCGAACAGGAAGCGTCTCGACAAGGGATCGCCGGTGTCGCGCGCGCCCACCACCGAGATGACGATCAGCAGCCCCGCCAGCGCAGCCAGCGAAGTGATGGTGTCGGCGACCAGTGTGTCGTCGAGGTTCATGGCTCGAGGCGCCCCTCAAAAGAGAAGCTTAGCGTGTCCATGGTCTCAGCACATTCCATTGGCGGCTGGAGTCGGCCCAGTGAACAACCGGCAGCACCAGACGCTGCAACGTGGCGGCCGCACCCGCCACGGCAAGGGCGGCAAGCGAGCCGCGCGGCACCGTGTCGGCGAGATAGGTGCGCGCGGACTGGAAGCTCATCTGGCCGATCTGCAGCACATCGTCACCGCGCCCATAGTCGAGCTCGTTGCGGCAGAACGCGTTAAAGATCTCGTCGCGGTGCTTGGCCGCTTCGTCGAATGCCTTTTTCAGATCGTCCGAGCCGCCGGTATAGGCATTGGTGATGACGAAGCGCTCTTCGTCGAAACCAGCTTCGGGACCGACGCCGAAGACATGGCGGTGACGCGCCATGATCTGCCGCGCCAAAAGCACATGGGTGAGCGAGCGCCGCGCACCGGCGTGCGGGCCGGGAAACACATTGCTGAAGGCCTCGGCGACCATGCCGACGACGGCCGGCACCTGGGTGACGTTGGAGATCCAGATCGGCCGGAGCTGATTGCGCAGGAACATCAGGAAACAGGTCAGGCCGTAGAGAATCCAGCTCAGGCCCCGGCTGCGCTCGTCCGGATCGACCATGACCAGGCCGAGATGCAACACCTCATAGGGCTTGCCAGCCAGCGATATCTCCATCAGCGCCAGCGCATTGAAGGCGATCGGCCGCCCGTCGCTGCGCCGGTAGACGATGGTGATGATGGAATGTTCGAGCCGGCTGCGGTCACCGGAAAACACGCCATAGGTCAGGCTGCTGTCCCTGAGCGTCTTCGACGCCACCAGCCGCAAATCCGCGCTCAATTGCTCCAGCTGGGCCGGCTGCATCCAGCGCCCGGGCCGCTCCACGACGCGCGTCTCGTAGCTGTCGGACACGCGCATGCGCACATCCATGAACCGACCCGGCAGCAGCTGCAGAACCGCCTTGAGCAAGGTTTTTCCCCTTGGCAGAGTGTTGGGGCGTAGGATGGGGGGTATTGGCTAAGGTGGGGTAAACTGGCCAAGTGGTCGTGGTTTGGGAATGTGAAACTGCCGATCCTGATGAGCTCTTGTCCAGATTGGCTGCGGAACTTGATCGGTAATCGGCCTGGTGTGGGTTGGAGAAGACCTAGTCTCGCACACCGCCAACTCCAGCGAGATCATGACGGCAACGGATCCTAATCCCTCAAACTGAACACGATCGGCGCAACCACGGCGCCGACCTTGTCGGGCGGCGGCGTCGGCACCGTGGCGCCTTGCAGGACGCTGAGCGCGGCGCGGTCGAGGTCCGCGTCGCCCGAGGAGCGCGCCAGGCGGGCGGAGGTCACCCTGCCTGAGGCGTCGACGACGAAGCTGACATTGACGGTGCCTTCGGCCCCCCTCGGCCTCGCCGTGCTTGGATAGTGGGTGCGCCGCTTGATCCATGACCGCAGCGAGGCACTCCACCTGTTGGCGTCGCCGGATCGCGAGCCTGTTTGCGACGCCTTCGGCGTAGTTGCTTTGGCAGCCGGCTTTGCATCGACGCTGGCCGTCATCACCGCCTTCGCCCGCGCCGCCTTTTCCTTCTTGTCCTTCTTCGGGCGCTGTCCAGGTTTTTCGACCGGCTTCTTCGCCATCCCGGCGGTCCTTTCCTCCACCGGATTGTCATCTTTCGGCTTTGGCTGCGGCAGCGGGATGATCACGTCCGGCGCCACGGTCTGGACGATCTCGGGCACAACCTCGTCCAACGGCGGCTGTTCGAGTTGTTCGGTCATCTCGGCCGGAGCGGTCTCGTCTGGCAGCACGGTTTCCGGCTTTTCGGCGACGGGCTCGGCCTGATCGGCCTCGGCTTCGGGTGCGGGCTCCACAACGGGCTTGGGCGCGGGTTCTATATCAGCTTCGGTCTCCTCGACCTGGTTCGGCGGCTCCGGCGTCACCACGTCGGGCATCGAATCCTCCTGCACCGCCGGCGCGAGAGGCGACAGCTCGATCGCCATCGCTGGCGGCGGCCCGCCATCGGTCTCGTTGGCCAAGCAGAAGCTCTGCACGGCATAGGCGATGACCACATGCGCGCCGACGGCGAGCACGGCCGCAGCCGTCCACAAACCGATCTCGCGCGCGCCAGTGCGCGGCGGATCGGCCATGGTAACGGCGGCAGCCAGATGCGTCATGGGGCGGCGCCTGGTTGCGGGGGCGGCGGCGCGGCATCCGCCGGCACCGTCTCCAGTCCGACCAGCGCGATCTTCAGGTAGCCGGTGCCGCGCAGGAGATTCATCACCTCCATCAACTCGCCATAGCCGACCGCCTTGTCGGCGCGCAGGAAGATGCGGGTCTGCTTGTCGCCCTTTGTCTTGCCGTCGAGCACAGCCGCAAAGGCTTGGCGGGGAACGCTGTCATTGCCGATCGCCAGCGTCAGATCGTCCTTCAACGTCAGGAACAACGGCGTTTCCGGCCGCGGCGCCGGCGTCGCGGTCGAACCCGGCAGGTCGACATTGACGTCGACCGTCGCCAAAGGCGCCGCGACCATGAAGATGATCAGCAGCACCAAGATGACATCGATGAACGGCGTCACGTTGATCTCGTGGTTTTCCTCGAGATCGCCGTCGATAGTCTCGCGAATTCTAGCCGCCATGGCCCATCACTCCGCCGCCAGCGCTGCCGCCTGGGGCACCGTGCGGAAATCGAGATCGCGGCTGACCAGCCGTTCGACGCCGGCGGAGGCATCGGCGAGGATCTGCCGGTAGCCGGATATGGAGCGCGCAAAGACGTTGTAGATGACGACGGCGGGTATGGCCGCGACCAGCCCCATCGCGGTCGCCAGCAGCGCCTCGGCGATGCCGGGCGCGACGACGGCAAGATTGGTGGTCTGCGCCTGCGAGATGCCGATGAAGGCGTTCATGATGCCCCAGACGGTGCCGAACAGGCCCACAAAGGGCGCAGTCGAGCCGATCGTCGCCAGCACGCCGGTGCCGCGCGACATGCGCCGGGCCGCCGCCGCCTCGATCCGCGACAGGCGCGACGTCACGCGTTCCTTCAGCCCGTCGCCGGTCACGTGGTCGAGCGCGCCGGCCGAAAGCGCGGCCTCTTCCTCGGCCGCCTGCACCAGGAGCGCGCCGGGGGCACCACTGTTGCCAAGCGCGCGCCCGGCCTGTCGCAGCGTCGCGGCATTGCCGATGGCGCGCGCCGCGCGCCGCGCGCCGAGCTTGCCGAACAGGATTTCCAGCGACTTGGCCAACCACACCGTCCAGGTGACGAGGGAGGCGAAGGCTAGCCCGATCATCACCGCCTTGACGATGATGTCGGCGGCCATGAACATGCCCCACGGCGACAGATCGTGCGGCAGGGCCAACGAAATGGCGGAAGGCTCGGCCTGCGCGGGCGCACCGGGCTCGGTGGTCGGCAGTGGCGCGGCCGGCGCGACTTGCCCGGCGGCTGGTGGCACGACAGGCGCAGTCGGTGCCGCCTGTTCCTCCGCCGCTGGCGGCGAGGCCGGCGCCGGCTGGGCGGTTGCGGCCGGTTCCGTTGTCACCCGAGGTTGGGTGGCCGGCTGCTCTTGCGCAGCAACGCTGCCGGCCGACAGCATGATCGCGGCCAGTGCCGTCAACAAACCATTTCTGGACACGCTTCGTCCTCGCTTCATCATTGCATGCAACCGATGGGGCTGGCCGGTGACGGGATCGCAAATACCCCCATCTCGACCCGAAAAGCCCAGCCACGGATTCTGGCTTTGTCTCAAACGCGGCACAGCCTCTGGAAAGCAATTCGGGCGGTGTCCCCCTCGCTTGACTATAAAACATGAGTTTGCGAGTCAACAAACAAGACGGCTTTTTTGGCTAGCGGTCGTTGGCGCGATGTCTCAACCGGCACATCGTCTGGCGTCGGTCTACCTGGCGTCGTCACACGGAGGGATGGACGGCGGCGGTGCTGCTGGGCCACGATGCTGGGCAGCAACTGAGGCATGCGGCGATGATCAAGGCGACACCGTTCGATTTCCCCTATGACGGCCGGTTGGTGCCTGCAAACACCGCGCTGCTGGTCATCGACCTGCAGGAGGATTTCCTGTCGCCGACAGGCTATTTCGCCAGGAAGGGTTATGACCCCGCGCCGCTGCGCGCCATCCTGCCGACCGTCAACCGGCTGATCGCGGCCGCGCGGTCGGCCGGCCTTACCATCATCCACACCAGACAAGGCTACCGGGGCGACATGGCCGACATGACGCCTTATGAGCAATGGCGCCGCAGGCGGGCGGGCCTCGAAGGCACCGACATGCTGCTGCGCTCCGGCCCCGGCTTCCAGATCGTCGCCGATATCGACGTGGCGCCGCACGACATCATCATCGACAAGACCTGCAACAGCGCCTTTACCTACACCGATTTAGAGCTGGTGCTGCGGGCGCGAGGCATCACCCATCTGATGTTTTCCGGCTGCACGACCGACGTCTGCGTCCACACCACGCTGCGTGAGGCCTGCGACCGCAATTTCCAGTGCCTGACGATCAGCGATGCGTGTGCGAGCGGCGACCAATATGCGCATGAAGCAGCGCTGCATATGGTAACGGTGGAGGACGGCGTTTTCGGCGCGCTGGCGGAGTCGGGTGCTGTGCTGGAGGCGTTGGCGCGGTTGTCGGCCCGCTAAATATCAAGGCTGGAGGGACAGCACCCCCTCTGGCCTGCCGGCCATCTCCCCCGCAAGGAGGGAGATTACGCGCTCAGCCGCTTTCGCCAATCTCCTAAGTTTGAAGGACAAGCGACACTTCGAAACTGCCAATCTCCCCCCTTGCGGGGGAGATGTCCGGCAGGACAGAGGGGGGTGTGAAGAATCGCTAGCCGGCGTCTTTTCATTGCCTCGTCGGGGCCCTGTGGACTCACCCCCCCGCGCGCACCTCCGCACCACCTCGCGCCGCAAACGCGCCTGGCTGCGGCACTTCTGCCTCGCGGCGCGCCAGCGAGTTGCGCAAGAGCGCGATCGTCTCGCGGCCGATGCTGGCAATCTCCCTCGGCCTGTCGACGCCGACGATCATGAATTCGCCGATGCCCAGCGCCGCATAAGGCAACAGCGACAGGGCGATCTGCGCCGGCGGTCCGGAAAGCTCGATCGCCTTGTGGCCAGCCGCAGACGCATCGCCTTCCGGGCGGATACGAACTGGAAGCGCAAAACGCAGCCTGCCGGCGCGGCCATGTTCGGCGGCGGCGCTGCGCGCCCGCTCCATCAATTGGCGGATCTCGTCCAGCGAACCCGGCGACAGTTCGAAGACGTCGGCATGGCGGCCGGCGACCTTGAGCGCGGTGCCGGACTGGCCACCCATGCGGATGGTCACACCGACGCCATGCGGTCTCTTGCGAGGCACGTAGCCGCCCTTGATGCTGTAGAAGGCGCCTTCATGGTCGAACGGCCGGTCGTTCGACCACAGCCGCTTCAGCAGCACCAGATATTCGTCGATGCGCTGCCAGACCACCGTGTGGCCGACCGGGCGCGTTTCGGCATCGTCGTCATCCAGCGGCTCGCTCAGCATCCTCAGCGACAGCCGGCCGCCGCTCCTGGCGTCGAGCGCCGCCAGCTGCCGCGCCGCAACCGCGGGAGCTATCACGCCGGCCCAATGCGTCAGCACCACTTCCAGCGCCGCGGTGCGGTCCAGCGCCTGGGCGGCAATGTCCATATTGGTCAGCAGACCAGCCGGGTCGTCGACGACGATCTTCTGGAAACCGGAATCCTCGATCAGCGACAGCTTTGTCGCCGTCTCGACGAAATCATAGAAGAAAGATACGGCCGAGCCGGCGTCGTCGGCATGCGTTTTACCGGGAACATGCGTGAACTCGATCGGCATTGCCATCTCCTCCATCACGTTGGATGCATGTCGCCTGAAAGCGGGCCCGGTTTTGGGACAACGACATGCGCAAAAACAAAGCGTCCGCGCCAAAGCGCATCCGCGTTCGGTTCTTCAACTCCGGTTACCTGAAGGCGTTAGGTCGCCACCCTTTCGGCCTGATGCTCAGGGAATAAGGCCGAGCACGACTGCCCCGGTGAACACGAACGCAAGGGCAAAGACGAGATAGGCGAAAGCGCCTGCATAGGCCGGGCGGAAACTCGGGGTATTGGCCAGCCTCTGGCTGGTGCGATCCGTCTCGGTGTTCTGGATATAGGACATATCGACCTCCGTCTTGTGGATTAATCTATAAAATCAGTAGACTTTGTCGAGTGCTATTTTTTGGCGATATGTGGAACAATTTTCTCAAATGATGCAAAAAGTTGGTTCAGCTTTGCTATGCGGCGGACATTGGCGACAACCCGCAGGTCGGCTTGGCCGGCGTTCGCATCGGGGATAGCATCGTCATTCCAACGTCGAAGCCGGGCATTGATCGGGAATGGGAGAAGAAACTATGGGTGGAAGACTGGCCGGCAAGGTCGCCATCATATCGGGTGGCGCGACGGGTATGGGCGGGGCGGCGTCGGAGCTGTTTGCGGCCGAAGGCGCCAAGGTGGCGATCATCGACCGCAATGGCGAGGCGGCTGCCGCGACAGCAGCCGCGATACGCTCACGAGGGCACGTGGCCGAGCATTTCGTCGCCGATGTCTCCGATGAAGCGCAGGTAGAGGCGGCAGTCAAAGGAGCGACCGAAAAACTCGGGCCTATCACCGTTCTGTTCAACCATGCCGGCACCATCGTGATAAAGCCGTTTCTGGAGACGACAGCGCAGGAATGGGACTGGCTGCATGCCGTCAATGTCCGCTCGATGTTCCTGATGACCCGCGCCGTGCTGCCCGGCATGATCGCCGCCGGTGGCGGTTCGATCGTCTGCACCTCATCGATCTCGGCGGTTGCGGCGACGCCGATGGAGGTGCTCTACGACACCACCAAAGGCGCCTGCCATATGTTCGCGCGGGCGATCGCCGTCGAGTTCCGCGACCGCAACATCCGCTGCAACGCCGTCTGCCCCGGCTTCATCCGCACACCGCATGGCCTGCGCGAGGTGGCCGATCTCGGCAAACTCGGGGTCGATGTGTCCGACGCCGCGCTGGCCGCCCAGCAGGGTCGCATCGGTGAGCCGGAAGAGGTGGCGAAGGCAGCGCTGTATCTCGCCAGCGATGAGTCGAGCTTCGTCAACGGCGCGCATCTGTTCGTGGACAACGGCTTTACGGCGATGTGAGGCCAGCTTGGCGCCCTTCCTCTCCCCCGTCGATCGGGGAGAGGTGTCGAGCGCAGCTCGACGGAGTGGGGGTCGACCACTGGCGCGGTGCAGGAAGATTAATGCGCATCCGTTGGCAACGGTTGCCAGGTGGTTCCCCCACTCCGTCGCGGCTTCGCCGCGCCACCTCTCCCCCCTCCGGAGGGAGAGGAAAGGCGCCAAGTCGTCTACCGCTCTTCCCGTCGGAACGGCTTCAGCAGCGCCGACGGCGCCACCGCATTGCGCGACATCACCGCCATCGCCACGATGGTGAAGATAAAAGGCAGCATCAGGAACGCTTCGTAAGGGATGTGCCCGAGGCCGCTTGCCTGCATGCGCAGTTGCAGGGCGTCGACAAAGGCGAACAAAAGGGCCGCACCGGCCGAACGCCATGGGTCCCAGCGGCCGAACACGACCAGGGCGATCGCCACCCAGCCACGGCCCGACACGACGCCGAAGGTGAAAGCGTTGAATTGCGCCATCGACAGGAAGGCGCCGGCCAGCCCCATCAAGGCACCGCCGAGGATGACCGCCTGGAAGCGCGTGGCAATGACGCTGACGCCGGCGGAGTCGGCGGCGCGCGGGTTCTCGCCGACCATGCGCACGGACAGTCCCCAGGGCGTACGGTAGAGCACGAAAGCGGCGAGCGGGATGGCCATGATTGCCATGTAGACCAGCGCAAACTGGTTGAACACGGCGGGGCCGAGCACCGGTATGTCCGAGAGCAGCGGGATCGGCAGGGTGGCGAATCCCTTGATGCTCGGTGGCACCGATTGCTGGCCGAAAATCAGCCGGTAGAGGAAATAGGCGAGACCCGACGAGAACAAAGTGACGCCGATGCCGCAGACATGCTGGCTCAAGCCCAGCGCCACGGTGAACAGCGCATGCAGCGCCCCCATCAGCATGCCGGCCAGCACCGCCGCCAATATGCCGAGCCATAGGCTGCCGCTGAGGCTGGCGGCGGTGAAGCCGGTCATCGCGCAGAGCAGCATGATGCCTTCGATGCCGAGATTGAGCACGCCGGCCCGCTCGGAGAACATTTCGCCCAGCGTGGCAAAGGCGAGCGGCGTGGCGATGCGGATGATGGCGGCAAGGAAGCCGACTTGAAAAATCTGTTCGAACACCGCGTTCATGATGCGGCTCCGACGCGTCGGATGCGATAGGCTGTGAACAGCAGCGCCACCAGCATGGCCAGCAGCGCCGTGCCCTGGATGACATCGCTGAGGAAGGCCGGAACGCCGGTGGCGCGCGACATCGCCTCGGCGCCGGTCATTACGGCAGCCAGGAAGACCGCCGCCGGCACGACGCCGAGCGGGTTGAGCCTGGCCAGCATGGCAACGACGATGCCGGAATAGCCGTAACCCGGCGAGATGTCGCTCATCACCTGGAAATGCACGCCGCCGACCTCGCCGACGCCAGCCAAGCCCGCCAGCGCGCCGGAAAGCAGGGCGGTCGAGATCAGCACCCGTTCGACATGGATGCCGCCATAGCGGGCGGCTTCCGGGCTTTCTCCGGTGACCCGGATGCGGAAGCCGAGCGTGGTGCGCACGATCAGGAACCAGATCAGGGGCGCTGCGATCAGTGCCGCGACGACGCCGAGATGCAGGCGCGTGCCTTCCAGCAGCACCGGGAAGTTCGCCGAATCCTCGATCGGCGGCGAGATCGGATAACCGCTGAAATTGTCCTTCCACGGCCCTTCGATCAGCGCCATCAGCGCGTAGTAGATGACTGAGTTGAGCAGCAGCGAACTGACGACGTCATCGACCTTGAATTTGACCCGCAGCGTCGCGGGCACCAGCGCCACCACGGCACCGGCCGCAGCGCCCGCCAGCGCCATCAACAGGATCGCGAGCGCGCCCGGCATCGGGATGGCGCCGACGAAGCAGCTGGCGACCGCGCCGGCCAGCAATTGCCCTTCGGCGCCGATATTCCAGAATTTGGCCCGGAAGGCGACGGCGACCGCCAGCCCGGTGAAGATCATCGGGGCCGCGCGCACCAGTGTTTCGGTGATGGCGTAGCTGTCGCCGAACGAGGCCGACAGCATCACGCCGTAGGCTTCGAGCACACCGGCTCCGGCCAATGCGATCAGGCCGCTGCACAGGACCAGCGTGGCCGCGATCGCCAAAATCGGCAGCGCCAGATTGAGCCAGGCGGGGGTCGAGGTCCGGACTTCCAGGCGCAACATCAACTATGGCCCTCGGCCCCGGTCATCAGCAGCCCCAGCCGTGCAATGGTCGCATTGGCGCTGTCCAGCGTGCCGGCGATGCGGCCCTCATACATCACCGCGATGCGGTCGCAGAGCACAAGCAGCTCTTCCAGATCCTCGCCGATGACGACGATGCCGCAGCCCCTGGCGCGCATGTCGAGGAACTTTTCGTGGATGAAACGGGCCGCACCGATGTCGAGGCCGCGTGTCGGCTGCGAGACGATCAGCACCTTCGGGTCGAAGGCCAGCTCGCGCGCCAGGAGCGCCTTCTGCAGATTGCCACCCGACAACGCGCCGGCGCGCGTCATTGGCCCGGGGCATCTGATATCATAGGCCCTGATCTGCTCCTCGGCGAAAGCGCGGATCGCGTCGGGCTTGAGCAGGCCCTTGCTGCTGAACGCCGCGGTGCTGATACGCGGCAGCACCATGGAATCGGCGAGCGGCAAATTGGTCACCAGCCCCGTCGTCATGCGGTCTTCCGGGATGCGGCCGAGGCCGAGCGCCTGCACTTCGCGCGGCGAGAACCTAGTCACTGTTTTGCCGGCTATTGTCATCGAGCCTGCGTCCGGCACCCGTGTACCGGAAATCACCTCGGCCAGTGCGCGCTGGCCATTGCCGGAGACGCCGGCAATGCCGAGGATTTCGCCGGCGCGAACGGCAAGCGAGATATCGCGCAGCGGCGTGCCCGAGTGCCGCGAGGTGGAGATGCCGGCCAGCGTCAGCACATCAGCGCCCGGCGTCGACGGACCTCTCGCCGGCGGCACGATCTCATGGCCGCACATCAGCTCAGCCATTGCAGCCGACGTCGTGTTGGCGGGGTCATCGACCCGGCCTGCAACGCGGCCATGCCGCAGCACGGTGCAGCGATGCGTCAGCGCCCGCACCTCGTTCAGCTTGTGCGAGATGAAGATAATGCCGAGCCCCTGTGCCGCCATAGAACGCAGCGCCGAAAACAGCCCATCGACCTCGCTTGGCGCCAGCACCGCGGTCGGCTCGTCGAGGATCAACAGCCTGGCGCCGCGAAACAGCGCCTTGACAATTTCAAGCCGCTGCTGCTCGCCGACCGACAGCGCCGAGACCGGCAAATCGGGGTCGAGTGTCAGTCCATGCTGGCGGCTTATGTCGGACAACCGGGCAAGTCCGCCCGCGCGGTCGATGCGGCCGGATTTGCCGGGAATGCCGATCAGCAGGTTTTCCAGCACCGTCAGCCGCGGCGCCAGATGAAAATGCTGGTGTACCATGCCGATGCCGGCAGCTAGCGCATCGGCTGAACTGGTGATCCGTACCGGCTTGCCCTGGATCAGAATCTCACCGGCATCCGGCGCATAGGCGCCGAACAGCACGTTCATCAATGTCGTCTTGCCGGCGCCATTTTCGCCGAGCAGCCCGAGGATTTCGCCGGGCGCGACGCTGAGATCGACCGCCTCGTTCGCCTTGACGGCGCCGAAGCTCTTGGTGATGCCGCGCATTTCAATGAGAGGGGCGGACAAGGGTACTCCTGGCGCTGATAACCCTCCCCCTTGAGGGGAGGGTGCCGAGCGAAGCGAGGCGGGAGGGGTCGCCTCAACTGCCTCAACCTATGACCTAACAAGATGGAGTACTTCACGGCGGACCCCACCCGGCCCTGCGGGCCACCCTCCCCTCAAGGGGGAGGGGTTACCCCGCGCCTAATCCGAAACCGGCGTGTTCTCGTCGACATCCACGCGGAAATTGCCTTCCAGGATCTCCTTCTTCTTCTTTTCGACCAGATCCTTCACCTCGGCCGGCAGCGTCTTGTCGAATTTGTGGTAGGGCGCCAGGAACGAACCGCCCTTGGCCATGCGCGAGAAATCGCCATAGTCCTGCGCGGTGAAGACGCCCGCCTTGACCAGCTTGATCGCCTGCTCGACCGTCGGATACATGTCCCAGACCGGGCCGGTGATGACCGTGTCGGGGCCGAGGCTGGACTGGTCGGACATATTGGAGATTGCGAGGATCTTCTTGTCCACCGCCGCCTCGATGACGCCGAAGCGCTCGGCATAGATGACGTCGACGCCGGCATCGATCTGGGCGACAGCCGCTTCCTTCGCCTTTGGCGGATCGAAGAACGAGCCGATGAAGGCGACCTTCTTCTTGATGTTCGGATTGACCTCCTTGGCGCCGGCAAAGAAGGCATTGACCAGCCGGTTCACTTCGGGAATGCCCATCGCCGCGACCGCGCCGATCGTGCCCGATTTCGACATCTTGCCGGCGATCATGCCGGAGAGATAGGCGGGCTCGTGGATCCAGTTGTCGAAGACGCCGAAATTGGGGTCGGCAGGCCCGGCGCCGGAGCCGAACAGCCAGGCGGTCTTCGGGAACTGCTTGGCTGTCTTGCGCGATTCACGCTCGGCGGCGAAGGCGTCGCCCAGCACCAGCTGGTAGCCGCCTTGCGCATATTCGCGCATGACGCGGCTGAAATCGGCGGTCTGCACCTTTTCCGACCATTTGTATTCGATGCCGAGTTCCTTCTCGGCCTTCTGCAGGGCGACGTGGATCTGGTTGTCCCACGGCTCCTCGATCGGCGTGGCGAAGATCGCCGCCACCTTCAGCTTCTTGTCCTTGGCTAACGCTGCGCCCGGCAACATGGCGGCAGCCAGGCCGAGTGCGCCGAGTTCCAGCACGTCGCGCCGCGACAGGCCGGTCGATTGCGATTTGTTTTTGCGGTTTTCCATCTAGTGCCCCTCTGTTTGACAGCCGTGTCGAGCCGGCTGTTCTGAAATCAGACGCGGAACTATGGAACGGGTGCGGACTTTTGTCCACATGGTCAAATTTGGCGCGATTTATCGCAGGGCCTTCTCGCCACCGGCCAAAGTGATGACACCGACGATGATCAGTCCGGTCAGCAAGAGGCGCACGCCGGCGCTGACGCCGAATGTGTTGAGCATCGTCAAGAGCAGCACCAGAAACAGGGCCGCGCCCCAGACGCCGGGAACATTGGCCTTGCCGCCGGCGACCGAGGTGCCACCGATGACGACGACGGCGATCGAGGCCAGCAGATACTCGTTGCCGATGTCGACATTGGCGCCGCGGAAATAGCCGGCAAGCAGCGCGCCATCGAGACCGCCCAGCGTGCCCGACAGCGTGTAGGTGAGGAAGCGGATGCGGCCGACATTGACGCCGGCCAGCCACGCGGCGCGGATGTTCTGGCCGATCGCCAGCACCGAGCGGCCATAGATCATACGCTGCAGCGCTATCGCCGCGCCTATGGTGAACAGCACGGTCAGGATCGCCAGCACCGGAATGCCCAGCACCTGCCAATTGGCAAAATCGGCAAAGCCCGGCGGTGGTTTGATCTGCAGGCCGCGTCCATAGCTGATGTCGATCGACTGGATGATGAAGCTGGCCGACAGCGTGGCGATGATTGGCGGAATCCTGAGCGCCCAGATCAGCAGATAGTTCACGGCGCCGATCGCCGCACCGCAGGCGAGCGCGGCGATCAGACCGACCACGATCATGGAATCGCTGCCATCCATCACCTTCATGGCGACGGCGCTGGCGAGCCCGATATTGGCCGGCAGCGACAGGTCGACATTGCCGGGGCCGAGCGTGATGACGAACATCTGGCCGACGCCGACGATGACGGTGAAAACGGCGAGCGACAGTGCGGCCGTGACCATGCCGCCGGCGCCATAGCCGCCGGTGAAGGCGATGGTCGCCAGCCAGACCAGCAACGCGCCGAGGAAGGACCAGATCCAGGGTTTGGCGGCTAGCGATTTCACCAGCGTCATCGCTACCTCTCCCTGCGGCTGATCAGGACGCGGGCCGCCAGCACGATGATCAGGATGGCGCCGTTGGCCGCGACCTGCCAGTCCGGCGGAATGTGCATGAAGGTGAGCAGCGGCGACGCCGCGAGCGCCAGCGTCAGTGCGCCGAGCACGGCGCCTATCGGCGACACCCGGCCGCCGACGAACTCGCCGCCGCCGAGAATGACGCCGGCAATCGCCAGCAGTGTATAGCCGTTGCCGATATTGGCATCGGCCGAAGTGGTCATGCCGATCAGCGCCATGCCAGACAGCACGCCGAAGAGGCCGGTCAGTGCAAACAGCACGATCTTGGTCCGGAGCAGCGACCAGCCAGCGCGCCGAAGTGCGGCCGGATTGCCACCGGAGCCGCGCAGGATGACGCCATAGGAAGTCCGCATCAGGCCGAAATGCACCGCCGCCGCGATCACCAGCGCGGCGATGATCGGGAACGGAATGAAGGGCGGCTTGAAGGACATCAGCGCCAGCAGCCAGTCCGGCGCCTTGCCGCCGGGTTTCGGCAGGACCAGGATGGCCAGTCCCTGCCAGACGAAGCTCATGCCCAGCGTCACCACGATCGACGGCAGGTTGCGCAGATGGATCAGGGCCCCGAGCACCGCATAGACGCCGATGGACCCCAGGAGGATAGCCACGCCGATCAGTGGCGCATCCTTCAGCCATGTCGCGGTGACGCAGCCGACGAAACCGACAAAGGTGCCGATCGACAGATCGAGCTCATTGCCGGCTATGACGAACATCTGCGCGATCGTCGCCAGCGCGATCGGGATCGCCAGGTTCAGCATCAGGCTGAAGCCGAAATAGGAGATGGCGCGCGGGTTGAGCCAGGCGATGGCGAGCAGCACCAGGGCCAGCGACAAAGCCGGCAACAGGCTGCGCAGCAGGCGCGCGCGGGCGGCGCTGCTGCGCGGCGAGGACATTGGGGTCGTGCCGGGAGCGATTGCCGTCATCTCAGGCCGCGTCGCCGAATGAGGACTGGATGATCTTTTCCTCCGTCAGCTCGTCGCGTGTGAGATTGGCGACGATGCGGCCGTTCTTGAAGACGTGGATGTGGTCGCAATTGTCGAGCTCTTCGGTCTCGGTTGTGTACCAGAGGAAGGTCCGGCCCTTGGCCGCTTCCTCGCGCACGAGGTCGTAGACCTCGAGCTTGGTGCCTATGTCGACGCCGCGCATCGGGTCGTCCATCAGCACGATCTCGGCATCCGAGCCGAGCGCGCGGGCAAACAGCGCCTTCTGCTGGTTGCCGCCAGACAGCGAAAAGATGTTGTTGGTCATATCTGGTGTGCGGATGCCGATCTTCTGCTTCCAGAATTCGGCGAGTTCAGCCTCGCGCAGCGGCGAGATCAGCAGCCCTTTGCGCAACCGCGCCAGTGAGCGGATGCCGATATTTTCCGCAATAGACCATTGCGGAAAGATGCCGTCCGACTGGCGGTCGCCGGCCACCAGCGCCACCGGCGCGGTCACCTCTATGCCCGCCCTGGCGCGGGCCGCGGCGGCAAAGATCGCCAGCAGCAGATCGGTCTGGCCATGGCCGGCGAGCCCTGCAAGGCCGATGATTTCACCGGCACGTGCAACGAGCTCTTTGCCATCCTCTTGCCGCGCCGGCCGTGCCCGCACCCTGAGCGGGCCGGCCGCTGGCCTGGCGGCGGCGATCTCCGCCGCAATTTTCTCCCGCGCTTCCGCGCCACCCATCGTCGCGACCAGCCGGTCGCGGTCGAACGCCTTTGCCGCATCGGCGGCGACGACCTTGCCGTCGCGCATCACCACAATGCGGTCGGCATTTTGCAGCACCTCGCCCAGCACATGCGAGATCAGGATGCAGCTGCCGCCGGCGGCGACGAAGCGGCGCACGAAGGCCAGCAACTGGCCCGCCGTATGCGCATCGAGCGAGGAAGTCGGCTCGTCGAGGATGACAAGGTCCAGCGGATCGCGTGTCACCGTGAAGGCGCGCGCCACCTCGACCATCTGCCGCCGGCCGATGGACAGGTCGCCGGCAATGTCATCCGCAGAAATGCCATGATCCGGAAAGATTTCGTCCAGCTTGGCGGCGATCAGAGCGGCTGCCTTGCGCCACCAGCCGAAGCCGGTCAGCGCCGGATGATTGATGCGCGTATTCTCGGCGATGCTGAGGTTCGGGCAGAGCGACAGCTCCTGGAACACGCAGCGTATGCCGAGCGTGAGCGCCCGCGCCACCGAGTAGTCGGTTTCCGCATTGCCGCGCACCGCGATCTGGCCGCCATCGGGCCGCAGCGTGCCGGCCACCATATGCATCAGCGTCGACTTGCCGGCGCCGTTATGGCCGACCAGCCCGACGCATTCACCGGCGCCGGCATGAAAGTCGACGCCGTTAAGCGCCCGAACGGCGCCGAAATGTTTTTCGGCGCCGTTCAGTCTGATGATGTCGGTATTCGCCTTGAGCATGCTCAACGATATCCGGTTGGCGATGCGGACGGCAACCGGCCTGCGATCACTTGATGTTGGCTTTGATCGCCGCGATGGCGTCTTCCTGGCTATATTCGTGGGTGGCGACGCCGCCCTCCTTGATCTTCGGCAACTCGGCCTCGAAATCGTCCTGGGTGAAGGCCAGATACGGCACCAGCAGGTCATGCGGGATATCGGTGCGGCCGTCGAGTACCTGTTGCGCCACCCAGAAGGCCAGCGACGAGACGCCGGGCGCGATCGACGCCGACCAGGTCTGGTAGCCGTCCTTGTCCTTCTGCTCCTTCCACCACTTCAGCTCGTCTTGGCGGTTGCCCATGATGATGGTCGGGCGGGGCTTGCCGGCGGCGGCGAAGGCCTGTGCGGCGCCATAACCGTCACCGCCCTGGTCGACGATGCCGACGATGTCGGGCAGCGACGGCAGGATGGTCGCGACAGCCTTCTGCGCCGTGGTCTGGTCCCAGTCGCCGGTGACCGAGCCGACGATCTTGAACTCGGGATGAGCGGCAACGCCTTCGAGGATGCCGGCATGGATGGCATCGTCGATCGAGGTGCCGGCCAGGCCGCGAATCTCAAGCAGATTGCCGCCCTTGGGCTGGAACTTGGCCATCTGCTCGACTTCCTGCTTGCCCATGTCCTTGAAGTCGACGACGACGCGGTAGGCGCAGGGTTCGGTCACGGTGCCGTCGAAGGAGACGACGACGATCCCGGCATCGCAAGCCTGCTTGATGGCGCCGTTCAGCGCATCCGGCGACGCCGCGTTGATGACTATGGCGTCATAGCCCTGCAGGATCAGGTTCTGCACCTGCGCTGCCTGGGTCGGCACTTCCTTGTCGGCGGTGGTGAAGATATCGGCCGCGCCGACGATCTTGTCCTCGACCGCCTTCTTGGTGACGATGCCGTAGCTGTCGAGCATCGCCTGGCGCCACGAATTGCCGGCGTAATTGTTGGAGAAGGCGATCTTCTTGCCGCTGGTGTCGGCCAGCGCCGTGCCCGAGGCGAGCATTGCCGCCAGAGCGCTCAAGACGAGTAGTTTCTTCATGCTGTAGTTCCTCCCATGGTTGTCGGCCCCGCCGACTGCTTCTGATGGTTTTGGCATTCGCGCCCTGTTTTTTATCTATTGTCAGACAAATTCAGATGGCTCCACTTGTCAACTGCGGTCGGTACCGGTTTCACGATCAACTTGCGGTGCGGCGATTGAAAAGCGCTTGCATGCTGGTCTAGGGAAGGGTCCAGGAGACCACGCATGGCAGCGACGCCGACCCTAGCCGAAGGCGCGCCCGGAATTCCGGCGCGCTGGACGTCGAGCGCCAAGAGCGGCGCTGGCGCAGCGCTTTCGCCGGCGAGCCGTGTCTGGTTCACGCTCAGTCACGGCATTGTCAACGAGGTCTACTATCCCGGCCTCGACAGCGCCTGCACGCGCGACATGGGGCTGCTGGTCACCGGCCCCAACGGCTGGTTCTCCGAGGAGAAGCGCGACGCCACGCACACCATCGAGCCGTTCGAGCATGGCGTGCCCGCCTACCGGCTGATCAATGCGACGGCGCGCTACCGGATCGAGAAGCGCATCCTGGCCGATCCGGCACGCCCGGCCCTGCTGCAGGAAACCAGTTTTACGGCGCTCGAGGGTAATGCCGCCGACTACCGGGTCTACGCGCTTTTGGCGCCGCATCTGGTCAATGCCGGCATGGGTAACACCGCCTGGGTCGGCGAGCACGAGGGCAAGCGGATGCTGTTCGCCTCCGGGCGCGGTACTTTCCTGGCGCTTGCCTCATCGCTGCCCTGGGGTGACTGCTCCGCAGGCTATGTCGGCTTTTCCGACGGCTGGCAGCAGCTCAGCCGCGACGGCCGGCTCGATCCAGCCGGCCAACGCGCCGAAGACGGCAATGTCGCGCTGACCGGCGAGATCGGCTTTTCCTCAGGCAGCGGCACGGCCTTGCTGGCGCTCGGCTTTGGCGCGACGCCAGACGAAGCCGCCGAAAACGCCACCGCCAGCTTGAAGCGCGGTTTTGAGCCGGCGGCAAAGACCTATGTCGCGAAATGGCGGAAATGGCAGGACAGCCTGCTTCAGCTCGACCGCCATGATGCTTCCGGCCTCGACAGCTACCGTGTCAGCACCGCGGTGCTGGCGACGCACCTGTCTCTGGCCAGGCCTGGTGCTGCCGTCGCCAGCCTGTCGATCCCGTGGGGGGCGAGCAAGGGCGACGACGACCTCGGCGGCTATCATTTGGTCTGGCCGCGCGACCTCGTCGAAACAGCGGGCGGCTTTCTGGCTGCCGGCGATCCGAGCCAGGCGCTGGAGATTCTCGCCTATCTTCGCTCCATCCAGCAGCCGGACGGCCATTGGCCGCAGAATGTGTGGCTCGACGGCTCGACCTATTGGCCTGGCATCCAGATGGACGAATGCGCCTTCCCGCTGCTGCTTGCCGATGCGCTGCACCGCGCCGGCCATCTGCCGCGCGCCAAACTCGCCGCCTTCATGCCGATGATCGAGAAGGCGGCGTCCTATGTCGTGCGCAACGGCCCCGTTACCGGCGAGGATCGCTGGGAAGAGGATGCCGGCTACAGCCCGTTTACGCTTGCCGTCGAGATCTCGGCTCTGCTTGGCGCCGCCGATCTGTTTGCGGTTTCAGGAAAATCGGAGCCGGCTAATTATCTGCGCGAGATCGCCGATTGCTGGAACGACCAGATCGAGCGCTGGACCTATGTCAGCGATACGCCGGAGTGCCGGCAAGCCAGCGTCGACGGCTACTATGTCCGCATCGCACCGGCCGACGATGCCGGTGCTGCCTCGCCGAAGGACGGTTTCGTGCCGATCAAGAACCGGCCGCCAGGCGATACCGACAAGCCCGCCGAGGCGATCGTCAGCCCGGACGCGCTGGCGTTGGTCCGCTTTGGCCTCAGAGCCGCGGATGATCCGCGCATCGTCGACACGGTCAAGGTCATCGATGCGCAATTGCGCTGTGACCTGCCGCAAGGACCTCTCTGGTACCGTTACACCGACGACGGGTATGGCGAACACGCCGACGGCGCGCCCTTCGACGGAACCGGCCAGGGCCGTCCCTGGCCACTGCTCGCCGGTGAGCGCGCCCACTACGAACTGGCCGCCGGAAACAAGGACAAGGCGGAAAGCCTGCTGAAAACCTTCGAGGCGTCGGCCGGTCAAGGCGGGTTGATGCCGGAACAGGTCTGGGACAGCGCCGACATCCCGGAGCGCGAATTGTGGCTGGGCAAGCCATCGGGCAGCGCCATGCCGCTGGTCTGGGCGCATTCCGAACACATCAAGCTGTTGCGTTCTCTGCGCGACGGTGTCGTCTTCGACATGCCGCCGCAAGGCGTCAAACGCTACATCAAGGACAAGACGGTCTCGCCTTTCAGAGCATGGCGCTTCAACAACAAGATCCGCTCGATCCCCGAAGGCAAGAGGCTGCGCGTCGAGTTGGCGGCGCGCGGCGTGGTGCATTGGAGCAGCGACAAATGGCTGACGGTGCGCGACGACCGCACCGCCGAAAACGCTTTCGGCATGCATCTGGTCGACCTCGACGTAACCATGTTGCGACCGGGAAGCACGATCGTCTTCACTTTTTTCTGGCCTGACACCAGCCGTTGGGTGAATGTCGACTTCACGGTCGATATCGAGGCCCAATGATCGAGATGACAGGTCAGTAGATTCCTCAAGCGATTTTTCCTCCAGCGACTAGGACAACACCATGCAGATCGGAATGATGGGACTGGGCAGGATGGGCGCCAACATGGTGCGCCGCCTTATGCGCGACGGCCATGAATGCGTCGTCTACGACATCAACCCGGCAAGCGTTGCCGGCCTGGTCGCCGACGGCGCCATAGGTGCTGCCTCGATGGAGGAGTTCATCGGCAAACTGTCCAAGCCACGCAGCGCCTGGCTGATGCTGCCGGCGGCGATCACCGGCAAGATCGCCGACCAGGTGGCGGCGCTGATGGAACCCGGCGACATCATCATCGACGGCGGCAATTCCTACTATCACGACGCTGTCGACCAGGCGGCCGAACTCGCCTCCAAGGGCCTGCACTATGTCGACGTCGGCACCAGCGGCGGCGTCTGGGGCCTGGAGCGCGGCTATTGCCTGATGATCGGCGGCCCCGACGTGGCGGTGAAACATCTCGATCCGATCTTCGCCACACTGGCGCCCGGCGCCGATGCCGGCGCCACGCCGGACACGGCCGCCGGGACAGCACCGTTCGGTTATCTGCATTGCGGGCCCAGCGGCGCCGGCCATTTCGTCAAGATGATCCACAATGGCATCGAATACGGTGTCATGGCCGCCTATGCCGAAGGCATGAACATCCTGAAGTCGGCCAATGCCGGCAAAAGGCAGCGCACGGCAGATGCCGAGACCAGCCCGCTGGAAAACCCGCAATACTACCAGTTCGACATCGACTTGGCCGCCGTGGCCGAGGTTTGGCGCCATGGCAGCGTCATCGGCTCCTGGCTGCTCGACCTGACCGCCGGCGCACTGAAGAGTGATCCGGCATTGGCTCAGTTTGGCGGCCGCGTCTCGGATTCCGGCGAAGGACGCTGGACGCTGAAGGCGGCGATCGACACCGGCGTGCCGGCGCCGGTGCTGTCCTCGGCGCTGTTCGATCGCTTCTCCTCGCAGGGCGAATCCGAATTCTCCGACAAGCTGCTGTCGGCCATGCGCTATGCCTTTGGCGGCCATGTCGAAAAGCCGAAGGCCGGCAAGTGAAGGCGACAGGGGAGACGCACGCATGAGCCAGGAACGGTCCGACACGCTGGTGCTCTTCGGTGCCACAGGCGACCTCGCCCACAAGAAGATATTTCCGGCCCTCTACCAGATGGTCGCCAAGGGGACGCTGACCGAGCCGGTGATCGGCGTCGCCTTCGACGCCTGGGAAATCAAGCAATTGCAGGCGCGCGCCCGCGACGGCATCGTCAATGCCGTCGGCAAGATCGACGAAAAGATCTTCGCCAAATTCGCCAATCTGCTGCGCTATGTCAGCGGCGACTATCGCGACGGCGCGACCTTCGAGAAGCTGAAGACCGCGCTCGGCCCGGCGCAGCGGCCGCTGCACTATATGGCCGTGCCGCCGACCATGTTCGAGACCGTGGTCCAGGGGCTGGAACAGTCCGGCACCGCGCATGGCGCGCGGCTGATGGTGGAAAAGCCGTTCGGCCACGATCTGCAGTCGGCGCGCTGGCTGAACCGGGTGCTGCATCTGGTATTCGACGAGCAGTCGATCTTCCGCATCGACCACTATCTCGGCAAGGAAGCGATCCAGAACCTGCTCTATTTCCGCTTCGCCAATTCCTTCCTCGAGCCGATCTGGAACCGCAATTTCGTCGAAAGCGTGCAGATCACCATGGCCGAGGATTTCGGCATCGAGGGTCGCGGCAAGTTCTATGACGATGTCGGCGCTATCCGCGACGTGATCGAAAACCATCTGCTCAACATCCTGCTTCTGCTCGCCATGGAGCCGCCGGTCGGCCGCTCGGCCGACGATCTGATCGACGAGAAGGTACAGGTGCTGCGCGCCATCCGCACGCTGACCAAGGAAGACGTCGTGCGCGGCCAGTTTACCGGCTATCTCGCCGAACCCGGTGTGAAGCCGAATTCGCCGGTCGAGACCTTTGCCGCGGTGCGCTTCATGGTCGACACCTGGCGCTGGCAGGACGTGCCATTCTTCATCCGCGCCGGCAAGAACATGCCGGTGCATGTGACCGAAGTGATCGTGCGGATGAAGCGGCCGCCGCTCGACGTCTTCGATCCGATCAAGCCGGGCGACGCCAACTATGTGCGCTTCCGTATCGATCCGCAGGTGGCGATCTCGATCGGTGCGCAGCGCAAGGCCCCCGGCGACGACATGGTCGGCGAGCAGGTCGAACTCACCGCGCTCGACGACTCGAAGGGCGACATGCCGCCCTATGAGCGGCTGATCGGCGATGCCATGAACGGCAATGGCCAACTGTTCACCCGCCAGGACGCCAGCGAACTGGCCTGGCGCATCGTCGGCCCGGTGCTTGGCGACACCACGCCGCCGCACGTCTACGAGCCGAAGACCTGGGGGCCTGCCGACGCCATGGCCAGCTTCGGCCCGCCGAACGGCTGGATCAATCCGACCTAGAGCCGGATGATTTCAGGTCGTATCGACCTGAAATCTGAATCCGGCTCTACAACAATGAGATAGACCACGATGTCTGGACAAACGGTTCCCGTTTGTCCGAGAAAACCGCTTCCACACTTTTCGGCATCATGCTCAAGTGAGCGGAGGAAACGACATGGCCAAGGCAGCCAAGCCCGTGAAGGCCGAGGCCGAACCGGTCGTGCTGACGATCGATGTCGGCGGCTCGCATGTAAAAATCCTCACCAGCGCCGGCGGCGAGCCGCGCCGCGCCGATTCCGGACCGGATCTGACGCCGCAGCAGATGGTTGCCACGGTGAAGACGCTTGCCGAGGGACTGGCCTATGATGTGATCTCGATGGGCTATCCCGGCCCTGTCAGGAACAACAGGCCGTCGCTCGATCCCGCCAATCTCGGCAAGGGCTGGGATGGTTATGACTTCGCAGCCGCCTTCGGCAAGCCGGTCAAGGTCGTCAACGATGCGCTGCTGCAGGCGATCGGCAGCTACGATCGCGGACGCATGCTGTTCCTCGGCCTCGGCACTGGCCTGGGTGCTGCCATGATCCTCGACAATGTCGGCCAGCCGATGGAACTGGCGCATCTGCCCTACCGCAAGGGCCGCAGTTTCGAGGACTATGTCGGCGAGCGCGGCCTGGAGAAATACGGCAAGAAGAAATGGCGCAAATACGTCTTCGACGTGGTCGACCGGCTGCGTGCGGCCCTGCAGCCGGACTACATCGTCATCGGCGGCGGCAACGTGGACAAGCTTGATGAATTGCCCGCCAAATCCAGGCGCGGCGACAATACGCGCGCTTTCGAGGGCGGCTTTCGACTATGGCGCGACGGAGCGCTGATCGTCCGATAGTATTAAGATTCAGTATAGTCGTTCAAAATGACGTGTGACGTGATACGAAGTCATTGCGTTACGCAGATTTGGCGATTAGATCGGTTGCACCGGATGGAATCATCTGGCGCAACCGTACAAACGCGGCAAAACAAATGACTAGAGCGAATTTCCGGCTCCGCTGGGACAGCTCTGGGAGTTTTCGCCACCCCCCTAGCGACGGAGAGATAAATTGGCCGACGACAGCAACGACTCTGACAAGGACATCGACCTGCTCGAGCTAACCGCCCATATCGTGTCCGCTTACGTCGAGAAGAACCGCTTGCCCGTTGCCGGCCTGAGCGATCTCATCGCCAGCGTTGCGGCGTCGATCGGCGGGCTCAGCCAGCCGCCGGCTCCGGTGGCGCCGCCGCAGGTCCCAGCCGTCAATCCCAAGCGGTCGGTGACGGCGGACTACATCATCTGCCTCGAAGACGGCAAGAAGTTCAAATCGCTGAAGCGCCATCTCGGCGTCCACTTCAACCTGACGCCGGAAGCCTACCGTACCAAATGGGGCTTGCCGGCCGACTATCCGATGGTCGCCCCCAACTATGCCGCGTCGCGCTCCGAGCTCGCCAAGTCGATCGGCCTCGGCCGCAAGGCCGCGCCCGCGCCCGCTCCGGCCAAGGCCAAGGGTCGCAAGGCCAAGGTCCCGGCCTGATCATCAGTTGGTCGGCGCTGAGCCAACAGTTTGGACTTCTGGAACAGAAGCCTGGCGGCGAATGAGCTAGAACATGATGCCGAAAAGTGTGAAGCGGTTTTTCGGACGACATCATGCTCTCTCTTTGATTTAAGAGACGGATTCAGATTTCAGGTCGAACAGACCTGAAATCATCCGGCTCTTGGCAGGCTTCGGGCTTTTATGGCTTGTACCTCTGAAATGTCAGGACTTTGGGGGAGTGGCCATGAACTACGCCAGAATGGTGATCGAGAAAGAGGCGCCGGAGGAATACGGTTACGACCGCATCCGCTACAACCTCTCCGAGAGCTCGATCGCCGACCAGAAACTCTCCGACATCGGCCTGTCGCTTCCCGATCTTACCCTGTTCTATGGTGAGCATCGCGGCGACAAGGATTTGCGGGCGCTGATCGCGGTGCAGGATTCCGGCATTTCGCCTGACGACGTCCTGGTCACCGCAGGTGCGGCCGGCGCCCTGTTCATCATCTCGACCTCGCTTCTGTCCGAGCGCGACCATCTCGTCGTCGTCCGCCCGAACTATGCCACCAACATCGAGACCCCCAAGGCGATCGGCTGCGCCATCTCCTATGTCGACCTCGACTTCGACAAAGGTTTTGCCGTCGATGTCGGCAGCGTCGCGGCAAGCATGCAACCGAACACGAAGCTGATCAGCGTCACCTGCCCGCACAACCCGACCGGCACAATGATGGACCGGGCCGATCTCGATGCGCTGATTGCGCTGGCCGAAGCGAGCGACTGCCACCTGCTGGTCGACGAAACCTATCGCGATCTGTCCTACGGAACGCGCCTGCCGGCGGCCGCCTCGCTAAGCCCCAAGGCCATCAGTGTCTCGTCGCTGTCGAAGGCCTTCGGTATTCCCGGCATCCGCATCGGCTGGCTGATCACCAGGGATGCCGACCTTCAGGAGCGCTTCCTCGCCGCCAAGGAGCAGATCGGCATTTGCGGCAGCGTCATCGACGAAGGCATTGCGCGCGGCATGCTGGAGCGCCGCGACGCTTTCCTGTCCGCGCTTTTGCCCGAAATGGCGAAGCGCCGCGACATCGTCCAGGCGTGGATCGACCGCGAACCCCTGGTCGACTGGGTGCGACCGCAAGGCGGCGTCGTCGGCTTTCCCCGCCTGAATGTCGGCGCCGATTTCGACCTCGACCGCTTCTACGTCAACCTGCCGGAAATCCACGGCACCTATGTCGGGCCCGGCCACTGGTTCGATATGCCGAAGCGCTTTTTCCGCATCGGTTTCGGCTGGCCGAAAGAGGCGGAATTGCAGGGCGGTCTCGACGCCATCTCCGCCGCATTGCGACAGTAACTCCGCGTGCGGTCGGACGAGCCCGGCGAAAAAACCTTGATCCAAGGCCCATTATAACGCATACGCGCCCCGAACTTTGATAAGTCTCATTGGCCGGAACAGCGCCCATTTCTGGGAAGTGCCCCGTCGGCGAATGCCAAAGCAAACGGGGCTATATCCATGACGTCCCATTCCCAGACATCGCCCGACCAGCGCTACGCCGCTTTCCGCCATCGCTCCTTCCTGAGCTACTGGGCGGCGCGGTTCCTGACCACCTTCGCCACCATGATCGTGTCCGTCGCCGTCGGCTGGCAGATCTATGATCTGACCCGCGATCCCTTCGATCTCGGCATTGTCGGTATCGTCCAGTTCCTGCCGTCGCTGCTGCTGGTGCTGGTCACCGGCGTCGTCGCCGACCGTTTCGGCCGCCGCCTCATCATGGCGCTGGCGACGGTGATCGAGGCGGGCTGTGCGCTCGTTCTCCTGTTCCTGACCTTGCGCGGCCTCGGCAGTCCGCTGCCGATCTTCATTGTGCTGGCTCTATTCGGAATGACGCGCGCCTTTTACGGGCCGGCCTCTTCTTCGCTGTTCGCCAATCTGGTGCCGCCGGAGGATTTCGGCAATGCGATCGCCTGGAACTCGTCCGCCTGGCAGATGGCAACCATCGTCGGCCCGGTCGCCGGCGGCCTGCTCTATGGCGTCTCGGCCGAAGCAGCATATGCCGTCGCCTCCTTGCTGATGTTGGTGGCCGGTTTGCTGATCTTCACCATTCCCAAGCCCGCCCAGCAAAGTGCTACCGACAAGCCGACCATGGAAACGCTGTTTGCCGGCTTCCGTTACATCTGGAGTGAGAAGATCGTGCTCGGCGCCATCTCGCTCGACCTCTTCGCCGTGCTTCTGTCGGGCGCCTCGGCGCTGCTGCCGGTCTATGCCCGCGACATTCTGGAGCTCGGCCCCTGGGGGCTCGGCCTGCTCCGCTCGGCGCCCGGCATCGGCGCCGTCTGCGTTGCGGTCTGGCTTGCCGGACATCCGCTGCGTGACAATGCCGGCAAGATCATGCTCGGCTTCGTGGCTGGGTTTGGCGCCTTCACCGTGCTGTTCGGCGTCTCCACCATCACCTGGCTGTCGATCCTGGCCCTTGCCGGCCTCGGCGCCACCGACATGTTCAGCGTCTACATCAGGGAGACGCTGATCCAGCTGTGGACGCCGGATGAGGTCCGCGGCCGCGTCAACGCCGTCAACCAGGTCTTCGTCGGCGCCTCCAACGAAGTCGGCGAGTTCCGCGCCGGCACCATGGCGGCGCTGATTGGCACCGTGCCGGCCGTCGTGATCGGTGGCGTCGGCGCGATTGCCGTCGCCGGACTGTGGGCGGTGCTGTTTCCGCAACTGCGCAAGGTGCGGCATCTCAACAGCCGCAACTGATCGAGCGCCGGATCCGAGCCGCCGGATCCGACGCCCAGGCCAATCAGCTTGCGCCGGCTGTGATGGCGCCGTTTGCTGACGGACAGGTTTGCGCTCGAATGACCGGGAAGCTGCCCTTCAGAAGCGACCCATAGCCGCCATTCCCGCGATACAAAAGCTGTTGCAAGCTGGACAGCAGTTGCATCGTTGCGGAACGCGTACGGAAGCATAATCTTTGTGGGATCGTCTGCCCGAGAAGGTGCGGTGTTCGCGGGGCGCCATCTAGTGTAAAAGCGGTTCCCTCCGTGCTATGAATGGACCGTCGACGCCGTCCTAGGCCGACCGCCATTTCAGCAGACCCAAGGACGTATGTGCCGCAACATGGGCTCAAGCCACCCGCCCGCACATCTGTTGTCGATTGGCCCGCGAGGAGGGATCAGCATGTCAGAACGTCTCGACATAGGCCCGCTGCAACTTGGCGAAACGGCGCCCAATTTCGTGCTCGACGCGATCACTCGCGAGGGCAAGATAGCTATCGACGATTTCCGCGGCGAGAAGCCAGTGCTGGTCGGATTGTATCGAGGTCTCCATTGTCCTTTTTGCAGGCGTCATATCGCAACGGTTTCGCTGCTCACACCAGCCCTTAACGCAAAGGGCATCGAAACCCTGACGGTGGTGAACACGCCCATCGAACGGGCACGCCTTTATCTCCGTTATCATCCGATGCCGGCTCTGCTCGCGGCGTCTGATCCTGAGCGGGCTTCACACCGCGCTTTTGGGCTCCCCAATATGCAGATCACCGAGGGCGAGAGCGCATGGCCGCACAAGGTCTCAATGAGCGATGTGAAGGCTATGCGGCTCAATGTGCCGGGCGAAATGCCTGAGCCGATGGATCCGTTTGCCACGCTCGAATATCTGAACAAAATAGACAATTACGATATCGCTGAAGCGGACCAGCAAATGATGGCGACCGGCGTGGGCCAGCTCATGGGCCAGTTCCTGCTCGACCGCAACGGCGTCGTTCGCTGGACGTTCTCCGAGGTTTTCGATGGCGGCTTGGGCGCCCACCCGAACTCTGAGGCGATGATGTCGGTCGCGTCGCAAATCGGAAGGTAAGGAGCAGCTTCGGTAGGGGGGCTAGAGCTTGATGAGATTAGTTTTGGTCATATCCTGAGTTTTGGAAATAGTGTGAGCACTCTGTGGGTGTGACGCGG
>NZ_JBSKBQ010000012.1:0-180809 GCF_053714375.1 Mesorhizobium sp. ArgA1
TCCAGGAGCGGTACGGAATCGAGAAGGATCGGGTCCGGAGAGACGTTGACGACTGGTACTCGATGCAAGGTTGGTAGCTTGTTCTCGCAGGCGCGCTTCGGCGCCCCTGATTTTTTCCGCCTAAAAAGGCGGTCGCCGCACTGCGGAACGCCGGCAGTCAATCTTAGACAAACGTCCTGCAGACGCTCCTCAGGGGGCGATCGACAATCGGAGCAATGACAGACGCCAGACAACCTGCACGAGAGCGGCACACCCATGGCGCGGCATAGGGGCTACGTTGCGGATCGCACCGTCCAGTCCCCATGAATGGCTGGTGAAAGACAATCCGTGCCGAGCGGCGAGCCGGCCTAATGGAACTGTCTAGCCATGTGCTGCATTGATATTCGACTTCAACAGAGGGTTTGCCATGTCTATCATCGACAGTATCACTGGAATTTTCAGCTCGAAGAAACCCAAGAAGGCTCCTGCCAGGAGGGCGCCTGCTGCAAAAAAGCCGCGTCGGGGAAGGCCACGGTGGCGAAGAGCACCGGATCAGCACCTGCGATGGCAGCTCATTCCAAAGACGCGGCCAGCAAGGGCAAGTCTGGCCAGCCCAAGGCTGCCAGCGCAAGGAAAACCTCTCACTGATTGAGAGCTACTTCGGCGCGTCTCAGCATGCCGCTGACATCGCCGCCATCGCACTACCGACCGAGTTATCACGGCGTCTTGGGCTCGTCTGGTTGCAATGAGCGCGAATGGCATCCGCGATCGGCCTGCCTAGTTTGCCCAAATGCGATGGGCACCCACTCGTTGACTGTGGCGCAGCGAAAAATAGCGGCAGCGTCATGAGGCGCCCCCGCGCAACAATGACCAAGCAGCCGGAACATTTTAGGGACTTCGAATGTTCGACTGTTTATGGACAGGGTACTTTCAGCAGAACAGTTAAGAGCCGCACGGTCACTCTTGAATTGGTCGCGAGTGCGGCTCGCTGCCAAGGCCAATCTTAGCGAAATGACGATCAGCGAATTTGAAAACGGGATCAGGAAACCGAGAACCCACATTATTGCTGCCGTCCGCCGGGCCTTTGGAAAGAGCGGGAATTGTCTTCACCGTAGAAGGGAGCCCATCGCTAGCCACCTCTGAAGGTCAGAATGGTGGCTGCTTCACCGACAACAGAAGGTGGCGCCGGCGGCAGACAAATCGCGAGACGACATAAATCGCAAGAATAATGCGACCTCGGTCTTGCTTCAGCCCGACTCCAGGCTGTCCGTCGCACCGCTGGTGTTGTCGTGGATGACTTTGCAGCGGCCGGACGCCCCATTTGGAGACCGCCCCGAAAGAGACCGCGAGACCCCGCGGTATCGAGACGCTTCTGCCGCGTTTTATAGTTTCTAATCTAACGTGTGGATAATCGGTGTGCGGTCAAGCTTTACCGGCTGTCCGTGAGGAGTGTTCAAATGTGCTCGCCGCCACTCGTCCCGACAGTGTGCCAGTTCCATGCGTGACACGTTCCCCCCAGCATCCAGAAGTCGTTCGAGCGCAGACAGCACGGCATTGTGATAAGTGTCTGTGTCGTCTTCACCTCCAGCGAGAATTACCAAACGGAGTTCTTCGCCCAAGGCTTCCGTGAATGCTGATTGCGAGATCGTCCCCGAACCAATCAACAGGTCGGCGATTGCCATTGCCTGGGCGTGCCATGGTTCAGCGAAGATTGGCTCGTCGTCTCGTCTCCGCAACGGCGCGTATCCTGGATCAGGCGTGCCCAAGGTAGCTCTCCCAAAGATCAACAAAAACTCGATCTCGCCGGTCCTTGGCTTCCGGCCACAGTTCCGATGCAGCGAAGCTGACCGTATAAAGGTGCTCCGCCTTTTGTTCGCCCCTTGCAGACGCATCCGGGAAGACATGCGCACCATGATGAGCGAAGATAATTCCCATTCTGCCGCGCACATAACCAGGCAGACGAATATGTCCCGAGTGCCCTGAGCTCATTCCGCGCACGGCCTCGCCTAGGGCAAAAGATGGTGGAGCATCGATTTCAACCGCGTAGCTGCGTGGGTTCTTCACATAGGCTCTCGCCTCTTCGGCAGTCTCCGGCAGATATCCTGGCTGCGGCGTGAACGTCGATTTCCCCGATTTGAGTTCCGCCAAAGTGATATAGCCCCCGTCGACCATCTCCGCTGCAAGTGTGAGCAGCCAATGATCGAAATAGGTTCGCGCCAGATAGTCCGCTGGACCGATCAACTCACGGCAATGCCGGAACCAGTCAATCGACCAGTCGCTATCGCCTGCGGCGGCCTGTGCCAGTCCGAAGGCGCGCATTTCCCACTCTTCATGGAATGGTCGACCATCCCCCAAGCCTTGAATCGGGCCAAAACCCTCTCGTCCACCGAGATCATGAACCCCGTCCATCAGCGACCCTTCGGCGACGGCGAGAGATGCCTTTCAGTTCCGATCATCGAGTTGCGCGTCACCAACCGCGCAAGAGCGTGCTCGTCCAGGCTCTCGGTATTATCTGGCTGCTGCGGCAGCACGAGGTATCGTCTTTCTGACGTCGAGTCCCAGACGCGCACCTCTATGGTGTCTGCGAGCTCGACGCCGAATTCCTTCAGGACTCCCCGAGGATCGCGTACTGCGCGCGCTCGGTATTCGTTGGACTTGTACCATGCAGGCGACATGCCCAAAATGGAAAACGGATAGCAGGAGCAAAGCGTGCAAACGACGAGGTTATGAACGTTTGCCGTATTTTCGACAGCTTCTAGATGACCCGTTGCATGGCCTGCAAAACCCAGCTCATCGATTGCCGATGTAGCGTCTGAGAGAAGGCGCGCTTTGAAAACGGGATCTTTCCATGCGCGCGCCACAACTTTTGCGCCGCGCTTAGGTCCGATCTCCTCCTGATACATCTCGATCCATGCGTCTATCGCTTCCGGATCGACCAAGCCCTTCTCGACCAACAGGCTCTCAAGTGCCTTCGCTCTCAGAGCGGGCTCGGTCGGCAAATCGTGGTGCAGGTCGTGATGAATCTTCGATATGGTTTGGGAATTGAAACTCGTCATCGACGTCCCCGATTTGAGGCTCAGATCGGAGCGTAATTTACCATGGACACAACTCGGTTGCAAAACACGACCGGGTGGTCGGTCAAGCAGCACGCTCTCCGCGCGACCCACCCGATAGAGCTGACCAGCGACACTGCTGCCGCGGGCGGCTGTAACACGGGAGGGTGCAGGTGGAGCACAAAGTGCGCGTTGCGGACCACCGGCGCCTAAGTGCCGATACTTTTTCCTGGGTTCCGCGTGTCCGGATGAGAGGCGCACATTCTCTCGCGTGGATGCAAGGTCGAGTCCCTCGCACGGAGCGAAGGATAATCGGTCCAGCGCCGGAACGTTTGATGACATGGCAAGTTGCCCTGTCTGGAGGAACACGCACATGAACGGTGTCATTTACCTTATTGGATTGGTGGTCGTCGTGCTCGCGGTCCTCTCGTTTCTAGGCCTCCACTGATGGTTGGCCCGACATGGGAGACTGGCATGACAGCTGAACAGAATTCTCACCCTGATTTCTCGCAGACCCAGCGGGAGGTTGGCGCCCTCGCCGACGATTTGGGGCGTAAAGCCTCGGATATCCTTGGCTCTGCAAAGGACGACATTTCGCAGAAAGCAAAAGACGTGGCCACCGAAGGCAAGGACGCCCTGTTGGACCAGGCTCAGGCTGCGCAGAATACACTGACAGGGGCTGTTGCGGCATTCGGCGGTGCCGTTCGTGCAGCCAGCGAGCACCTTGCCAACAGCGACCAGAAAGCGGCGGCAAAATTCGCCCTCGAGGCGGTTGGCGGTCTTGAGCGGATGTCCGCCTCGCTGAAGGACAAGCCCTTCGAAGAAGTGCTGGCCGAAGTCCGCGCGTTCGGCGGCAGCAATCCGGCGGCGCTTTTCGGCGGCGCGATGGTTGCCGGTTTGGCACTGGGGCGATTCATCAAGAGCTCATCCCCCGACGCCCCTCAAAATCGCCCCCAGGGTTCCGATTTGATGGCCGGGAGGGACACGCCATGACCCCCGGCAGCCAGGAGGATCGCAGCCTAATGACGCTGATCGGCGACCTGTCGCAGCAGGTCGTCACTTTGGTCCAGACCGAAGGCAGGTTGCTCAGGACCGAGCTCTCGGAAAAGGCAGAAAAGGCAGGAGCGGGCGCGATCGAGGTTCTGGGCGGCGCCATCTGTCTGCTTGCAGCCCTGTTGGTTCTTCTGCAGGCCCTGGTCATCGCACTTTCGAAGACCCCTCTCGGACCAGGCTGGTCGTCACTGGTGGTCGGCATCATTGTCGCCGTCCTCGGCGTTGTCCTCTTGAAGACAGGCTCCGCCAATATGAAACCGTCCGAGTTAACGCCGGATCGTACCGCCGCGCAGCTGAAGAGCGACGCAAGGGTAATCAAGGACCAAGTCAAATGATCGAGAAAACATCCGCCGAACTTCAACGCGAGGCCGAAATCGCGCGGGCCAACGTTACCGACACGGCCGAGTCGATTCGCAACAAGATGACGCCCGGCCAGCTCATCGACGAGTTTTCCGGGCTCTTTACGAGTGGCGATAGCAGCTCGATGCTCGGCGCCCTCAAGTCCCAGGTTGGCGCCAATCCCCTTCCCGTAGCCCTCGTAGGCGTCGGCTTGATGTGGCTGATGGCAGGGCAAGGAACGCAGAAGCCGTCCGCTCCAAGTGGGTCCTCTCGTTCGAACACGTACCCTGGCTTTACGAGCGATGTCGGAACTGCGGATCGTCAATCCGACGCCGAAGGGCTGACAGATGCCATGTCCGATGCCTTGTCAGGCGCCGCTGACAAGGCAAAATCGATGGTCGGAGGTGCGATCGACGGCGTAAGTTCGTCCATGGCCGGAGCTGCTTCAAGTGTTTCGGACAGCGCTAGCCAATACGGTGCGAGCACCGTTGATCAGGCAAGCAAGGCAACTGCTGCTGCTGTGGACATGCTGCGCCAGGAACCGCTCGTGCTGGCAGCCTTGGGATTGGCGTTCGGCACTGCGGTCGGTGCATTGCTGCCGCGGACGGATTTCGAGGATCAACAGCTCGGGGAAACGAGCGACGCTGTCCGCGAGAAGGCCAACGATCTGCTTCATCAAGGCGTCGAAGAGGCCAAGGATGTTGCCGCCCAAGCCTACCAGACAGTGAAAGACGAGGCAGACAAAAAGGGCTTCAGCGCCGATGCTTCGATCATCGACACGGTTTCTGACGTCGTCAAGACGACCGCCTCTAAAACTGAAAGGGCCGTTCGCAACAAGATCAAGGATGCGGGCGGCGGGCCGGCGGATTGACGGTGGGGGCAGTTGCAGCGTTGGTTGATCGCGATCAGGCGACGTTGCTCCAGGCCTGCCTTGCCAGATCGCATTTCGCGACACCATACCGCCAGCGATGACCTGTTGCGGCCCTGCGGCTCTGGTAGAAAAGCACCAGCCGGTTACCCTCGATGACGACCGTCGAGTGCCCGTTTTCACCCGGCTCCCCTGGATCAAGAACCGGCCCGACGGTGATGTAGGGGCCTTCGACCCGGTCGGCTAAAGCGAAAAAGACCCGCTGGCGGCTGCCCCGTGGCCCTTCGGGAAGAAAACATGTTGCGTTGAGAAGGATGCGGCCGCCCGGCAATTCAACCAACTGCGCGCCTTCGATGCCCCATTCATAGTCGGGCTGCTCACGGGAATTGTGGTGAGGCAAGTCGACATGGTCGAGTATCTTGCCTGCCCGCTTCCAAGGTCCAAACCACGAATCCGATTGGCTGCGCGCGAGATAGATGTCGGGCTGCGGTACGGTCTTGAACCGCGGCATGCCTGAATAGACGATGTAGCGCTTGCCACCGATGAGGGCCGGATGTGGATCGTAGATGCCGTCCTCATCCGTATCGGGAAGCGAATGGATGGCGGGCCCGAGCGCGGTCCATTCAAATCCGTTGTCCGAAACGACGTGCTCGCAGCGCCCGCCCGATTTCATGAATTCGGTCTGGATGAACATGTGAAAGACGCCGCTGTCGAAGATCACGCCGGGAGCAGCCACACCTGAACCGAGGACCGAAAGCCCTATCGATTCGTGCTCGGTCCACGGCCCGTCCGTCCCTGGTGCGGTGGCGTGGAGGAGACTCCAGGTTTCATTTGTCACCGTCCCGCTTGATCCGAACATGTGCCAACGGTGTCCATCGAAAACGGGGCACGGATCCTTCACGTCGTCGACGTTCGTCGGCTGAAACAATGGAAAGACGTTTGTCTCGAACGTGATGGACATCAGTCCCTCGTCAACCGGTCGAACCGACTGCCGCTGCGCAGATTCGGTTCTTGAGTTTCTACCGTTGGACGACAGGGCGCAATGGGCCCGGCTACGCCCCTGCCCCGTGCGATGTCCGAGCCGGCGGCAAGTGGGTTGCGTTCACAAACGGAATTCAGGTCAAGAGCGGAACGAGTATCCCTCAGCCAAGTTAGCCCTCAGCTGACATCACATCTCGACGCCTCTATTAACATTTGTTGTACAGCCACGTCTCAATGAACTTCTTCAGATAATCAAAGGATGATCAAAATGGAAAACCCGGCCGTGGCGAAAGACCATGTTACTTCTACCTCTCCTCTGCTCTTGTGCTTCTCTCATCTGCGTTGGAATTTCGTCTACCAGCGCCCTCAACACATTCTCACCCTGGCATCAAAATCTCAGAACGTCGTTTACTTCGAGGAGCCGCTCGTCGAGACCGTCGTCCAGCCGACGATGCGAGCCAACCAGATTTCGCCATCCATCACGGTCGTGACGCCGATTCTGCCGGTCGGAGCCGGCCCGGCCGATGCCGCGAGGATGCAGCGAAAGTTCGTCGACGAGCTCGTCGCCGCGACGCCTCAGCAGCTGCTCACGCTGTGGTACTACACACCGATGGCGCTGCCGTTCAGCGAGCACGTGCTTTGCGACGTGTGTGTCTACGATTGCATGGACGAACTCTCCGCATTCAAGAACGCGCCTCCGGAACTGATGCAGATGGAGCGCAGACTTCTTGAGCGCGCCGATGTCGTCTTCACCGGCGGCCAGAGCCTTTACGAGGCCAAGCGCAGCCTTCACCGCTCGATGTTTCCGTTTCCGAGCAGCATCGACTTCACGCACTTTCACCGGGCAAGGGCGACCGGAGAGGATCCCGTCGACCAAGTCCAGATTCCTAACCCAAGAGTAGGTTATTTCGGGGTGATAGACGAAAGGCTCGACGTCGACCTGGTGGCCCAGGTCGCGCGTAACATGCCGGACGTCCATTTCGTCATGCTCGGGCCGGTCGTCAAGATCGATCGCGATAGCCTTCCCACGGCCGACAACATCCACTGGCTAGGCGGCAAGGATTATGCGGATTTGCCGAACTATCTAAGGCATTGGGATGCAGGGTGGATGCCCTTCGCGCTGAACGCCGCCACCCGCTATATCAGTCCGACAAAGACGCCCGAGTTTCTTGCCGCCGGCGTGCCCCTGGTTTCGACCGCGATCGTTGACGTGGTGCGGACCTACGGCGCGCAAGGTCTGGTCGAGATCATCGATGCAAACGACGCCGAACTGAAAATCCGATCCATGCTGGCGCGACCGCGTGACACTTTGCGTTCTCGTGTCGACGCTTACCTCATCGACATGTCGTGGGAGAAGACCTGGGTGGCGATGGCCGCACATCTCCAGCACGCTCGTTCGAGGAAGAACGTCGTCGCTTTCAGGCGGAGTGCTTAATCATGTTCGACTGGATGATCGTCGGGGCCGGATTTGCCGGGAGTGTGCTGGCGGAGCGCATTGCTTCCCAGCGAAATGAGACAGTCCTGCTGATCGACAGGCGCAGCCACATCGGCGGCAACGCTTACGATTGCTACAATGAGGATGGTATCCTGGTTCATCGATATGGGCCTCACATCTTCCACACCAACGCCCAGTCGATCGTCGACTATCTCTCCCTGTTCACCGCCTGGCGGCCATACGAGCATCGCGTCCTGTCTCAGGTCGACGGAAAGCTGCTGCCAATCCCGATCAACCTCGATACGATCAACCAGCTTTACGATCTCGACTTGACGTCGCAGACGCTGGAAGCGTTTTTTGCCTCTCGGCGCGAGGCGGTCGAGGAAATCCGCACCGCTGAGGATGTCGTGGTCAGCACCGTCGGCCGCGAACTCTATGAAAAGTTTTTTCGCGGCTATACCCGAAAACAGTGGGGCGTCGACCCGTCCCAGCTCAGCAAATCGGTTACGGCGCGCGTGCCGACGCGAACCAATCGAGACGATCGGTATTTCGGCGACAGCTTCCAGCAGATGCCGGCCGGTGGATACACGCGCATGTTCCAGCGCATGGTGGACCATCCCAACATCAAGATCATGCTTCAGACGGACTATCGCGATGTCAGGGACAGCATCCCGTTTCGTCGGATGATCTATACAGGGCCGATTGATGAGTATTTCGACTGGAGGCTGGGCGCGCTGCCCTACCGGTCGCTGCGGTTCCACCACGTCACCCTCGACCAGGAGCAATTTCAGCCTGTCGCTGTTGTGAACTATCCCCAGACCGAAGCCTATACGCGCATCACCGAATACAAGCATCTCACCGGCCAGCAGAGCCCGAAGACCAGCCTCACCTACGAGTATCCGACTGATATCGGCGACCCCTATTACCCGGTGCCGCGGGCCGAGAACGAAGTGCTCTACAAGCGCTACGAAGCGCTTGCGTCCGACGTACGCGACGTCTGGTTTGTCGGCCGGCTGGCGACGTACCGATATTACAATATGGATCAGGTCGTTGGTCAGGCGCTTGCGACCTTCGGGCGGATCCAGAAGCAGCTGGCAACCGCAGTGTCGACGCTGGCCGAGGCCGCCGAATGACCTCTTCGCTGGAAATGTGGGGAGGTGTTGAGTGCAGCCATGTTCGCGTCGGCTCCGCTGTGCGCGATCAGTTATCGGAAACCGGACACCAGCATCGGATCGAGGACCTTGACCGGATAGCGGAACTCGGCATCCGCACAGTACGCTATCCGGTCTTGTGGGAAACGGTTGAAGACCGGGCCGGCATTTACGACTGGAGCTGGACGGACGAGCGACTGCTTCGCCTCCGGGAATTGGGGATAGAGCCGATAGCCGGCCTTTTGCACCATGGCGGCGGACCGCCCTGGATGGACATTCTTGATCCCGATTTTCCGGGCCGCTTCGCGCGCTACGCCGCGGCGGTCGCCGAGCGGTATCCATGGCTGAGGCTTTACACACCGATCAATGAGCCGCTAACCACGGCACGGCTGAGCGGGCTCTACGGCCTGTGGCATCCGTATGGATCGAGCGAGGCGGTCTGCTTCCAATTGACCGTCGCCCAATGCGTGGCGACAGCAAGGGCGATGAGAGCTATTCGCAGCCATACGCCTTCGGCATTGCTGATACAGACAGAAGATGTCGGGCGGGTTTTTTCCACCGAGCGTCTTGCATACCAGGCCGAGCATGAAAATGAACGGCGCTGGCTCGCTCTGGATTTGCTGGCCGGGCGCGTTAATCACCGGCATCCGTTCCATCACCGTCTACTCCAAGCAGGCGTCCGGGCCTCGCACCTGTCGTCTCTTGCGGCCGAGCCCTGCTTGCCCGACACAATCGGGGTTGACTATTACCTGACGAGCGATCGGATGCTCGACGACGATGTCGAAGGGCATCAACAGGATCAGGTGGGCGGCAACGGTATCGACGCCTATGTCGACAGTGCGGCGGTCCGCTCCGTTCACCGTCACGATGCGCAACTTGGCAACAGGATCGACGAAGTCTGGCAACGCTACCGCCTACCCATTGCGGTCACTGAGCTGCACAATGGATCGACCCGAGACGAGCAGGTCCGCTGGCTTGCCGAGGGATGGGAGGCCGCACGACTTGCGAGGGCTCGCGACGTAGATGTTCGAGCGGTGACCGCCTGGTCCCTGTTCGGGGCTGTGGACTGGAACTCCCTGCTGACCGCGCAGAGCGGGTTCTACGAAAGCGGAGCGTTTGACGTTCGGTGCGGCATTGCCCGCCCCACTGCCGTTGCTCACGCAATCGCGCAACTGGCCAGGCGAGGAACCGTCGACCATCCCGTCCTTGATCGTTGCGGCTGGTGGAGAGACGAGCATGCCTGCGCAGACTGTGAAGTACGGCCACTCCTCCTTGTGGGTTTCGGCCGCACGATCTCGACCATCGAGGCGTGCTGCGCTTTCCGCAGGCTGAGGGTAGTCGCCGCGACCGCCGCCCGGGTCAAACCATTCATGGCGGATCATCGCGCCTGGGCGGCGCTCCGCGTTGAACGTCAAGGTCGCAGAGATGCAGGCGCGACCACCAGGATCGTGTGCCACTATCCCGACAACACCGAACTCGACGTGCAGTTCAACGCCAGTTCGCCAACCATCGATATGTGCAATGCACTTTTGGATCTGGTCATCGATGGGGAGCGCGGGGCGTTCGAGATGGTGCACTCTGGACCAGGCAACCAGTATCGTTTCAGCAGTATTTGCCCTGCGGCCAAGCAGCGATCGGGCCAGGCGGAGAGCTTTGTGGCGTGATCCGCTCCAAGCGTCAACTAGCCCTGGAGCGGCCAGCGCATCGTTAGGCTGCGACCTTGCCGGAGAGCCCGCTGAATACTCTACGACGTTACGATGCGTGACGAAGCCGCGATCGAAACATTCAACGTGCACCCCGGCTTGGCGGCCGGCGGCCGCCTCTATGGCTTTAGATGTGGGTCGGGGGCGGATCTGCTGTCGAACGCGGGGTAAGTCGTTTCCTCCATGAGAATGTCTTTCTTCCGCGCAAAAGCCACGAAAATGCCCCGCGCGGTCTCGGGATCCACATCACCGACCAAAGCGGCTTTGCATGCGCGGACGGCCGCTTTCTGCTCCGGACTGTTGCCACACCATTCCACTGCAAACTGGTAGGCATCAGCGACGGTATTCAGTTGGCGCGGGAAGCCTAATCCGACCCAAACGCGGACCGGTCTTTTGAAGGGTCTGGAAAGCATCGCTAACTCCCGTTTGCGCTAAACGACCAACCCGCCGTCACGGCTTTGCGCACCGGTGGCCGCCCACGGCAATGCGCTGGTCACGTCGTCATAGATTCTCGCCGATCTGGCAAAGCCGCAAAATGCCTGGCGCGCGGCGGGTAGCGGGTAGCCGCTGTCAAATGCTCTCTGGCATGCGCGCAATGCAGTGTCGTAAATTACCCCACGCCGATTTTTTGGCCATTCGTAGAGAAACTCCAGGGCATCCTCGATGCCGACTATTTCTTGTACGAGGCCACTTTCGCTACGCACCAAGACAGGGCTGTCGAATAACCGATCGTTCATAGGATCCTCCAAGTCGAACGAACAATTGAGTTTAATCGGGAGGAACAGTCCAGTGGTTCACACCCGGCAGCGATATGGGATCTGGCAATTTGACGGTCAAGGGACCGTTGACTTCATTTTGACTGGTCCTGAACTGGATTTCGGTCGAAGGATATGCTGACGAACTCCCTTATCTCCGAATGGTGTGCTCGACCCCAAATCGCTGCTTGGTGCGCGAGCGCCATGTCTTTCCTGTTCAACAACAAAAGATGCATTTCCGGATTATTTTTTTGCGGAACAGGCGCCTCGCTTGCGCATTTTCGCTCATCAAAATCGATCGGGAGATCGCGGATGAGACGCAGCGTTGACAGAGAGAAAATAGCTCGCGCCGACCGGGAGGCCCGCATCGTCATAGATGCCGAACGGCAGGCCCGGGATGCCAAGACGCTCCGGCTGAAGGCGCAAAGGTTGAAGATGCAGGCTGGCCTGTCAAAGCCGGCGGAGTCATCCGAGCCTGCTTCGAAAAAGCTGGTCCGGCATATCAGCGAAGTCGAGTGATATGCCTGCGGCGTCAAGTCGTTGGCTGTTCATCGTTGAGAAGCGTGGCAAGAGCGGCGATGATTTGGGGCATGAAGAATGGCTTGGTGAGCATTACGCTTTGCGGGAACCTTCTGCACCCCAATGCAACGCAGAGTCGCCGCTTATATATACACCGGGATGGGTAGGATTCACCTTTCGGATATGGCGTGCGACCTCCCATCCTGAAGGCCCTTCCCCCAGGCGCATGTCAGACAGCAATGCCCTGAATTTTTCAGGACTATCCTCGAAGGTCGCGATGGCTTCGGATCCATTCTTACTGCCTACGACGTCGAAGCTCGCCTCCTCCAAGGCCGACTCGAGGTCGAGCAGGATCATTGCCTCGTCTTCAACGACCAGAGCAGCGCCACCGTCCATATGATGAACCACCCTCAAGGGAGTATAAAGCGCCAACCGGCATTTTGCTTCCCTGTGCGATCGGGACAGTGCGTGGCGAGAGACGCCTGCGACCGGAACCTGGCAGACGGCACAGAGTTCAGTTGAGTATGCCAATCTGCTCGCCGGCCATGCGCTCCGGATCTTACTCCCCTCGCTGCCGAAACGGAGGCCCGCCAATGAAACTACGCCAACATGTTCCCCCCCCAGGAACGGTGGACCTTGGGGACCTGGACTCAGTCGAGCCCCTTGGCCGCGCGTTTGGCGGCGATCGTGGCACTCCGCTGGATCGCTACTACATTGAAAATTTTCTGGGCCGGCACGCCGGACACATCAAGGGCCGCGTCGCTGAAATTGGCGACGATGTCTATACAAGGCGTTTCGGCGGCGACCGCGTGGTGCGGTCCGACATCATCGATTCTCCGCAAAGCGCAAATCCATGTGCCACGATCATGCTCGATCTCCAGCGTGAGGAAGACATCGAGGCAGCATGTTTCGACTGCCTGATCGTCACCCAGACGCTCCACATGACCTATGACGTCCACGGTGTAGTGTCGACGCTCCATCGTGCGTTGTCGCCCGGTGGGGTCGTCCTGGCGACTGTCCCCGGCATTACCCCGATTGATGCCCATGACGGTCCTGAAAAATGGTTCTGGGCCATGACGCAGAGCGCTGCCCGGCGCCTGTTCGAGGAACGGTTCGGTCACGCCTGTGTCGTGACCGAACAATTTGGCAATGTTCTTGCCGCTACTGCTTTCCTGCAAGGCATGGCCTTTGAGGAAATCGACCGTTCCGACCTCGACGTCGTCGACCCGCTATATCCCGTGATCACCGGGATAAGAGCCTGGAAGCCCTTCCCCGCTCCGATTGAGTAAGCGTCCAAGGCGGACCGGCTCGCTCACCTTGCCGGACTTCCCGCGACGCCCGGCATCGCCGTCCGGTCAAATGCTTTCGTGCGCGGGAGGGAACTTCCCTCGAACTACGAGATTGCGACCCAATGGGACCTTCTGTGCGCACGATCCAATTTCAGATAGAGGAGGTGATGGGCGCTGAACCTATAGCCACACTTTCCGTGAACGGCAGAAGCGCTTCCAAAGCTCTGAAAAAAGATCGCCGCAGGTCCGCTCGTCGCGCGGCCAGCATTTGCTCTGGTGGCGGGTTTTCGGAGAGGCTGGCGCCGCGGTCTTCGAATACAGCGTCCCATCCTGGACGGCCCGCCTGCACCCGCCCCGACGCCGTGTCCTCTCCCGGCTTGTCGCATGCTTCACGGCGCCTGCCCCTCCTCGATAGAATGTTGGCGAACGATTTCCGGGAACGCGGCACGGTCCTCTCCGTTGTCGAACAGGGAGACCACCCATGATCATAGACGCCCATCTCCACACGTCTGGCCAAGAAACTACGGCCGGCGTGCTGCACACGCTGGATGAGGCCGGCGTCGACGTGGCGTTCCTGCTGGCCCCGTTCCTGACGCCACCCTACTCGCTCGGTGACGCGGGTTCGTTGAGGGCGGGCAATCGATATCTCTCGCAGTTGCTCAAGGGCCATACGGACCGACTCCTGGGCTTTGCTGTCGTCAATCCGCTTCATGGCGATGCGGCCGAAGATCTCGAGCGTGCCGCGGAACTGCCCGGCATACGTGCTTTGAAGATGGTGCCGACCGGTTGGTACCCTTACGATGATTGTGCCCATCGCGTTTATGAGGTCGCCGCCCGGCTCGACCTGCCAATTCTGTTCCACAGCGGCATCTTCATCGACGGCCGCTCCGGTCGGTACTGCCGTCCAAGCTTCTACGAAGCCGTCAGGGATCATCCTGGACTGCGGGTGACAATGGCGCATCTCGGTTGGCCCTGGTGCGATGAAGCGAACGCCGTCGGTCTGATCGATCGCATCAATGGGGTCGACCCGGCTGACAGCCAGTTTCGCTTCGATATTTCGTTTGGGCCGCCACCGATCTATCGCGAGGATGTCTTTCGCAAGGCAATCGACGTCATCGGGCCGCGCTCCATCCAGTTTGGCAGCGACCGCTTCCTTCCCTGCGAGGGGAGCCATATTCGGGCGGCAATCGACGAGGTTGCCGACATCTTCGACCGTCTTGAGGTGAGCGTCTCGGATCGCAGTACGATGATGGGCGATACGGCATCGGAATGGCTCCGCCTCGGCAACCTCGCCGCAGAGAGGCCCGCTTCATGACACGTGCCCCGCACATTGTCGCCAACCCCGGCGAACAGATCCACGTTCTCGAAGTCCTGGGAAATGCCATCGTCGGCGGCATGGAAAACTACGTCCGCAACCTCATCTCCTGCCTGCCAGCCAACGAATATAAAGTGTCGCTGCTATGTCCCTTTGAGAGCGCATTCACCAGCGCGCTGCGCGCCGAAGGCCGCGACGTCTTCATCGCGCCTTTGCGCGACGATCCGCCATGGCGGACAATCGAGTTTATCTGCACGCTGGTGCGACAGCATGGCGTCCATCTGCTCCACGCCCACCTGATGAACGCACACACGGCGACCGCAATCGCCGGCAAGCTGACCGGCACGCCCACCGTGGCGACGCTGCACGGCATGAGCCTGCAGCCGCAAGAAATCAGCGTCGTGCGCAACACCGGCAGCCACACGATTGTCGTGTGCCGGGAAGCATGGTCGCAGGCGATGGCCGTCGGCCTAGCACCCGATGCCGTCAGCCTGGTGCCCAATGGTGTCGATCTGTCGACATATCATCCCCGTTCGGCTGATCGCGCCGACTTTCGTCAGGCCATCAAGATCAGCCCCGATGATTTCCTGATCGGTTTTGTCGGTCGGCTCGCTTGGGAGAAGGGTCCCGACAAATTCCTTAAGGCGGCCGAGTATATCTTGCAGCGCCGGCCCGACATTCACTTCGCCATGATCGGCACTGGCGTGATGGAAACCGAGCTGACACAGGCGGCGAACCGAGCAGGCATCGGCGCGCGGTTCCATATGGCGGGCCTCTGGCCGCGGCCAAATCAAGCCTATCCGTCGCTCGACATGATGCTGCATACGTCGCGCGCCGACGCCATGCCCCTGGCGATCCTGGAGGCCATGGCGTCCGGTGTCCCGGTGGTGGCAATCGGGGTCGGGGGCGTGCCGGAAATCATCGAAACCGGAGAAACCGGAATTCTGATCGGGACAAGCGAATGGCCCGGCATCGTGTCGGAATACGCAGGCGACTGGGAAGGCGTGGGGCAGGCAGCGCTCGCCTTGATCGGTCAGCCGAAGCGGCTGAAAGACATGTCGGCCAAGAGTGTCGTCAGGGCCCAAACCTATTTTGACATTCGCCGCTCGGCCGCGGCGACCAGCCAACTTTTCCGCCAGATGCTGCGGCCAGTGCAGGAACAGGCCCGGCTTCATTCCGTGACCTGATCGTCCCCGGAGCGATCGTTCGCACGAGATAGAACGGCCGCTCATCATCGAACCGGAGGCAGGACCATGGACGCCGGAAGCATTCTCACAAAACTGGGCACACTCTCGGCGCGGCCTTGGGCTTTTTTGATTCTGCTGACCTATGGCGCGCTGTGGGCGATTTTCGAGCGGGACAGTCTCGACTGGCATGGCGCCGCTACATTGGCCACCTGGGCAATGACGCTCTTCATCCAGCGCGCCGAGCACCGGGACACGCAGGCGATCCAGGCGAAACTGGACGAACTCATCCACGCCAACAGCGCGGCCAGGGACGAGGTGACCAGGATCGATCAGAAAGAGCCAGAGGAGATTGAGCAGCAGCGAGATGCCGAGCAGCGCGACGGGGCGTCCTGACCGCGCAGCAGCCGTTTTCATTTTTCGGTTGGCGCGGCAGGATCCAGCGTGGTTGCCACCGCGTCCGTCTTGGCTCGCGGGCGCAGGGTCATCCAGCAGGATAAAGGTCGACAAGATCAGGCAGACCGCGTTGGTGACGATGATCGGCCACTCGGTTGTGATTAGGCCGAAGGCCAGCCTAAGCGCGCCGGCCCTGCAGCCATTGCCATTGAGCTCGCGCAGCCGGATCCGAAGCGTTTGACGCGTCTGAAAAAGCACCGGCATTGCTCCTCTGGCGAAGATCGACTGATCTTCAAGATCGCGACGACAGCCGGGCCAGATCGATTGCGCGCGGTGAGTGCGCTTGTCGATTTCTGCCGAGCGACAACAGGCTAGACGATCCGATCGCTAACCGTTGTCAGTGGCGGGGCAAAAAGCCGTTCGCGGCGGTTTGCCTCGACCAGCTTCGCCCGAGGCAGTGTCGTTACTTCCGCTCTGCCATGACCTTCGCGCTGCCCGATTCGAGGGGGCGTCGCGCAGGCCAGAAATGCGGGTCGGCCTTGAAAGCGTCGCTCAAACTGATTTTATTGCCGCAAAGATTCCCCCAGAATCTGTTCGAACGTGCATTGCCTTGGGTCCTTGTCGGGGCGCCAGCGCAAGAATTTCGTTCCGTGCCGGAAGCGATCCCCGGTAACATGATCGAAACGTACTTCCGCCACGAGCTCGGGACGTACCGGCTCCCACTGTCCGCTCCTTTCCGTGCTCCAGCGGCTCGGTCCGCCCGGCGCCTTGCCGGTGAAGCCTGGCAACGCCCGCAGACCCTCCAGGCGGCGGGTCAGCTCCGTGCGATCCTGGGCGGCGATTGTCGAGGTGAAGCCGACATGGTCGAGCTTGCCATCCTCATTGTAGAGCCCCAGCAGCAATGAGCCGACGTCGCGCGAGTTGGCCAGATACCGAAATCCCCCAACCACACAGTCGGCGGTGCGCAAGCGCTTCACCTTGATCATGGCGCGCTCGCCCGGCCGGTACTGGTCGTCGATGCGTTTGGCGACCACACCATCGGTCGGCCCGTGCCCTGACTGGCCAAGCCATTTGGCCGCGCTCGCAAGGCGCCGCGTGGCGCGGGACAGCACGATATCCTTGTTCCCTGCTTTGGCCACGAACAGCTCCAGTTCGCCGCGACGGGCTGAAAGAGGTTGGGAAATCAACGGTCCGTCCGCGCCTGCCAATATGTCAAAGAGGATCAGCCGCGCCGGCGTTGCCGCCGACAATTTGCGGATCCTGCTTTCGGCGGGATGCAACCGCATCTGCAATGCGTCGAACGAAAGTGCCCCATCCACCTCGATGACGATCTCGCCGTCGACGACGAACGCCCTTGCCTCAAGGTCGCGCAACATTTGGACGACTTCCGGAAAATATCGGCCCAGCGGCTTGCCTGATTTGGCCCTGAGGTCCACCGCGTCTCCAGCCTTGAATGCCAGGCATCGAAACCCGTCCCATTTGGGTTCATACTGCCAGTGGCCGGCGTCATCAGGAAGGGCATCGGCCGACTTTGCCTCCATCGGCTCGGTATCCAATGGCAGCGCATAGGGTCCTTGTTTCAGCGACGTCATGCGGCGATCCTTGCCGCCGCGCCTATCCGCTTGATGGCGCTGGCGATGGAGCGTTCGCCATCGTCATAATCCGCCCAGGCCGCTGTCTTCTTCAGGAGGCCCGGTACCGTGCGGATGGTGTATTTCCGCGGATCGAGGTCTGCCCTCACCTGCCCCCATGTCAGCGGCATGGAAACGGTGGCGCCTTCCCTTGCGCGCGGCGACAGCGGAGCGACCGCGGTCGCCATGCGGTCGTTCCGCAGGTAGTCGAGGAAAATACGCGACGTCCTCAGTTTCTTGGCCATGTTGATGAGGTAGAGCTCGGGACTGTCGGCCGCCATCTGCTGGCACACCGCCCTGGCGAAGACCTTGGCTTCGGCCCAGGTCGTCTTGCTGCGATGACCCGCTAGCGGCGTCACGACATGCAGGCCCTTCCCGCCCGTTGTCTTGCAGAAGCTCATCAGGCCCAGTCTTTCGAGGCGATCGCGCATTTCCTTGGCCGCAGCGACCACTCGTGAAAAGTCGACCTCAGGACCGGGGTCGAGGTCAAAGACCAGCCTGCCGGGGATTTCGGGATGGCCCGGCCGGCAATTCCACGGATGTAGTTCGAGGCCGCCGATCTGGGCGATGGCGGCCAGACCCTCGACACGGTCGATCTGCAGATACGGTTTGTGGTCACCGAAAACCTTGACTAGTTCAAGGAGGTTCGACGTTCCGGGCATTGCATGGCGCTGGAAGAACTGCTCGCCGGCATACCCGTCGGGCGCCCGCACGAGCGAACATGGGCGGCCCTTGATATGGTTGATCATCCAGGGGCCAACGGCCTCGAAGTATTCGCCGAGGTCAAGCTTGGTTACGGGATGCCCACCATCGCCGGCGTCCGGCCACAGCGGCTTGTCGGGTTTCGAGATGATGACCCCCATCACGACCGGGCTCTTTCCGGTGCGGGTCGTCGCCCTGGCCGGCTGAGCGATCTGCGTCTGCCCGGGATCGGCGGGGCGCTCGGCCTCGACGTCGCTGGCAGGCTTGTCTTCGCGCAGGCCCTTAAACGCTGCCTGACGGACATTGCCGCTGCCAGTCCAGCCGGCGAATTCGATTTCGGCTACGAGTTCCGGCTTCGTCCAGAAAATCGTGGAATCCTTTTTAGGCGCGCCATCGCCCGTGAATGGCGATGTTGCCGCCTTCACGGCCTTAAGCCTGGGCAGGAGCTGCTTGACCTTCGCCTCGCTGTAGCCGGTGCCGACGCGGCCAATATAGGCAAAGTGCTCCCCTCGGTTCACGCCAACCAGCAGTGACCGGAACTTGCCGTTGGTGGTCGACCAGCCGCCGATGACCACCTCGTGCCCGGCACGGCATTTTGACTTTGCCCAGCTGTTGGAGCGTCCGGACGTATAAGCCGCATCCTCTTTCTTGGAGATGATGCCTTCGAGCGACAGGCGGCATGCGGATCGCAGCACCGCGTCGCCGCCATTGGTGAAATGCTCGACATAGCGGATCAGATTTACCTCGCCGCGATCGGCTTCGCCCAGGATGCCGCTCAATTGCGCCTTGCGCGCTGTCAGCGGCTGTTTGCGCAGATCGACGCCGTTTGCAAACAGGAGGTCAAAGGCGAAGAAGATCAGATCCTTGGTTCTGCGCTCCGACAAGGCAGCCTGCAGGGCGGCGAAATCGGGCGCTCCGTTCTCGCCAAGTGCAACGATCTCGCCGTCGATGATGAGATTGGGGAGGCTGGCCGCCTCTTTTGCAATGGCGCCGAATTTTCCGGTCCAGTCGAGCCCTTTTCGGGTTCTCAGCGTTACGACGCCATCGTCGACGCGAAGCTGGACCCGATAGCCGTCGAACTTGATCTCATGGACCCAGTTCGACCCCGCCGGCGGGCGAGAGAGCGTTTCGCACAGCTGCGGCTCGATGAATTCGGGCATTTTCGCGCCGGAGGTTCGAGGGATCTTCGCCCGGCCTGCTGTCGGTTTTATGGATCTCGTCGCACGCGCTTTGGCGGCAACGCCTCGACTGCTGTCCCAGACGGCGTCGGCCTCCGCTCCGGTGCCTCGCAGCATAAAGGGCTTGGGCGCGGCCCCCGTGCCCGCCGCGATCCTGTCCATGCTTCGGCCGGAGGCCACAGACCGATCTTGCGCGAGCACGGCGTCGCCATTGCCAACGGTGGCGTATTTGTCACGGTGTTTGATCAGCAGCCAATTGGTCCGCTTGCCGCCATTGCGGTCGTGCTTCATGCGCACCAGGACGAAACTTCCATGCAGGCGTTTGCCGTCAAGCGTGAATTTGAGGTCGCCTTTCTCAAGGGCTTGCTCGGGAGACATCGTGCCCTCCGGCTCCCAATAGCCGCGGTCCCAGAGCTGCACGGTGCCGCCGCCGTACTGGCCTTTCGGGATCGTGCCCTCGAAGTCTCCATAGTCGAGCGGGTGGTCCTCGACTTCGACCGCGAGGCGCTTGTCGTGTGGGTCAAGCGACGGGCCCTTGGTGACGGCCCACGACTTGAAGACGCCACCCAGTTCTAAACGAAGATCATAGTGCAACCGGGTCGCCGCATGTTTCTGAATGACAAATCGCAGCCGGTTCGACTTCAGGATGGAGCCTTCGCCGCTGGGCTCCTTTGTCTTGGTGAAATCCCGTTTGGCCCGATAGGTGGAAAGCTTGGCCTTTTTCATGGAAGAGCCCCGACTGATGACGCCATGCGCAAGTCAAACGTTCTCAGTGAGATTTCGTTCGGCAGGCGTTGAAGATGTCGACCAAGGCCAAAATTGACACACCTCTACCGCCAGCCTCCAAGCCCTCTTCGAAGGCCGTCGCTCTCAGCACTCAATTCTCATTTTTCGTCTTTGTAGGACTTCGCGGCTTCGTCGATTTTGCGCCAGTCGTTGCCATGGCGCCGTACCAGCTCTCTCGCTTGGGTTGGGGAAACATCGTGTGTATCGACCACATGCTTCACCTCGGCGTCCTCGCCCTTCAGCGGCTTGCTGCGGGGCTTTCTTGGCGCTTTGCTTCCTCCAAACTCACCCGATCCGGGCATATGGGATCCTCCTGCAAGTCAACGCTGAGTAACCGGCGAGAGGCTGGAAAGTTTCATCAATGGGACGGCTTGCAGCGCTTTCGTCCCTGCTTGCTCAGGCGAGTTAACCTATACCGGGGCGAGCGTTTTTGGCGCCAATGGCCGAACAGGTGCTATCTAAAACTGACGACATCGCCAGCAGTCGGTCTTTCGTGCGATCTCCGCCATCGATGGGATCCCCACTCTGCGTCGAGCACGGCCGTCGGCGATCGCGGGGTCTTTGGAGCAGGTCCATCTGTCACTTGAGTCTAAGCCCAGAGGCTGGCCGCATTCGGCCATGATGGAACCCTTTTCACTCCAGCGCATTGAGTGCGCTCCACGGTGGGGGAAGCAATGGGGGCTACCGCACATCAACCGGGGCAGTTGCGCCTGGAACTTCTGGCGGCGCTGGGCGATCGTATCCGGGAGATCGAAGATCCTGCGGAGTTGGCTTATGCCGCCGCCGAATTGCTGGGACGCCACCTCGACGTCAGCCGTGCCGGCTATGGGACGATCAACCTCGAAGCGGAAACCATCTCGATCGATCGGGACTGGAATGCCCCTGGCATCAAAAGCCTGGCCGGAACGCTGCAGTTTCGGGACTACGGATCGTATATCGAAGACCTGAAACGCGGCGAGGTCGTCATCTTTGAGGATGCCCAGACTGATCCGCGGACCCGCGATCGCGCTTGGGCTCTCCAAGCGATAAACGCTCGCTCTGTCATCAATATGCCGATTTCCGAGCATGGCGAGGTGGTCGCCCTGCTTTACCTGAACAACGCCGCTCCCAGGCATTGGACCGAGGACGAAATAGCCCTCATTTTTGAGGTGGCCGAGCGCACACGCACCGCGACAGAGCGGCTGCGGGCGGAGCGAGCGCTGCGGGAGAGTTCGCAACGACTGGTGTTTCTGGATAGTCTGGGCAAAGAAATCGCGCTCGCGAAAGATGCCGATGCTGTGATGGCGATCACGACCAGGCGGCTCGGGGAGCACCTTGGGGTTGCCATCTGTGCCTATGCCGACATGGAGGGCGATCAAGACCATTTTACGATCCGGGGCGACTGGACTGCGCCAGGGTCGCGGAGCATCGTCGGGTACTACAGCCTTGCAGATTTCGGCAAGCTCGCGGTCAACAATCTCGGTGCGAACAGACCGCTCATCATCAACAACAACCTGTTGGAGATTGACCCGGCAGAAGCCAAGACGTTCCAGGATATCGGGATAACGGCCACGATCTGCATGCCGTTGGTCAAGCAGGGGCGGCTCGCTGCCTTGATGGCGATTCATGACAAGGAACCGCGTGTCTGGTCCGACCGCGAACTGGCTCTGCTGACGGAGGTAACTGAACGCTCATGGGCCCATATTGAACGGGTCCGTTCCGAAGAGGCTGCCAGGATATCGGAGGAGCGGCTGAGGCTTGCGACAGACGCGGCCGCAATCGGTATCTGGGATTACGATCCCGTGTCTGGCACGCTACGCTGGGACGACCGATGCAAGGCGCTTTTCGGCTTGCCGCCGGAGGCGAGTGTTTCCTACGAAGAGACCTTTCTGGCCGGCCTTCATCCGGAAGACCGCGAGCGCGCTGACAATGCCGTACGCCAGGCGCTTAAGCCGGGAGGCGCGTCGCGTTATGATATCGAATATCGCACGATCGGACTGCAGGACGCAAAGGAGCGATGGATTGCTGCCACCGGCGATGCGCTCTTTGACAATGGACGCGCGGTTCGCTTTGTCGGCACGGTAATCGACATAACGTCACGGAAGCGCGTTCAACGCCAGCTTCAGGTCATAAACGCCACAGCGGCCACCGTCGCGGCCGAACTGGACGTAGGCGTTATCGTCCAGACCGTGACGGATGTGGGGGTCGAACTCACAGGAGCGCAGTTCGGCGCATTCTTCTACAATGTCATGGATGAAAGCAGCGACAGCTACATGCTCTACGCGCTATCTGGCGCACCGAGATCGGCCTTCGAGAATTTTCCGATGCCGCGCAACACGGCGGTCTTCGAGCCGACGTTCCGCGGCACAGGCGTCGTCCGTTCCGACGATATCCTGCAGGATCCACGATATGGAAAAAATACCCCAAGGAAGGGAATGCCTGAGGGCCACCTTCCCGTGCGGTCCTATCTGGCCGTACCGGTCACCTCCCGCTCGGGCGAAGTGTTGGGCGGGCTCTTCTTCGGACATTCCGACACCGGCGTGTTCGGTGCCGAACACGAGGCCGCCATTCTCGGTCTGGCCGGGCATGCGGCCACGGCAATCGACAATTCCCGCCTCTTCAAGGCTCTGCAGACCCTCAATTCGACGCTGGAACAGCGGGTCGTTGAAGCCGTTGCCGAGCGGGCTAAGGCGGAAGAACACCTACGCCAGTCCCAGAAGATGGAAGCGGTCGGTCAGCTTACGGGCGGAATTGCCCATGACTTCAACAATATGCTTGCCGTCATCATCGGCGGCTTGAACCTGGTGCAGCGCAAGCTCAGGAGCGGCGACACAAACGTCAACATGTTCGTCGAAGGAGCCATTGAGGGGGCGCAGCGTGCGGCCGAACTGACCAAGCGCCTCCTCGCCTTTTCTCGTCAGCAACCTCTCGCCCCCAAGATTATGAACCCGAACCGGCTGGTCTCGGAAATGAGTGAATTGCTGGGTCGCACGCTCGGCGAAACCATACAGATCGAGACTGTCCTTGCTGCTGGCCTGTGGCAGGTCGAAGTTGACGCCGGACAATTGGAGAGCACCTTGCTCAACCTTTGCGTCAACGCCCGCGACGCCATGCCGGCTGGGGGCAAATTGACGATCGAGACGTCCAATGCTCATGTTGATGAGCGGTTCGCGAGGGAAAATGGCATCCCTGCCGGATACTATGTCCTCTTGTCGGTCACCGACACGGGTATCGGTATGTCCAAAGAAGTCATCGCAAGAGCTTTTGATCCGTTCTTCACTACCAAGTCCGTCGGCAAGGGCACCGGTCTTGGGTTAAGCCAAGTCTACGGCTTCGTTCGTCAGTCCGGCGGCAGCGTCAGGATTTATTCCGAACAAGGTGTGGGGACCACGCTGAAAATCTATTTGCCCCGCTCGCATAAAAGCGAGCCCGAACTTCAAGCCGCAATACCAGCTAGTGAAAACACAGGCAGCGCCGCCGAAATCATCATGGTCGTTGAAGATGAGGACCGCGTCAGGTCGATGGCAGTCGAGGCGCTTCGAAACCTTGGGTATTCCGTTCTTGAAATGCGCGGCCCGCAGGAAGCTTTGGCGGCGCTGGAAGGCGGCACGGTGCCATCCCTTCTTTTTACCGACGTGGTGATGCCGGAAATGTCTGGACGCGAACTGGCAGATAAGGTGAAGGTGGTCCAACCATCGCTTAAAGTACTCTACACCACGGGGTACACGCGCAGTGCGATCGTCCACAATGGAACCCTTGATTTTGGAACGGAACTTCTGACCAAGCCCTACACCATCGACGAACTGGCCGAAAAAATCCGCAAGGTTTTAGATAAATAGAAAATCGGAAAACCTGCGCGGCAGCTTTATGGGCCCCGGTAGTCGATTATGCTCAAGGCGAGGGCGTGACGAGGCCATCATCCGTGAAGTGGAAGGTGTTCACCAGGCGCTCGAGATCATTGCTCAGGGCCGACGCTAACCGGTGACCTTCTCGACCATGTGCTTCCCCTTTCGACCGGCATCACACTTGCCTTGCCCCCGCCTTGTCGACCAACGCTAGGGGTAGCACCGCTGGCCCATTGAGGACTGTGCCATCCAGAGCAAAATGTGAGCCATGGCATGAGCAATCCCAGCACTGCTCGGTAGAATTCCAGGCGACTTCGCATCCCGAGTGGGTGCAGGTGGCCAAATGAAGATGGAGCTTTCCGTGGAGATCGCGACAGGCGGCAATCTTGCGCACGCCGTCGCGAAGGATCCCGCCTTGGCCCGGCTCAAGCTCATCCGTTGACTTCACATCGCCAGGTAGTGCGTAGCCGGCGAGATTTTTGACAGCCGACAGATTTTCCCGAACATAATTGATCACAGCCGAGGGTGTCTTTCGCGATGGCTCATAAACCGCTGCCCACGGGTTTGGTCTATCGGAAATCAGATCCTTCAGGAGCACGCCGGAAAGCGCGCCATGCGTCATGCCCTGTCCGGAGTCGCCGGTGACCACATAGAGAGACCTGCTGCCGGGGTTGAGGCCGATGAAGGCGCAATAATCGATCGTGTCGAGAACTTGCCCGGACCAGCGGGCCACCTCTTTGCCTAGGGTTGGAACGAGGGAACGTATCCATGCCTCGATCGCCTCAAAGCGGATGTCGCCATCATCGGCTTCGCCGGATTTGTGATCGGCGCCACCGGCGATAAGATAATCGACGGAGCCCGGACCTGGATTCATCCGTACGTAATGATAGGGGTCGCCGGTGTCCCAGAACAGCGCATCCGGGAGATGGCCGCGCGGCAGGGTCAATGCCATCGCATAAGTGCGATAGGGAGACATTTTGGTGTGAAGTTGCAAGCCAGCGTTGATTGGCGAATTCGTGGCGACCACCGCCGATGCCGCTTCGATCACACCGCCATTCTCCGTCGAGACCCGCACGCCGCCCTCCCGCAATTCCTCGACGGAGATCACGGGGCTGTTGGCAAACATGCGGCCGCCTTTGTCGCGGATCGCCGTGGCTAGGCCACGGAGATAGCGAAGCGGGTGGAAGGTGGCCTGGTTGGGATAACGGAGTACAGGCGCCGTTTCGAAACCCTTCAGAGGCACGCCCGTCACCAACTCGGCAGCCGCTCTCACCTTTCGCGCCGCATCGAATTCCTGCTTGCGCTGATCCCGGGCTTCTTTCGGCCCGACCCCCATCGCGGGAAAAAGAAAGGCATCCAGCCGTCGAAAATTGCAATCGATCGCCAGCTCTTCGACATTCTGCTGGATGCGCGCGACGGCAGCTTCCTGGCTTTCCTGGAAAAGCCCTGCGGTCTCTTCGCCGCGCAGGTTGATCAGCGCGCTCAGGCCGTCATCGCAAATCGGCGCCAGATGCGCTGTCGTCCGCGATGTCATACCGCCGGCGATCGGACCGCGATCGATAACGATCACCTTCTGCCCAATACTGGCAAGCTCGTACGCGACCGACAGCCCGGCGATCCCGGATCCAATAATCACAGTATCGCAGCTCTGTTTTCCCAAGAATTTCGGCGCATCAGGATAGACGTCGATCTTCATCCAGAGCGATCGGGTTTGTTCACCACGCGCGTTCATCTAAAGACCTTAGCCAGCGGCCTTCGCGTTGACCTTTCGCTCAGCTATCCCGGTCAGCTTCTTGTCGGCTGCTTTTTCCTCATTGAGTGTCGTGGTGAGAAGCCGGGCGACGGCCTCCTTTCCGCTCTCCTTCGCCCAGGCGATGAGAGTCCCGTAGCGAGTGATTTCATAATGTTCGACGGCCTGCGCTGCGGTGATCAAGGCGGCGTCGAGCACCTTCTTCTCGGCAACCTCGCCGGCGATCTCGTTGGCTTCCTTGATGATGCCATCGATCGCCGGGCAGGTCGTTCCCTTCGGCTTTTCGCCGATCAACTCGAAGGCCTGCTCAAGACGTTGGACGTGTTTTTCCGTCTCATCGAGGTGCGCTTTGAAAGCCGCCATCAGATCTCGGTTGGTTGCCTTTTCGACCATGTCGGGGAGCGCCTTCAGGATTTGCTGCTCCGCATAATAGATGTCCTGCAGAACGTGCAGGAACAAATCGTCCATAGTCTTGATGTCCTTCGTAAACAGGCCCATGGCGCGCTCCCCAATTGGATTGCTGAAAGATCTGAGCAGAACGCGTAGCGTGACCGTCCGTTCCGGCCGCCGGCGGCTTGATGACTGCACCAGCTTGACCGCCGCTGCCCACGCCACAGGAACGAATGTCGTCTTCTTTCGTTGCGGCTTCTCGCGCCGATGTCCGGCTCGCCTTTATCGAGGGAAGTCTCCGCGCGCAGGCGCGAGATTGAAAAGGCAATCATCAGCATGCGTGGCTGCCAGCGGCGTGGCCCAGCAGCATTTCGCAAATCCACCTATGACTGGCGGCGGCACCGGTATGTCTGTCTATAAGGGCGACATGAAAACGACAGCGACGTATGATTCGGCGGCAGGGACTTTCACGCTCGTGAAAGACCAATGGCGAGGGACGTTCCCGATTGCCGATCTGCCGGGATGGATCGCCTTCTATCGCCAGCAACAGCATAAGTACCCGGATCATGCAGCATCGTATGCAAGCGACGTAGAAGCGCTCGAGGCCCTTGCCGCCAATCTCTGCGAGTTTGGCAGTCAGGAACAAGCAGGGGCCGCCGAAGTTGAGAGCGGATGAAAAGCTATGTGGTTGAAGAGATGGCCGGCGATGCACCGGTTTGGCAACGCACTGTCATAGCCAACTCGCCGTGGGAGGCCGCGACAGTCGGGACCAAGAGGGAAGTCAAGGCTCGCCGTGACGAAGCGCGATGGGTGCGCGTCACCGACGAGAAAAATCGTACAGTGTCTAAATACGCGTTCAGGTGAACCCAGTGGATACTGACCCGGCGTTCACCATGCCCGTTGCCGGCTGGCGGCGCCGACGTAGCGGGGCTGGCCGCTGGTCGTCAATTTGCGCCGGCACCTTGAGAAGAAGAGATGCGAGCGGTCGGCTCTAACAGGCGGTGAAAGCCATTAAGACAAGCCGTCTTGTAAAATCCATCAGCCTTGAGTGATCGAGTGAACCGATCAAGCTCACCGACGGCGTAGCGCAGACTGCGCGGAAGCGCGCGACCGACGGGACACATATGCGAACAGGGCGCAAGAAAGAAGCGGGCCGGGCCTTCGCGAAGGGAGCCGTCGCACTATTTCTGTTTCGAGCGTCGTGGTGACGTCGAACGCTTTTTTGTGAAGGCACAACCAATGGCCAAAAAACCGAACCACGAGATCCTTCCGGCCGTCAGGGGGGTGACGATCGATCTAGACAACAAGGACAGCCCAAGCGCTTGTCTTGTTGGCCTGCTAACCGAGGACGGCACCAAATCCTTTATGCTCAGCCCGCAAGGCGCCAATACGCTGATGGTGGCGCTGCACACCTTCCTCGATCGCGTCGACGGCAAGGGTGTGTCGAGAACGCCCACCAAGCGCGCGAACTAAACGCCGAGTTGGGCCCTGAAATTCTGCACGAGTCCGTCAATCTCGGATACGTTTTGTGCATGGCGTCGGCCGCGCGGAGGAAGTCGCTTCGGATCTGGTCCAGGTGTTCTTCCAAGCGCATCAACTGGGGACGATTGGGCCGGACGAACGATGAGGAAGCCACATTCGCGATGAACTGACCTTCGCGCAGGTTGGCTCGGTGGCTTGAGGCCTGCAAGCCGTTTTGTTAGCAACTGAACCGCAACGGGGTCATTCAGCGGGGGTCAGGCCCTTAAGGACATAGTTTTCGCGTGCGACCTGGCCATGACGTATTACCCGCTTTACTGACCCAACCATCGTCGCATCGACCCCGACGAGCTCTCTGTTCCATCGCTCAAGATCAGCCGCTGTCCAAGCCGGATCGACCCTTCCTTTCAGAGCCTCCCCCGCGATCGCGCAAAATTCAAATTGATGGGCACCTGGAAGAACTCCCGAAAGCCGCCCTTTGAGAGTTACTTGGTCCTCTTCGATAGAGGTCCCACTCGCCCTCTCGGCGCCGCGCGCAACGGACTGGCTTCCTAGTTGGTATTCATTCTCTCCAGCCACCATCCGCAAAGTCGCTCCGTGCTGGCGCATTAGCTCGAAGAACACTCGCATGGTCGCTAATATCCGTTGGTCCGCTTCTACAACCGTGGCTTGGAAGCGCTCCTCGTCCGCCTGCCCCAAAACGTCAAGTAGCTTGGAAGCTTCCTCGACAGCCTCTTTGAGATTGGTGTCCGATAACCGATCGTGATCCCGAACTTCTTCCAAGAGGAATCCGAACGAGCCCGTTACGACGTTTGTAATATGCATCGCACCTGCGGCCTTGTTCACAACAGCGCCTTTCCCACCTAGGCCCGAGGTGTTTTTAGCAAGGACTCTTGCGACGAGGTCTTGAAAGGTCGCAACAGCGCCTGCGCCGAACTCTGCCTCAACGCCCCTGGATCCAGAGACCGGGTCGCCGCCAAAAAGCAATGCCACCGACGCGTGTGTCTCTGCCAGCACTTTACCTTCCGCAGCTATCTCAGCGTCAAGTTCTTGGAGCCGCGATTCCAGCCTAAGCCGTGTCAGCACATCGGCTTCCGTAGTGCGATCTAGCAAGGCGGCAACGGCCGCTCGATCGGCCTTAGAGTGGTCTCGTGTGCCGGCCAGCCCTTGCAAGGGGCGTTTTCTCAGCCTCCTCGCTCGTGCTTCGTCAGTATCAGCTGGTGTCGAGGTCTTAAGTTCGCGCGAATCCACCTGTATCCCCCGCCAATCTCTGCATCACCAATGCATTCAGCCTCGGCCCCGGTGACGAGGTGCTTTTGGGCTCCCTCCAAAGGTGGAAAAATCTAACCGCTCGCTTGCTCATTCCGGGCACAATCGCATCGTCCAAGACGCGGTACAGGCTCGACACCTCCCCGTCGATCTCAGAGCGCTTGATGCCACCCGACTGGCGTCTGCACTGACCTTGTGGGTAAGCTCGTCCAGCGAAACGACATCAGCCGTGGCCGTCTCGGGGATGTTGATTGCGATCCACTTGTCCAGGAAATTGATGCCGCGTGTGCTCATGGAGGCTTAAGCTCAGTCGCGAAACTAGGTTCCTGTCGCCTTTTGATTTAGGTGGTTCACAGATGTGATTGCCGGCGCTGCAGACGAGCATGCGGTCGCCAGTCGTGTCAGCCCCCACCGAGGTGGCATTAGCAGATGCGGCAAAGCGCGGTTGCCGCCATCTGGGCGTCGATCAGGGATTGCAGCGTCAGTTTTGCCAGTCATTCAGGCGCCCGCTCGGCGGACTCCAAAGACGAGGTGTCGATCTCCGCTTCCATCGTGTCGCGGACGGGCTTCAGTGCGCCGCCGATGGGCTCACCATCGAACCCCTGCAGCCAAGCGTCAGCGAACTCCTGCCAGTATTCAGGCACCGTGCGCTCCTTGCCGTCCTTGTTCGCCTGAACGCCATACATCCAGGCATAGGTGACGCGCTCCTGGTCCTTCTTGGCAACGGCCATTATTCTTCCTCCCTGAAATCCTGCAACGAAGCGTGGCGCAAATCCTCCTCGCCGCGCAAGTGCTTTACGCGCCCGATGCCCCCCGCTTTATCCAATGAGTCGCCGGTCTTTTCATGCCCTTGGAAGCGGGGCGTGGTCTTGGACGCGCAGCCATAGCCGCTCAGCCGCCTACAAGGATGTGAACCGGCTGATCAAATCATCTTCATGGAAAAGCACAGCCTGCGCGGGAAGCGGCCGAAGTCCTGCTGCGAAGCAACGGGCCATCACGGTCTCGTTGCGACCACGCGGTAGCTGCTTATGTCCAATTTCAACACCTGCGGTAGGCGAGGCTAAAACTACCCGCGCCGTTATCGATGGAGGCCGATACCTGAGGGCGGTTCCTGGCGGCTCCGGCAAATCCCTACCGTCTGCGCTGGCGGCTCCGGCAAACCCCCTACCCAAGGCCTGTGTCGCTAACGTGGATTCCCGAAATGCTTTTGGCTCGGAACAAATCTTCCTGTGGCGAAGTTGATTTTGAAGTGGCGGAGACTTCCATGCCGAAATACGAGATCGACGAAATGAGAGACGGCGAGTCTGTCTCGCATCATACCAGCGAGGGGGAAACGCCCTCTCTAGCATTGGGGAACGTCGTGGCCGGACCGTTTGTGGTCAGAACGACAGAGCAACATTGGTTCCGGGTCGTCGACGAGGCGCAGTCCCGCGTCTTCCACTACGCGACGATAGCCGAAATGGCACCGCCGCCGAGGATCAAATCCTAAAGCGACCCTCATTTGGTGTTGCGCGCAATGCGCATGAGTATAACTTAGCAAAGTCGCCTCGATCCAGCACGGCACGAGGCGCTTGGAAGCGGTCACCATGCTTTCGCCCATCCTGGGGAGAGAAAGCACGTGAACAAGCCCGCATCTGTTTCAGCCAATGCCTATGACTTCCTGACGATCACCAATGTCGTGCGGGAAATGCGGGATATATATCCGGCCAGCTTGGCTCCAAAATTGGTGGCTGAAGTCTTCAACGACCTGCATCCCGGCCAAATCTGCCCAGCCGATCTAATCGACGCCGTGCTGAAGGCAGCGGAATGCCAAAGCCATCGAGACAAGCTGGACAGTGCTCAATGATGCCTGAACGGGGGAGGCTCTCAGGCCTTTTTCATGATCCGAGCCTCTCGCGCGATCGAGGCATAGTTGTAGCCGACCAGGGAAATTATGTCTCGTACTTGGGCCTCGGTGATCCCCAGCTCGCGCGCATATTTCCGAACAATTTCGGCTTTTGGATCCAATGGTTTGGGCTCGTCGGTCATCAGCGTTTCCGATCTCTCGGAACACTCAAGACCCCCCTTAAGTTCCCCTTTTGCGCGAAAAGGCCGATTGCGGCAGCATGCGATTGACCACGTCGACGAGGTCAGGGGTGCCGCCAGGTTTCTTGACCACCGTGCCCTGCAGGAAGACCTCGTCGATCTCGTCGGTAAGCAATGCAGTGTGGACGATGAATGGTACGCCCTGTACCGCGAGCTTTGTAGCGGCCTGTGTACATTCGCCGTCGGTGAGGCGCACGTCGAGCACGGCGATGTCGGGGCAATGGTCGGAGAGGAACTCGGAAGCCTCTTTGCAAGACGTCGCAATGAAGATTGCAAACCCAGCTTCGACCAGCTCGAACTCCAGATCCAGGGCGATCATTGGTTCGTCTTCGACGATCAGAACGACGGGCCTTTTCATGGAAAAGACGGGCCTCCCCGATACCTGCTGCGTCAGCGCCTAGGGACTGACGGCGCTTCTGTCAAACACATATGAGATAGGGACGCATTGCACTTTCAGGCAAGTGTCTTCGCGCCTTGCCGACTGCTATTTTAGCACGTGGTTATATGTTCATTGCCCGGGGGGCACTTGAAGCGGTATCGCGTTGAAGAGATTGAATTCGATGAGGTCGTCTCGACACAGACGATCGAAGCCAACACGCCGTTCGAAGCAGCGGCTCGCGCCAGTCGCCGAACGGTCACCTTGCGAAGGGGAGAGGCAGCCTGGATCAAGGTTACGCAAACTGAGCTACCCCAAGGCCGCGACAGTCGCCGGCCTACCGAATATGAGTATCACGGGCTTGGGAAGCGGGCACTTTAATGCGAAAGCTTCATTTTGCGCGTGGACTTCAGAAGCGTGTGCGCAGCTGGCGACAACATTGCCTGGAAAGCGGCCCTCTGTTCCCTCAATCGGAAGGTCTTCGCCTCTCTTGAAATACGCTCGGCATCCATGATGTGACGGGACTCCCGATCGGCCCGGTCAAGTCTATCCTTGTCCAAGAAACGCCGCTTCAATTGCTTCGGTCCTCCGCCGAGGATGGCGACAATCAATTCCGGGTCGGTGTCGTTCGAGCCAGTTACGGCGCCCACCAGATCCTCAACAGCGTAAACCCATCTATGTTCAGGCAAGCCCTCGCTCACCATCTGTCGAAAACAATCCTTTATTATTGAAAACTCGAAGGCGGAAATTTCGTCGTCCATTCGCTGAGCCATCGAAAGCTCCAGTTTGGGGCGGGAGCACAATGGAACTCTCAAGCGCCAGAGCCCTGTTCAATATCTAGCGATGCCTGCAACAATAGAGCAGGGTGGCAGCCTGTCGCCCACATTTGTTAGGTCGAAGGTAACTAGCGTGCAAAAACGACGGCCCGCGCCACTGGTGAGGGAAACGCGGGCCGTCCGACTGTCTTGCGGACCACTCGACAGCGGGAGGAGTATGACGTCGAACCGCTGCCTCACATCAACCTACCGATCTCCCCCCTGTTCCGCGACGCCAACAAAAATCCAAATCTACAAAATGCCCGCCTGTCCGACGGCCAGCGGGCAGAGCCCTCATGGAGTCATCGCACTGAACGGGCCGGGGCAACAAATGAATTGCGTCGGCGTCGAGATGCTCAAGGCAACCGGCAAATAGTCTCGTGCGGCCGAGCTCCGGCATATGAAGGAGGCCCGCACCGCTGGCGTTGCGATGCGGGCCGGCAAAGAGCGAATTCCCTTGGCCGCAGCGCTGCAGCGAAAAAACCAGCGGTTGAATATCAGGTTCCAGAGCGCATCAAAAAGCCTGCCGAGTCTGGAGTACCCGGCAGGCTTTTCGGGAGTGTCGGAGGGTTGTTAATCCGCGCCCCAGCCCTCAATGCCGCATGTCGCGTCAGGTTCCGTGAGCCATGAAAAAGCCCGCCCGCCCGCCGGAGCGAGCGGACCTCGTAGACGCGATGTGTGAAACCCTTAACCGCTTTGCGCGAGTACTGGCGAAAGAGTCAGACATATTTTTTGTGTTTCCATTGGAATTTTTTTCAGGCCATCGCGTTAAGACAGCGTGGCGGAAACGGGATTTAGAAATGCAGGGGTTCGATAGGCTTGAAGCACTTATCGATTCAGGGGAAACGCAGTTCGCCTTGTCAGAGGCTCGATCTTTGAAGCATCAGATCGCGCCCTCGTCGTCGGTGATTTCAGGCGCCTTTGACGACTTCCTGGTCGACCTGATGACGTTGGCCTTTGTCGCAGAGGGGTTCAACAGTCAGGTAACTGAGGCAGTTCGCAAGCTGGCTCGCCGAAGGCTGTCCAGGATCAGGGTGCTGACGATGAATTGAAAATGGCTCTAAGGCGCAACGATCGCCGCCGGATCAAGCCCGAGCCCCCAGCCCAGCCCAACGGCGTGTTGATCGTCGCGATAGACTGCGGGCCGATCTGGAGCGAGCAAGCGTGCGCGGGCTGCATCTCATGTGCGTGCCTTGGTTGGCCTAGCGCCTGCGGTCAGAACCATTGCAGGTCTCGAGAGTTTCCTTCTCGGTTTAGATCTCCTTTGGGGCTCGCAGATGTTCGAAAATTTCGTCCTTGAGAGAGTTGAAACTGAGCGCGGGCCGATCAGGGTACGGCATGGAGGTTCTGGGCCGCCACTGCTTCTCATCCATGGACATCCCCGATCGCATATGACCTGGGGGCAGGTTGCGGACTTGCTATCCGCAGACTTTCGCGTCGTATGTCCCGACCTTCCGGGATTCGGCTGCTCCTACCAACCGGTAGACGATCCGAACAGTAGGTTTTCATCGAAGCGGGAGAAGTCCCTTGCGCTGGTGGAACTGATGGAACGGCTGGGCCATCACGGCTTTTTCGTCGCGGGGCATGATCGTGGCAGTCTAGTCGCCTTCAGAATGGCAATGGATCATTCCACGGTGGTGCGAAAGCTGATTGTTGTGGACGGGCTGCCCGTTCTTGAGCATCTGGAACGTACTGACTGGCAATTCGCCCGCGACTGGTTCCACTGGTTCTTCTTCGCGCAGCCCGAAAAACCAGAACGGGCCATACTGGCCGACCCTATGGCCTGGTACGGCACCCTGCGACCGGAGCCCATGGGACGCGAGGCCTATGACGATTTGATGTCGCTCCTTCATGATCCCGATGTAGTCCATGGCATGGTTGAGGACTATCGTGCTGGCATAAAGATTGACCATCATCATGACCGCGAGGATCGAGCGGCTGGTCGAAAGGTCCGCTGTCCAATGCTCTGCCTCTGGTCGCTCGACGACGACCTCGAGCAGATCTACGGGGACCCAGTAGAGATTTGGAAGCGCTGGGCCGGGGAAGTACGCGGCTACGGAATCAAGAGCGGCACCACATCGCCGAAGAAAATCCCGCCGCTCTCGCAGCGGCCTTAAGGGATTTTTGTAGTCAGTCCAGACTGGCTTAGGATCCGCGGCGCCGTTTTGGGCAGGCTCAAGTCCACTCCGGTGATCCATGGAACGAATTTACCCGTCCTCCGTTTGCAGAGGTTTAGCTGAAAAGGGATTGGGATGAGCGAACGACCGCTGAGCAACGTTGTCGCCTTTGAGGATTGTGAAACTTCTCAGAACGGCCGGGACTTTGATTATAGGGACTTCTTTGAGAACGGTGCCGTTGCACTCCATCTGGTCAGCGCGGATGGTATCATTCTGCACGCCAACAAGGCTGAACTCGATCTGATTGGCTACCCGGCGGAGGAATATGTCGGCCGCCACATTGCCGAGTTCTATCCTGATGCGGAGGTGATCGAAGATATTTTGGACCGCCTCATCAGCGGGGAAAATATTGCTAGGTATCCGGCGCGGTTGAGAGCTTTCGACGGGTCGATCAAGAACGTCGAAATCACGTCAAGTGGCAATTTCCGCGATGGCAAACTGATCAACACGAGATGCTTCACCGTCGATGTGACCGACCTGGAGCGAACCCGCAGCGAGTTGAGGCACAAGGACCATGCCTATCATCAGATTTTGGATGCGCTTCCAGTCGCCGTCTATACCACCGACCCACATGGGACGATCACCTATTACAATCGCGCCGCTGCTGAGCTTGCGGGCCGGGAGCCCGAAATCGGCAAGGACAAATGGTGCGTCACATTCAAGCTGTTTACGCCCGACGGCAACGAACTGCCGCATGACGAATGCCCGATGGCGATTGCGCTTAAAGAGAACCGGCCTGTCCACAACCAGCGGGCGATAGCTCAACGACCAGACGGGTCCTTCTTCCCTTTCCAGCCCTATCCAACTCCTATACGAGACGAGACGGGCAATCTGACTGGCGCGGTCAACATGCTGCTTGACCTTACCGACCGTCAGCGCGCCGAGGAGGTCCGCCATCATCTGTCAGCGATCGTGGAATCCTCGTTCGACGCAATCGTCAGCAAGGATCTGAACACGATCATCACGAGTTGGAATCACGGTGCCGAACGGCTGTTCGGCTACAAAGCCGAGGAGGCCATCGGGCGATCGGTGACGATGTTAATCCCGGATGACCTTCAGGACGAGGAACCCCGTATCATTGAACGCATCCGCCGCGGCGAACGGGTCGAGAGCTTCGAAACAGTTAGGAAGCGAAAGGATGGTAGCCTCTTCCCGGTATCGCTGACGATATCGCCTGTGCGCAACGCGGCCGGTCAGATCATCGGTGCGTCGAAGATCGCCCGAGATATCACCTCAGCGAAAGAGAGCGAGCATCGCATTCGGATGCTGATGCGCGAGGTCAACCATCGGGTCAAAAACCAATATTCCGTGATTCTCTCGATGATCAGGGAAACCAACAAACGAGCCGAAAATCCAGCAATGTTCGAACGGCAGGTTCGTGAGAGGATCATGGCTCTGTCACGCTCGCACGATCTGCTTGTTACGGGCGACTGGAAGGGCGTCACCGTTTTCGAACTTCTGCTGTCGCAGGCCAAACCATTTGGCGATGAGGGCCGAATTTCCATGTCTGGAGCCTCCGTTATTCTTAATCCCAATGCGGTACAGTATCTCGGGATCGCGTTTCACGAACTGGCCACCAATTCAGCCAAATACGGGGTGCTGTCGGGAGATGATGGATCGATTTCGGTCAGATGGGACCTCTTGGGGTCGGGCGCCCAGCGGGTATTCCAGCTTACCTGGAGTGAAACAGATGGCCCAAGGGTCCAGGCCATTGGTCAAGGTGGGTTTGGAACTGTGGTGCTGAAGCGGGTTGCTCCCGAGGCGGTTGGAGGCAAAGGTAATCTCGATTATGGCGAGCATGGAATCGTGTGGACGTTGGAAGCACCACTATCTGCGGTGGAGGCCTCAATTGCCGCCGAGGGTTAAGAATGGGAAGGCTCCGTAGACCGTCACCGCTTCCCCCCAGGCGTAGAGGGGGGCTCGGTGTTGCTGCGGCCTGCGATCCAACTTGACGTCGAGTATTTGCGGTGAGGTAGCCCGTGAACGCCGTTGCTGTGGAATGATGATGGATCCGGTCTGCGTGACGCTGATCGTGCCTGTGGAAGCCGTCACGGATGCCACGGGCGGATTCTTGGTAAAATCTCCGCCTTGCGATCCGGATATCGCGCGAGGGATTCCAAGGGCAACTCGCATTGGCTTCTCATGGACCGAGAAGAATTCGCTTGCGCGCGCGGCGGTCGTGGGGGCACCCGGAAACGTCGTTGCCTTGCCGACCGCCGGCAAGCTGATCGTTATCCGGCCAACGCCTGAGCTGGCCGATGTCGTCTTTCTCGCTTACGGCGACGAAAGGGTGAATGCAGGGGCGAGAGGCCGGTTAGAAACGACAGCGTTTCGCGAGGTAGGAAGCGCGCATATTCAGAACAGCGAAGTGTAGGTGCGAAGCGCTTCGTGACACGTTGTCCGTGGTCGACGTCGGAGACCAGCGCAAGGTCGAGCAACACCCGACGTTAAGCCTCGCTGGAGATTAGCGCATTCTCCTCTTCACACAATCTCACCGACATGGCGGCGATAGCGAATAGACGCGGGGTCCTATTCTGTCGGGCGGCGCCCAGACATGCTCACGCGAAAAACGCAAAGCAACCCCGACGGCTCGTAGCTCAGCACCACGCCGCCGATCCGCTCGTTGTCGAAGACCCGTGTCAGCAATCGAGTGCCGAAACCCTCGCGCACCACCCGTCCTACAGGTGGCCCGCCTGTTTCACGCCATTCAAGCTTCAGCATTGGCCCCTGCTCACTATCCACGGTCTCCCAGCTTATCCGGACCGTACCGGTCGAGTTCGACAGGGCACCATATTTGATGGCGTTAGTAGCAAGCTCGTGAAGTGCCAGCGCGAATGAAAGGGCGATGTTGGGTTCAAGCCAGACATCCTCTCCACCGATATGAAAGCGATCAAGCGAGGCGTGAGGCTGGACCGAGTTAATAATTAGATCGGCGAGATCGGCACCGCTCCAGTCCTTGCGCGTTAGGACGTCATGCGCCTTTGCCAGCGCGATCAATCGACTTGTTAGGGTCTTTCCTGCCGCCGGCAGATCAGCGGCATTGCGGATAGTCTGCGTGGCAATCGACTGCACCACCGCCAGCGTGTTTTTGACCCGGTGATTAAGTTCATTGACCAACAGCTGGCGTTGCTCCTCACCACGCTTCCGCTCCGAGATATCCAAGCTGATCTGCACGGCTCCAATAATCGAGCCGCCGGGGCTGAGGATGGGACGGGCACTGGTAAGCAAATGACGCTGCATACCGGACGGAAGCGTGTACGTGAATTCCTGATTGTCGATCGTCTCGCCACGCATGGCCCGACTCAAAGGACGATCTTCCCGGGAAATTGTGCGACCCTCCTTGACCGCCACGGTGTCGATGACGAGATCGGGTGTGCCGAACGATCTGCGGGTGTTGTTCGTGGGCAGCCCCATCAGGTCGGCTGCAAATCGATTTCGGATCACCTGCCGCGCTTGAGGATCGTAAGTGAACCAGACCGCCGCAGGCACCGTTTCCAACACGGTCTCCAGCTCTCTCGTCCGCTCCGCGATGGCTTTTTCGGCTTTGACCATCGCCTTTGAAATAGTCGCGAACTCTGCAACGGTCGTGGACATCGGCTCGACCTTTCTCCCGGCGCCGAGGGCATCGGCTCGGCCCGCGAGATCGATCGTAGCCTCGGTCAGCCGCTTCCCAACGATGTAGGCAAGTGCGAGAGAAATCAGCAACGCGGCAATGCCGATCCCGCCGATTGCCTCAAGCGAGCGCCACAGAGGTGCCTGCACATCTGAAAGCGGCACATTGGCTGTATAAAACCAGCCCGAATATGCCGACCGGTAATAACCGGCAAGGAGTGTCGTGCCAAAAAAGTTGCGAGACTTAAAACTGCCAGAAGAGCCGACGATCTTTTGCACATACTCAGGCAATCCTGGCTTGCCTGTCATCTCATCGTGTTGTTTGGAACGCGCAACGTAATGGCCACGGCGATCACCCACACCTACCGTCCAGCCGTCCGGGACCGCCGCCAGCATGACATCACGGATGCGGGCCGTCGGCACAGAAATCGAGAGCAGCCACTCCTTGCCGTTCGGTCCCAACACCCGTCTTGCCACCTCTACGCGATACCCATCGGAATTCTGGTTTGCGAACACATCGCTTACCAAGACGCCGACGGACTTGAGCCGCTCATGGTCCTGCGGCGCAATCGGCTTGACCGGTGGCAAATATCCGCCGACAGCAACTTTGGTGTTTGCGAGTTGATTGCCTTCGGTATCTCGCAATGAAACAATCGCGCTGGTGCCCTGAACGAGGCGGCTCGCCTGATCGTGGAACGCCTTCAGATCGCCATTTGCGATAGCGGCCGATTTTGACAGGCCGTCGATAATCGTCTGGAGATTGACAAGTTCCGCTTCGACCACAAGGGAAACCTGTCGCGCGGTCTGCAGCGCATCCTGTTCGAAGCGGCGTTGTTCATGCAGAGCATACTCTACCAGAAGGTATGCCGCGAACAGCCAGACGGGCAGGACGGCAGCCGCGATGAGACCAAGCAGATGAGCTCGAGCTGATCGACGAGGCACTTCCCCTTCCCCCTATTGGCAAGCCGAACATAGACCCCGATGCCTAAACGTAAAGATTTAGATGTTGCGAATGAACGTTCTGCTTCGAAACGTGCATATGCCGGCCAGCCAGGCATCAATGGCCAGACCGCGTAAACGCCACCAGCGTCGGCCGATGGGCGTAATCGCCGCCTAATGATCTCGGGGACTTGGTGCACTGCGTTTCCGTTGGCTCTCCGGGCAGAGAGTTCCTCCAGACGGAAAGCCGCTACTCTGAGCGGGAGTAGCGGCCTGAACGGGCCTCACGCATCGATCAGCAGCGGGTGCTTTCAGGCCGGTTTACTCGAGAACGTGCGGTGTATGACGCTTGTCCTGCGCGGGCTCGGCGTCGATTCGCGACTTTTGCGCATCGAATGCACCGTGGCCTGCAATGGCCAGTGCGCTTACCTCCGGAGTTTCAAACGCCCACATGAAATCGTCCGCCGCGCTCCCGACAGCATGTACTCGCCAAAAGGCTGCGGTCCCCTTGAGCGGGAAATTTTTCACAGTGTTGGTCTTCTCGAGCAGATCAAAGTAGATGTCCTCGAATGGTACGTAGAAAACCGGCTCCTTTCCATCCTCCTTAAGCACTTTTGCTCGGTCCGTTGCGGCGACAATCGCATCGGAAAAACGCACAGTCACCGTTCCGACAAACGGTTCAATGATGAAATTTTGGTGGTCCGAGGACGCAGCGATAGGTTCCATTTCAATCTCCTGGCTATCCTGCCGTTCTTGGTTGAGGCGCATGGAAACGAAATGCGCGGCGAACGGGTCGGGTTCCACCATCAAAAATCATAGGTGGCAAAGTTGTACGGCATCTGCACGCCGACTGATCGCGGATGCATCAGATCGCGCCGACGTCGCCATTGGTGTGCGGCACCTCTGACGGCCTAATTGACCGGATGACGCTGGCGTTCGTTGCCGAATGGCAGCGAGGCAGCTCGCAAGCTGGCTCGCCGAAGGCTGTCCAAGTTTAGGATGCTGACGATGAACTGACGGGTAGTAAGCGCCACCCGCGCGGAGGGAGATGGGCACCCCTACTCGCCCCGTTGATCACAATGGAACGCAGTCGACTTCGCAGCGTTCAGCGAGTGCCGCATGCACCTAATCCAGATGCTGCTTCCCCGAGCCGACAACGGCGGCCAGCCTTACCGCGGGAAGATTTCGATCGGGTCAAGGAGGAGCTGGCGAGCCGATTTAAGGCGTACGATCTTAAGGCGCCTGCAGAGGGCCTGTGGCGGCAAGACGCGGAATCCGACTGGCGCGACCGCCGCGCGGAACTCGAACGAAGATTTCGGCAGGACAAGGTTATCATCCGCTATTGCAACCAAAACATCACGAACACGTTGTCTGACGTCCGCAATCAGGAGGAGGATGCCGTGAACGGAATAATCTATCTTGTTGGCCTCGTCGTGGTCGTTTTGTTCATTCTATCATTTTTTGGACTTCGGTAAGATCATGGCCAAAATAGACCCAACGGAAAGCGTTGCAGTGAGCCCAAAAGTGGCGCCATCGTCCTATCTTGAATGGGGAGGAATATTTGGCGGAAGCGTCATCGCTTGCGCCATTTCTGTGGTTCTGTTGCAATTTGCGTCAAGCGCTGGTTTGGCGCTGGGTTCTCCAACTCTTCCCAACGGTGGCGCCTCTTGGAATGTGCTGGTGGCAGGGCTTTGGGTAGTGATCGTCGCCATAGCAAGTTCCGCAGCCGGTGGTTACGTAGCTGGACGAATGCGCACGCGCTGGGGCGATAGCAACGAAAGTGAAAGCGAATTCCGCGATGGCATACACGGTATCGCAGTCTGGGCTCTAGCGACCCTCGGAGCAGCGTTTTTCTTGGCGATGATTGGCGCCCACGGCGCGGCCGCCGTGGTCAATCCCGCTGACGCGCAACTCAACGAAAGCATGGTGCGCCTTTCGGCCCACATAACTGCCATATTTAGTTTCGCGACTGCTGCCGGCTCCGCGTTGGGCGCTGCGGCAGCATGGTTTGCAGCAATCACCGGTGGCGAACACCGCGATGAAGGAACCGCTTTTCACCATGTCGTACCCGTTTTATTTCGCAAGCGTTAGTGCGCGAACAATGCGCTCGTTCGGCCGGCTAAGCCAACCGTAGCTGTTCCAGGATTCGTTGAGAGAGTGCCAGCTTATCGCAAGCGTATCCAAAACCGGCGACAGCTGGGCGGGCTGCGCTCTAGTTCCATCGAAGCTACCTATGCGCGCGCCCGTGCGACCCTTTCACGCCATTCCTTCCCGATCGCGACGGCCAGGAGCGAACGCAGGTTTGGCTGCGCTTAGGGATCCTTCCCCAGTCGGCCTTCAAGTTCTTTCATAAAATGGGCTTCGTTCAGCAGCGATTCCCAATCGGTGCCAATACGCTCGATCAGATTGCTGGCCTGCTCCTTGGAGATGTTTGCTTCCTGGGATAGCCGACCGGCCATGATGTCAAAAACGGCGAGTTCGGGTTCGGGCAAACTGCCATCCCGGTGAAGCATCGCCTCGAAGATAACCGCATAGACGCTGTCGACTTCGCCGTTGATCTCGGCGGCATCGATGCCCTCACGCTTGGCGGCCTCGAACATTTCGTCGGCGAGGTCGCTCACAGCGACAGGATCGTCCGTCATTACGTTCGGCAGGTGCTCAGCCATCCATCGGTCAAAGAAGTTGATCCCGCGTGTGCTCATCTGCTCATAAGCGAACAGCCCCAACTAGGTTCCTTTCGCCTTTTGAATTGAGGGGACTTTCATAGGTGTGGACCGGCGGCTAGTCGTCGCCTCCGGCAGGCACGCGAATGTGCAAATAGCTCGGGTCGAACCCGGCGTAAGCTTTCAACCGGCCTACGTGCGGGATCACAATCTTGTTGTCCCGCAGGGTGACGAGGTTTTGTTTCCGAAGCTCCGCCAAACTCCGGTTAACGTGAACAAATGACAATCCCATTGTGTCCGCCAGTTCAACCTGTGTAACGGGCAGATCGAAATGGCCGTCGTCTGTCAGCCCGACCGCCTCTAAGCGAGCGTGGAGTTCGCAGAAGAGATGGGCAAGACCCTGGGCCGCCGGCCTTTGACCCATGTTCAGCAACCACTCCCGCAGGGTGGCCTCATCGACCAGCGAGCACCACCAGAAGGCCCGCGCCAGAGCCGGTCGCGTCTCCGTCAGTTCCGCAACTGTCTCGGTGGGAAGGGTCGCAACCACGCACGGCGTAAGTGTTGCGATGCTATGGTCCATGCGCCGCAGAACGGCGACATGCAGGTCGCAAAAGTCCCCTGGAATTAAGTACCCAAACAGCTGACGCTTGCCCTCGAACGTGACCTTGTAGCGCGCAGCAAAGCCTTCGAGGATGACGTGAACGCGGTCAGGATTATCGCCTTCTCGAATAATGTCGGTGTCGGTGCCAACTTCATAAGACAATTTGGTGACTGTCTCCAGCCACGCCCTGTCGGCGTCAGTCAGCGGCCCGAAGCCCATCAACTTGCGGACGAATGCGTTGGTCATTGCCGATGTCCCTACGCCAAAGTTTAGCGCTCACGCTGCGCTCTGGCAAATCAGGGGACGATGATGCGTTCGAGCTGCTACAAGCCGTGTCGGTCGACCGAGTAGCGGACACTAAAGACCACGGTTTCGGTTTCGTCGGTGACGACCATCTGCCAGGCCTCGCCGGCCCACGTCTGCTGGCCCGTGCTTAGCATCTCTCCGGAAGAGCGGATGGCTTCATTTCGCATGGCATTCAAGTCGACCAGTTCTACACCCACTTCATCGACAAGGGCCTTGCCGTTTAAAACATGGAAGAAATAACGTGACATTCTCAGCTCCTCGACATTGGCGGGAGCACACTTTGTCTCGCTGTCTCGGCGGGCCTCGAAGAGTTGCCGATGATTGCCCATAGGCGCACGTTTTTTGAGCGGTGGCCACAACATATGTGAGGCGGCGGGCGAATGCGCGTTAATTTAGCATCCCCCTAACATATGATCACGACCTGCACTGACATTGAGGATAGGACTCGATGGTCGTCCGCATCCATCGAGGCAAACGGACGCTTGAAAGTCAACTCAGGTGCTTTCGCCGTACCAGGGAGGAAGCAAATGGTTGAGTTTCAGCCGGATACCGGCTGCCCCGATTCCGTCGAGATTACAGAAAACCTAGGCGAGTGGTTCGTCCGTGTTGTGCGTAATGGCAAGGCGCATGTCAGCACGTTCGAAATCGAGTCCTATGCACGCGCGTTCGCAGAGGGTCAGCGATTGGGCTTGGGCCTGCCGAAGGAGAGCCGCGGTGGGTGACTTCAGCTATAACCAAAAGCCCCGCCACTCCAGCATTCCAGGTGAGATGCCCTACGAAGTCGCTGCCTTTGCCGAAAAGTACGGACTGACAGAGAGGGCTGCCGAGGTTCTTCTTTTTGTCAATGGACCGTCGAGGGTTGCTTGCGACGCTGCCGCCAACGCATTCCTGCAGGCGCTGGAGATGCGGAATAGACATTGGCGGCTGGACTAGCAATGCAGAGCTCTGGTCGAGAGCTATGTGTCGCCGAAGGGAAAACGGCTGGTCGACAGGCCGTCATGAGAGGGACTACTCAACATTGTCTGCCCTGCTGACTTTCCGCATGAGCCGCTTGTCTACCCAGTCCTGAATTGGTCGGTCGGGGTTGCGAGTACGCCAAGCAGCGGGCGCAGCCGGATTTGAACCTACATGGAGCGCCAAATGTGTGAGCGACGGGAACGTCTTCTTGACCCCGTCGATTGTCACAGTAACCGGAATTAAAACCCCGCTCGGCATCCTTACCCCCCGCGCTGCTAACCAAATCCCGCCTCCAAGGTGGGCCGAGACGGCCCTCCTAAGAAGGCGTGAGAAGGCGATAGGTTCCGTCGGGGAAATAGGCCCCACCAGCGCGCGTTTCCGCCGCCTCTGTTCCCGGAGCGCCGTTCGCGTCCTAGCGCGTCCGCGGCGTCCCGCGCTTACCCATCCCCAAGACCTCTTGGGACGTCGGCTTTTTCTCAGCCTCTCAACGCTAATGCTTCGTCGGCAATAGATGGTGTCGTCGCATTAGGATAGCGTGAAGACGCCGGTATGCCTCGGTAATCTCTACGTCAGTAATGCCCTCAGCCTCGGCCTCGCTCACGAGGTGCTTCGCCAGTTCATTGATCTCCGCCTGGCTATAGCTTTCGCCGTCGAGCAAGCTTTGTGCCTCCATCCAAAGGTGCAAAAATCTGGTTGCTCGCTCGCTCATTCCGGCATGCCCGCATGTGCTCATGGAGAACTAAGCTCGCTCGCGAAACTAGGTTCCTTTCGCCTTCGAATAGAGGCTCTTGCCCATGCCAGAGACCCTGTCGGCGTCTGGCGCATAGATCATGCCGACCTTCTTTGATCCGCACTTGTCGCACCGCAGTTTTGGCATGATGTCGTCTGCCATTGCGGGGGCATCCGGGCCCAGCTGGTCGCGCAGCATCTCGAGATCAAGCGTTTTGGAGTGGTTGCATGCGTGGCAGTACGCTGTGACCTTCATCTTGGCGTCGATCAGCGTTTGATAGGTCCAGCCTTTTCCCATTTCGTCGGTATAGAGCAAGGCCACTCAGTCCGCCAAGCCGGCAACGTGGTGCACGATCGCATCGAGGATGGATTGGTAGACGCTGCTGACCTCTTCCTCGATTTCGACGCTGCTGATGCCGGCCGCCTTTGCGTCAGCGAACAATTGAGCCGTGAGTCCGCCGACAGAAATGACGTCGGCGCCGGCCGTCTCCGGTATCTTGCTGGAGATCCATTTATCGAGGAAGTTGATGCCGCGCGTGCTCATGGAAGTTTAAGCTCGGCCGCTGGACTAAGGTTCCTTCGCCCTTCTGATTTTGGGATGATTAACGGAGATGGCGCTAATGGTGAATGGCTGCAGCCAATGACGTTCAATACCGCCAGATTTGTCAGTTCTGCGGCATTTGCGGTGGCACAAGTCAACGTATGGCGTCGTCGGTTCCTTATCAGAGCGAATGCGGCTTGGGGCTGGCTTCCCGTGTTCGCCGAGCGACCTAATGTATTGATAAAGCGATTTCATATCGCTCTCCTCCATCGCTCGAAGATTGACCGAAGCATCTATCCGAAGATTGGTCGCATAGGTCGTACCCCAAGGACCGCGCCAGCCGACCGAGCTGCCCATCAAAGCCTTTTCAGGATCAATCTTGCCTTCTGTTTCGCTGTAGCCTTCGGTATGGCAATCGTGACACCCGCAGGATGGATACCTTCAACCCTCGTTCGACCGAGACTTCGCCTTGAGCGTAGGCTGCAATTGGCATCGTGAGGCCGGCTGATAGGAAAAACAGACTCGTGACGCGCATTCTTCCCTCGCATGCGTTCCGCTAAGCATATGGGAGTTCGGCGCGTCGTGTAGCCGCAGATATCGCCTAGCTGCCGCGTTCATCCAGTGGAACGGCACAGGCCGGTGACGCCACTAGGGCCATGACTTACGCGATCACGCCATTAGGCTAACGCGACCCGCAGTTCACAATACCAATACAAGCGGCCGATTCCTTAGGGATGTAGCCGCTCCCATCAGAGGTCCGTCGCGTGGGGGCACGCGGCGGACTGCTGGTGGCGGGCGCCGCTGGGGTGATATGGTGGGGCGGGCTTGTCCGTCATTGGCTGCCTTGCGCGATAGGTGTTCGACGTGGTGCGGCTTGTTGCTTGCTGGCGTGCTTCGTGCGCCGCCGCCGGCTATCGTGTACGATTTTCTCATACCAAATGGTATTAGCGCCGTGGCTAATAAAGGTAGATGATGAGCGGCCGGAAGGGACTCCGGCATGGCCCGGCTGCCGTGTGCCCCAACAGCAACCCCGCTCGCTCGGCAGTCGGGCCGCCTGCCTACCTCGCCGATTTGTCGGCGATGATATTGTGAGGCAACAAAGGGAGAGGGCTATGAGGAAGCATCTGTGGTCGGCCTTGGCGTTGGCACTATCGGGAATACTCTTGAACACCATGGTAGCCGAGGCAAAAGCTTTTAAGAGTTTTCAAGGCAAAGAGTGCAGACCTGATTACAAACGGCTTTGCCCAATGACGCCAATCGGCAAATGTGATCTTCAAAGCATGATCGATCAGCTATCCCCGGCGTGCAAAGCGTTCGTTGAGAAGCACAAATAGGGGTCAATCCTCATCGCGAAAATCCTGCAGCGAAGCGTGGCGCAAATCCTCCTCGCCGCGCAAGTGCTTTACAACCCGATGAGCCCCGGCTTGACCCATTGCGTTGCCGGCCGCTTCATGCCCTTCGGAGCGGCCCCGGCGTGGTCCTGGAGGCGCTGCCTGAGCCGTTCGCGCATCTCCCGGTTCAATGTGATGAAGGCTGATCCGACATAGCGCCCTGTGCCTCGCTCTGCCATCAGGGCGAACGCCGGCTTGCCCTGTTCGAGCACTTTGCCTTTAGCCAGTTAGTTGAGTTTCCGCTTCGATATTTGCTGTCCTTGCGCTTCGAAACCATGCCCTCAAGGCCGGCTTGGTCGATCAGGTGAAAGATGGCCTTGGCCTCGCCGGGGAATGCCTGGGAAAATTGAATGCGGATGTCTGGCGGGATCAACTCGGCAAGGATCTCGCTCGGGTCCTCCAGTGCCATGTCGGGCAAGTCGTGACCATTAAGATGCGATAAGTCGGAGGCGACAAAGTGCAGATCGTGCTGCGGCGCGTGATGGCTTTGCGTAGCTCACCAAAATCGGAAATGCCGGCATCGTTGAGAACGATGATCTCGCCATCGATGATTGCGCTCTCGATGTCGAGGCCGGAGAGCGATTGTCGCGACGGTCGAGCGGCTGAGCTTTGAGGCGCCCGTGAAGCCGCCCGAGGCTCGCGCAAAATTATCTGGAGGGTGGCCCAAAGAAGCCTGCCGCTCCATTCACGGCAGCGGCAGGCGCAGTTGGCCCGGGGCGTTGGAAACCCGGCGCAGATCCAACCTTTAGAGTGCGCAGCCTGTTCCGCGCTTCAGACCTTTGCGCCATCGTCTACGACCTTTGCCATTGCCAGCGCCCCCCGCCGAGGAAAGTTACATACCCTACCATTCACCTAATTCCGGCGGTCGGTGCCGGTTCCTGGCGGCTGACATCAAGAAAAACCCGCCGGCGATACCGACGGGCCATCTCCCTCAAACCTGCGCCTCGTTCCCGGATGGCCCGCCAAAGATATCCAGGCACCCCACAGCAAGACAGCTTGTACAACAGGCTTGATTGAGTCCGCTGTAGCCGAGCTGCCTCGTCAGGTCGGCTGGGGACCATCCCCGCGAACCCCAACGGCAGGACTAGGTCTGACCAAGACATAGGACCCCCCGCGATTGTTCCTGCGCCGATCCGTCGCGCGCTTATCGCCTATCGGCGCGTGGTCGCGCCGCACCACTTGGCAGGACGTCGTTGGCTGGGTGCCCGACTCCATCAATCTCGGGGGCAGACTGCAGCGCGGCCTCTATACTGGCCCACGTTTCTGTCCGCTTGATCATCCTAAGCAAATCTGGGTGAAGGCCGTCGCCGCGAACTGCGGCAATTTCATGCAATGACCGTAGGAGTTTCATGGACTGGAGCCAACTATGAGAATGAACTTCTCAAGATAACGATGCTTTTGAAGCCATGTTCCGAGCCAGATGGAAAACAGGTCCGATGGCTTTCCCTTTGCGCGCTATTCTTTCCAAAAATCCGGCAGCGAAGCGCGGCGCAAATCCTCCTCGCCGCGCAAGTGCTTAACACGCCCAATGAGACGCGGCCTCACCCACTGCGTTGCTGGCCTCTTCATGCCCTTCGGAGCGGCTCCGAGCGGACGAAAGCCGCGCTCGCCTCACGCAAGGCCAACGGCGTGAAGCTTGGCAACCCATCGAACGCAGCCGAAGCAGCTGCCAAAGGGCGCGAGGCCGCAGCCGAGCAAGCCGATCGCTTCGCACTGACCGTTTTGCCGATCATCCGCTCGATCCAGCGCTCCGGCGTCACCAGTATGCGCGGCTTGGCCATCGTCTTGAACAATCGAGGGGTTCGCACGGCTCGGAACGGGCAATGGCAAGTTTCCAACGTGCGTAATCTACTTGCTCGGCAAGCACCGCTTCTTGAGGACTGAGCGGTTTTAATAGGCGGGAAGATAGATTCAGAACGGTACCGCGAGCGCTGGCGATATCACCTGTAGCGGATGGTGTGGCGCAGGTCATGAAATCGGATCCGGGGCAGGGATGTTTTGCCCAGAACACGCGCCCATTCGTGGGATACGCGCAAACGTACGAAACGGCCCTGCGGCGGATTATCGGACGAAACAGTCTCTAATTTTAGCAAACTGCGAAACAAAGCCTTCCCGTTGGCGTTTGAGGATCATAGGGGCGCTGGAGATGGACGCGTGGATTCGGCAACTGCAGCCCTGATGGTTTTGCTCTCGTGTAGTGGTGGCACCACTTCCATTTGCAAACCCATCGACGTATCGCCGGCCATGTTTGCGTCGCTAGACGAATGTCGAGCGTCTTTAGCCGAAAGGCTCGCCGACGCTCCCGATGGGCAGGTAATTGGCAGGTGTCGCCCTATTGATCCGACCGTCACAGGATCACTGCCGCAGGGATACACGACTGTTGTCGTGACGCGCGGCATGGGACCGTGGTGTCGGGTATATCGTTCCTCACAAAGAATAAGGCCCGGAAGGCCGAAGCCGCCGGGCCAATTATTATCGTGTTGCATCATTGCATCTATGTGGGGAAAGAGCGCCCTTCTTCCCTTCGAATTCCATTCCGTTAGGGAATTCGTCTGATACATAGGATTTGAATTGGATATCCACGCGGGGGCACGCAATGAGATACATTTTGGCAGTAGCGTTTCTGGGCGCCACTCTTACGTCGGCTATGGCAGCTGATGTTGTGAATGAGCTTCCGGTCGCTTCCACATATGACTGGACCGGTGCCTATATCGGCGGCCAGATTGGGTACGCTTGGGGCAAGGACCGGATCCGGGACGAAAACCTCATTGATGGCTCTTCGGATTATTCGGACAGCTTCAAGGTTCGCGGCGTCACCGGAGGTGTTTTTGCCGGCTACAACATGCAATGGGGTAACATTGTCGGCGGCATCGAAGGTGATATCGAGGCCTCAGGAGTTGTCGGCCACAATCCAGACTGGCCGTTCGGCACCGATGACAACACACATATCGACGCCCAGGGCTCGTTGCGTGGGCGCTTGGGCTATGCCTTTGACAATTGGCTGCCCTACGTCACTGGTGGTCTGGCCCTCGGGGATATTCGCACAAAGTTCGAAGATGGGGCAGCAACGGATTCCAAGTCGACAGTCAAGGCTGGCTGGACCCTAGGGGCAGGCGTCGCTTACGCTTTCAATAAGAATTGGGTCGGTCAGGTCGAATATCGTTACACAGATTTCGGCAAGGTTACGACTGTCACCAACAACACTGACTCGGGTTGGGAAGAGCACGAGCGCGTCAAGACCAACGAGGTCAGGATCGGGATCGCCTACAAGTTCTGATTTGCAGCCAGCAAACAGACCCCTTCGCCAGGCCGCAAGACAATGTAGCTCGCCACCGTGAGGCAGCGGGCCAGCAAGTCGCAAACGATAGATTCGTGCTCCCTAGTGTTCCCTTACGCCGCAGCACCGCCCTTGCCATCCGTGCTTGCCTCCTGATGGCCGCGCTTGGCACCTACTTGCTGTTGCGCTAAAGCATTGTAAAGCCTCAAATTCGCGCATTATTTATTGCGCCAGGAGAGATGCCATGCGCTTTTTGCTGATCACTTTTGCCAGTCTGTCGCTTTCGAGCGCCTTTGCCTTTGATGGTGGCGCCGCGATAAAGGACTATGACCATGCCCGCCCGGCCTGCCGTCAGGGCGAGATGAACGGTCAGCCGATCAGTGAGACGGAGAGCGCCAAGCAGTACGATATCCTTGCAAAGCTTGGCAAAGAGCTTTCCGATAACGGCTATTGCTGGAACGCAACAGAACAGGAATGGGCTGTCTGCAAGTGAAGGAGATCGACTACGATCCCAAGACAAAAGTTGCTGCGGCTGGTGTTGGTCTCGTTGAGATTGTGGTTTTAGTCGCTGGTCTCGGGCTTATCGGCTATCTCAAAGCCAATTATGCCCATGATGTCGGCGGCTGGATTTTCTCACTGTTTGGCAGATGATAGCGACAGCGCTTCCATCCCGCCTACCCCGGCAACAGCCAGCGCTCTCGCCAAAGCCTGCCGTTTCGATTCCGCGAGCAACTGCACAGCGTTCTTGATCACCGGAAGCGTCTTGGCATCCCCGCCGTGGGCGATTAAGTCGACTAGCTGGTCCGCACTCTCTCGGGAGAGGTATTCAGCGGTCTTTTTCGCCCCATATCCCGCGATCATTGCCGGAATACCAATGCCGGCGCCCCCCACCTACCCACCCCAAAAACCTAGGGACGCCGGCTTTTTCAGATTCAATAACGACAGCAGGAGCTCAGTTCCCGAACCGGAACACCCGGCCCATTCTGTTCGGCATCATGAAAATCTCCTCTGCCTGAGAGAAGCCGGCTTCCCTGCCCAAGCCGAGCCATCTGTCGACCGTCTCCGGGAAATCCGCGAGAAGCATGTGCCTTTGCATCGAAGCGAACTCTCCATCTGAAACGGCCGACCATTCGTCGCGCAGCAGCGAAAACCGCGCCAGCCAGGACGCGCGATCCTCTCCTCCGAACAGCGCCGGCTCCCAAATGACGAAAAGGCCCGTCCGACCTAAGGCCCTGCGGGCGTCCCACATCAGCTGTGCCTTGCCTGCAGCCGGAAGGTGGTGCAGGGACATGCCGATCCAGATCACATCGACCGGCTCGGACCATTTCGCCATCGCCTGGGCGAAATCGCTGCAACGCAGTTCGACTGGACAGGGCAGACTGTCTAGCTCCCGAGCCGCCAGTCGCAGGGAAGCCTGCGACAAATCAATGCCGACATAATTGCCGATTGCCATCGTTCTCAGCATCGCGGCCGAGGCGCGGGCGTCCCCACAGGCAATGTCGAGAAACCGGAATGACGCCGGCGCCTGCTTGACAAGCAGATCGCGAAGCAGGCCGTAGACCTCGCGATGGAACATGAGGTTCGCTCCGACTATCCTGCGATAGGTCTCAAGTTCCTTGTTGAACATGTCTTGAGAGCCGGTGACGTCGTCGCCTGACGTGACCATCACTCTGTCGTTTGAGGAACTTGCCATGACGTCCTCCTAGTGAATGCGGATGTGACCTGCTACATGTTTGGAATTCTAGCTTCGCACCCCCAGTGCATGCAGATGCAGCGCACGAAACACTGCCGTGTGACCCGGCGTGGCGACACCCAACTCTTTTCCCAATTGATGAATGCGCCCGGAAAGCCACGCGACCTCGATGGGTTTTCCTCTTTCAAGGTCATTAGCCATCGAGGATTTCACATGCGGGGGAAACGCGGACCATCTGGTCACGACGCGGCCCAGGAACCCCTCGGCCATTGGGTGGCCGGCCGCTGCGGCTACCGCCATCCCCTCATCCCGCAACTGCTCTATGAAAATGCGTGCCTCCGGATCGGCCAGGATCGGACCGATGCCCGAGCGCATGAGCGATGTTCCTCCCGAGAAGGCGGCAAGTGTTACAAACTTCTCCCACAGCACTTCATCGATGTCGGCAACCGGTTTCAGCTCAAGACCGACGGCACGATCACACAGTTCCCGCAATTCTTCGATGACAGGATCATGTTGGCCACCAACCAGGATGTGCGGGAGCCCGCCGGAATGAATGACCTCGCCGGGCTTGTTGATGAAACCGGAAAGGTAGGTGGCGCCACCGATCACGCGGTCGCCCTGCACGTGGCGACGAAGAATTTCGACGCTGTCGATGCCGTTTTGCAGGGTAACGATGCGCGTGTCGTCGGCTATGAGCGGCCTGATAGACGCAGCGGCATCCTCGCTGTCGTAGAGCTTGACTGCGAAGATGACCAGATCGACGGGTCCTATATCGCCCGCCGCTTTGCTGGCGGACACAGGCGTAAGAACAAAGCTGCCGAGATCACTCTGGATCCTCAGGCCCGTCTGTAGCATTGCCGCAAGGTGCGCTCCGCGAGCAATGAAGCTCACGTCGCCCCCTGCCTGGGCTAGCCTGGCGCCAATGTATCCGCCAATGCCGCCCGCTCCCATCATTACGATGCGCATGTCGTCCCCCTCGACGTCAGCGGCAAACCTTCGGCCGCTCATCTTGAACGCAAACCCCAGCCTGGCCAACATAGGAGTTCGCAGACGAGCGTCCACGCCCACGCGACCTCTATGGGCTTTCCTTTTCCAAGTTGTTGGCCGCGTTACGAACTTCTCGCATCTCAGCCGCCCAAGCATCTCGCCTTAGGCATAGGCTCTCGTCTGGGCACCGGTCTCCTTGGCAATGCGCGCGTCAATTCGTGAACGAAAGCCAGTTGCGTTAATATTTGCAACGATCCTCTGGCGAGCCCACCAGCAGCCGAGCCAAGCCGAAGCTGCAATTTCTGATGCTCGACGTAGTCCGCCATGTAGCGATCTAGAGCTAGACGAAATTCTAATTGTCGACCTCCCTTTAATAGCTCGCAGTCATGGACATCGACTGCTGCATCGACATCAGGTGCTCGTTCGTACGTGATCGACGACATTTGTCGGTTCCTTGTGGTGAAGCTACCTTGTGTCTAGGGATTTCAAATGTCCCCAAGGCTTCCGGAAAAGTTCCGAAATGTCCCGAAAGGACATAAGGTCCTCACATGCTTGGGCCGCGCGTTGCCTTTGGGTCGTTTGTGCTGAACTCGGAAAGCGGTACGCTTCTTCGAAGCGGAGTTCCGGTGCCGGTCGGTTACCGAGCGCTGCTCCTTCTGGCGAAATTGACTGACAGGCCCGGTCAAGTTCTCACCAAGGCCGAATTGATCGACGCTGCCTGGCCGGGAGTCGCTGTCGAAGAGAGCAATCTGTCCGTTCAGATCGCTTCACTGAGAAGATTGTTGGGTGCGATGTCCGATGGAACGGACTGGATCGCGACAGTTGCCCGCGTTGGTTACCGCTTCACTGGCGCCGTCGAAAAACTCGATCAGCCTGCAATGGCAGCACCTCCTTCTGAACCGGGGCCATCGGTCGCGGTGCTACCCTTCGCAAATCTTAGTGAGGATCCTGAGCAACAGTACTTTGCCGACGGGCTGGCTGAGGACATTATCACGCGGCTTGGGCGGTTGCGCTGGCTGTTTGTACCCGCTCGCAACTGGGCAAAGCTTTTGACGTCAAGCAGGTAGGGCAAGAGCTCGGCGTCCGCTACGTGCTAGATGGAAGCGTTCGCCGATCTGGGCAGCGTCTTAGAATTGGCGCCGAAGTGAGCGACACATCGAGTGGGCATCAGGTGTGGGCCGAGCGCTACGATGTTGAGGTCTCCGATTTCCTGACTCTCCAAGACCAAATCGCCGACAGCGTCATCGGGGCAATCGAGCCAAGATTGTATGCAGCGGAATACGACCGCTTTCAGAGCCGCTCGCCCAGCAATCTTGACGCCTGGGGCTTCGTCATGAGAGCCATGCCTCACGTTTGGACGTGGGGACCGGCGGCGGACATCGATGCCGCAGAGGCGTTGCTTTTACACGCCACTGAGATCGAGCCTGACTATCCCCGTGCCAACAGCCTGCTCGCCTGCATGCGCGCGGCTCGAGCCCTGCTTGGAATTGTAGATCCGACGGCCAACCTTGCCGCTGCCCAAGAGATGGCCGAACGTGCAATCCAGCAGGATCCGATAGATCCCTGGACGCACTTTGCGGCGGGCTTTTCCTACATGGTGGCGCGCCGTTTTGATCACGCAGTCGAAGCCTTAAGCGAGGCAATCAGCCTGAACCCGAGCCTTGCAATCGCTCACACCATACTCGGATCGACCTACGGGTATGGAGGCCTTCCCACAGATGGCCTGCACCATCTTGCGATCGCGGAGAGACTGAGCCCCCGCGACTTCACCCAGGCCGCGAACCTGTCGATCAAAGGCATGTGCCATTTCATCGTCGGAGATTTCGCCGAGGCTGTTAGGTTCGAGAGCCGGGCTGTGAGGCTTCGTCCTCATTTCGGAACGGCTTGGCGCACCCTCGCTGCGTCTGCCGGGGCATTCGGCGACAAGACGACAGCTGTTCGTGCTCTCAGCGAAGCGAAACGGCTTCAACCATCCCTTTCCGTGGATTGGGTAGAGAAGTATTACCCGATGGTGCGGCCAGAGCACCGGGCCCTCTATATCGAGGGACTGCGTGTAGCGGGGCTCAGTTGAAATGGGCGGGTGCGGCTGAAGCTGATTCAGAAGGGTAGATGGGCCGTAGTGATCTGAGCGATCGCAAACGGCTTGGTGATGATGACGCTTTCTGGAACGCCTTCGGCGCCCCAATGGATGGCACTGTCCCCGCTGATATAGATCGCAGGCATCATCGCGTGGGCTTGCCGCACGTGGCGGGCAACTTCCCATCCGGACTTGCTGTCACCTAACCGGATGTCCGAAATTAGCCTTGAATGATCCTGGTTCGGCATCTCCGAGCAACGTCAGTTGGCACCAGATCCGGAGCGTTTAAGCGCCCCGAAAGCGCTGAAAGTCAAATGGTGCCGCTGTGTTGAAGTGGCATTTTGGACACTCATATGCAGGGCCGCGTCCATCCCCCTGGCCAAATTCGCGGCGCTATTATCCTCGACGTCCTGAGACGTAAGAAGTAAGGCCGCCAGCGCTCAGCAATTCGGTGGCCAGCCAAAAGCCGACCGCCATGACGGCGAGAACCACGAAGGCGACAGCTAAGACCCTCACGCTTGGCCCCTGGTCACTTAGAACAACTTCTTCGCGGGTGAGCACGCCAGAGCACACAAAGCGAAGGTCAGGACGGTTACATTCTGCTCATTAATATAGATGATATCAAATGAATGTTTCCCTAGCCCCTGTCGGCAACCACGCTCACTCAATGAATTCCCCGGCTGTCAGCGCGCTGGAGCTCTGCTGCGTGTAATTCGAACGGACCGGAGCTAGTCGTTGCCTCCGGCAGGCACGCGAATGTGCAAATAGCTTGGGTCGAACCCGGCGTAAGCTTTCAACCGGCCTACGTGAGGGATCACAATCTTGTTGTCCCGCAGGGTGGCGAGGTTTTGTTTCCGAAGCTCCGCCAAACTCCGGTTAACGTGAACAAAAGACAATCCCATTGTGTCCGCCAGTTCAACCTGTGTAACGGGCAGATCGAAATGGCCGTCGTCTGTCAGCCCGACCGCCTGCAAGCGAGCGTGGAGTTCGCAGAAGAGATGGGCAAGACCTTGGGCCCAAGCGTTTTGTGGACAGATTTCGGAACTATGCGTTCCGGCTCGGGTTACCCCAGCGAAGGGACCTGACTTCGAGGAGCAATTCCATGAAACAACTGCTTATTACGAGCATGATCGCGCTGGGCGTCGGCTGCGGCGCGGCGATAGCCCAGACCGAGACCGTACAGCCGAGCGGCGGCGACAATTGCGCGGTCGGTACGGCCGATTGTCAGAATGGTGGCAAGGCCGCCGGGCAGGCGCCGGGCAAGGCTAAGCAGCAAACCGAGCAGAAGGCCCAGGGCAAAGCTGGCACCGAGGTGCAGGCTCAAGGTAAGGCCAAGGTGAAGACCGACGAACAGGCCCAGGGCAAGGCTGGCGCGACGCTAAACCAAAACGCTGATGACAACACGGCGCCGAAGAAGAAGCAGCAGGTTCAGGGCACGGCCGGTGCCACCACCGATCAGAACGCTCAGGGCGAAACCAAGGTGCAAACCGATCAGCAGGCTCAGGGCAAAGCTGGAAGCAGCACCGAGCAGAGCGCCGAGGGCAAGGCTAAGATCCGCACCGACCAGGATAAGACGGCTTCGATCACCAATGTGACGGTCGAGCAGAGGACGCAGGTTACGCAGATCATCCACGAGACCAAGGTCGAGCCGGTGCGCGATGTCAGCTTCGACATCTCGGTCGGTATTGAGGTGCCGCGGCACAAGGTGCGCCTGCACCGCCTGCCGGCCCGCATCGTCAAGATCGTACCCGCCTACGAAACCTACGAGTATTTCGTGCTCGCCGATGGGCGCATCGTGATCGTCGATCCCGATACCTACAAGATCGTGCTGATCCTCACTTGATCGGGAATAGTAGTGGAAAAGGCCCGTTATCCGGGCCTTTTCTCATTTGCTCCGGGAAAAAAGCCCGCCACGGCCAGCGGGCAAGGTCTCATGGAGATCCACTGGGTGGGCCAGTGCAGCAAACCAATTTCGCCGCATCCCAGGCATCCGGCAATTTGTCTTGGCCTACCCCGCGCCATTGGGAAGAGTACGAACGCGTCAAGACCAACGAGGTCAGAATCGGGATCGCCTACAAGTCTGATTTGCCCGTGGCGTTAGGTCAGCCAAGGACCATCCCAGCGAACACCACAGTGAACAGCAGTGATACCGGGACCGCTAGAAGACAGCACAACTCGATGGTTTTTGTATCTTGCCCCTTGTCCATCTTCACCGCCTCGCTTTGTTTTGTTCGCTGTCACTCTGACGCGAACGGGTGGCCCGACGGAAGCGGTTCCGCGCTGCTACTGCTAGAGATGCTGTCGGTGCTGTATATTAGCAACACCTTGACCACCCCCAACGCAAAAAAAGCCCGCCACCCTCAGGGCGAAGGTGACGGGCTCCTGCGATGCGTACAAAGAGCCGGCCGGCGTGGGGCCAGCGGGCAAAGTCTCATGGAGGCGCACTGGAGGAGTGGGCCAGTGCAACAAACCAATTTCGGAGGCGTAGGGATGTTCCAGGCATCCGGCAATTTGTCTTGGCCGCGCGGGCCGGCTATGCAGACGGAACTGACACGCTCACTCACAGCCGGCGGGTCAATTAGCGCGAGCTTTATTAGTTTCGGAAGATTTTAACGAATCATTGACCGCGCTGTCCCAGAATGAGACGGCGCGGTCAAAGTGCCCACGAGGCTGCGCAGGCGGCTCCGGCAAACCAACCCCCCGCCGCAATGTCGGAGCCGCTCCCACCATTTGTTATACCAGCAATGGTTGAACCAACGGTTACGACACGGGCTTTCCGATGCGTTAGCCCGGTCGTTACGATTGTGCAGAGTTTACAGTTTCCGAGGCTTAGGCTCGTTCTTTGCCCCAAGAGAAGTATCAGCAGCACGGTTCGCATCGACTCGTGCTCGCGGCTATCAACCTCCACAGTCCAATCGTTATTGCGCTTGTGCCATACGAAATCGCAGCCGCGCAAAGCCTCCCGAAACGTCTCCGGGTCAATGCCCGCCGCGTTCGCCATTTCTGCGGCGTTAGTCAGTTCTGCCATGTAAACGACGGCTCCGCTGGAAGTAGGTCGGGTTGTCAGGCCACACGCAATTTGCGCAGTCGTTCGGCGACGTAATGCCGTCCCGGCCCCTTGAGCGGCCTTCCTGACAACAAGAACCCGTCCAGCATGGAAAGCAGGTCGCGCACCGCGTTGGAAGAACAGAAATAGAAGACGGCCTTACCGTCGCGACGGGCATCGACAAGACCGAAAGCGCGGAGCTTGGCGAGATGCTGCGACAGAGCCGATTGGCTGAGTTGGACTTGCTTGGCAAGAACGCCGACAGGAACTTCGCCAGCGGCGAGATGGTTCATGATCAAAAGGCGTTTCTCATTACCCATTAATTCCAGGAATTCCGCGACGTACCCGGCGTTGGCAGCAAGTCCTTTCGAAATCACCAGGTCAATGTCCTTTCCAAAGTCCGCAAAAAAGCCCGCTGAGCATGGAGTTTCTCTGCAGGCTTTTCGGGGAACGCCGGAGGATTTGTGATCCGCGCCCCAGACCTCAATGCCGCGTCATTGATGAGGTTCCGTGTGGAATCAGAAAAGCCCGCTGCCGGACCTTGAGGGGTTAAACGGCAGCGGGCTCCGATGGTCCACGAGGCCGATCTACAGTGGGCAAGAAAGCCGTTCAGTCCACCGCAAGACGCCAGCTACGCTGACGCATAACGTGTTCCAACCGCGAACAAAAAAGCCCGCCGGGAGAGGGCAGAGTTCGGAGATGCGCTGAATGCGCCAGTGCAACAAGCAATCAGCGAGAATTAGAGGCAGAGCTCCGAAGCGGCAAATTACTGCGCCGTGCAACAATTTCCCCATGACCACGTTCCCGCTAATCGCAGTGGAGGAATGACTATGGCCGACGACAAGAGCAAGACTGACAACCGGGACCGCAGCCAGGTTTCTGGCGACCAGGAATATGAGGTGGGCTACTTCGCCAGCAAATTTGGTCTCTCGATCCCTGAGGTTCGAGAGCTGATCGCCAGGCACGGCAATGACCGCGACACGCTTGAGGCCGAGGCTAAGCGACTGGGCAATCGATAACAGCATGACACGATATCAAGTCGAGGAACTGCGGGGCGACCAGGTGCTCAGCACTAACGAGATCGATGCACAGGACGCTCTGTCGGCGGTTGAGGAAGTTACCGGCAGGGTCATCTCACCGAGAGCGCTGCAAGAGCATTGGTTCAGGGTTGTCGATGAAGGCCAAGGCACGGTGCACGAGTTCAGCATTGAGGAACGCACGCCCGAGGAATTCGTGAAATAGCAATGGGAAAACATCAGACCAGCAACGACCCATGGTCGGAAAGTTGCCCCTATGAGGTTGAAGCGTTCATGGAAAAGCACAACCTCTCAAAGGGTGCAGCCGAGGTGATTTTGAGGGCCAACGGCCCGTCCCGCCACCGGTGCGACCATTCGGCAAAAGCCTTCAACGCAGTTAGGCAAATTCGCGACTCCAAGCCGTGGGCGCCGAGCATAAGGGGCTGAATCCGATGACGAAGCTGTCGGACCTCGGACCGCCCATCCCAGGCAAACTCCATGGGCCTGCCAAGCCCAACGCACACAATCACTTCTACCAGTGTACGGTTTGCGGCCAGCAAGTTGACTTGCGCGACTTTCGGCAGGTGATGTGGCACGAAAAGCTAGATCATACCGCATTGGAGTTAGATTCCGTTGTGCGAAAGTGATCTATCCGCATGAAGTTCCGGGAAGAAAAACCCCGCTGGCCGGGAGCCAGCGGGGAGATGCTGGGTGATGAACCCAAGGACCACTCGGAGGGATCGAAGCGGCCAGAATAGGAACCTCGACCTCATCGTGTTGTTCCCAGCATAAACAAAAAAGCCGCCGGTGTGAGCCAGCCGACAGAAACAAGGAGCGGGCCCGCGACCAAGGCAGGACGCGGGCCCGGCCAAGTCTTGCGGACCTTGGCCAGCAGCAGTGCTGCCGCGTAGACAACCTATGGCCTTATATGCTGTTCCGCTAATACAAAGAAAAACCCGCCACCGTAATTCGGCAGCGGGCAATTGGGCTGAAGTGGCTGGAACGAGCCAGCAGGAGTCAACGAGCGGTGACGAAAGCCCGGCGAGTCTGAAGATGTCGTCAGGCTTTTTCGAGATCGTCGGAGGTGAATACCCGCGCTCCAAGCGCGACAGATTCCGCACAATCCTTTATCACCGCGTCTTCCTGAGACGTGGCCGCTCAGGCGCGTTGGTGTTGGCTGCAGATTTCATGGTCTTCATGCCGCCATCCGTGAACAATGGAGCATCTTGCGGCATCATCATCGAGCGCGGGTATGTGGGACCCACATTCGAAGGATCGGGGGGATCAATTTGTCCTGTTAATCGACGTAACCGCAAGATTCGTTAGCTTGTTGTTGGTGGCTTTTTCCTGGTCGAGAATCTCGCTGAGCAACTTGTGCGCGTCATCATGCCCGAGATCCTTTGCCCATTCCCGCAGCGAGCCGTACCGGGATATCTCATAATGCTCGACTGCCTGACAGGCTGCCAGGAGGCCGGAATCGAGGGCCGTTCCTGACGCTTCCTCCATCAGTCCGTCGGCTTCCTTGATGAGGCCCTCTATCGCGTCGCACTTCTCGCCAGACGCCTTCTTGCCTATCGACTTGAACACCTGTTCGAGCTTCTTGATCTGTCCCTTCGTCTCCTCAAGGTGGTCCTCTGCTGCTTTCTTTAGTTTGGCGTCCTTCGCAGCCGCGGCCACCTTGGGCAAGGCCTTTGTAATCGCGTTCTCGGCGTAATACATGTCTTGGAGGGTGTGCTCGAAAATGTCGGCTAGAGTTTTCATTACAATGCTCCTTGCCCGAATTGGCTTCGGATGAAAGAGCGGGCGAGGCGAAAGGTTCCGTGCCGTTTCACGTGGGCACGAGACATCTGCCCGGAAGTGGCGCTGGCTCGGAGTTACATTTAGCGCGTGGTCAGCGGCGGCGAAGACCCGGTCGAGCATGCCACCGCAAGCAGCACGACAACTCCAGCACTTTGCTCCGGGCGAAATGTGACGCCCTGTCTTGCTGTTAAAGCATTGTAGACCACAACGTCCAGATCGGACCCGCTGCCGTGTCGAACGGAATAAGCGCGAGTGATTTCCGCACCAAGAAGAAAAATTTCCGCCGGGTAACAACAGGATGACGAGCAGCCCACTGGCAGCTCCATATCAGGACGCGATCGCGCTGGGAGCCGATATACCAACCAATAAGCGAATTCCGGAGGGTGAACGGGGCAGCGGTCACAACCGCGCCAATCCCGACATCCCGCCATTCCACGCTTCGATTAGGCAAATCTTGGATAGCGGCGAAGATGGCTGCGATCAGGCAAACGAAAACGACCGCGTTGATTACGCCCAGGATGATTGCGCGACCTCAATCCGAAGGACTAAGCGCTTTCAGAGAGCCGTGAAAAGGCGCGTGATCCCAGGATCACACGCTTAAATCAGGACGCGGCAAGACCGATTGGGTTACCGTCTAATCATTCGGGCCACGGCAATCAAAATACATGCACCGATGAAGCCGGCGACAAGATAGCCAAGCCAGCCGGCCAATGATACGCCCAGCAGCCCGAGAAGGACGTTGGCGACGATGGCGCCGACGATCCCCAAAATGATGTTCATGAGCACGCCCATATTGCTTTTCATGAACATCTCTGCGAGCCAGCCGGCGATACCACCGATGACGATTGCCGCTATCCAACCAACACCTGGATTTTCCATGTTTTCCCCTTCTCCTTGAACCGAAATTGGTTCGGCGGGAAAACGTGCGATAAACCAATAAAGTTCCTCGGGTGATTACTGAGCTGCAATCAGGCAGTTCGCGTCGCCCGGCCCTGCCAACTTCCGCTTTACCGTTGGAGGTGGCGGCGAAGCAGCCTGATGTTGCGGTTGTTGGCCTTAAAATACACATCGAAGATTGAGCCCAGAATAGGGACGCTACCTACAACCGTATCAAGCAATACGTTCCCTAACATTCTGGCGACCAAGGTCTTGCCAGCACCGCAGCTTCGAGCTCGCAATACGATGTAAACCGAAACGATGCCTGTCGCCGCATCTCCGAGTACGGGCACCAGACCGACGAGGGCATCCAATCCGAAACGAATTGATGTTCCCGGAACGCGCCAACGGGAATCGAGCAAGGCGGCCAACAAATCCAATTCGGCAACTACGCTTGCTGCCTTGGCACCGTGAAAGCCCTGCCCAGTTGTCCCAACTTTACGCGTCCGCAGGTCTCCCCGAGGTATGGCCGTCACTCTAGACATTGTTTCGCCCGGCCGATTTGGCTTGCGTCTTACTCGGGGGCAGTTCGTCGAGCAGGGTTGTCTCATCGGATCTTTGCGTAGGCCCGGGTGGCAGTGCACCGTTTGGCGTCATCTTGTTGACTGCCTCGGGCAAATCCCTGGTGATCCTGCTGATGAGTTCCTCGCGCGAAAGGCCGGTCTGCATCGAGAGTGACGTCAGCGTGTGATCGTCTATTGCCGCTTCTACGTCATTTGGCTCGATTGGCTCGTTAGGCCCACTGCCTACCCACGAGTCCACCTTTGATCCTGCCCCCGCACCTCGAAAGCGATCTAGGATATCGCCGAGCGCCGTCCCTGAGACCCCTTTGGAAAGCTGATCTACAATCCCGCCTTGCGGGCCGTTTGGATCGCGATCTCCCGCCCCACGGATCATTTCGCCGATTTTGTCTCTATTTTGGTAGGCCAGAACGCCAAGCATCGCGATCGCCAGTCTTCCCAGATTCGCCATTGGTGCCTCCACCGTCAAAAGAGGAGAAGGGCTTGACCTTAGAAAGGTTCCGCCAGCGACGACCTAATGCTTTTTGATCGCGATTTGGGTAACGCGTTGAGTATGCAGCGGCCATCGGAAACCTGTTAACCCACTTCATCCTGTCGCTGGTGGTGCACGCAAGGACCGCAGCACGCACTACTTGGCCATTTTCCAAACGCACCGCGCCGCAATTTCACTGTAGTTTCGGAAGCGGGACATTAGGGCGGTCATTCATGACCCTTTCGAAAGGGGCCGCACGATCCTCTGGAACCAAGACCCGCGAGTTCTGTTTTGACGGGGACAAAACCGAGGAGAACATTCGATGGCAGGCGCCGGGGAAGACGCTGATTTAATCGCCAGGCTCGCACATGAGCACGGCGTTTCCGACGACGCAGTCAGGGCTGTCCTTCAAGCCTTGCGCCGCGGCGGCGGAACCATGGCCCAGTTCAGCCATGCCGACTTCGGCGGAATGTCGCAATGGTCTTCCGGCATGACCATGGTCGGCGACATGTTCAACGACAGCCTTAAAGTAAAGCTCAACGCCATTGCGGGTGAACTGTCGAGGCACCTGCGCGAGCAACCCGCGGAGGACCGGGCCGATGAGCGCGCTGTCAGCTATCGCTCCGGGGCTTCTCGTCACGCCAGTTCATGGTGGCCCCAAGAGCTCGGTGATCCTTCATCTGTCGGATCTCAGAATGATATGCGCTACGCGGTGTTTCCCCTGAAACGTCGCCTTGTCATCGACGATCATGGCCGGACATACATATACGACACCGGCGACCACCAGATTTCCGGTGTGTCTCAAGCGCAGAGCACGGATTCCACGCTCACGTTCGTCAGCCAGCATGGCGTCGTGCGCGTTTCGGATCTCGCGCAAGCGAAATAAGCTCTGAGACGGCTCGTTCCTGAGATTGGACACATCGATGCAAACTGTTGCGATCGTCGATATCTCACAGCCCGATGTCCGATGGCCAGCTTTACGCCGCAGGCCTGGAAAATCATCAGAACGCTCGACCCTAAGAGTATTTTGGCGCCGATGAACGCACTGACTGTCTTCGGTTTTGCGCTGTGGCTGACCTTCGGCCTGATGAAAGATGAATCGCCCATCTTCATCCTGCAGAGGACCGTACTTCCAAAAGCCAAGAAAGAAGCCGTCGCAGGCGCTGTCGACCCGCCAAGGCGCTCCGGCGATACTACGAGTTGATCTCCATTGGTGGTGCTCGGTTTGGATAGGACCTGTGTTTTGACCGTTCGATATAGATTGGGATGTGAACTCTCGTATGAGGTGAAAGCGCCTACGGTGTTTATTTTCAACCTGGAGGTGGCGCGATTGCTGCGACACCACGACTTGGTCGAACGGCTGACCGTCGAAGGCCTTGCTCGACGAAGCTTTGCATCATCTCATTGGGTAGCACCATGGGCTGGAAGCAATACCAGCTCCGCAACGCCCTCGTGTGCTCATCGACAACCGCGAGCGTGTCCAACATCATCCGCATAACCGGCATGCCGCCGAGATGGTCCCAAACGGCGGCTGCGACGACGCCGCCTAGTCACCCTACGCATCTCACCAATCGCTCGCCCGGCCTCCGGAACGAAGTGCAATACCAGCAGTGCAAGTGATCGGTCGAAGTATCCTCGACGAACACCGGCGAGAATCGATTGTGGCAATCTCTCTCACGTTAGCAGACCGGGGCAGCAAGAAGGTTAGGCTGCCGGTGCCACAGCCTACGTCCAGGATGCGCTCCCCATCTGCCAGACCCGCGAAGTCAATAAACAGAGGAGCAAGCTGTTTGCTCCACCGGCCCATGAGCTGCTCGTTCTGTCGCTGGCGAGCACGGGAGTTGGTGTCAGTCCCCCAAGCCTGAGTTATGGTAGTGAACTATGGCATCGAGAACGGCCTCATAGATGCTGCCGTTGTCTTCCGCGATCTCTGCGGCGCTGATCCCCTGCTTTTCGGCATCTCGAAACAGTTCTTGGGTCGCGTTTGCCACTGAAATAATGTCAGACCCGGCCAAGGTCGGCACGTTTTCGATCAGCCATTGCTGCAAGAAGTCGGTGCCGCGTGTGCTCATTTCACATAAGCTCGCTGCATACATTAGGTTCCGCTACTTGACGCCAGCGCGGGCCGATCCAGAGTCTTGGGCATGGCTCGGGCATATCAAAGTAGGCGATGAGGTTGCTGTCACTGCCATTGGGCGCGCGCGGGTGACGTCCGATCGCATCAGCGTGACCATCCCTCCCACGCCTTCCCACATTCGGTTGTCGATATGGCAGTTAGCCGACACTTATCGCCGGGCCGATCATCAGCGTAGAAGCCCGGCTATGTCGAACTCATCCCAATCGCGTAGGTCAGAGCCTGTTTCCTCATCTCGGCTGCCGTCTGAATGGTCTGATCGACGGGCTCTCTTGAGGGCGCGCTTCATGGCCGCCTGCCCTGCAGCCCGCCGCCTGTTTTCGGCGGCCGTTGCAATGTCCTGCTCTCGCCACAGCGAGACCAGGTCACGGTCGAGCACATCCTCGATATGCCGTGGGTCGAACACGTGAAAGGTGATCTTCCTGGCGCGGCCTCGCAATTTTACCGTTCGTGTCCCAGCGCTTTCAAGGCGGCCATCCTTCAGCCAACGGTGCCGTTCGCCCGCCTTGATCGTCAAGATGTCCTCGGCCTCGCGGGGGATCACCGGCAGCTCCTCGATGTCTTGCATCGCATTCGATATGATCGCGCGCGCGTCGGAGACGTCAGCTTCAACGCCTTCCGGTACGCGCAAGGTCAGCACTCGGGATTCGATATTCAGCAACTTTCTCGCCGCCATCGGGAGGCGTGACCGCACCTCCAGGAAAATACCCCTCGCCCGCACCGAGGACCCTAGCGTGGCGCCGGGCGTCAGAGGCCACTCGCCGACCAGCTTCGCAGTTTCGTCGATTTTTCGCCGTTGAGGCATGGCCATCCCGAATTAAACAACTTTGCGTTTGCTAGAAACCTTTCCCAAAAACCGGCGTTGGGGGAGCACGGGTTGCCATAATGGCTGACCCTTTTGGGAGGAATTTGACATGAACCTTAAAAAACTGGTTTTCGCTACGATGGCCCTTGCAATGGTTTCGGGCTCCGCAGTCGCAGGAAGTACGTCTGCACTCGACGACCCGGCGAAGATGTCTCCCTTCTTCACGGATGCCGGCATGAAGACCATGAAGTCTGAAGCGGAAGCGAAAGCAGCTTGGGCGGCAATGTCCCAGGAAGACCGTGATGCCATTATGAAGGACTGCGCCGACGCAACTATCGCCAAGGCGCACGAAAATTTCTGCAAGGTGGCAATGATGATGGGGAAGTAGGCCTTTCAGGAAAAAAAGCTCGCTGACCCCGTCGGCGGGCTTTCTCGCCGAGAGGTGATTGGCATTCAGCGAGAGCGCATATGGCGCGCTCGCTGATCCATCCGGCTCGGGCAAGAGCCTTCAATCAGTTTCCCAAAAATCCAGCAGCCTCGCATGGCGAAGGCTCTCTTCGCCCTTCAAGGTCTTCACCCGACCGACAAGCCCTGGTTTCAGCCACTCGGCCTTGTCCTTCTTGTGACCTTTTGGCACTGGGCCGCCTACCTTGCCCTTTACGCGATCCCACAGAGCTTGCCGTTTGTCGGCCTTGAAGGCTACGAACGCCCCGCCCTTGTAGTGGCCGCTCTCGGCCATGATCACTTGCGCCGCTTTGCCGCGCTCGCGTTGCACCCCAATGATGTCCATCTGCTTTTCCTCGAAGCATTTGATTTTGCGCCAGGCGGTCGTTTTACCGCTTTGGTATGAACTGCCCTTGAGCTTCGAGACCATGCCTTCGAGCCCAGCCTTGTCGACCAGGTGATAAACAGCGTCACCAGTGCCGGGCATGGCTTCGCTGAACTGGATGCGCCCGCCGGTCGGAACCAGTTGTTGAAGGATCTCGCGGCGGTCTTCCAAAGGCATCCGGCGCAGATCATGGCCGTTGAGGAATAGCAGGTCAAACGAAACCAGATAGATGTTCGGCGACGGCCGGCGCAGGCCTATGATGGCTTGCAAGGCGTGGAAGTCGGAAAGGCCGGCCTTATCGATCATTATGGCTTCGCCTTCGAAGATGAAGCTTTGCGCGTCGATCGCCGCCGCCTCTTCGGCGAGATACCGATATCGGGCTGTCCAGTCGAAGCCGTTCTTCGTGTAGAACCGGATGCCGTCTTCGTCGCTGATGACCTGCGTGCGATAGCCGTCGAATTTGATTTCGTGGCTCCACCCGTCGGCTACCGGCGGCGCGTCGAATAGCTCAGGCTCCATCGGCGGAATAAACTTGAGACGCATACACCCATACCCGCAACCCGTGATTCAATTAGTTTTAGCTAAAATAGTTCCGAACCGGAACTCACGCTGGTTCCGGTAAGAGAAAAAGCCCGCTGACCGAAATCAACGGGCTAGTTGAGGGCATGGACGCACTGAATGGGCCAGTGCAATGACAGAATTTCGTCGATGCCGAGAGGTTCCAGACAACTGACAATTTTGTATTGCACGCCGGCTCGCACAGTGCGGGAATTGGCGTGCATGCATCAGACGACCACGTATTTAGGCAGCATTGTTAGCAAACTCGCCGGGTGAAGACCCCCACGACCTCAAACCCGGCGAGCCTAACCTGATCAGAGTATGCGATCAGGACCAGGATCAGCCGGCAAAGGTTTATCAGCAAGTTTGATGCCGCCACTTCTTTCCCGAATTGGCACGGGCACTGCTAACGTCCGGAGATCGAGCCAATACGCCGTTCGAAGCGGCTGCGCGAGCCAGTCGCCGACGCTCGACGGCCTACCGAGTCTTTTCGAAATCATCAGACCCATGTCTTGGCCAACATCAGATCAAGCATTACCCGCCGGATCGTATTGCTGCTCCATAAAAAGCCCGCCGCCGGACCTTGAGGGGTTAGACGGCGGCGGGCTCCGATCGTCCACGGAGGCCGATCCACAGTGGACAAGAAAGCCGTTCAGTCCACTGCACCCTTGCAAACATCAGCGTTTCATTCTGGTTCCCGGCTCGACGTAAAAACCGCCGGCCGAAGACGGCGGGGGCTCGTAAGTTGCGAGCCGCTCTATGATCGGCACGGCTTGGGAATGAGATGGCGCCAAGATTCATAGCAAAGCAGCTTTCTTGGCCGGCTGGGATCGGCGGCTGGCTCGTCCGCGCCGGGATGAACCGGGGCAATGCACGGCTGAACAGCTACGCTCTCGATCAGTTACAGTTGGTTCCTGAAAATCGAGTGCTGGAAGTCGGATTCGGTGGCGGCGCAGCAATGGACCGGATGGATATGCCAGTAGATAGCTCTTCACCCCACGTGAGCCGGACGAGATCATCGCTGCATTTGCATGGTGCGGGGTTCAGGTTTGAAATCCGAACTTGGAAACAGAATGGGTCGTCGCGAGGTTCCCGGGGGAGCATCAGCATCAGCCCCGCCGACTTAAGTCGGCGGGGCTAAGGTTGGGTGATGGAACGACCCAAGGACTGTTCGGAGGGACGAACCGTCATATTAGGAACCTCGACCTCATGGAGTTGTTCCCACGCATAAACAAAAAAGCCCGCCGGCGGGAGCCAGCGGGCCCTCAGACACCTACAGCCTCAAGGGACCGAGGAGGCGGAGGCGGGTCACCGATGCGCTAGGACTTGCTGTCGCAGTAGAGAGCCGGTCCGCTTTGTCAGTACAGGTTTTTGATATGTCTTCTTCGTTCGCAGTGCTCCTTCGCGTTAGTAGCGGGCTATTCGGGCTGGACCGGGTCGGCGCCCGATGGCGCAATGCGCCGTCAGGGTGGAGAGCCGCCCGCGCTTGTTTAGAACTGGCTTCTGATAGGTTTTCTTCGTGATAGTCCCCGGTTCGTCCTACCACCGGCCGGTGACCAACGCAGCCGGCCATTTCCTCGATCGCAGCTGAAACCTGCCACCCGGTGGCTTAAGGCCCTGCGGGGGGAACGTTTGATACTGTTAGCCGTTGCAGTACATCGTACACAGGATGTGCTTGATGGTGATGTTCCGTGATCCAGCATGCAGGCAGGTGGCCGAGGATGGTCATCTGTCAGCCGACGAGAAGCTGTCGATACTTATTCCAGCCTTAAATCAGCTTGAGTTGAGACGGACGACGTCGGTCCCGGCCAAAGTTACGGAGGTGTTGTCGGGTCAGGCTGGCGGCGCGCTGCTAGCCTTTCTTCGATCCTCGATCTCCCGCTTAAGATCCGGTATCACGTCACGGCTGGGGTAGACAGCTCCGAAGTCCCGCCGCGGCTTTTCAAGCCGGCGAGTGAAGTCCGTAGCGTGCTGATCACCGCACGACTGCGCTCCATTCACTCCGAACGCGTGTCGGCTGCGGCGCGATCCGCTTCCATTCTGACGTGGTCTTCGGATCCTCGCCGCGCTCGCAAATCCATCTCTGCCGGCTCACCGTAATTGGCGGCAAGCGTCTGGATAGCCTTACTCGTCTCGCTGATCCGGCTCTGGATAAGGCGCGCGGTCTCGCAGGTGCACCACAAATGCGAGAAGCGGTGGCGGCTCCGATGCAACTGAATATATTGTGGACGCGCTGTTCCGGCCAAGCGATCCCGTGAGGCTGGCGGCACCAGGGGCCGAAGGTGACGCCGCTGCTGCCGCGCAAGCCTCGCACATCCTTGTTGGAAGCGCAGCCGTCGGCGAGGTCTCCGCGGCCGATAAACCCTACCTTGGCCAACTCGTCGCAGCGCGCACGGGCCTCTCCTGGGCGGACGCTATGGCGATGCCGCTCTCGCCCAAGTGGAGCAGGCGAAGATTCCCCCGCAGAAGGCTGCCCGACACGGCTCGAAAAGCCGGCGCGACCTTCTCCTTGTTGGGTGAGCTATCTCTCATCATCGGGGCTTTCATCGCCAGTGCCGTCGCGGCACTGGGAGGTAGGTAGCGCCACGACGTCCTGTTATTGTGCAGTGCAGCAACGATATTGGTGCGAGCGCGTTGCATCTCACGCCCTTCAACGCCGGGCGTCGAAAACAAGGACGGACCACATGCGAAGAATTTCCGATACGATCGCCCGCCTCAGGGCACTACGCGTGCAACATAATATGCATCCCATCTCTTTCACATCCGTCGATCGCCTCTCCCTCCTCGATAATTTCGGCTCCAACCCCGGCGCGTTGCAGGCAAGATTCTACCGGCCAGCTGACCTCCCGGATGCCGCGCCGCTGGTCATCGTACTGCACGGTTGCACCCAGAACGCGGCTGGCTACGACTCCCACTCCGGGTGGTCCCAACTCGCCGACGAGACCGGTTTCGCGCTCCTCTATCCCGAACAGCAACGCGCCAACAACCCGAACCTCTGCTTCAACTGGTTCCTGCCTACAGATGCTGCGCGCGATCGTGGCGAAGTCCTTTCGATCCGGCAGATGATCGAGACGATGGTCGTTCTCCACCGCCTGGACCGACAGCAGGTATTCGTTACCGGTCTTTCGGCCGGCGGGGCCATGGCCGCGGCGATGCTCGCCAACTATCCTGAAGTGTTCGCCGGCGGCGGCATCATTGCCGGCCTGCCCTTCGGATGCGCGACAACCGTTCCCGAAGCGTTTGATCTCATGCGCGGCCACGGTGGCCCGTCCGACCAAGAATTGCAGCGGCTTCTCCGGAAAGCCTCCAAGAACAATGGGCACTGGCCAAGGCTTTCGATCTGGCAGGGGTCCGCCGATCGCACTGTGGCATCCGTTAACGCGGAGTCCATTGCTGCGCAGTGGCGCGGCGCGCACAAACTCGACAAGGCGCCGACCCATTCGACGAGCGAGCGTGGACGAAGCAGGCAGGTCTGGGTTGGCGACGCTGGAGAAGCGAAGATCGAGGTAAATATTATTGCAGGGATGGGCCACGGTACGCCCATTGGCGACGGCCTCGGCAAAGCCGGCCCTTACATGCTTGACGTAGGTATCTCTTCAACCCGGGAGATAGCGCGGTTCTGGGGTCTCGGCGATTCCGACGACGCGAGAGGGTCAGCGAGCGCCAGGTCCGCGTCGTCAAGGTCAGTTACGCCAAGGGTCGAAACGACGCCACCGACATCTCATCTTCGGGCAGGGCCTAAGGAACCGGCGAAGGCCAAGCCTGCGGAACCGGCTCTAAATGACTTGCAAGGACCGCAAGCTCGAGCTGTAAAGGAGGTGATTGAGGATGCTCTGCGCGCGGCGGGGCTGATGCGGTAGGCGTAGCACTCAAGCCTGGCTCTCAGTGGATGTCTGAGCGAGGCCCACCTCTTGCACAATGGAACGCCGTCGACTTCGTAAGCGTTGACTGTCATTCAGCGAGTGGCCGCATGCACCTTGTTCAAATCCTCCTTCCCCGAGCCGACAACGGCGGCCAGCCTTTCCCGCGGGAAGATTTCGATCGGGTCAAGGAGGAACTGGCAAGGCGTTTTAAAGGCGTTACGGCTTATCTGCAGGCGCCTGCAGAGGGCCTGTGGCAGCAAGGCACGGGATCCGACAGAGACGACATCGTCATCTTCGAGGTGATGACGCAGGAAATCGATCTGGCGGACTGGCGCGATCGCCGCGCGGAACTCGAACGAAGATTTCGGCAGGACAAGGTTATCATCCGCTACATGCCGATGGCGCTCGTATAGGGTTGCACCATGCCTTCGACGTCGATCCGCAGAAGCGAATACGATCCCGACAGCGAGGTTCTCTCCGTGTGGTTCGTTGCGAGCGGCAAGCACTATGACTACGAGGGTGTCCCTGTCGAGGTCTACACCTCATTCCGAAACGCCTTCGCGAAAGGCCGCTTCTTCAATGACCACATCCGGGACCGGTTTCGCTATCGACTGATCTCGGACGATTAGCGGACTTCCGGGCCTCCGACCTTTGGCGCGCCAGCAGGCTAACCAGCACTGAACTCGACGCGCATCCCTCTCCGATGCGAGGCTAGCCGTGATGCAACTCACGTGACTGCTTTCAACGTTCGTGAGCTTGCCTTTTCATGCGGTTTCGCTCAGCGCTCACTAGCTCGTCCTCGCCCTCAAGGCCGTTGAGGAAAAGCTTAAGGATATGGCGTGCGATTGTCTGTGCCTGCGGGCTGCTAAGTGCAACACCATTGTCTGCGCAGGCTGTCCGACAGACGCGGGCGAGCATCTCCAGTTTGTCGGACATGACGACTTGACCAGGAAACAACATGGGTTTCTTCTCGCCGAAAAGTGCATTGGACGCTGGCAAGATGACTCCGCCTGCCCCTTGAGTCTTTAAAAAATGATATCGGCAGGCGGCTTTCATTCGAAATAGACGTTTGCGGATTTGAAAGTTTGGAAGGTGGTAATTTTCCCGCCCGCTCCGCGAGATCCGACACTAGGTCAATATCGCTCAGGTTGTCTGACCCGCCATCAGCCAGAGCACTCACTGCCTTGGTTAGGAGCCGGCAGTGGCGAACGCAAACAGCAAGCGCGGCGGGAACTAGTGATCGCGTCGGCTGTTTCTCCTAAACGCCCAATTGGAGCAACGGTCATGAAGGTTGGTGATTTTGACACTGCACCACTGAGGCACACTCAACTGTTCCGAGATGCGAAGGCCGCCATGTTGACGCACCGGGTGCTCTTTCATCTGGAGATGACGGCGGCTTCGATCAATCAGGTCGAGCATGCCTTGGAAGAGTTCGCTGGAGCGGCGCAGGCGCCGCAGAGCCCGGACGTTTCCGGCTGGACTCTCACGTTGGATCGGGAGCGGGAAAATCTTTCTTCCCCATATACCCGATCCAGGCTGGCCACTGCCAACATGGCGAGATAGGGCTCTCCTGATACCACCGGTCGGCGAGTTCAGGCAGAGATCAGTACCGTGCTTCCGGCGATCAGTTCAGCACAACTTCCTGGCCCTCGGCCAGCCTTTCGGCCCCTGTTTCTGCACGAACGTCCCGCATTCACCAAGGCATTCTGGTCCTCCTCTCCCTATCGAGGCTCGCGCACAAAAGTGAAGCTAACGCCATCTGTGGCCGGATCTCGGTAGCCCATGAGCCGGTACCAGCGATGCAAGCTGGGATGCTGGGAATAGGTCGTCGACACGACAGCTACGCCGGGCAGCTTTTTCATTTTCGCGTCTACATACCTCTTCAGAAACCGGGTGGGCAGCCAACCTGTGAAGAACTGCTCTGTCGCCATGAAGGACGTTCCGAGCACGTTTGCGTCTTCGTCTCGAAAAATCAGGATGGCGATCGGCGAATTATCACTATCGATCGCAATGGCTTCGCCTTCGCCAGACCACTCGACCATCTGCTCGGTGGCTTCCTCGATCGTACGGCCAGCGGTGATCAATTCGCCCGCCGAAGTTGCGGACAAAGAGGTCATAACGGATTTGATGTCGCTTTCTATTGCCTTTCGAGCATCCAGCATCTGTTTTGCCCTGCCACTGCATCCCGCTCAAACCGGGAGACTGCCATATGCCCGCATCAATCGGCAACGAATTCTGGACGCAAGCTAGCCGGCGCTTCGGGCTTGGCGGGCTCGTCCCAGTTACTCCGGTGACGACGCGGAAAGCTCCAGCGAAGGCCCTGAGCGTGGCGTCTTAGTCTCTTCTGCGATAACCAACACGCCTAGCTCTAAACCGAACCGGAAATCCTGGCGTCCCGGAAATGAGCTGAATGCCAAAAAAGGCGTCTTGCCCCGCTGGACACAGTGCTGGCGAACTATCCATCAGGGCCAACTCACGGTCGCGATCGGATCCAAATTTGAAAACCATCCTACGGACGGAGCGGTCGCACGAAACCCTTTAGAACGTTATGCAAGGCGACCGGACCAAGGACTGGCTCTTTCCCGGAAATAGCCGCGCGACCCCTATTGCCAATGTCGCATCAGGGCCTGCATGAGCCTCCGGTTATGCCGAGGATCAATGAACCCACTCCCGGAACTTAGCGCCGCTGTTGTCGTTGTCGAAGTGACGTCGGCAGATACTGACGCTCAGTCAAGGCAACAGGAGGAATTTCACCATGATCCGGAAGATCCTAGCTACGGCGGCGACGGCCGCTCTCATGTCGACGGCGCTCTGCACTGCAGGTGCACACGCCGCAAATGCCAGCAAGCCCGCTGCTCAGACGGAAGTTGTCGCCCCGGTCACTGATGGCAAGCTCGTCTCCAAGATCATGGGAGCCGCAGTCTATGACAGCAACGCCGATAACGCGACCAAGATCGGCGATGTTAATGACATCGTCCTGGACAAGGACGGGAACGCCAAACTCGTCGTCATTGGCGTCGGCGGTTTCCTTGGCGTGGGCGAAAAAAATGTCGCCTACGATTTCAACAAGCTTGAATGGGTGAACAAGAACGGCGATCGGTGGTTGGTTGCAAAGACGACCAAGGATGAGCTTACGGCTCAGCCCAATTTCGATACGAAGGCTTACGATACCGCAGCGGCCCAGCCGACTAACAACACGGCGGACACCCAAGCGGCTGCCGGCAAAACCGATACGACTTCGACGGCCTCGATCGATAAGACGTCCTTGACCGAAATGCCGTCAGACAAAATCAGTGCAGCAAATCTGATCGGAACCAACGTCTATGGCGCAGATGATGCGAAGGTCGGCGAGATCGGCGACGTTATCCTGACGGGTGACAAGAAGGTCGACTCGATAGTCGTTGATGTAGGCGGCTTCCTGGGAATTGGCGAAAAGAAGGTCGCCGTCGGAATGGAGAACCTCAAGTTCATGACCGACAAGACCGGCAACCGTTACCTCTATACGAACTTCACCAAGGACCAGTTGGAGGCGCAGACTGCCTACGACAAGGCAACTTACGCCCAAAACCGAGACAAGCAGCGCATCATCGTCACCAAGTAAAAAAATCTCGTCAAGCGCTCGCCCGTGTGGCGGGCGCTTCGATGTCGTTTCCGCGCTTCCTCGACGAGTTAAGGTCAGTCACGGCTTCGATATTCCCTACATCGCTGGGTACAGCAGGGATGCAACAAAGATTTACATCGATCGGCATCTGCCGCGCACCATCAGATGGAAAGGCAAGGACGTGCGCCTCGAACCGTTTCTGGTGTGCCACGAATTGTTGAAAAGGCTCTGTTGGACGATTGCGGCTTCATTGTCTGCACGTCCATCAAATCGCCTCGGCGCATCGAAAGAGGACGCCGTCAGAGCGGCTGGCCTGAGCTGGCGACCACTATCAAAGCGTTTATCAAGGGCCATGAAAAGGCGATCGATGAGGAACAGCTTCGCTGCGTGCCGGCTGAGTTAGATCTGACGCCTTACAAGGACCTGAAGGATCACCCGTTGCTGCGAGGGCTGGTGCAAGCATCCCAGTAGGTGTCGCGCTGAATGGCCCAAGGCATTCGCAGAGCAGGAAATCACAGCGCATCGTAAAATTTTTCTCGCCAATGGAACTTCCCGACGGACTGCAGGTTCGCCTGCATAGGGACGACTGAGGCTGCCTCGGCCTATGCGTTGCTGCAGGCGGAGCGCCTCGCCAACAGGAGACGGTCATGAAACATCAGACACTTGCAGAACTGCATGGGGTCGCGGAAGTGGAAGTATCCTTTCCGGTTATGACGCGGCGCCAGCGCTTGGAACGCTGGGCCATGCTGCTCGAGCGAAATCCCGAGCGGTGCCTCTCGGCCTTCCCCGGGACCGAATACATGGCCTTGGACGTGCGCGACAAAGCCCAGTCCATCGGCTCCGCGCTCAGCGTCGCTTTCGCCGATCCGATGTTGTGCGCTGACGGGCTGAGGAACGATACGTATGGCGAAGCCAAGCGCTTCTTCGAGCTATCGGATTGGCAGTTGCACGCTATCGTTTGCCATTGCCATGTCGGCGGGACGATGAAAGCTGGATGGGCTGCCCTTCAAGTCCGGTCTGCCATCGGCAAAGAAGGCAAGCTTTTTACCAAATTGCGCGAGGCGATAGCCCATTGGCCGGTATTCCGCACTCACGCGAGGGAGTAAATCGCGATACTCGGCGCTCAGCAGCAGATTATCTGTCATGGCGTAATCCAAGCGCACGCCTATGCACCAGGCGCCGTGCCGGAACGCCTCGAACCGTGGAGGCATTCTGCTTCTGGGTTTCGCCGGAAAATTTCGGCTAATTGCGCGCCAGGGGTCGCGATTTAGCTACAGCGCCCAACCTCTTCGAAGGCGCTGTCACCCAGGGCAGGAACCAGATGGCCGGACTCGAGGGACGAGACAGCCGAGGTGTGACACCCGGCGAGGCTCGTCGCGGCTTCTCTTTATTGCCCGCCGTCTCTCCAGTGGCACAGCCAAGACGCGCGTTGCGGCGATCCCAACCCAGAGCATGTCAGCACGTCGCACATAGAGCGCACCAATCTGACTATGCGCATGGCGAACCGTCGCTTCACGCGGCTTACCAATGAACTTCGCCGACCACGTCAGATTACGATCGCGGGGCCGAAACCGTCCCACGCACTTAGCAGTTCTCAGTCTGCGGATCGCACGCCTTGTTTTTCTCCTTCTGTGGCTTGGGCTTGGTCGCCTGCTCGGGCTCGGCCTGCTGCGACTCGGCGGCGGGTTGCTTCTTGGCCTTCGGTTTCTCGGGCTTGGCGGCCTCCGGCTCGGCCTGCTGCTGCTCGGCGGCGGGCTGCTTCTTGGCCTTCGGCTTCTCGGGCTTGGCCGCCTGTTCCGGCTCGGCCTGCTGCTGCTCGCCGGCGGGCTGCTTCTTGGCCTTCGGCTTCTCGGGCTTGGCCGCCTGTTCCGGCTCGGCCTGCTGCTGCTCGGCGGGCTGATTCTTGGCCTTCGGCTTCTCGGGCTTGGCGGCCTCCGGCTCGGCCTGCTGCTGCTCGGCGGCGGGCTGCTTCTTGGCCTTCGGCTTCTCAGGCTTGGCCGCCTTGCCAGGCTCGGCCTGCTGCTGCTCGGTGGCGGGCTGCTCGCCGACCTTCGGCTTCCCAGGCTTGGCGGTCTCTTCGGGCTTGGCGGTTTCTTCGGGCTTGGCCTGCTCGGTCGTTGCGGCGCCTCCGGTCGGCTTCGATTTGCGGCCAGCCTGAACCTGCTTCACCTCCTCGATGTCTTTAAGCTTAGGTGGCTTGGCCTTAGGGTCGGCTTTCACCTCGCCCTCAAAGACAGCGACCGTATCGTTTTCCAGTTTGCCGGACTGCTCGGGCGCGTCGGTCTTGCTGACTTTGACGGCAGTAACCTTCTGGTTCGTCTCCTTTTCGATCACATCGACATCAATGACTTTGTTGATCACCACGTTGTTCCGGACCGTCACGTCGCCGGCCGGTTCGGCCGCCTCAACAATGCGCACAAACTCCGGCTCATCACGAATAACGACCACAGAAATGTCCGCAGCAAGGAATTCGCGAGTGGGGACCACAACCCAGTAATAATCCGGCGTCGTGTCGAAGGTCACCTCGATTGAAACCAAATCCGGATCGCGGCGCGGCGGCAGCGGAGCCCAAATGATGTGCTCCCTTTCACGACGCCAACTCACCCATGCTGGCGCCCACCGAGTGCCCGGGACCCAGTACCAGCCGATATCGTCGGCATAGCCCCACCGGCCATAATGGTACGTCGCCCAGCCGAATGGCTCGTCGGATACCCAGAGCCAGCCATACTGCTCGGTATAGACCCAGTGTCCAAGGGTATACGGACGCCAATCGTCACGTACATCAACCGGCACGAAAACGGTCGCTCCGTGGTACGAAACCCAATCACCATGGGAAGATAGGTCTTGGTAGAATATGCTGATCGAAACGTCGGTGGCAGCCCTTGCCTCGGACACAAGCGACAATGGCGTAATCGGGTTGGGAATCTCACCGACCGAGAGCAGACAGGCGGCTACGCCGCTTAGCATCATTCGGACCGCATTTTGGGCAAGGACGCGTTTCATAGCTTCCTCCGAAACAGACGCCCTTCATCTTACAAATTCGCCAGTTGTCGGATTGTTCCATCTCGCTAACGCTGTCCACCGGACAACGGGGTCGGGATCGCACAATGATGGTTGTCCTCGGCTTCCCCGATGCTTCCCGCCTCGCAAGCAACATGTCGACTCAGCACCTCTGCTGCTGGTTCGCGGCCGCTCACCCACTAACCTCAGTAGGAATATGCCGGGGCCAGGCCGGTCTCCCAGCGCCGTGTAAGGACGCCATACCTCTGCGACGCGCGCATTTTCCGGTCCTTGGCCGCGCATATGGTCTTGCCATAGGGCCTTCGCTATAGTCATGGGCGGTGGAACAGGTTCAACATCTCGAACGGAAGCTAGTCGCCATCCTCGCCGCCGACGTGGTGGGGTACAGTCGGCTGATGGGGCTGGACGAGACGGGCACGCTCACCCGGCTCAAGTCGCTTCGCCGCGAATTCATCGAACCGTCGATCGAGGCGTACCATGGCCGCATCGTCAAGCTCATGGGCGATGGGGCTTTGGTCGAGTTCGCCAGCGTCGTCGATGCTGTGGCTTGCGCCGTCGAAATCCAGCGGGTCACCACGCAGCAGAACCTCAGTCTTCCCGAAGATACTTGGATCGTGTTCCGAATCGGAATCAACCTGGGTGACGTGATCATTGACCAGGACGACGTCTACGGCGATGGCGTTAACATCGCGGCCCGGCTGGAGGGGCTGAGCGATCCTGGCGGCATCGTCATCTCGGGGACGGCCTACGATCAGGCCCATAACAAGCTCGGCCTGATCTTCAAGTCACTCGGCGAACAGCGCCTCAAGAACATTCCAGAACGGGTCCGCGCCTATCGCGTTCTGCTGGAACAGACCGGAGGAGCCAGGAAGTCGCGCTCTCCACGGTGGCCTGTGATCGGCGCGGCGGGGCTCCTTCTGGCTCTGGCAGCGGGGATTGCCTTGATGCGTTGGCCGCCGGTAATTGACCTTCTGCCTGGTCACAGATCCCATCAGGCCGCTTCAACGCCCGGCAAGCCTTCCATCGCCGTTTTGCCGTTTACCGATCTCGGCCAGAAAGCGGGCCAGGATTACTTGGCTGAGGGGCTCGCAGACGATCTCATCACCGATCTGTCCAAGATCTCCGGGCTCCTCGTCATCGCCCGCAATTCCGCGTTCTCCTTCAAGGATCGATCCCTCGATGTCGACGAGATCGCGGCGCAGTTGAACGTCCACTACGTGGTCGAGGGCAGTGTCCGCCGGGAGGGCGACGCAGTCCGGATCAATGTTCAGCTCATCGATGCCAAAACGGGAAGCAACATCTGGGCCGAGCGCTACGACCGCGACTACTCCCGGATATTTGCGCTTCAGGACGAGGTGATCGGGCGCATCGTCGACGCACTCTCGGTACGCCTGACGGAAGGCGAAAGGGCACAGATTGCTCGTCTCCCTACGCGAAGCCTGGAGGCGTACGATTTCTACACCCGAGCCGAGCAGAAGGTTTATGTGCTCGACAGCAGGTCTCTCGGCGAGACACTGTCCCTGTATCAAAGAGCGATCAAGCTTGATCCTGCGTTTGCGGATGCTTACTCGGGCTATGCTCGCGCCACGGTGGACGTGCTCGGCTTCGACTACGAGTTGCTCATGCTCAGCGCCGTCGCTCGCCAGCGCGCCTATGAAGCGGCAGGGCGGGCGCTTGAGCTCGATCCCCAGTCGTCGAGAGCATATGCTGTGCTCGGCATCCTGCAGATGCTGGATGGCGAATGGGACCAGGCGATCGCATCTGTCGAGAAAGCCGTCGAACTGGATCCGAACGGCGCGGAGGCAGAGCTCAACCTGGCCATCGTGCTCACCTACGCAGGACAAGGCCCGGAGGCTCTGACAGCGATGGAGCGGGTATTACAACTCGATCCCAAGCCGCGAGCGCAGGTCTTCGACTATTATGGCTTCGTGCTCTACATGAACCGCCAATACGAGAAGGCCTTGCGGGCGCTAAACCAGGTCCAGCCGCAAGAGCGCAGCGACCTCGGCCTCGAAACCCTCGCAATGGCAAATGCGCGGCTGGGCCGAATGGCCGAGGCGCACGATGCGGTTGCAGCAATCCTGAAAAATCCCGAGCAGAACCTCGCCGCCTATCGTGTTGTCTATGCCCACCACCGGCGGCAACAGGACCTCGATCACCGGCTGGATGCCCTTCGCGCCGCGGGAATGCCCGAGCGGAGCTTCGATTTTCGCGGGCGGGAAGAAGACCGCCTGGACGGCTCCCTCTTACGCGCCCTGACAGGTGATCGGACATGGGTCGGCCGTCAGCATAATGGTGCGCCGTTCGTCATGGAGCTGAGTGCAAATGGAGATTTCGCCCTGAGTTCGCAAAGCAGCATTATCACCGGCGCGTCCAGCCTGGATGGCAACCTCTTCTGCACGCAATCCACCGCGACCTTGCTCGGCCGCAAGTTCTGCGCCCCGGTCTATCGCAACCCCCAGGGGAGCAGCGAAACGCAGGACGAGTTTGTTTGGCCGGACTCCGTCACCGTCTGGTATTTTTCAGTGTCTCAGTGAAGGGCACCATTCAACATGCGGGCTTGCGACATGCGCCCCGGCTAGTTGGCGGCCGTTCTAGCCTCGAATTCCTTCGCCTCCACTGCGGGCCATTCGGCTTCCGCCTTCGCAATGACAGGCGCTGGGTTGGCATCGAAGTCTTCCTCCAGGCCCTCCTTTCCGGAAAAAAGGAAGAGCTTGCCATCGACGATGCGGAACGCTTCCGGGTCAAGGTTCGCAGATGCCTCCTTCGCTGACATTCCCCCGGTGCAAAAGCCGCCGAATTGAGGAGCATAGCGCACAGGCTCGGAAATAAAGGCATCGCGGTGCTGGACGCTGGCGAAGTACCATGTCGCGCCAAGCCATTTCTTCGAGATCGTGGGCGAACCCATTGTCGCGCGACCGTCCGTGAAGTACGCCACCGGATCGTAGCCCTGTATGGCGACGTTGCCGAAATATCCGGTGTTCACTCCGTCGTCGGCGTAGGATGCGCTAGTGCCGAAGAGCAGGATGGAGGCGGCAACTACCCCCGCGCAAAGCAAACTGTCAAACGTGGAACGGTTCTCTGTCATGTTTCTTCTCCCGTAACCCTACTCGATGTCAGTTGCCGAGGGCGATGCACACCTTGTACGACGACCCCATCGTTTCCTTGGGTTGGCATTTTGCGCCGTGCTTCTTGAGCAAGGCCATTAAGTCGGCGCTCTGAAAGAACGTCGCGCGGCTGAGAGGCGTGTAGCCGTATTCCTGGATTGCCTCGACCTGTGCTCCGTGCGCGATCAACAGCTCCGCAATGGCCGTCTGGTTCTCTTCTGCTGCTACATGCAGCGGGGTAATCTTGTGGGTGCTCAACGCATCGACCTCGGCCCCGTGCTCGAGCAGCAATTTAGCTATGTCCAGGCTTCCTGAGTAGGCTGCCGCATGAAGGGCAGTGAAGCCGCGGTCGTTGCGGGCTTCGATGTCGGCCTTCGCACCGATCAACACAATGGCGACCTCAGTCTTGCCGGCAAGTGCTGCATTGATCAGTGGGGTCTGCCGGCTTTCGTCGCGATCGTTCACATCGGCGCCTTGTGCCAGGAGTTCGGCAACCTTGCCGGCGTCGCCCTCTCCGGCAGCATCATGAAGGGGCCTCGCGATCGCCGGCCCGGCAGCAAACCAGGAAATGAAGGTAACGACGAGAGCCCGACAGACAATACGAACCCAGCCGGTTCCGAAACGCCTGACCCGCATCAGGAGGGCCTTTGGCAGCAACAATCGCCTGGAGACCATCATGGCCTAACCCTCCGGCCGCCGCTCGCCCGCGGATGGGTGTGCATGAGACCACTCTAATACATTCGGCGCAGTGCAGCAATCATCGACGAGTCATAGCACTGTCGAAGCGGCTTTTCGGCGAAGGTCGCTTCGAGTTTTGCAAATCCGCAGGCGAAGGCGAAGAGAAGCCCGAACAACGACTATTCGGACGGCCATTCGGGTTCATAGCAGGACCGCACCTAGGATTAGAGCATGTGCAGGTAGAAGGTGAGCGCGGCTGGGCAGCCAGTTGCAGCAACTTACGCGATCATTGTTTTCGCGTCCGCTCGGCGAGCGCTGCAGCGCCGGTCATGTAAGACCGGGGATCGGCCTCGTCTTGCCGCTCATATGTGCGCCCAGTGTCAGGGCTTGCGGAAAATTGCGGACAGCCGCTCCCATCATGGCAGGGCCGGCTGGACCGAGGGCCAATCCGGCGAGGACTGCAGCTGCGTAGACCCGCGTCGAAAACAATTCTCTCCAAGCCGCTTGGTAGCGTCTGCCGGCAGCTTCGCGCCCTGCCCGGCCGCTTGGCGCGTCCGCGAGCTCCGTGGCCAGCAGCCAGCCGGACTGGAGCGCCATTGAGATGCCTTCGGCGATGATCGGATGCGACTCGCCTGCGGCATTGCCAACGCGGAAGATATCCCGTTCGTAGCAGGAGCGGATGCCAGGCCGGATCGGACCCGCGGCAAGCCACGGACCGTCGAGGTAGGCTCCATCCAGAGCAACGCTCACGCCCCGGCAAGACGTCGTGAGGTGACGGAAGACCGCGTCCGCGGCCGACACATGACTATCCTGTTTGGGGCCATCATGCCCGGAACCATGGTTCCTGCGCAGCCGCGCGAGCAAGTCGCGCCTTATGCAGCACGAGATCGACAGCCGGCCATGATCGGCCAAAACCATGCCGCCATAGCCGCCGGGAAAGGCGAGCAGCGGCATCAGATCGGGCGCGAGCAACGAGCCTGTAAAATGCGCCTTGAAGCCGAGCAGGTCCGACGGGCGGCTCGCCTTCTCAAGCTGGCTTGAGAGTGGTCCCGGCTCCCAGGAGCCGTGCGCGGCGACGATCACCGGCGCACGCAACGTCGCCGTCTCGTCTTCGGAATGCTCATCCCTCGCCTGAATGCGCACCGCTTGCATGTCCCCATCCCGCTCAATGGCGACCGCTCGGCAAGGCTGGAAGATTGAGGCGCCCGCCGATCGCGCGGCCTGTAAGAGCAGAATGTCCAGAACGTCACGGCCCAGCGCCCGGCCAAAGCCGTCTTTTGCAGGGTGCCTATAGTTTGCGCCCGGCATCGGTGCCTCGACGCAGGTCTCGCCGGAAAAGTAACCGACCCGGCGGATTTCGGGGCCGGCATTGGCACGCCAGGCACATCCGACCTCCAGGCGGTCGAGCAGCGCGATGTTGCTTGCCGAGATGTATTCGCCGCAGACCTTGCGGCGCGGGAACGCGCTCTTTTCCACAATCGCCACGGCCCATCCGCGCCGGGCCAACGTCAGTGCGACGGAGGTGCCTGCCGGTCCGGCGCCTATGACGACCGCATCGTAAGTCGACAATCGCGTCATGGGTCGCTACCGGAATTGGTGCCGGCGCCGACGAAGACGTGCGAAAAAGGGACCGACGCGCCCCTCCTTCAGCGGCTTGCCATTAGCCGCAAGCCAGAGAGTAGATAGCTCGCGGTCGCGAAAGCCCGCGCGCACGCTCTGGGCCGCATCATGTCGGGTGACGTCGTTTGCGCCGATCGCCGGAAGAAGCCGGGCCGCGGCGAGCGCCGACATTGCCCTTAGCGGTTCGGTCGCCAGGGTCAGAGAGGCTTTCGGCGCCAGCAGCGAAAACAGACGCAGCAGCTCGGCGTCGTCGAAATGATGCAGGAAAAGATTCGCGGTGATTGCGTCGATGCGCCCGCCTTCGGCCCTTTCCGCCCAGTCGAAGACGTCGGCCGTGATACCTTCGACGCTCCATCCCAACCTCTCGAATTCGGTCGAGAGCTCGTTGGTGACCAGGCCGACGCGATCGAGCAGCGTCAGTTCCACGTGAGGCCAATGCCTAGCGATGCGCCGCGCCACCGCGAGCATAAAGGTGCCGTCGCCGGCCCCGATCTCCAGAATGCGGCGTGGCGGCTTCGGCACGAATTTCTTCAGCAATGACGCCATGATCCGCGCCTGGAACATCAGCGCGTTGATGCGACGAAGATCGCGGCGCGAGGCGAGCGCCCGCGGATCGTCGGCCGCAAGCCCGTCAAGGATTTCCGGGACCAGGCTGCGGTGGCTGAGCGCGTTCATGACACTGTTCGAAAGAGCATGGTTTCGGCCGTCAATCCAGGTCCGAACGACATGCCGCAGCCGAGGAGGCCGGCCGGGGCCTTCAGCAGCTCTTGCAGCACGAACATCACGGTTGCCGACGACATGTTGCCGTATCGGCGCAGCACCTCGCGCGACGACGTGAGCGCGGCGGGCGAAAGTTTCAACGCTCTTTCGACAGCGTCGAGAACCGAACGCCCGCCGGGGTGCACGGCCCAGAGGTCGATCGCGTCCGGCGGACGGCCGCCGAGGATGGCGTTCTGGTTGCTCAGCAGCGCGTCATGGATCGCCGCCGGCACCTGGCCGGAAAGAACCATGTCGAAGCCGTGGTCACGGATATCCCAGCTCATCAGGTCCCGCCGATCGTTCACGACTGCGCAAAAGAAGCTGTCGAGCTCGATGCCGCGGGGCTCACCGGTGACAAGTGCGGCCGCGCAGCCATCGCCCCAAAGGCAGAACGACAGCAGCTTTTCCAGTTCAGTGGTTTCGCTGAGATGCAAGGTGCAGAGTTCGATATTGACCAGAAGGACCTTCGCGCGCGGGTCGGAGCGGACGATATGGCGGGCAAGCTTGAGGCCATTGATTGCTGCGTAGCAGCCCATGAACCCAATCATCGTGCGTTCGATGCCGACCGGCAGGGCGCAGCGCGCGACCAGGTCGAGGTCGATCCCCGGCGCGGAAAAGCCAGTGCAAGTGGTGACGATTAGGTGGGTAAGGCGCGATACGTCTTCGCCGAGCTGCAATCCATCGACGCCTTTTTGTGCCAAGACGGGTGCGGCTTCGCGAAACATCGTCATCCGAGCTGCCGTTCCCGGAAAATCGCCGCGGATGAAAGTCCCCGCGAGATCGACAGACCGTCCTTCGGGATCGATGGCGGGTGCAAAGCAGGAATAGCGGCTCTCGATGCCGGCAAGCCCGGCCATGCGTTCGAAGATTCTCCGGCGATTGGCAGCGAGCATCGAAGCCGCGAACCGCAGATAGAATTGATGAACCTCGTGTTCCGGAACGGCTGTCGCGATCCGGTTGATGTAGGCGGCGGACATTTCCGGTCTCCCTGGCGTCTCGCGCGCGGTGTCGCGCTGGCCGAAGGGGTCTTTGCTCACTGCCGCCGGTATTGGGCGTCAAATCTCGAGCGTTACCTATTCCATCAACGTTTCCGAAAGCTGGTTTCATCCCGGGCAATGACCGCCTGCCGGAATCTTGCCTTCGAGTTGGTCGCACTTGCCGGCGATGCGGTCGAGATCGTCATCGGTGAGCTTGCTCCGCTGCTCCTTAGCCTTGCCTTTGCTTCCAATCCACGATCAATCGCGTGAACCTTAAGGGTTGCGGATTCTTCTGTGCGAAACAGATTGATGGCGCATTGCGGAAAGATCGGACGGTGCCGAACCACCGCGCTTTTCGTTCGATAGCATGGCCGTCGAGCGACACGCGGCTGTGATAGCGCGGCCAGCGAGGACAACACCCGCCGCTTCTAGCTGAGCAGCGGGGGAAGCAGCTCTTGGCTCGCCGAAGGCTGTCCAAGATCAGGAATGCTGACGACGAACTGACACGTATTCTGCGCGACTCGCACGCTACCGGCCTGATCTTGGAACAGAACCGCGCCCTTGCCCATTTTGAGTTGAGAAGGGAGATAGCGAATGCAGATCCAAGCAATCTACGCCGCGCTTGCCGCCGCAAACATGGACCAAGCAGAGCAATTCTATACCCTGCTTTTCGAACGAGGCCCGGACGATCGTCCGATGGAGGGCCTGATCCAGTGGCGCGACATCGCAGGCGCCAACATCCAGATCTTCCACGACCAGGAGCATGCAGGCTCCGGGAGGCTGACCATTGTCGTACCGAAAATGCATCAAGCCCGTAAATCGCTCGAAGAAATCGGTGCTAGGCTCGCGGGGGAAACGGAGGGTGACTACGGCAAGATCGCACAGGTCACAGACCCCGACGGCAACCGCATCACACTTGCAGAGCCGCCGTCGCGACCTTTTCAGACCTAGGACCAAAACAGGGTGGAGCCCAAGTTAGGCCTCGGGGCGATCAGGCGCGAACCAGCGCGCCAAATACACGGGGTTGCCGGTGAGCATGGCGCAAGCCTGCTCCATCTTTCCGTCGTCGATGCGGCGCTGCTCTAGCTAGGCAACCGGCCTGCGATACCCGGACGGGAGATGTAAGCTTCAGCCTGTCGTTGGCAAAGGCGTTAGCCGGCAAGAAAAGCGCCATTCGACCCCCCAGAGTGCGAACTCCTATCAAGCTCGCAGCCATGCAGATCGAGAGTCCCACCGTCCGCACATGCACGCGCGATACGAGCGGCGGAGCAGTGCAAAAAGTGAGAAGGACTCGAAGAACCCCCAGTGGGGCCTCGGCTCTGGAAGCGAATCGTTGTGAGGGATGCATCACCAGTATCCGCCTTTTTAGATAATAAACAATTGTTGACAATTAACTTGTAACGCGCAACGCTGATGGAATTCGCAGAGGAAGCGTTTGAAATGCTCACATCCATTGTTGGTTGGTCCCATTCGAAATTCGGCAGGTTGGACACCAGCCTCGAGGAATTGATCGCCGGCGGGGCGGCCGGCGCCATTGCCGACGCCGGCCTCTCCCCCGACGAGATCGACGAAATTTTCGTCGGCACTTTCAATCCCGGGCTCGTCGAGCAGGACTTCGCCTCGTCGCTGGTGCTCAACGGCATCCCCGGCCTGCGCTTCAAGCCGGCCACCCGGGTTGAAAATGCCTGCGCTACCGGTTCGGCCGCGGCTTATCAGGCGGCGCGTGCCGTGGCCTCGAGACAGGCACGCTTTGCCTTGGTGATCGGCGTCGAAAAAATGACGGAGCTGGACAGCGCCGCGGTCGGCCGGGCGCTGCTGAAAGCGAGCTATGTCGAGGAAACGAGATCGGTCGAGGGTGGCTTCGCCGGCGTCTTCGGGCAGATTGCCTCTTCCTACTTCCAGAAACACGGCGACCAGTCCGACGCGCTGGCCAGGATCGCGGCCAAGAACCACCGCAACGCGGTCGTCAATCCGCTGGCGCACATGCGCCAGGATCTCGGCTTCGACTTCTGCCGCACCGAATCGCAGCGAAATCCTGCCGTCGCCGGCCCCCTGAAGCGCACTGACTGCGCGCTGATCTCGGACGGTGCCGCGGCACTGGTGATGACGGATGCCGCCACCGGGCTGCGCATGAAAAAGGCCGTCGCGCTGCGCGCCATGTGCCAGACGAGCGACTATCTGCGACTGTCGCGCAGGGCGGACATCACCGCATTCGAGGGCGCGGCACGCGCCTGGTCCGGAGCGATGAGCGACGCCGGCCTGACCAACAGCGACCTCGACTTCATCGAGCTGCACGACTGCTTCACCATCTCGGAACTCATCCAGTACGAAGCGCTGGGAATTGCATCGCATGGCGATGGCGCCCGCGCGATCAACGACGGGCTGACGGAAATGAACGGTCAGCTTCCCGTCAACCCGTCCGGCGGGCTGAAGGCCAGAGGCCATCCGGTTGGCGCGACCGGCGTCTCCATGCTGGTCAACGCCGCAATGCAGTTGACCGGCACTGCCGGCGACATGCAGGTCAAGGATGCCTCGCTGGGCGGCGTCTTCAACATGGGTGGCGTCTCGGTCGCCAACTACGCCACTATCCTCGAGCCGCTCAGGTAAAGCGCCATGTCGACCTTCAACATAGGCCATTTCCTGACGCAGAACGCACGACGCTTCGGCGAGCGTGTCGGCGTCGTCGCGGGTGAGCGGACATCTACTTGGTCCGAGGTCGACCGTCGGGTCAACCGCCTTGCCAGCGCGCTGGTTAAGTCGGGAATTCTGCCAGGCGATCGCATTCTCGTGCAGGCGCGCAACAGTCACCGTGCCTTCGAAGTCAAATGGGCATGCTTCAAGCTTGGCGCGGTATGGGTTCCTGTCAATTTCCGCCTGACGCCAGTTGAAGTCGCCTACATGGCCAGGCACGCCGGCTCGCGGGCAATCATCTTTGACGGCGAATTCGCCGTGCATAGCGAGGCGGCGCGGTTAGAACTGCAATCGGCCCCCCTGTTCATCTGCCTGGACGGCACGACTGGGGACAGTCTCAACTACGAACAGTTTCTCGACGGCGGCGACGAGCATTTTGTCGAGGCGGATGTGGAGAGCGATCGGCCGGCCTGGTTCTTCTACACATCCGGTACCACGGGACGCCCGAAGGCGGCCGTGCTCACGCATGGCCAGCTCGCCTTCGTTGTCGCCAGCCATCTGGCGGACATGTTCCCCGGCACCAGCGAGCGTGACACGTCATTGGTCGTGACGCCGCTGTCGCATGGCGCCGGCGTCCATGCGCTGGCGCATGTCGCCCGCGGCGCAACGCAAGTGATCCTCACCGGTACCTCGTTCGATCCGGAAATGGTCTGGCAGTCGGTCGCGCGCTATGGAGTGACGAATTTCTTTGCCGTTCCGACGCTGCTCAAGAGCCTTGTCGAGCATCCGTCGGTCGATCGCCACGACCATGGGTCGCTGCGCCACGTGAACTATGGCGGCGCGCCGATGTTTCGTTCCGACCAGGCCATCGCCCTGGCCAAGCTCGGCAAGGTTCTGGTGCAGCATTACGGCCTTGGTGAATTCACCGCCAACATCACCGTGCTTTCACCCGACCAGCACATGCTGGCGGGATCCGGGTCGCCGGACCAGGCCGTAGGCAGCTGCGGGGTTCCTCGTACCGGTGTCGAGGTGGCAATCCTCGACACCGACGGCCGGCGCCTTGCCTGCGGTGAAACCGGCGAGATCTGCGCGCGCGGCCAGGCGGCCTTCCTCGGTTACCACAATGATACGGAAGCGACGGCGAAAGCATTCCGGCACGGCTGGTTCCACACCGGCGATGTCGGCTTCATCGATGAGCGCGGCTTTCTGCACATCACCGGCCGGACGTCGGATATGTTCATTTCGGGTGGCTTGAACGTCTATCCCCGCGAAATCGAGGAAGCGATCCTGGACGATGGGCGCATCAGCGAAGCGGCCGTGGTCGGCGTTCCGCACCCAAAATGGGGTGAATGCGGCGTCGCGGTCGTGGTGCCGAATGCCGGCATCGAGATCACTGCGGATGATGTCATCGGCGCTCTTCAGGGCCGGATCGCCAGGTACAAGTTGCCAAGCGAGATCGTGTTCTGGTCGGAATTGCCGAAATCCGCCTATGGCAAAGTGCTGAAGCGGGAGATCATAATTCGGCTGACGCAAGGCCCGCCGATGGATATGCGGCTTGAGGAAGGTACGGTATGAGGATCGAAGGCTTGGATCACGTGGTGCTCACAGTAAGGGACATGGCGCGGACCATAGATTTCTACCAGCGCGTGCTCGGCATGTGCCATGTCGTGTTCGACGGCAGCTACAATGCCCTGCATTTCGGAGACCAGAAGATCAACCTGCATCCATATTGCGCCGAATACACACCTCATGCCGACATCCCCGGGCCTGGAACGGGCGATCTGTGCTTCATCGCCGCGGGCGGCATCGACGATATCGAGCATGAACTCAGGGCGCTCGGCATCCCGATCGAAGTGGGTCCGGTCGGTCAGACTGGCGCGCGCGGCGCCATGCAATCGGTCTATTTTCGCGACCCCGACAGAAATCTTATCGAAGTCGCATGCTACTCATCCTGCCATCGCGCATAATGATCGACAGATTCCCTAAAAGGCTCGCCTCATGGCCCGTCCGAAACTGAACCGCAAACCAGCGCCTCAAATGGAGGTGGCCCGACGCAGCCTCGATACGCAGGCCGCCGACAAACTGCGCGATGCGATCCTGACCGGCGTGTTCGCGCCAGGCGAGAAACTGACGGAGGAGGTGATCGCCGAGTCCTTCGGGCTCAGCCGCGGCACGATCCGGGCGTCACTTCGGATGCTGGTGCATGAAGGGCTCATCATCCAGGAACCCTATCGCGGCTACAGCGTCAGGTCGCTCACATCGCGCGATGCCTGGGAGTTGTTCACGCTGCGCAACACGCTCGAGGCCTTTGCCGCGCGGTTGCTCGCCGACACCATCACCGATGCCAAGCGGGATCGGCTCGATCAGGCCTACGACAAGGTCGTCAAGGCGGTTGCATCTGGCGTCAGGACGCGCGCCTTGGAGGCGGATTTCCAGCTTCATCAGGTGATCGCCGAACTGACGGAACACTCAACACTGCAGGCCCATTATGCGCTGATCGCCGGCCAGGTGCGGCTCTATCAATCGCTGGTCAGCAAGTTCCTTTCGATGCAGGACTATATCCTGACGCACGAGCCGCTCATCTCGGCAATGCGAGAGGGCCGCTCAGTCGATGCCGAGCGGCTTGCCGCGCAACACAATACGGCTGACGGCGAACGCCTTGTCGAATGGCTCCGCGAACAGGAAGACAGGTCAAGAGACCTCGCCAGCGGCAGGGCTATCGAACCCACAGCCGCCTAACCTAGCAAGGGAGGAAGGGAAGCCACACACACTTCATAACCGCACCAATTGCTAACAATAAACAATCAATCAAATCAAGGGGAAGTGATCATGAATGTCAAATGGTGTTTTCTGGTCGCCGCATCGCTGTGCGCGGCCATGGTCTCCTCGGCCGCGAGTGCCGCCGACGATTCATTGAGCCGTGTTCAGGCGGCCAAGAAGGTTGTCGTCTGCTCGTCCAACGACGTTCCTTACGCCTACAAAAATCCCTCCAGCGGAAAGCTGGAAGGTATCGACATTGACATGGTGCGGGCCATCTTCGGGCCGCTCGGCGTGACGGAGATCGAGCTTTACGAAGTTCCGATCTCCGGCATCATCTCTGCGCTGAACACCAGCCGTTGCGACCTAATCTCGGACAACATCGCCATCACCGTCAAACGCTCCGAGCAAATTGCCTTCTCGGCGCCGATGTATCGCGCCGGGCAGGCGCTGGTGGTGCCCAAGGGCAATCCCGCCAAGATCAACAGCGAGGCCGACTTCCCGGGCCACACAGTCGGCTCCTATCTCGGAACCATCCAGCTCGACTGGCTGAACAAGATGGCTGCCGCCGACTCCTCGATAACGGTCAAGGCCTACAAGAACATTCCGCAGATCCTTGCCGAACTACGCGCCGGACGCCTGGACGCTGGCGCCTTTGACGACATGGTCGCTTCCGACGCCTTTAAGAACGATCCGACGCTGCCCATTGAGATTCTCAGCTACAAGATGCCCATCGGCGACTACGCCGTCGGCGCGGGCTTCCGCAAGGGAGACATTGCGCTCAGGCAGGCTTTCGACGAGCAGAACCGGCAGTTCCAGCTTTCCGGAGGGCTGCGCAAGGTTCTCGAAAAATGGGGCCTTTTGCCAGTCGAGCGGTATTTTCCGTTCCCGAACTGCTGCGGTTGATTTGACGGGAGATCGCCATGGACGATGTGCTTGGGTTCCTGCCGGCGCTGGCCAGGGGTGCCGCATTGACGGTCGGGATCACCGTGGCGTCGATGGCTATTGCGCTTGTGCTGGGGCTCGTTATTGCCCTGGCACGTCTGTCGCCCATCGGAGCCATCCGATGGGCGACGGCGATCTATGTCGACTTCATCAGGGGGACGCCGCTGCTGCTGCAGCTTTTCTACATCTACTATGTGCTTCCCTATATCGGTATCTACATACCAGCCCTGATCGCCGGCATCCTCGGACTGTCGCTCAACTACGCGGCCTATCTTTCAGAGGTCTACCGCAGCGCGATATCGGCGATCGGCAAGGGACAGGTCGAAGCGGCGCGTTCGCTCGGCATGCGCCCGGTCCCGGTATTTCTGCTTGTCGTGCTGCCGCAGGCAATGCGGATCGCCATTCCCCCAATCGGCAACTACTTCATCGCCATGTTCAAGGATACCGCGCTTGTGGCGGTTATATCGGTGAACGAACTGATGTTCACCGCCGATCAGATAGCATCGACCACATACAAATACCTGGAGGTCTACACGGCGGCCTTCGCCATCTACTTCCTCGTCAGCTATCCGGCTTCGCTGGTCGTCCTCAGAATTGAAAACCGTATGAAACGCGCTCCCACAGCCTGAGCCGGTCAAAGCTCACCCAGGCGCCGGCGTTGCGCGCCGGGCATCGGCGCCTTGCGCGCGCACGTGACCGTCACGAAAGAGACAAAAAAATGAACAGGCCGCTCAACTTGCATCCCGAAGGCATCGCCTTCATCGACGATCGTTATGTGCCGATCGCCGAAGCCTCTATCCCCCTGATGGATTGGGGTTTCACCCGCGGCGACGCGTGCCAGGACACGGTTTCCGTCCGCAAGGGCGCCTTCTTCAGGTTGCAGGACCATTTGGACCGTTTCGAGGAATCGTGCACCCGGTTGCGCTACACAATGCCTGTCGGGCGCAACGGGATCGAAAAGGTCTTGAAGTCCTGCGTCGAGATGACCGGGCTCGCCGATGCGACCGTCCAGATGATCATGACGCGCGGATCAGGTCCAGCCGGATCGCGGGATCCGCGCCTGTGCAAGAACAGGTTCATGGCCTTTTGCGTGCCCTTCGTCGTGGTCGCCAATGAGGAACAACGCACGCGTGGGCTCTCCGTCAGGATCTCCAGCCGCTGGCGCCTGCCTCCCGACTCCGTCCCTTCGCAGGTCAAGAACTACAACTGGATCGACTTCGTGCTCAGCCTCTTTGACGCATATGATGCGGGCTGCGAGACCTCGCTGCTGAGGAATCACCTGGGCACCATCAGCGAAGGCCCAGGTTTCAACGTGTTCGCCCTGACGGGCGGTGTGCTTGCGACGCCGGGGTACAATGTGCTCGAAGGCATTACCCGTCGATGCGTCATCGAAATCTGCCGGGAGATCGGCCAGCCGATCGAAATGAAATCCATCCATGAGAGCGATCTGATCGGCGCCGACGAGATATTTATCTCCAGCACCGCAGGTGGGATAATGCCTGTGACCAGTATCAACGGCAAACCAGTGGGCGCTGGCAAGCCGGGGGCTCTTACGACGCAGTTGTCGCAAATCTACTGGACCAAACGGGACCAAGGCTGGCATGCGACGCCCGTTGATGAACTTTGATCCGATTGGAAAATAGCCTGCTCGCACGTCGAGAGCGCGCGTTGGGGTTCACCGGTGGGGAAGTTGCCACAAAGGGTCGTGCATAAGCTCAGAGACAGATGGCGGCGCGCTCGGACTTTCGGAATAGATGTTTGGATTGGGCGCAAGCAAGATATCTGAGAGTTGCTGAAGGTCGCCTTTTAGGCAGCGAGTGAACTGCCTCGACTTGGAGCACTAATAGCCCTTTTCCGACACAGGGCCGTGGTGCCCTATCTCCCCCAACACGACAACTGGTGCCGTGCACAATAAAACCAAGTACGCGTTGCACCGCACCCGTCTCGCGCGATTTGCCGAAGCGGTGTGCGCCCCTCTTGTGCGCCGCATGCGATTGCGTGCCCGAACGCAAAAAACCGCCCCGGTTAGACCGGGACGGTAATTGATTTATGATAAAATTGGTTGCATGGACGCGCTTGAGGTAGGTCGCGACTGACCTCTTCATAGAGCGGCCGGCGCCTTTGCCATCAGCGGCAATGATGGAATTTCTTATCCCTATCGGCTCGGCTGTGGTGAACGGTCCTTGTTCCGCTTGTCTGCGACGTAGCTCTGCCCATTCTCCATCTTCGTTATGTCGAAGAGGCCAGTCGCCGCGAAGAGTGCCGGAAAGTTCTTCACTCCATAGTTTCGTGGGTCGATGGGTGCCTGTCGTTTCGCTGCGCTTCCTGCTGATGACATAGTCGCCCATCCGTCGTCTTGCGCCGCGGCTTCCACAGCGCCACGCAGGATCGTCACGAGGGTCGTATCTTGCGATAGAGACTTGCCCGTTCGCTTGTCGGCGGGCTTTTCGGAGGGCGTTTTAGATTTGGCCGCCGAGTCCGCTTTGGTCTTTGGTTTCTCGTCGGGGGCTACAGGAGTTGTCGGTTGCTCAGCATCGTCCAGGCTATCGAGGTAGAGGAAAGTCGTGCAGGCATTGATGAACGGAGGGGGCGTTTTGCGTTCCCCAAATCCGAAGACTTCGTGTCCATTGGCCTTCAACTGCATCACCAGTGGTGTGAAATCGGCGTCGCTGGAAGCCAGACAGAAAGCGTCAAGCTTTTGCGTGTAGAGAAGCTCCATTGCATCGATCACAAGCGCAATATCGGTAGCGTTTTTGCCGGCCGAATAGGTAAACTGTTGAATGGGCCGAATTGCAAAATTGTGCAGCTTGTCTTTCCAGTTTCTGAGATTGACGCTTGCCCAATCGCCATAGGCGCGGCGGATATTGGCCGTGCCGTATTTTGAAAGTTCCGCCAGTATCGCTGCGATCTTGCCGTGGGACACATTGTCCGCATCGATGAGCAAGGCGATCCGCCGATTAGATGTGGTTCGCGACCTGTCCTCATTTTCCATTCGATTGTTCGCCGTCCCTGCGCATCTTCATTGATAGCATCTATGTGGGATGTGCGCACGATCGTCGTTCAAGTAGCGCCGCTCGGGTGCGCCGTGAGGGGCACGGTGAGGTCATGCCACCTAATTTCGATTCGGTCTTCGGCGATGCGGGTATGCAGAGTGTCGATGTAGCGATCTACCGACTCGAACCCAACGGACGCGCGGATTGAGGGGAGCCTTTGTAGAGACAGACACCACCACTTTTGGCCGGGAGCGGTCAGGCAGCTTTCAGGGACCGTACCACCAAAGCAGACGTTTAGGCAGGCTGGTGTGATGTCTGGATCTGACCCGATGCTGCCGACGGCTTCGGTTCAACGTTCTGGTTCAGCCGAAAGAGATTTGAAGGATCGAAGCGGGCTTTAAGCGCTGCAAGGCGGTTGTATTTTTCTGCGCCGTAGGCCTGATACGAGACATCCTTGCCGGTATCCGCCTGCTCATTCACATAATTGCCGGCCTGAGACATCGCCGCCAGGCGGCCGCCTACCTCTCGTCCCCATGCGATGCAACGGGAGTCGTCGATGGGGTTGTCCCAGACTGGCTCGGCAATCCAGTAAAACTTCGCAGCCCGCCCCGAATAGGCCGTGGCAGCCTCGTCAACGTCACTTATCGCGCCGCCAAGCTGCAGCACGTAGATTTCCGAATCCAGCGTTGGTGCAGTCGCGATTGAATCCAGGAGGCAGTTGATGACCTGATCGTCGATGTCACCCAGGAATCCGCCCTTGGAATAGTAGCGCCGGCCCCACGCAAAGTGCGAGTCGTTGCGGGTTTGCAATTCGAGATATGTCTGACCGCCGACCATGCTGGCATCGGGCCGTGCCAATGATCCATAGGGTTGAATGGCTACGCTGGAGTTTTCCGGCGATCCGGACCAGAAAGCGCTCACGGAGATGGTTGTCGATGTCATTGTGAAGGCTGTCGTCAGTTCACGCGGTGCTTCGGCCGCAACATCACGATAGCCTCTCAGAACGGTGTCGAACGCCTGACGCGGATAGCTCCAGCGGCCGACCAAGACCGGTCCAAGAGGGTGCATCTGGAAGCGGAACTTCGTTACCACTCCGAAATTGCCGCCGCCCCCGCGAATGCCCCAGAACAGTTCAGGCTCAATGTGCGGACTCGTATGCAAAGCGCGACCCTCGGCAGTGATGAGGTCCACGCTCAGCAGATTGTCGATCGTCAGGCCAAACCGCCTGCTCAACCATCCCATGCCGCCGCCCAACGTGAGCCCCGCAACCCCTGTGTGCGAAACGACCCCAGCAGGCGTCACAAGTCCGGCAGCAGCGCCTGCGATATCCATATGCCCAAGCAATGCACCGCCCTCGACTTCGGCGGTGCGGGACACGGGGTCAACGACGACATGGTTCATTTCCGACAGATCGAGAACGATTCCGCCGTCGCAGGTCGACAAGCCCGGGAAGCTATGGCCACCGCACCTGATTGCCAGCAGAGCGCTGTGTTCAGCCGCAAGCTGCACGGCCTTTGCCACTTGGGCGGCCGTTCTCGGGCGGACAATCACGGCAGGCCGCCGATCTACCGTGCCATTCCATACCTTACGCAGGGTCTGGTATTCGGGTTGATGAGGGCTAATGACGGCGCAACTCGGCTCGGCAGTCTCAAATTCCTTGGAAATCCGTGCCAGCAGCATGCCATAGCCCCCTCAATGCCGTGATTGCGAACCCAAATCCCATGATTTCAAATTAACACAGTGCGGCCCTAGCTGTCTTGCCGCCGGCGACGGCCACTCCACAAGGTCCGCAACGGGTCGGGAGCAGTAGGTCCGCTTGCGGCCAGGGAAGAGCGATAGCGGATCTTCAAGATCCGATGTCGTGGCTTGACCCTTCTCGGACCTTCGTTCGGCGGAACGTGTAAGAGGAGGATCTGGCCCCAAAGCGACACAGCGAGCGAATCCAGGCGTTCAAGGAGCGGCAATGCCGGCCTTCCCCCTGGCGCGGGAGATCTGCTACTCAGGTAGGCCTAATCTTCGACAGCCCCCGCCGAGCTTGTCCGCGAGTTCCGAGACCATGAGCTCAGAGAACATCCGGTACCGGAACGTCGGTTCCATCTGCAGACCAACTCGGGCTAAGGGCCGGGCATCGGACAGCGGATCGGACATAGCCAGTGCAGCCCCAGCAGCGCAGTAGGTCGAACTCAAGTTGGAATTGAGCTGCAGCGCTGTCTGCAAATGCAAGGCCCCATCGGCATACCGACTAGTCTGAATCGCTGCCGCGCCTAGCGCAAAGTGAGCCTGGTAGGCGAGGAAGTCGAAGGGGCTTAGCCGTAACGCCCGCTCTGCCAGAGCGGTCGCCACAGCCGGACGACCCGCGAACGCGTTTGTGAGCGAACCGAGATACATCGCTGTGGCGCAAGAGGGGTTCAGGCGAAGAGCACGCTCAGTCGCGGTCAGGCCTGCCGCATGATCCTTGCTCAGCATCGTCGTGACAAAACCCGCGACTGCTAGTGCGGTGGCGTCATCCGTACTGCTGACAAGCGCTGCACGAGCATGTTCAATTGCCGCCAACTTATCGGCCTGGCCAAAACCGGCCCGCGCGAACCACCATTCGTGACACCATGAAAGCCCCAAAACTGTACTTCGGGCGAGACCAGCCCGGTGTTGTAGGGCGTCTGCTGGTCGGGCAAAGATATGTTACTATCACACCAAATCCATGTGACGTCTTTGTGCCGGGCTCCAGCGTTCGGCGACTGGCTTCGGGATCTTGTCACGCGGCTGATCGCTCGAGGTCATGTCCTCCTCGGAAGATCTCGACAACCTTGGCAACCAATGCGGCGTTATCGCGAGCGACAGCACCATCGGGCAGAAGCTTGCCATCTTCAAGGCCGATACGAGTCGAAAAGCAACGTTTGCGTGCTAGTTCGACGAACGGCCAGACCGTAGCGTCAAAACCGTGCAGCAGAATGGGACGCTGGACGTTTGCGTGTCCCAATGTCCGTAGGATACCTTCCCCAATCTCTCGAGCTGCGCGGAAGTCTTGCTCAAAATCGAGTTCGATGAGTACGCGAAGGACCTGCTTGCAGCCTTCCAAACAGACGTACCGCTCAGCATCTGCGACAGTTGCCAGACCGACCTCGATGCCGACACCCCTCTGCCGCAGGAGCTGCATAACCGCAGGCGCATCGTTCTCAGCCAGGTTAACGGAAGCGTAGTCTGGCAACAGGTCCTTGTCCCAGTGACGGATGGCCTCCCGCGTTCGGTCTTCATCACCTTCGATCCAAGCGCCGGTCGATACCCCGACAAGCGTTCCTGGGCAGGCACGCCGAACAGCATCAATCGTTTCGTCAACGGCCAAGAGGCTTTCCCGACCGTCGGGGCTCCTCGGATGAATATGGAGCTCAGCGGCGCCTGCCGCGACCGACGCAGCAGCGTCGCGCGCAATGTCCTCAACCGTGAGCGGCAGCAGAGGGTGGAAATCACGCGACCGCGCACCGTTAATACAAGCCTGAACAATCATTGGTCACTCTCCTGTAAATTTGGGTCTAGCCGGACAAATCACGGCGCTCAGGCGCGCCGTGGAAATTTCAACACGTGGGGTGCGCTTCGCAGAGCGCGTGTCAAACCTAGTCAAGGACAAGCAGGCGACGGAAAACAAGGCCAAATGCCGCGCCAAACAAGAAGCCCGACGCATGTCCGGGCTTAGGGTAGCCGGCATGGAAAAGATCCAACGCAATTCCCGGAACCACGACGAGCGCAATCAACGAGGCGGTCAGCACTCGGCGGGTTGATGAGGAGAAAGCGAAAACAATCGCGCAACCGGCAAATGCGAAATTCGCCTGAGATGCGCCAGACCCGACGTTCCACCGCTCTTCTATGCCAATAGTGCTCAATAGTGTGGCAAGTCCTCCGGCCAGCAACCAGATCAGAAGCGTCGTTATGCCTCCAACTCGTCTCTCTACCTGGCTCGCAATTAGGACGAGGCAGATCACGTTAAGCAGCATATGTAGCAGTTTGACGTGAATCAGCTGCGCGGAAGCCAGCCGCCAAAGTTCGAAATTTCCAACGTCCTCAAACGTCGTCCCACCATACTCTCTAAGTGAAACTACGCTTACCACTCCAAACCACGACCCGCTAACTTTGTAAGTCACTAGAACAGATACGACTGCCGTTATAAGCGCCAATGTCGCAGCGACCGGCTGCAACAGTCGACATACAAGGGGACTGGCTGAGACATGAGGCCGAATCGACAAGCTCTCGTTTTCGCGACTGCCCGGGTTCATCACCAGTTTCGCATCGACGTCCGGAAGATTTCCAAAAGATCGGAACGGCCAACTGGCTTAGGACTGAGTTCAAGCAATCTCGCCTGATCGGCTGCGCCAGCAACCAATCCGCCAAGATCGGCCGCGCCATAGCCGACGTGTTCGAGCCCGGCCGGGGCTGACACCTTCTGCATGAACTCGGTAATAGCTCTCGGCAACGCCTCCCGTCCATCGTCGGACGTATCCGCCCCCGACAAGACACTGGCGGCATGCAGATGTCTGTCTGGCGCGGAATCGAAGGTAAAACGGAACACGGCCGGTGCCGTCATGGCAACTGCAAATCCATGTGGGACGAACGGATGGTCTGACGGATAGTCTGGTGATTTGTACACCTTGGTTTGTGTCGCGATCGGATACGAGCAGGCATGGGCAATGTGCACGCCGGCTGAACCGTAGCCCACGCCCGCCAGCATCGTGCAAAGCATCATCGCTGTACGAGCCTCGAGGTCGGTTCCATCATTTACTGCCCGTGGCAGGTAGTTGGAACCGAGATCGATCGCTTTAAGTGCCCAGTCATCGGTCAGTGAACTGCGCCCTTGGTAGGTCGAGCGACGCTCAGGCCGGACCCGCGGTCGAGATGTCATCGGGCGTGCTGTGAGACTCTCTAGCGCATGGCATACCAGGTCAAGCCCACAAGCGGCCGTAACATACTTCGGGGCGCTCAAGGTCAGAAACGGATCGAGGATTGCCGCGACTGGGCGCATGGAACGATGCGTCACTCCGACCTTCAAGTTCAGGCTCTCGACATCTACCACAGCAACAGACGAGGCCTCAGATGCCGACCCCGCTGTCGTCGGTAGAGCGATGATCGGAAGCAACCTCCTTATGGGGAGTCGACCAAGTCCGACGGGCGGTCGCAAGTAGTCGTGAAGTTGCCCGCCGTCGCTTGCCAGGAGATTGGCGAGTTTCGCGGTATCGATGGCTGAGCCGCCTCCGAGCACAACAATTGCCTCCGCGCCGGAGGCTTGAAGGAAGGCCTGAGCAAGCTCGACGCTGGAGCAATTGGGCTCGCACCGGATGTCCTGGAACAGCGAAAACGACGCTCCCGCGTTCCGGATCTGCAAAAACACCTGCTCCAACGATGGCGTCGAAGCCATAGCTGGGTCCGCCAGCACCGCCACCTGTCTCACTGCCATCGGGCGAAGGACGTGATCGAGTTCGCTTAGCGCCCCAAGCCCAAAGTGAATCGGCGTTAGGTCGACCGAAAGGACGCTTTCACGCCCTTCGCGAGGGGCCGCCATCATCTCGGCGATACTGTCAGTTGCCCAAGTCATCTAGCGCCTCACTTCAATGCAGTAAGCAACTCGCGAGCAAGCTGCGTCGCCCCCGCCGCCGAACGCCTTCCGGGGCGCAGCGAGAGTGACCCCGCACCTGCTCGTTGGCGGGACACCTCCTCAAGCTTCAAGGGCGGTTCCGCACACCTCTGGCATCGACTGTCCTATTGGATAGATCCATAATCTATAAGATGCAAGAGTTGATTTATAATTTATAAGATGCAAGAAGGCACATCGCAAACCGGAGGCGTCCATGACAGGAAATCGAACACCACCTGACGGCGCGGCTATCGCGCTGCTGCAGCAGAGAGCGATTCAGCTCAAAAAGAACATGCTTGTTCAAGCGCGGGGGAAGGGCCAGGGCTATCTCGGCCAAGGGCTTGGGATCGCCGAACTATTTGCGGCCATGTATTTTCATGAGCTCCGTTATGACCCACAAGACATGACCGACTCGGATCGCGACCGGTTCCTGGTCTCGACGGGCCATTATGCGATTGCGCTTTGGGCAGCTTTCGCGGAAATCGGCCTCATCGATCGCGCTATCCTTCCCACGTACGGCGCCGATGGTGGTCAGATAGACATGACGACCTTCGACGCCGTTCCGGGTGTCGAAATGACCGGCGGCTCCCTGGGGCAGGGTCTAGGCGTTGCCGTGGGCATTGCGTTGGCTCACAAGCTCGACGGTCGATCCGCACGCACCTTCGTCGAGATCTCGGACGGAGAGGTCCAGGAAGGATCGACGTGGGAAGCGGCGATGTCAGGCTCGGCTTTCAAGCTCGACAATCTCGTTGCCCTGGTGGATTGCAATGGCATCCAGGCCGACGGGGCCATCGTGATGAATATCGAGCCCATTGCCCAGAAATGGCAGGCATTTGGCTGGGACGTTGTCGAGATCGATGGCAACGACATGGCCCAGATTGTCGACGCCCTCATCTGGGCGCGCGCCATGAATCAGGCTCCCAAGGCAGTGATCCTGAGAACGAAGCCCGGCAAGGGACTGCCGACGCTCGAAGCACGTGAAAAGGCGCATTTTATCCGCGTCGAACAGGATGAATGGGATCTGCTAACCCGCGAACTGGAGGAGCAAAATGCTTAATTCAGACAGGAATCCTCAAGCGGATAGCGGCAAGCGTAGCATCCAGGCTCCGTTCGGCGCGGCCTTGGTAAAACTCGCCTCTGATCACGACGATATCGTCGGGCTGACCGCCGATCTTGGGAAATACACCGATATCATGCCGTTCGCCGCGGCCTATCCGGACCGATATTTCAACGTCGGCATGGCCGAACAGAATCTGATAGCGGTCGCTGCCGGTATGGCCAAGGCGGGCAAGACGCCGTTCGTCACCACCTATGGGGTCTTCGCCACGCGACGTGCTTATGACTTCATCGCGGTCGCCTGCGCGCACAGCGATCTCAACGTCAAGATCTTCGGCGCGTTGCCTGGGCTGACGACGTCCTATGGCGCCTCGCATCAGGCGATCGAGGATTCCGCCTTGATGCGGGCAATTCCCGGCCTGACCGTTATCGATCCTTGCGACGCGGCGGAAATCATGGACGTGGTGAAGGCCGCCTATGATACGCCGGGCACTGTCTACGTCCGGCTTCAACGCGGCAACGTGCCGATGGCCCTCCCCGCAGATTACAGCTTCAAGACGGGAAAGGCGCAGATCGTCAAGACCGGGACGGATATCGGCATCATTAGCACCGGTATTTCCACAGCGCATGCACTCGATGCCGCTGCCCGGCTTGACGCGGCCGGCAAGTCCGTCGCCGTCCTGCACGTCCCGACATTGAAGCCATTTGATTGCTCTGCAGTGACCCAATTCGCCAAGTCTTTCGGTCAACTGGCAACGGTGGAGAATCACGTGAAAGCGGGCGGACTTGCCACGCAGGTCGCAGAATGCTTGTTCGACGCCGGCATAGTGAGGAAACTGCAGCGTATCGGCCTGCCTGACGCCTTTGTGGAATACGGCTCTCCAGCCTATCTCATGGACAAATATGAGATTTCCGCCACGAAAATCTTCGAAGCCCTTCGTTGAACAGAAATGGGCGTCGACCGAGGCGCCCATTTTCGAAGGCCAAGATTACGTCGGCGACGTCACGCACCATCGCGTTGGATGAAGCTGAGAATGTTCTCCGCGCCCAATTTGATATCGCGCTGAAGCGCCTCGCGAGCGGCGGCGCCGTCGCGGTCGGCAAAAGCTCGCAGGACATTGATATGTTCTTCCCCACCAAAATGGATCAGCGGCATACCGCCATAGTAGATCGAGTGGATCGGGCCCATCGAGACCCATAGCGTTTCGATCTGAGCAAACAGCATGCGCAGCCCCGACGCCTCACAGGCTCCGAAATGAAACTGCCTGTTTGCCGTGATCGCGACCTCGGTATTTTTTCCTTTCTCGGCAGATACATATTTCTCGTTGATCTTGCGAAGCTCGTCTATGCGTTCCTGGCTGATACGGCTCGCAGCCAGTTCTGCTGCGAGGCCTTCCAGCGCAATCCTTATTGTCATCAGCTCGGTAAGTCGTGTGACTGTCAGATCGGGAACCGTGACGAAGCGCCCTGACCGAAGTTCAAGCGCCTGTTCGCTGACCAGCCGGATACAGGCCTCGCGGACCGGAGTGGCGCTTGCCCCCATCATCTGCGCCAGGTCCTGCACGACCAGTCGCTCGCCCGGCCGGAAACGGCCTTCCATGAGAGACTGCCGTAGGGCCACATAGCATCGTACAGAAAGACTGCCCTGCTCCAGCCGGGTTACAGGCGAGGTCGGCACGGCAATCATGGATGCAGCCTTGGACATTGGTACTCCGATTTCTGATTGCTCCTGGTCCGGATCACATTTCAGGACCAGCGGCAATGTCAATCCATAAGTTATAGGTTGCCGTGAAATCCCGGATTATCTCGCGCACATGCTGTTAGCGGCGGCGAAGCACACCCAGGAAGACCATCAGCAAGATCGTTACCAGCAGCAGAATCGCCGACATCGCCAAGATGGACGGATCGATATTGTCCTTGATGCCTTCGAACATCTGGCGCGGCAAAGTTTTCTGTTGCGGCCCACCGATAAAGATCGCCACGACGACGTCGTCGAAAGACGTGACGAAAGCGAAGATCGCCCCGGCGATGACACCGTTTGCGATAAGCGGCAAGACGATCGTAAAGAACGCATGGATCGGCGATGCGCCAAGGCCGGAGGCTGCCTGCAGCAACCTGTTGTCGAAGGTCTGCAGGGTCGAGGAGACCGTGATCACGACGAAAGGCACGCCGAGCACAGTGTGGGCGATGACGAGGCCTGAGAAGGTCGCTACCAGCCCGAGCTTCGCGAACATGAAGTATGTGCCCACCGCTGTTACGACGACGGGCACAATCATTGGTGAAACAATCAGCGCCAGCACGAGGCTCGAGCCACGGAAGTTCTTCCGGGTGAGGCCGAAGGCGGCAGCCGTGCCCAGCACCGTTGCCAGGGCGGTGGAGAGACTGCCGACGATCAGGCTGTTCTTGAGCGCGAACATCCAAGGTACTGGCTGCAAAACCTTCTCGTACCACTGCAGCGAATATCCCGGCAGCGGATAGGACAGGAAACTCGCGGAGCTGAACGAGATTGGCAGGAACGCCAGCAGCGGCCCCAGCAGGAACAGCATCATGATGCAGGAGTAAGCCGTTACGATCCGATTGGTTTTCACGGGAGCCTCTTCATTTCAAAGCTACTATCCGCGAGAATCCGAGGAGCCGGCCGAAAGTGCCGAAGATAAGCAACACGGCTGAAAGCAGAACCACGCCGAGGGCCGCGGCCATGCCCCAGTTGATGACGCTGTTGGTGTGGAAGGCGATAAAGAAGCTGATCATATTGTCGCCTGCTCCACCAACAAGCGCAGGAGTGATGTAGTAGCCGATGGCGATGATAAAGGTCATCAGGCAGCCGGCGCCCACACCTGGCAAGGTCAGGGGCAGATAGACCTTGAAAAATCCGAGGAAAGGATGAGCTCCAAGCGACGCCGACGCCTTCATGTAGTTCGGTGAAATACCCTTCATGACGCTGCGGATCGGGAGAACCATGAAGGGCAGCAAAATATGAACCATCACGATATAGAGGCCGGTGCGGTTGAAAATCAGCTGCAGCGGTTCGCCGATCAGGCCCAGCCGGGTGAGAAAGCTGTTGACCACGCCGTCCTTCGACAGGACCACGATCCAGGCGCTGGTGCGAACCAGCAACGATGTCCAGAAGGGCAGGATGACGCTGAAGGTCAGAGCCGCTGCAAGTCGACGCGGCAGGACGGTGATCGCAAAGGCAATTGGATAGCCAAGGACCAGGCAAAGCAGCGTGACAGTGCCGCCGATCTGAAATGTGCGTAAGAACGTATCGAGATAGACGCGTCGATCCTCCTCGACGCGGACAATATGGCCGAAATCGTCTATCTTGAGGTCGAACGCAGCGAGAAAAAAAGCCGGTGTCAGACGAGCCGTCGCCCGGTTCAAGGCCAACCAGTAGCGAGGGTTCGCCCAGCGAGCGTCGATCTTGGTCAGTTCGTCTCGGGCAGATGTGCTGGTCCGATCAGCTTGCAATCGACGCGCAGTCTTGAAAAGCAGCGCACGATAGCCAGGCCCCTCGAAATCCAGCCGCCGCGCCGCCTCCCCAAGTGCCATGGAATCCTTATTCGACCTCAGGTCGAGGGCCAGTGCCGAAAACACGGCGTCGGGCGGAAGCCCCTGCCCGTCCCAGGTCGTTATCGCTTCGCTGAGATGCGGCAGCACCGAGGGCACTTCGCCGTTGCGCACCGAATAGCTCAGCATGACCACCAGCGGAGAGAAAAAGAAAACGGTGAGGAAGACAACGAGTGGCGCGGACAGCAGGATCGGCGAGCTCGTCAGTTTCGCGCGCCTGATAGCTTGCTCCGGTACATGAAATTCGTTCACTGGCCGATCCAATCGATCGCTGAATTGAAATCCCGGCCCCGGAAGGTGGAGACCACCCGGGGCCTGGTTACCTGCCGGTTATCGCGCACGCCAGGCTTCGAACCTGGCTGTCAGATCCGCATCATTTTCCGCCCAGAACGCAGCGTCGAAGGGGATCGCATTCTTCAGGTTCTGCGGTGCAGTCGGCATGGCCTCGGCGGCCTTCGGAGAGACCATCGCGATCGCCTTCTTGTTCATGATGCCGTAGGCGATCTTCTCGGGAAGCTTCGACTGGATTTCCGGCTGGCTCGCAAATGTGAGAAACTTTTCCGCCAGATCCTTGTGAGGGGAGCCCGACACGATGCCCCAATAGTCCTGGCCATACATCTGCCCGTCCCATACAAGCGCGAAGTGCCGGCCGTTCTGGTTTGCCGTTGTCACGCGACCGTTGAACGCCGTCGTTACCGCGACGTCGCCAGCTGCAAGCCGCTCGATGGGCTCGGCACCGGTCGACCACCAGACGATCTGCGGCTTGATCTCATCGAGCTTCTTGAACGCACGCGCCACACCTTCGTCAGTGGCCAGCACCTTGTAGAGGTCCTCGTTCTTGACGCCATCGGCCAGCAGTGCGGCTTCAAGGGTCAAGCGCGCGGACGCTCTCATACCGCGCTTGCCCGGCCACTTCTTCAGGTTCCAGAAATCGACCCAGTTCTTCGGGCCATCGGCGATGCGATCCTGATCATAGGCAAAGACAAACGACCATGCGAAAGCACCGACGCCACACGGCTGTACCGCCTGGGGCAGGAAATCCTCGGTGTTGCCGATCGTGGACCAGTCGAGCTTCTGATAGAGGCCTTCGTCGCAGCCGACTATCATCTCGGCGTGATCCAGCTGGACCACGTCCCAGGTTACGTTCTTGGACAGTACCATGGCACGGATCTTGGCCTGCTCGCCGGCGTAAGAATCCTCCGAGAAACTGATGCCAACCTCCTTGGCAAACGGTTCGAAGAAGACCGCACGCTCGGCATCCTGCAGTACGCCGCATGCGCCGACCAATGTGATGTCGCTGGCATGGGCGACTTGCGCAGCGATCAGGATGGCCGCTGCGGACAGCAAGGTGGAAATGGGGTTCGTTCGCATGTTTCAGTTCCCTTTGATTTGATGTTTTTGTTGGATCACGATTTCAGGTCGGGCTTCCTATCGGCCCACGGTCTCGCCTCCTCGAGTTGTCGCGCCAGGTTGAAAAGCAGTCCTTCCTCGCCGTAGCGCGCCGTGAATTGCGTGCCGACCGGCAGGTTCTCGGCATTCCAGTGAAGCGGAACGCTCATGGCCGGCTGCCCGGTCATGTTGGCGAATGTCGTGAAGGCGAGGAATTCGATGAAGCGGTCCATGACCTCGTCTCCGCCATGTACGCCCGCATCAAAATGGCCGAGAAGCGGTGGCGGCGAGCCAAGGGTCGGAGTCAGCCAGAGATCATATCGGCTATGAAACTCGGCGATCCTGCGCGCGAAGCCATTGAAGAACACGATGTCCGTCAGATATTGCGCAGCGGTGACCCTGATGCCCTTCTCGAAAAGGTAGCGATTGAAGGGCTCGGATCGTTCGACTGCTGTGTTGACGGCGGTACCCGTGCGCTGCGACAGCAATGACAGCGTACGGGTCGCCGTCAGCGTCCAGAGCCGCCGATACACTTCCTCATATTGTGCAAACGAGAAATCCGGCGCGTCGAACTCAACCTGATGGCCAAGATCTTCCAGCAGACGCGCCGCCTCGTGAACGGCCTCCTTGCAGCTTGGGTCAACGGGCGTTCCAAACATCGAGACATCAGCACACGCGATCCGCAGGCGTCGCGGGCGGCGCCTCACCTGCTCGGTGAAACTGGAGCGCTGCACCGGGGCGTAGTAGGGATCGCCCGGCATTCCGCCAGCTGTCAGGTCCAGTAATGCCGCGCTGTCTCTGACCGATATCGTGACCGCATGTTCCACGCCGATACCGGCGACGCTGCCCTCTCCGAAGTCGGGTCCGTGGGTGATCCGTCCCTTGCTGGGTTTCAAACCAAAAACGCCACAACAGGAAGCGGGAATGCGTATGGATCCTGCCCCGTCATTGGCATGTGCCGCCGGGACCATCCGGGCGGCGACAGCGGCCGCCGATCCGCCGCTGGAACCGCCACTGGACCGTCGTGTGTCCCAGGGGTTGCGTGTGGGGCGGAATAATTTCGGCTCAGTCGTCCCGAGCGTGCCGAATTCGCAGGTATTGGTTTTTCCTAGCGTTACCAGGCCGGATTTCCGGTAGCGCGCCATGAGCTCGCTGTCATGCGGCACGGGCCTGTCGATCAGCAGAGGGCTGCCGGCACTGGTCGGAAGACCCGCATAATTGATCGCCAGATCCTTGATGAGGAACGGGGCCCCCGACAAAGGCGGCGCGCCAAGGCCCGCCAGGTTCGCGAGATCCTGCGCCGGGTCGATCGGGCGTATCACCGCGTTGATGAGCGGGTTGACAAGATCGATCCGCGCCTGGGCGGTTTCGGCCAGTTCGGATGGCGTAACATCCTTGGCGGCAACCAGCGCGGCAAGGCCGACAAGGTCTGTCTCCATCAGATTATTGTTGCTCGGCATTTTGTCCTCTGCTCATGCGCAAAAGGCGATGCAGTCTTCGGCAGCCCAGGTGAGTTCACACCGGTCACCGGGATTCAGGCCGAGCCCCTCGGCAACGTTTAGTTGCTTGACCAGCAGCCGGGTGCCGGCATCGGTCTGGGCGTGAAATTGGAAGTGATCTCCGAGATAGATCCGATCGCGGATGGAGGCAGTCAGCTGTGCGGCGGAGCTGTTTCCCGCGGCGCGGAGAGAGATCTTCTCGGGTCGAATTGAGATGATAGCTCGCTGGCCCTTGTAAAGGCCGTTGGTCGCGCGCGCTTGTGTGCTTATTCCGTGATCGATGATGAGCGTCGCCAACCCATCTCTGACAGCGACGACCTCACCTTCAATGGCGTTGTTGTCGCCGATGAAGCCGGCCACGAAGCGTGTCTGCGGCGCATCGTAAAGCGCGCCTGGCTTGTCGAGTTGCTCAATGCGCCCGCCGTTGAAGATCGCGATGCGGTCCGACATGGTGAGCGCTTCGGACTGGTCATGGGTTACATAAACGACAGTCACGCCAAGCTCCTGATGCAGGTGCTTGATTTCGAGCTGCAGGTCTTCGCGGAGCCTCTTGTCCAGCGCACCCAGCGGCTCGTCCATCAGGATAAGTTCCGGCTGGAAAACGATGGCGCGCGCTAGCGCCACGCGCTGCTGCTGTCCACCCGACAGAAGCGTGGGTTTTCTTGCAGCGAACTCACGCATCTGCACCATATCGAGAGCGCGGTTCACGCGCTGGGCGATGACAGCCTTCGTCAGCCTCCTTACCCGCAACGGGTAGGCGAGGTTTTCTGCGACAGTCATGTGTGGAAAGAGGGCATAGTTCTGGAACACCATTCCGATGTTCCGCTTGTGGGCCGGAAGATTTTCGATCGGCCGGCCATTGAGATAGATCCGACCGGCACTCGGAGCCTCGAAGCCCGCGAGCATCATCAGCGATGTCGACTTGCCCGATCCGGATGGACCAAGCAGGGTCAGAAACTCACCTCGAACGATGTCGAGGGTCAGACCGCTGATGACGACGTTGTCCTGGTCATAGGTCTTCGACACATTCTCGAAGCGAACAACGACCTCCGCCTGAGAGGGAAGTGCACCGTCCGTGTCACTCTCGCTGATACGCTGAAGCATGAATGCCGTTCCCAGTTCCGCACTTAACGTGACGTTCTTATTGATTGCTGGCCGAGGACGTCTTCGAGCGCTTGATGGACGATCTCCACCAGCTGTTCCGTCTCCGTTTCACTGATCTGGAATGGGGGGCAGAAGGCGATCGTGTCGCCCATGTTCCTGACGAGCGCGCCGCGCCGTCGGCATGCCATCTCGATTTTCGCACCGATGCGCTCTTCAGGTGCGAACGCAATGTTGTCTTTCCGATCGGCGACGATCTCGATTCCGCCGAGCAGGCCTACACCACGGATGTCGCCGACAAATTCATGATCGGAAAATCTCTGCCGAAGCGACGAAAGCAGGTGTGATCCGGCGCTACGTGCCAGCCCCACGATATCGATTTCCTGGTAGATCCTGATCGCCTCCACAGCGACGGCGGACGTCACAGGATGACCCGAATAGGTGAAGCCATGGCCAAACACCCCGATCGATGCGGCCTGGTCGGCAATGGCTTGGTATATCCTGTCTGATATTATGACGCCGGCAATCGGCATATGCCCTGCCGAGAGGCCCTTGGCTATCGACACCATATCCGGTTTGATCTTGAAGGTTTCGGATCCAAACCAGTTTCCCGTGCGGCCAAAGCCGCAGATGATCTCGTCGGCCAGTAGCAGAATGTCGTACCGGGCGAGCACCTCCTGAATCAGCGGGAAGTAGTTCTCTGGCGGGATAAAGACGCCTCCGGCCCCCATCACCGGCTCGGCAATCATCGCTGCGATATTGTCGGCGCCTTCCGCGAGGATCATCGCTTCCAGTTCGCGGGCGAGCCTCGCACCAAATGCAGCCACGGATTCGTTCGGTTCCGCCTCCCGGAAATAATGGGGTCGCCTTGCGTAGAGGACATCCCCAGTCGGCAGGTTGAATGCCTGGTGCATGTTGGGCAATCCGCACAGCGCTGCCGCCATCACGGTACTCCCGTGATAGGCTCCTTGCCGGCTGATGATCTTGCGCTTTTCCGGCTTGCCTCGGGCGCAGTTGAAATACCAAGCCAGCTTGATCATGGAGTCCGTCGCCTCGGACCCGGTACTGGCCAGGTAGATCTTGCAGGACGGGATTGGCGAGATTTCCTCGATCAGTCTCACCAACTCCGCGACCGGCTCATTCGAGCGGTGATTGGCAGTGTGATAGGCGCCAAGCGTGCGCATCTGGTTGTATGCGGCGCTCGCAAGTCGCTCATTGGAAAATCCGAGTGAGGCGCACCAAAGCCCCGACATGCCTTCGATGTAGCGGCGACCGGAATCATCGACCACGGTAGCGCCGCGGCCCTCCACAACCATCAGCGGCCCCTCGGTTTCATGAACGCGCGGGTTGGTCTGCGAGTGCAGGTGCAGCTGGATCTCGGCTGCGCGATGAATGTTGCTCATGCCCTCGGGTTCCCCGGATTTCCGACAGCGCAACGGTTGTATCCGCTTGCACTTATGACTTCGCACTTATAACTTATAGATTGTAGATTACAAGAAGCGGATTCGCAAATTGCGCGCCGCGCCGCCAACGGAGGGATTTCAAGCCAATGCGCAACGAAACCGGGGATTCAGGCGAGCAGGATCGATCTGCCGGCTTGACAGCGAGATTGGCCAACGTGCTTGCCGGAGGAATGGGAAGCGGCGGTCGCTACGAGCACCGCGATCTCTTCATTACCAAGGGCAAAGGCGCGCATGTGGAGGATGCCGACGGCAAACGCTACATCGACTACATGCTCGCGTTCGGCCCCTTGATCCTCGGCCATGCCCCGCGAGTGCTCTCAGAGGCAATCGCCCAATCGCTTGAAACCGGCATCATGTTCGGCGCGGCGTGCGAGAGCGAGTTGCTGCTCGCGGAAGAAGTCGTCGGCTCATTCCCTTGTGTCGACAAGGTCAGGTTCACGAATTCGGGAACCGAGGCCGTGCAGTCGGCGCTGCGACTGGCACGTGCATTTACAGGCCGCGACAAAATCCTGAAATTCGAAGGCCATTTTCATGGCTGGGCGGACAATGTCTTCGTAAGCGTCAAGCCGGTGGCACATATGGGGCTCGCCAGCCATCCGAAACCCGTGCCGATGACGCCGGGCCAACCCAAGAGCGTGATCGACGACATTGTCGTCGCAACATGGAACGACTTCACGGGGATTGACCAGATCATGTCACGGCATGGCTACGATATCGCAGCGATCATTCTCGAGCCGTACCCGACGAACAACGGATTTCTGGAAGTCGCACCAGGCTTTCTGGAAAAGCTCCGGGCTCTAGCGTCAGCCTACGGCTCGGTCCTGATCTTCGACGAGGTGGTCAGCGGCTTCAGGATGGCGCTCGGTGGAGGACAGGAACTCTACGCGACCGTCCCCGATCTCTGCATATTCGGCAAGGCGTTTGCCGGCGGCTTGCCGATTGCAGGTTTTGGCGGCCGCGACAATATCATGTCGCTCCTGGTCGACAATGCCGTTTCGCATTTGGGAACCTATAATTCCGGCGCCTTATCTTGCGCGGGCGCGCTTGCTGTATTGCGCGAATTGAAGCGTGACGACCAGGCGGTTCTGAAACACATCAAGCGGTTGGGTAAAGAGCTTATCGCCGGCTTCAACCAGGTCTTCCGGGAGACAGGAACTCCGTTATCCGCAGGCGGGCCCGGCGCCGTCGTCAGTGTCTATGGGTCTCCGACAATTCCCAGAACCTATCGAGATGTCCTGTCGCATAACAAGGACCTGCTGGCGCGCATTCATCGCGCCCTGCTCAACCACGGCATCTGGTCCTTTGCTCGCGGGACCTTCATGATTTCAGCAGCGCATGACGAGGACGACATCCAGCAAACTATCCACGCGATGAAACAGGTAGTGACCGAAGACATCAATGGCGCAGGAGCATGGCGATGACGGGAATTTACATCGTAACCGGCGGTACCCATGGAATTGGTGCCGCATGCGTCGAGCATCTGGCATCAAAGCGCGCCAAGGTCCTTTGTGTCGGTCGTGACGCGAAAAAGGGTTCGGAGATAGCAGGCGCTTTCTCGAGAGTTACCTTCTGCCGGGCAGATGTCAGCGACGAGGCCGACTGCAAAGCGGCGGTTGATCTGGCACTGACGCTAGGCGACGGACAGATCGCCGGCCTCGTCAACAATGCGGGCATGTCGATGCGGCGCGCCTTCATCGATACGACGGCGGAGGAATGGGACAGGATTTTCGCAGTCAATACCCGAAGTGTTTATCTGTTCACGCGGTTGAGCTTGCCCGGCCTGATCAGGTCCAAAGGATCCGTGGTGACCGTTTCGTCCGTCGCTGGAATGACAGGCGCCGAGGGTATGGCTGCCTATTGCGCGAGCAAGGCCGCACTCATAGGCCTGACCGAGGCGCTCGCTCTTGAGCACGGCAAGGATGTGCGCTTCAACGTCATCTGTCCTGGCCAGATCAATACCAGGATGATGGCATCGACGATGGCCAATCCGACCATTCTCAACGCCTTGCTTCGAACCATACCCGTGGAACGGATCGCGGATCCGCGCGAAGTCGCCGAGGTGGTCGGCTGGCTGCTTTCCAGCAATTCATCATTCATCAATGGTGCCGTCATTCCTGTGGATGGTGGAGAAACCGCGGGAATTCGGCAACTGCATCTCGAATGACTTCCCCTGCCGATCCGCCTAGGGAGCCAGGAGATTTTCGGCGGCAAAAGCTCCGGTCACTGGAGCCGAATGAAGCAACGGAGGCGCTCAATAGCCCGATCAGATCATCCCCGCGGGCAATCTCTGTCAATTCACAGACTCTCAGCACAACATGACCACAATGGCCGTTTGGCGTAGGCGACTAGACGACACGCTCGACTTTCTGAATCAGATTCGGAAGAGCTCAACCCAACAGGAAATCTGCCGGCAATTACTTCGCTACGCCGGACTGTTTGGCGCTACGAATTTGCTGGCAGGACTGATTCCTCCGCCTCATGCCTTGAGACGCGAGCAGATTTCACATGTGCTACTCGACGCCTGGCCAGAACAATGGTCGGAACGTTATTTTTCAAAAGGCTATCTTTATCGTGATCCAACCATCCGACTTGTGAACAGTGGCACCGTTCCCTTCCTCTGGAGTGAGATTGATCATTTGTGCAGGGTGGGTCCTTACGGCCGACGAATAATGGATGAAGCCACCGAGTTTGGGCTATCTGAAGGTTTGACGATCCCATTCGCGACTTTGGAAGGGCGAGCGGTCGGGTTTTCCATTGCAGGAGAAAAGCTCGATCCAGACCCGCACCGTCTCCTCGCCTTTCAGTTCGGCGCCGCCTGCGCTTTCGGCTGCGCGACTATGCTCGCCGATGGAAAACGGAACCTGAAAACCGTTCACCTATCTCCGCGGCAGCGGGACGTTTTGCGCTGGGCCTCCGAAGGACTCACCGTTAATGAAATTGCTGATCGCCTCAACATCAGTCGCAACACCGCAGATACTCATCTGCGATCGGTACGCGAGAGGCTCAGCGTAACAAACACCGTACATGCTGTCGCGGAAGCTTTCCGCCTCGGCCTGATCGCTTAGTCTCACGGGTCCCCGCATCACGAGGGCGACCTACCAGTTGTTTCACGGCTTACACCGCAGGAAAAGTGACCCATCTCCATGCCGACTCTCGTTCCATTTGCGGCGCAACATTTTGCAACGCTGTCTGGCTGGTTCCTTAACGAGAAGGATCTCGTCCAGTGGGGTGGGCCGGACCTGACCTATCCCCTCGATCCCGCGCAGCTTGCATCCATGCTGGAAGACGGCCACGGGTCGCATCCTGGACGGTTGTGCTGGATGGCGGAGGATGAAGCAGGAGATCTCGTCGGGCATGCGCAACTCGTTTTCGACTGGCGAAATGGTGTAGCGCGCGTTCGAAGGGTGGCAATCGCTCCGCATATGCGGGGCCAAGGACTTGCGATTCCCATGCTCCGAACAGTTCTGGCTGAAGCCTTTGCTCAGGCATTGATCGAGCGCGTGGAACTCAACGTCTACTGTTGGAACGAGGCTGCAATTCGCACCTACTCCAGACTTGGTTTTGTCCAGGAGGGCATAAGGCGGTCCTCCGCAAAGGTGGCGGACGAACGGTGGGATACGGCAATCATGGGTATGCTGCGTTCGGAATGGAACCTGCTGTATGCAGGATGAATGACCGCTCCGTCCAGCAGACGAGTTGACCCTTCACAACCCTGGCCTTTGATCGAGACGGCACCGGCTTTGGCTCGACTGCCAGACCTCACGCTATTGCGTGATGCCGTCGTCTCACGAGAAGCATCATTGGTTGACCTCGAAAGACGGAGGACAACTGAGATGCTTCTTATCATTACCGCACAGAATGCTGATGAATATCGGGACGAGTTGGATCAAGCTTTCCGCCTTCGCCACAAGGTGTTTGTCGAGGAAAAGGGCTGGACTGATCTGCACCGCGAAGACAGCCGAGAGATCGACCGCTTCGACGATGAACATGCAGTCCATATGCTTTTTATTAGTGAGAGCCGCGTTGTGGGGTATCAGAGATTGCTGCCCTCAACGCGCCCACACCTGCTGTCGAATGTCTTGTCAGACCTTTGCGAAGGTACTCGTCCCGTCGGAGAAAACATCTGGGAATGGACGCGCTATTGCGTTGAGCCCGAGCATCGCGAACGCGGACGAATGCTCAGTCCGGTGGCGAATGCCCTTTTGTCCGGCATCGTCGAGTGGGGGCTGAACGGCGGTGTGGATACGATCATCATCGAGATGAACCCGCTTTGGCTGCTGCGCCTTGTTCAGTTGCACTTCAGGGTAACGCCGCTCGGACTGCCTAGGATGATCGGCGGCGAGGAGACTGTCGCGGTGACCGCAACCTTCGACGAACGCACGCTCCAGAGGCTTCGCGAAACCCGGACCACCGGCACCAAATCGACATGATGACCGGCGCGCCACCGACTACGCCCCAACGAAGCGCAACGTGGCGCTCTCTTCAGCTGACCACGCTTCACTGCGCACTGATCGCCGCCGAGGAAGGCAGCTTCCTCGGCGCATCGCGGCGGCTGGCAATGCATCATTCTGCGCTCAGCAGACGTATCAAACATCTGGAGTTGCGGCTGGGCGTAGCTCTGTTCAAGCGCCATCCCGGAGGGGTCCAGCCGACGGCCATCGGCGACCGGTTCCTGACCCGCGTACGTCGCACCCTGGCGGATCTGGAAGATGCGCTTGCTGGGGTCGATACGGCCAGATCGCAAAAGACCGACGAACCTGTGCGCATATGCAATGCAGCCCTTGCGAATGCCGGACTTTCGGTGCCTGCGTCCTATTCGCAGGCTGCGATCCGGAGTTGGTTGCTCGCGTGGCGGCTGACCCGGAACGATGTTCGTGCGGATTTCCGGCGCGGCAACGCCTGGGGCGACTAGCTTTTAGAGCCTCGTCGAGCTCGGCCAAATGCTCGATCCGTAGCCATGAACCTTTGCAACATTGGCGCAACCAATTTGGCTGGGTCAGCAATGGCCTGGCCGGTTTCACGGCCAAGCACATCAGCATAGGCAACAAGATCGCGGTGCACAGCGGCGGGAAGCTCGATCGCAATCTTCACCGGGCGCTCGTCGGGAATGGCGGAGAGTTTCAGCTTGTTCATGAAGGCTCCTTGTCAGCAACGCCATACGGCTCCAGGACCAGATCGCGATTGACGATAACCCGAACCGGGAACCCCGGCCGGACGGTCAGCGTCGGCTGGACATCAAGCTGGCGACCAACGATCTGCTGACCAATATTGCTGGCCGAATCCTGCGTGCCCTCTCGTATGGCTTTCACGATGTCGCTTTCACCGCTTTCGGAACCAAGGCCGGTGCCGATGCCAAGCAGGGTCGAGAGTGCCGCAGCGCGGAGCAGCTGCCCCCAGTGATGATCGACCTCGTCCTCCAACCCCGAAAACCCTTCAGCATCAGCGCCCTGCTGGCGCTCCAGCAAAATCGAACTTCCAGAAGGCATGATGAGCCGGTTCCAGACCAGCAGCACGCGTGACTGGCCGAAGGCGACCTGGCTGTCGTACTGGCCGATCAACCGAGCACCCTGAGGGATGAGCAGGTGAGATCCTGAAGGACTGTCATAGATATTCTCGGTTACCTGAGCGGTGATCTGACCGGGTAGGTCGGAACGTATTCCGGTGATGAGAGCGGCAGGAATGACAGTTCCGGCCTGCACAATATAAGGGGAGGCCTTCGCGACGAGCCGGTCAGGACTGGTTGTGCGGCGATCAGGTCGTGCATTGACGAAGGCCAGTTTGCGATCCTGCGCATTTTGAGCGGAGGCCCGATCCGGCGCTGGCGTATCTGTTGGCAACGTTAAACCGGAAACCGTGTCTCCAGTCGGCTTTCCCACACCGGCGCCTTGGGGAGAAGGGTTTGCCTTGGCGTGGCTGTCCGTGAAGAGCTTCGCGACACGTGCGGCCTCGGTCTCGGCCAGGCGACGCTGTTCTTCCGGATCGTCGCGCGGTGTCCGGATCTGCGGTACGGGAACCGCTTGACCGCGTTCCTGAGCCCGCAAGATGGGGCGCCCGAGATCGCCAGGTAGCGCGGGACCGAGCTTGGGAATTCCGGAGTAATCTTTCGGCAGCGTCTGCAATCCGTCGGCGGTAGCGCGGTTTTCGGTGGTGAACAGTTCGGACTGCTGCTCGTTGCCGCGCCGTCTGGAATCGAGCGCCCAGATGAGGGTGCCAAGGATCGCAACGCTGGCGACACCGCCGAGCCCAATCAGCACCTTGCGCGACAAGCGTGTCACGCCAGCGGGTTCGGGGCGAAGGCGCATCTGGGCTCTTACATTCGCGTTGCGGTCGGGATCGCCGCTCATCGGAACACTCCCGCGCTACGTTGCGGCCTCCCGTCCGTTCGCACAATCCGCACGCGCCTCTCGCTTGTCTTATCGCCGAGCCGCAACTCGGCCGCGGCAAACAGCCGGTCGACAACGTAATAGTTCTGGCGGGCGCGATAGTTGACGAGCTCTGACCCGCCCGATGAGCCGATGACGAACAGCGGCGGCAATTCGCCCTGGCCGATGCCGGACGGAAACTCGATGTACACCTTCGAGCCGTCGTCGAAAGCGCGTAGCGGCCTCCACGGTGCGGCATCACCCTCGACACGATAGCGGAAATTGAGTTTCTGTATGTCGACGCCGGCTGCGACCGGCTGCGCGGCCGCGGCTTGCGCATTCTGGCGCCTCAACGCAATCAACTGGTCTTGCGGATATTGCCAGGACACCGAGGCCATATAGGTCTTTTCCGTCGAACGCAGCTCGAGATGATAGGTGCGGCGATCGCTGTTGATGACGAGATTGGTGTGGAGGTCGGGCCGCGTCGGTTTGACCAGGATATGGACGCGTCGCCCGTCCTCTGCCCCGCTCTCAGTGTCGCCGATGATCCAGCGTACCGTATCGCCGGCTGCGACGGGGCCGGAGCCGACGAGTTGCTCGCCGGGTTGCAAGGCGATATCCGTGACCTGGCCCGGTGCGGCATAGACCTGGTAGAGCGCGCCCTCGCTCCAGGGATAGAGCTGAATCGCGTTGATGAACCCGTTGCGAACAGGCTGCATTCGTGCGGCTTCGTTGGCGCTCGCAATGCGCTGTTTCGGATCGGCTGCCTCCGCATTTGCCTTGCCGACGTCGACCGCCTTCATCTGGCCCGGAAGCGGAAGCGGTTTCGGCAATTCCACCACCTTCACCGCACCGGGCGGATCGACCTTCCGCACGGCGAGTGCAGCATCGTCATAGTTGATCTCCGGCGGGATGTATTTTTTCGAGGCACAGCTGACCAGTGCGGTGGCAGACAGAAGCGCCACGGCAAGAGCGCCACCCCTTCTCATGCTGCGTGCGGACGGTCTCGTTGGTATCCATGTTTTTACCGCACGCATCATGAAAGCTCCTTCGACCAGTTGATGGCGTTGACGTAGACACCGAGCGGGTTGTCCTTCAGCCGATCGGCATCATGGGGTTGTTGAACGACGATGGTCAGGATCGCTGTCCAGCGCTCGGTGCTGGCCAGGCTGCCGTTCTCGTAGCGGCGCTCGGTCCAGGCGATGCGGAACGAAACCGGCGATGCACGGATGACGCTGGAGACGTCGACGGCGATCTGGACCTTGCCGACCTTTGCAAAAGGGTCGTTCAGCCGCGCGTAGTCGTTGAGCGACAGGGCGCCGCGGTCTGTCGTATAATCATAAGCTCGCAGCCAGTTCTGGCGGACGATAACCGGATCGTCAGGGATGCTTCTCACCTCTTCGATGAAGCGCGCGAGATGCCATGCAATCTGCGGGTCGGTCGGTCGGAAGTCGGCGACTGCCGGAGCGACCACCTGCGCCTCGCCGAACTTGTCGACCTGAACCACCCAGGGAACAACGGAGCCGCGCGTCGATTGCCAGACCAATGCGAAAGCAAAACCGCCGGCCAGCGTGAGCGAAGCGAATGCCATCAGCCGCCAGTTTTTGGCCTGGACACGGGCCGACCCGATGCGGTCGTCCCATGCCTGGGCGGCGCGCTGATATGGCGTGTCCGGTTGCGGAGTTTTGGCATAACGAACGGAGGGTCGTTTGAAAGGGTTCATCGCCGATCGTCCTGATTGAGTGAAACATTCATCGAGCCACCACCATGATCACCGGAGCGGACGGAATGCGCGGCCACACTCGCGCCATGGCTCATGGTCTGACCGCGCTTCATGCGGCTAGCCCATTCGGGCGGCGACCCGGCGTTTGCAGCTGCTGTTGAGAATGGGCCAGCTATTGACGGGTCGTTCGCAGCTCTAACGCTGCCGGCTGGCGACTGTCCTCCGGTAGCGGTCCAGGCGGCAGAGCGGCCGGATTGCTTGCTGTCGTTCAGTGCCGATGCGGAACGTGACATGGCCTGCCTTAAAGGCTGGACAGCGGCACCTCCGCCGGCCCGTGCCAACCCTGCGAGGCCGGCGGCGACGGCGCCCGCCCCGCTCTGCCCGGATGTCGACGCGGCTAGCCCATAGGCGGTCGAGGCGCTGCCGGCCAGATGCGCGCCGCCACGAGCCGCAGCAGCGGACATATGCCCTCCAGTCGCCACGGCGCTTGCAGCACCGCTCAAGCCGGCGCGCATTCCCATGTAGCCGGCAGCACCAAGACCGCCTGCTGCCAGGCTCGTTCCGACAGCTGCGCCTGCACCGAGTTGCGGCGCGCCGGAGACCAGGCCCGTGGCGATGCCCGGACCGAAGATCGACAACCCCATCAGCGAGAGAGCGCCAAGGACCAGCGACAGCGCATCCGTGATCGTGGGTTGCTCTCCGCCAAAGCCTTGAGTGAACTCGCCAAACAGGCCTGAGCCGATGCCAACGATGACGGCGAGCACCAGGATCTTCACGCCGGACGCAACGATATTGCCGAGCACTTTTTCGGCGAGGAAGGCGGTCTTGTTGAACAGCGCGAATGGGATCAGGATGAAGCCGGCGAGCGTCGTCAGCTTGAATTCGATCAGCGTGACGAAGATCTGGACGGCGAGAATGAAGAAGGCGATCAGCACGATCGCCCAGGCGATCATCAGAACAGCGATCTGAACGAAATTTTCGAAGAATGAGACGTAGCCCATCAACTGACTGGCGGCTTCCAGGATCGGATTGCCGGCATCGATGCCGACCTGTGCCACTCGACCCGGCTGCAGAAGTGCAGAGCCTGAAAGCGCAGATCCTCCCGCCTTAAGGCCGAGCCCCGAAAAACTCTCGAAGACGATCCCCGCAAGCCGATTGAAGTTGCCGATGACGAAAGCGAAGAAGCCGATATAGAGCGTCTTTTTCACCAGCCGATGCAGCACGTCCTCGTCAGCACCCCAGGCCCAGGCCAGGCCGGCAATGGTGATGTCGATGGCAATTAGTGTTGAGGTGAGAAAAGCCACCTCGCCGCCGAGCAATCCAAAGCCGGAATCGATGTAGCGGGTGAAGGTCTCAAGGAAGCGGTCGATGACGCTTGCGTTCATGGCGACACCGGTCCGCTTGCCGGTGGGCGAAAACGCTCCGGTGCCGGCATCGCAGGCGTGTCCGTGCCGAAGAAGCGACGCCGGTTTTCTGCCCAAGCCTTGCGACAGTCAGGGTCGTCGGCTGCCGCGATGTCGATGGCCCGGCAGCGCGCAAGTCCGATCCGGTCCGGCTCGCCGCCCGAATGCGCGGAGCGTGGGGAGGGCACGTCCTGCGAGCCGTTGCCGCGCAGCGTCACGAACGCGGCGATCATGACGGCGCTGAGGGCAAGGACGGCTATCATCCGGGCGGCGATCTTGGGATTCATTTGGAAAGGATCTCAGTCGTGGAACATACGGACCGGGGACGGGCTATAGTTGCTGGCCGCCATGAAGCGGCTGAACTGCTCTTGCGCCTGTTGCTGTGCTGCTGCTTTTCGCGCTTGCTCCAGTACAGCGGCTCGCCCCTGAGCGGCCATTATCGCGGTAAGGTCGGACATCTGTCTTGCCTGGACGGCGAGAAGTTGGTTGCCGGCCTGCGTCGCTTGAAGGATGCCCACTGCCGACTGGCTGGCATCGACTGCTGCGCCTGCCTGCTCGCGTGTCCCTTCAATGTTGTCGACTGCAACGGCACCGGCCTTCAATGAATGTTCGAAGGCCGAAACCGAAGTTTGCCACCGCTCTCGCGCCCCATCGACCAGTTCCTCGCTGGTGAGATCCGAACCGAAGTTCTGATATTGCGAGTTGAATTGGCTCTCGATGTCCTGGACGGCGTAGGCAAGTCGGTCGGCTTCGCCGAGCAGGGTCTTCATCCGGGAAAAATTGCCGTCGATCTGGCCCAGCAATGAGGTCGGGAGAGAGGTGAGATTCTTCGCCTGATTGATCAGCATCTGCGCTTCGTTCTGCAGCGAGGTGATCTGGTTGTTGATCTGCTCGAGGGCACGCGATGCTGAAAGCAGATTCTCGGCATAGTTCCTGGGATCGAACACGATCAGCGCCGATGCCGGCTGTGATGACAGAGCGACGAAGGCGGCGAGAGCACTGGCGGCCGTCACATGGCGGATACGGCTACGGACAGACGAGGACATCATGGAAAAATCTCCTTTGTGGATTGGTCGGTTAGATTGGTGAGATGAGGAATGAGATCGGCTGCCCAGGAGAGACCGCGGTCGCTGAGCAGGGCTTCAAGAAAGCCCGACCGACCTGCCCCGGTGATGATGCGCTCGATTGCTGCCTGATCCGTCTTGGATGAAGCAGCGCAAAGAGCGAGCGCGATCGGGCCAAGGCCAAGTTCGAACAGGCGGTTGCCTCGCCGCGACTGGCAGTAGTAGTCGCGCTTCGGCATCGCCCGCGCGACGATCTCGATCTGGCGATCGTTGAGACCAAATCGGCGATAGATCTCGGTGATCTGCGGCTCGATAGCGCGCTCATTGGGCAAAAAAAGCCGCGTCGGGCAGCTCTCGACGATCGCCGGAGCAATCCTGCTGCCATCGATGTCGGAGAGCGATTGCGTAGCGAAGACGACCGATGCGTTCTTCTTCCTCAGCGTCTTCAGCCACTCGCGGAGCTGGTTGGCAAAGCCGCCGTCGTCGAGCGCGAGCCACCCCTCATCGATGATCAGGAGCGTGGGGCGGCCGTCCATCCGCTGCTCGACGCGATGGAAGAGGTAGGCAAGCACGGCAGGTGCTGCCCCCGTACCGATCAGCCCTTCGGTCTCGAAGGCCTGGACAGGTTCCAGGCCGAGACGCTCGTGCTCGGCGTCGAGCAGACGGCCATAGGGACCGCCGATGCAATAGGGCCGCAAAGCCTGTTTGAGTGCCGAGGATTGCAACAACACCGAGAGGCCAGTGATCGTCCGCTCCTGGACAGGTGCACTGGCAAGCGAGGTCAACGCCGACCACAGATGTTCCCTGACCTCTGGCGTCATCGGTACGCCCTCGCGTAACAGAATATCGACCAACCAATCGGCCGCCCATGCACGCTCGGGCGTATGGTGGATGCCGGCCAGCGGCTGAAGCGAAACGGCATCCGTGGTATCGCCTTCCGACAGATCCGCCAGGGTGAGCACTGCCAGCGGATCGCCCTGCCCGCCCATCGGATTTCCGCCGAGATTGTGCCAGTCGCCGCCCATGGCGAGGATCGCTGTGCGGATCGAGCCTCCGAAGTCGAAGGCGAAGATCTGGTTGTTTTCATAGCGGCGGAACTGCAACGCCATGAATGCGAGCAGCACCGATTTACCGGCACCCGTCGGGCCAACCACAAGCGTATGGCCAACGTCGCCAACGTGCAGGCAGAACCGGAACGGCGTCGACCCCTCCGTCATGGCGAAGAACAGTGGAGGCGCGCCAAGGTGCTCGTCGGTGGTCGGGCCTGCCCAGACCGCCGACAGCGGAACCATGTGTGCCAGATTCAGTGTCGACAGCGGCGGCTGACGAACATTGGCGTAGACATGACCCGGAAGGCTGCCCAGCCACGCTTCAACAGCGTTGAGGCTTTCGACGATGCAGGTGAAGTCGCGCGACTGGATGACTTTTTCTACCAGCCGCAGCTTTTCCTCGGCGATCGATGGATCGTCATCCCAAACTGTAACGGTGGCCGTGACATAGGCCTGCCCGATCTGGTCGGAGCCGAGATCCTGCAGCGCCGCGTCGGCGTCGGCCGCCTTGTTGGCGGCGTCTGTGTCGAACAGAACAGATGCCTCATTGGTCATCACTTCTTTGAGGATGGCCGCCACGGACTTGCGCTTGGCGAACCACTGACGACGTATTTTTGTCAGCAGCTTCGTTGCGTCGGTCTTGTCGAGCAGGATCGCCCGCGTCGACCAGCGATAGGGGAAAGCAAGACGGTTGAGTTCATCGAGAATCCCCGGAAAGGTCGCTGAGGGAAAACCGATGACGGTAAGTGTGCGCAGCGGTGAATCGCCAAGGCGCGGCTGCAAGCCGCCCGCGAGCGGCTGATCGACCAGCAACGCATCAAGATGCATTGGTGTTTCAGGAACGCGGACGCGATGGCGCTTGGTCGAAATGGTTGAATGTAGATAAGTGAGCGTCGCGGTATCATCGAGCCAGACGGCTTCGGGAACGAAACCTTCAACAAGGTTCAGCACGCGCTCGGTCCGGTCGGCAAAGCCCTTGAGCAATTCCCAGGGATCGACGCCGATATTTTCTCGGCCTTCATAAAGCCAGGCCTCGACGCGCGACGCCTCTTCCGCCGGCGGCAGCCAGACGAAGGTCAGAAAATAACTGCTCTCGAACAGCTCTCCATCCTGCACGCGACTCCATGGAAGGGTTTCCCCGTGAGTGTCCTGCTCGAACTGCTGGCGCCGTTCGAGGTCGAGCAAAGCGGATGCGTCGTCGGGAAACAGGTTGACGGCATACTGGGTGGCGGGATTGCGTTGCGCCTCGACAAAGATCGCCCAACCGGAGCCGAGCCGGCGCAACGCATTGTTGAGACGGGCTGTCGTGCCGACCAATTCTGCCGGCGTCGCGCTGTCCAGATCGGGCCCGCGGAAACGCGCGGTACGCTGGAACGAACCATCCTTGTTCAGGACTACGCCTGGCGCCACCAGCGCCGCCCACGGCAGATAGTCGGCAAGACTGGATGAGCGTTTTCGATATTCGGCGAGGTTCATCATTGAGAAGAAAGCCTTTCAGCAATCGAAATGAGCGGGATAGCGCAGGTGCCTGCGGACCACGTCGACGAACTGCGCATCGCGCTTTGCCGCCCAGACGGCAGCCAGGTGGCCAATCGCCCAGATCGCGATGCCGGCGGCCCAGAGACGCAGCCCGAGACCGATCGCGCTGGCGAGTGTTCCGTTGGCGATGGCCACCGCACGCGGCGCGCCACCGAGCAGGATCGGCTCCGTGAGCGCCCGGTGGACAGGAGCGAAGAAGCCGCGTACCTCGTCCTCCATCAGATCAGCGCTCCGCCGCCGAAGGAGAAGAACGACAGGAAGAACGAGCTCGCCGCGAAGGCGATGGACAGGCCGAACACGATCTGGATCAACCGGCGGAAACCGCCCGAAGTGTCACCGAAGGCGAGCGACAAGCCGGTGACGATGATGATGATCACCGCCACGATCTTGGCGACCGGTCCCTCGATCGATTCGAGGATCTGCTGAAGCGGCTGCTCCCACGGCATGGATGAGCCGGCTGCGCGGGCAGATGCTGTCATCATCACAGCAATTAGAGCAGTGACCGCCGTGGACCGGGCAGCCGCGCCAAGTCTACGGATAGACGATGAAGTGAAGCGGATCGGTCTCATGCTGAAGCTCCGTTGAGGATTCGGGATTGGTGACGCGGCTGGTCTCGATCTTGGCCTCGAGGAGGCGGTAGTCGCCGCTGACGGGATCGAGACCTTCCACCAGCGCAATCTCGACGAGGCGGCGGGCGGAGCCGCGGCCTGCGAGCACGGCAACCAGGTCAATGGTTTCGGCGATCAGGTCGCGCGGCACCCTGACCACGGCTTCCTGCACGAGTTGTTCAAGGCGCCTGAGCGCCCCCAAGGCGGAGCTGGCGTGAATGGTACCGATGCCACCTGGATGCCCGGTTCCCCAGGCCTTCAGGAGATCGAGCGCTTCCGCACCGCGAACTTCACCGATCGGGATGCGATCGGGACGAAGGCGCAGCGACGATTTCACCAGGTCGGATAGCGAGGCGACGCCCTCTTTCGTCCGCAGCGCCACCAGATTCGGCGCCGCGCATTGGAGTTCGCGTGTGTCCTCAATGAGCACAACACGATCCCCGGTCTTTGCGACCTCGGCCAACAGCGCATTGACCAATGTGGTTTTGCCGGTGGAGGTGCCCCCGGCGACGAGCACATTCTTGCGCCGCTCGACAGCAAGCCGCAGGACATCGGCCTGGACCTCTGTCATGATGCCTGCGGAGACATAATCGTTGAGCACGAACACAGCGACGGCTGGCTTGCGAATGGCAAAAGTTGGTGCCGTCGCCACGGGCGGAAGCAGCCCTTCGAAACGCTCACCGGTTTCAGGCAATTCTGCAGACACCCGTGGTGACCCAGCGTGGACTTCGGCGCCGACATGGTGCGCGACGAGGCGTACGATGCGTTCACCGTCGGCCGGGATCAGAATCTGATCGGTAGCGAACAGCCCCTCCTTCAGCCTGTCGACCCAGAGCCGACCGTCCGGATTGAGCATCACCTCGACGATTTCGGGATCCTCGAGATAGGCTGCGATTGCGGGGCCGAGCGCGGTGCGCAGCATGCGAGCGCCGCGCGATATCGCTTCGCTACCGGTGTGATGATTGATTGCCACGATCGTCCCCATTTCTCGCGGCAATTCATTCGTGCCGCGTATGGGGATGATTAGAAAAGGCAGGATCGGTGGCCTTGCAACAAGCAAAACAAGTGATCGCGGGGCGACGTGCAGCGACTTGCGCAATGCGGTGCGGCCGTCTTGCCTCGGCAGACCAGTCAACTAGTTCGCGGACGAATCGTCCTTATCGGCCGGCACGAGGTCTTCGGAAATTTCCTGCCTCAGCTTCGGCCCCTTGCTGAGTCTGCGGCCGAGCGCATCGACAAAATTGTCATAACGCTGAATGCCCTTCGCTCGAGCTTCGGGCTGAGCGGATTCGGGCAAAGCCGGGGTCGACGTGAGCCAGAAACGCACAAAGAGAGCCAGCGTTTCGATTGCGATGCCGACATCGCGCTCGACGCGCTGCACCTTGCGGTCAATCTGGTCGAGGCGCCGTGTAATGGCCGCCTCCTTGCGCTCGTCAGCGTCTGGCGACAGAAACGAGGCGATCGCCGCTTCGGCGATCAATGACAGCGAGACATCGCGCTTGGCCGCATAGTCGGCGAGCGCATTCATCACGTTCGGGTCGAGATAGGCGGAAAGGCGCTTCTTCTTCATGAGACCTTAGAGCTCAATGCCATCGTTGGGATCAAGCGAGGCCTGTCGTGCGGTGCGGCGCATGGCTTGATCGATCGAGCGCCGGCGGGCAGCGTCGTCGTCGGGTTCGTCCTCATCGAGGTCGAACTCGTTGGCGTTCTGGGCCGCTCGCTCCGGCGCGATGTCCTCATGTTCGGGAAGTTCGGGCTGTCGGCGGATGCCGCCATTGTCGGCATCGGCCTCTTGTGGAGAAGCCACCACCGGTTCTGACCGCATCGCCGCTGGCAGCGCGTTAGCAGTCTGCAGACCGCTCCAGTCATCGGGGCGAGATGCTCCCTTGCTACCTCCAAGCTTGGGTGGTGGCATGACCCGTTCGGCGAGACGCGGATCAGAAAAATAGCGCGCCTTCTTCGCCCGGATCGGGAAGAGGCCCGACACCATCACGACGGCGTCCGTAGGCGGAAGCTGCATGACCTCGCCAGGCGTAAGCAGCGCTCGCGCCGTCTCCTGCCGCGACACCATCAGATGGCCAAGCCATGGCGACAGGCGATGCCCCGCATAGTTCTTCATGGCCCGCATTTCGGTGGCGGTACCGAGGGAGTCCGATACACGCTTGGCGGTTCGTTCGTCGTTGGTCGCGAAGCTCACACGAACATGGCAGTTGTCGAGGATGGAATTGTTCGGTCCATAGGCCTTCTCGATCTGATTGAGCGACTGCGCGATCAGGAATGACTTGATCCCGTAGCCCGCCATAAACGCGAGCGCCGACTCGAAAAAATCCAAGCGACCTAGTGCTGGAAACTCGTCCAGCATCATCAGCAATCGTTGTCGCCGTTCCTTCGCGTGCAGATCTTCCGTCAAGCGACGCCCGATCTGATTGAGTACCAGACGGATGAGCGGTTTGGTGCGGCTGATGTCCGACGGCGGCACGACGAAATAGAGCGTGGTTGGCCGGTCATTCTCCACCAGATCGGCGATGCGCCAGTCGCAATGTGACGTCACCCTGGCAACGACTGGGTCACGATAAAGGCCCAGAAAGCTCATCGCCGTCGAGAGCACGCCGGAGCGCTCATTTTCCGACTTGTTGAGCAGTTCGCGCGCTGCTGACGCCACGACCGGATGCGGCCCGCCCTCGCCCAGATGACTGGTTAGCATCATCGTCCGTAGCGTCGCTTCGATAGAACGTTGCGGATCGGAGAGGAAATTGGCAACGCCGGCAAGCGTCTTGTCCGTCTCGGCATAGAGGACATGGAGGATCGCGCCGACCAGCAGCGCGTGACTGGTTTTCTCCCAGTGGTTCCTCCGCTCGAGCGAGCCCTCCGGATCAACCAGCACATCGGCCACGTTTTGGACGTCTCTGACTTCCCACTCTCCTCGCCGGACTTCCAGCAGTGGATTGTAGGCGGCGGACGCGGAATTGGTCGGATCGAAAAGAAGGACGCTGCCGAAACGGGAGCGCCACCCCGCGGTCAATTCCCAGTTCTCACCCTTGATGTCGTGGACGATACCGCTGCCCGGCCAGGTGAGCAGCGACGGCACGACAAGGCCAACACCCTTGCCGCTGCGGGTCGGTGCAAAGGACAAGACGTGCTCCGGCCCGTCATGCCTGAGATAGTCGTCCTTGAACCGGCCGAGCAGCACGCCGTCCTGTGCGAGCAGGCCTGCCTTTTCTATCTCGTCCGGTGTGGCCCAGCGCGCCGAGCCGTAGGTCTCGGCGTTCTTCGTATCCCGGGCGCGCCATACCGACATCGCGATTGCCATGATGATCGCCAGGAAGCCCCCGGAAGCCGCGATCACCGCTCCCTCCTGGAACACCGATGGCGCATAGGCATCGTAGGAATACCACCACCAGAAGAAGGCTGGCGGCGGATAGATCGGTCCGCCACTGAGCTCAAACCAGGGTGAGCCGAGCTGCGCCTGGAACCCCAACCGCCATGCTGTCCACTGCGTTGCGCTCCATGTGGTCACGAGCACGATCGAGAGCACGACGAACACCTGCCCCCAAAGAATGCGTGTCGCGGACATTTCGGCTCTCCGATCCAGTCAGTCGAAGAGGAGCTGAGCCTGTCCCGATCTATGCCTGCAAGGTGGGTTTTGATGGTCGTGCACTGCGCGCTGAAGCGGCGTGAAAGGACAGGTGATTTGCGCCAGTGGCGAAAGTCGGACGGGGTGACCCCGACCTCCGTAGAACTGGGCGCTATGTGCGCCTGCCCAAGAAGCTGGAATTTGTATCCACCTGGAAGCTGCCGTCCGGATGGACATGGGAGCGTGTCGCGCCCATTCTGGGGCGGGATCGAAGTGCACAGTTCATATCGAGACACGCCTCGGTCCGGGGAGTACCGACCTGGATAGCTGAGGGAAGAGTCCCCGATAACGCTCGCTGGGCGTATCGCCTAGGCTGCGCTGGCTGGACATGGCACCACAGCGCCCACAGCCGTAGGCTGCGGCCGCTGTGGTGCGGTTCGATCCTCCTTAGAAGGAGCGCTGGAAGCGAAGGAGGCCGCCGACGCTGTTCTTCCTGTTGGCATTGGTCCAGTTGACATTCGATGGATCGACCGTGACGGCGCCGAAGCTGCCGTAGTGGTCATAGTCAACTTCAGCCGTGACTGTGAAGCCGGGGACGATGTCGTAGGCGACGTTCGCAACCACACCATAGTTCTTCAGCTGGTCACCCGAGACTTGAAGATTGAGCGAGGTCTTCTCGTTGAGCTTGTAGGTGCCGCCGGCCCAGAAAGCCCAGTTGCCGCCCCAATTCTTGTAAAAACCCCGGCCATGAGCGTCCACGACATTGGTGGAGTCATCGTTGAGCTTGCCATCGGAGCCGTAGCCGAACATTCCGAACAGCGACAGTTCGCTGGTGACGTTGAAATCCACGCGACCCTTGCCGGTCACTGACTCGTAGTTACTGTCATAAGCGACGACGCCGGCAATCGCGCCCCACTCTTGCTTGTATTTTACGCCGCCGACGACATGCGGAACGTAACTGTCGATCGTACCGACCACGCCCGAACCCTCTTCGAGCGAGACCACAGCCGACAGGCCGTTGCCGGCGTCGAAGTAGTATTGCACCACGTTGGTGTTGAAGCCGCCATAGGGAACGATCGTGTCATTGATGACGTTGCCGGCGTAGCCAGTGAACGTCTCGAAAGCAGAGTGGTCTTTACCGACACGCAGGCCGCCGAGTTGGATCCAGGCGAAGTTCAGCGTCGGACCCTTGCTGAAGGCATAATTCTGGGGACTGTCGGAGCCTGAATAGGCGATGAGGTTGCCAAAGTTGAAGCGGGTCTCGGTGTAGGTCTTCAACGTGCCGAGTTCGGTTTCCTGGCCGGTCCAGGTCTTCAGCGTGAAGCGGGCATTTTTATACCAGGTGGCCTGATCGCTGCCATCCTGCACGTCGTGAGTGCGCGCCCCCGAGAACGACCCAACGTCACCAGCGCCGATCTCGTAGCGCACATAACCGCCGATGCGCAGGCACGTTTCCGTACCAGGGATGTAGAAGTAGCCGGCGCCATACAGGTCGCAAATCTTCACGTATTCGGCGGGTTCCGGCTCAGCAACGGTGACGGCATCCGCGGCGCGAGCACCGGAAACTGCAATCAGCCCGGCAGCTGAGCCAAGAAGAAGGCTCTTTAAGTTCATTTCTGATCTCCATTGAAAAGATTTAAAAAAGGGGGTCGGGGGTATCCTTGCTTAAGGACAGCACCCCCGACCCACTCCAGACGATCGAGAGCCGCGCCGCGCGTCGCGCTGCTTTCTCACGTTTTGACGCTAACAGTCGCCGACGTTTCTACAACGCATATGTTCTTTAAAATTGCGATATGTATAACAATAGTTGCTATTATGTCACGAATTATACTGTACGTTCAGAACATTCTACACATACTGATCAATCATTAAACTTCACATGCATTCATGACGTGAAGATTAAGAGCAGGGTGTGTGCGCCCCCACTCAAAGCATTTGATTGATTTTCAGGTGATTTCGTCAGTTCGACTTCATCGACGCAAAGCTTCGCGCTGCCGAAACCACTTCTGCTGTCAGATCTTGCCGCAGCATTTCCATGGGCACGCGATCACCGAGAAGCGGTGAAGGGCATATCAGCCAAAGCCACGCCAATCTCGGATTGGCAATCGAGGATAGCACCTGTCGAATCCCCGGCGCAGGTCTGCCGTCGATGAACTGAGCCAGGGGGAACACGTGCTTGCGGGCGCCTTTGCGCAATGCGATCACATCATTGTGCCGTTGCCACCAATGCAATGTTGAGCGCGGCATTCCGAAGCGTTTTTCCAGATATGTTGGCCCCGCCACCTGACCCGCCCAGTCTTCAATGCGCATGGAGCCGCATTGTGGATCTCCTGCTGCGACGGCTGCGCGCCCCTGTCCAACTTCGGGCGGCATCCCACCGACACCGGCGTCGAAACGTCGCGTCGCCTCGGTAGCGAGCCGTTGAACGAATTCGGAGGCCAGGCCAGCCAGGTCGTCATAAATGGCTTGTTGATGAGTTGCTGAAAGCAGATCGGCAGCAGCGTTGTTGTCAATCCCCACGGGCGAGGAGGTCAAAATGTGTGCCCTTACAACCCCGTCGCACTGAGCCAGAACACGCTGGACTTCTTTTGCAACCAAGCTTGACAGCTCGTGCTGATGGGATTCATTTCCAGAGCCGAAGGATTTGATCATGTGCTGCTCCCCTGCCGCATGCGCCGACCATTTTTGGCCGCCACAAAGCACGTCGCTTGAACCGGCATCCAGCTCGGCGAGCCATCGAGCTGTCGGTCGACGAGAACAGCCAAATCCAGGCCCTCGAAGCGCGACGCCTCAAGCGAGGCGTCTTTCAATCTGTCGTCGACCTGCAGGTCGCCATCAACCGCTCTGCGCCCTAATAAGTGCGAAGATCGACTTCGCCGACCTTGCGTTCATTGCGCGCTGTCACCACCGACTCTTTGAGATCCGCGAGATAGTCGTCAATGGCTGGCACAACCAAAGGATTCAGCGCCATCTGGATTGCTTTCGGCTCGACCAGGCGACCAACGAACCAGCCCCGCTCGACCATAACGTCGGCAACGGCGAAGATATCGAGATCTGGATCGCTTGACTCGTAGAAGAATATGGACAGGTCGTGAGGCGTACCGACTTTCAAGCCTTCGATCTGATCGATACCCGTCGTGAGGCGCTTCTTGGCCGCCATGATAGTGCGCGCCGCTTCGCGGTATCCGGAGCGTCCCAGCGCCTTCATCACCGCCCACGACGAAGCAATCGGTCCAGCTGGTCGCGTCCCCTGAAATGTCTCTGTTGCGTAGATGCCTTTGGACTTCCAATCGAATTCGAAGCGCTCATATTTTTGGCATTCACGATCAGCAAACAGAACCAGTGAGGCTCCTTTGGCTGCATAGCCATGCTTATGCAAATCGACTGAAAGCGTTGTAACGCCGTCCACCGATAGATCGAAGCGCGGTATGGGATGGCCCAGTTCGCGGGCGAAGGTGCCGAGCAGGCCGCCGACGCAAGCATCGACGTGAAACCAGATCCCATGCTTCCGCGCGAGTTGCGCCATCTCCTCGATGGGGTCGAAAACGCCGTGCGGATAGCTCGGCGCCGAGCCGTAGAGCAGGATGGTCCGATCATCGATCGCAGCCTCTAAGGCTGCGACATCGGCACGTCGGTCAGCTCGAAGAGGTGCGCGCACGACCTCGACGCCCAGATAGTCCGCAGCTTTATTAGCGGTAGCATGCCCGGACGTCGCCATGACGATCTTCGGTCGATCGATGGCGCGTTCCGCCCGAGCCCAATCTCGCGCCGCCTTGATCGCGAGAAAGATGCTTTCGGTGCCACCGCTGGTGAAGGTTCCGCCGCCCTTGGGCCCGGCGCCAAGCAGGTCGAGCGCCATCTCCAGAACGCCGCTCTCGAGCGTTTTAACGCTGGGAAATGCCCGCGGACCCAAGGCGCTCTCGGTAAAGTACTCCAGAAAAGCCTGCTGCGAGATCCGCGCCAGTTCATCGCTGTGCTGGTAGACATAGACAGGAACCCGCCCGGTCTTCCATGAAAAATCCGCAGCCTTCAAACTCGAGAGCTCCCTCTCGATTTCGGCCCAGGACTCCCCCTCTTCCGCAAACAGTAGCGTCATCAAATTTCTCCCACGCTAAGCGCTGCCTTATGGGCCGGCGCAGACTTCAAATGACTCACAACATCCGCCCTATCGTAGCCGCGCGTCGCCGCCAGAAGCTGCCGCGTATAGGGTTCACGCGGCTTACCGGATCGCAACGCAGCCGCCGTCGTCTCCTCGACAATGTGGCCGCCATTCATAACGGCGATGCGGTCGCACATATGGGCGACGACAGCGAGATTGTGGCTGACGAGCACCATGGTCAGCCCGCGCTCCTTCCTGAGCGCCGAGAGAAGATTGAGCACCTCGGCCTGTATGGAGACGTCCAGCGCCGAAGTCGGCTCATCGAGCAGCAGGATGGATGGTTCGAGGATAAGCGCCCGCGCGATGGCGACGCGTTGCCTCTGACCGCCCGAGAGCTGATGCGGATAGCGAAAGCGGAAGGCTGGCCCGAGGCCTACGTCGCTCAGCGCATGCGAAATGCGCTGCTCCGCCCTGTCGAGGCCTTGAATGGCGATCGGCTCGGCCAGTATGCGATCGACCGTCTGCTTGGGATGCAGGCTGCCGAACGGGTCCTGAAAGACCATTTGCACCGCGCGATAGAAGCGTTCGCCCGTCTGCGCTGCTGCGTCTGGCCATGGACCTCGATGGTTCCGGTCCAGTCGGGATTGAGACCGGATATAGCGCGCAGCACAGTCGATTTTCCTGATCCGGATTCGCCGACAAGGCCGTAACTTTCGCCTTGTGCGACCTCAAGGCTCACATCGCGGACAGCGTGCAAGAGACCGAAGCGCACATCGAGATGCGCGATGCGGATGGCGGGTATGGTCATACGAGCCACGCTGCGTCGCGCTGGAGGGTTGGGAGGGTCTCGACTGCGCGATCGAGTCTCGGCATGCAGCGCAAAAGGCTCTGCGTGTAGGGATGCTTGGCGCTGGCGAGATCGCGCGCGGCAAGCGTCTCCATCACCCTGCCCGCATACGTCACGATCAGACGGTCGCAGAATGAGGCGACGAGGGAGAGGTCGTGGCTGATGAAAATCAGGCCCATGCCGCGCTCGGTGACGAGATCGTCGAGAATTGCCAGCACCTGCATCTGCACCGTGACGTCGAGGGCCGAGGTCGGTTCGTCCGCAATGAGAAGGTCAGGCTCGGCGATCAGCACCATTGCGATCATCACGCGTTGGCCCATGCCGCCCGAAACTTCGTTCGGAAAAAGATCGTATACCCGCCTCGGATCGCGGATGCGCACCGCGTCGAGCATTTCGAGAGCACGCGCGCGTGCCTCCCTGGCGTTCACATTGCGGTGGGCGCGATAGGCCTCGGCGATTTGGTCGCCGACCGTCATGACAGGATTGAGCGAGAATTTCGCGTCCTGCAGCACCATCGACATGCGCTCACCGCGTAACGCCCGACGTTCGCGTTGTGGCATGGTGAGAAGATTTCGTCCCATGAAAATCATGCGATCGGCAACCACCTCTCCCGGTGGCTGAATCAGGTTGAGGATGGCCCGACCGGTCATGGATTTGCCGGAGCCGGATTCGCCGACGATGCCTAGGCGCTCCCGGCCAAGTGTAAAGGAGAGACCGCGCACGGCGTTCACAACGCCCGTGCGCGTGTGGAAACGCACGCGGAGATTCTCGATTTCGAGAAGCGGCGGCTGATCGTGAGTGTCAGTCATTTCGCATCCATCACGTCGCGCAGGCCGTCGCCCAGAAGATTGAAGCCCAGGGTGCAGAGACAGATGGCCATCCCGGGAAAAGTGGCGACCCACCATTGGTCGAAGATCTGTTCGCGGCCGGCGGAAATCATGGCGCCCCATTCCGGCAATGGCGGCTGCGCGCCAAGGCCTAGAACGCCCAGTCCCGCGGCGGCCAGGATGATGCCGCCCATGTCGAGCGTGGCGCGCACAATCAGCGAGGGCACGCAGATCGGTACGATGTGGCGCAGCACGATCCGCAGGCCGCTCGCACCCTGCAATCTCACCGCGGCGATAAAGTCGGTGTTGCGCACCACCAGCGTCTCGGCGCGCGCGACGCGGGCATAGGGTGGCCAGGCGGTGCAGGCAATGGCGATCACCGCATTCTCCAGTCCTGGCCCCAGCGCGGCAACGAAGGCAAGCGCAAGAATGAGGCGGGGAAAGGCGAGAAACACATCGGTGATGCGCATGAGGACCGTGTCCACCCAACCGCCAAAATAGCCGGCGGTCGCGCCGACGAGCAGTCCGACAGGGCCGACGGTCACGACCACGAGCAGCACGATGAGGAGCGTGATGCGCGCGCCGTAGACGATACGGCTGAAAATGTCGCGGCCGAGAGAGTCCGTGCCGAGCCAATGCGACGACGACATCGGCCGAAGCCGGTTTGCGAGATCCTGGGCAATCGGATCGTGAGTTGCGATCGCAGGCGCGAAGGCTGCGACCAGAAGCAGCGTGAGGACGATGCCGAGACCGAGCAATGCCAGCGGATTGGCACGTAAGGCCAGCCATTGCCGGTAGGCCTGCCCGAGCCGCGACTGAAGCCGCGAGTGCGGCTCATCTGACAGGAGATAAGCGCGGGCCGTGCTCATCGCGCCCTCGGATCGAGCGTGCGCGCAAGAATGTCGGAGATCAGATTGACGCAGATGAAGATTGAACCCACGACGATGGTGCCCCCCAGCACGGCGTTCATATCGGCGTTGAGGAGGGCGTTGGTGATGTAGCGCCCAAGGCCCGGCCAGCCGAAGATCATCTCGGTGAGCACCGAGCCTTCAAGCAGGTTGGCGTAGGAGAGAGCGATCACGGTTGTCAGGGGCGCCGCTGCATTGCGCAGCGCATGCATCCAGATCACGCGCCTTTCGGCAATACCCTTCATGCGCGCCGTGACGATATATTGCTGCTGCAATTCTCCGAGCATGAAGCTGCGTGTCATGCGGCCAATGTAGGCGAGGCTGGCGAGGCCGAGCACGGAAGCCGGGAGGATCAGATGGGAGACCGCATCACGGAACGTCTCCCATTCGCCCTGCATGGCGGCATCGATCAGCATGACGCCGGTGACCGGCGTCACCATATCCTGGAACGCGACTCCGACGCGGCCGGGGCCGCCGACAAGGCCGAGTTTGGCGTAAAAGAGCAAGAGCCCCATCAAGCCGAGCCAGTACACAGGCACGGAGTAACCGACCAGACCGACGATGCGCACGATGTGATCGGGCCAGCGCCCGCGATTCACGGCCGCTGCGACCCCCATCGGCACTCCCAGCAACACTCCGATGACGGCGCCGAACGTCGCAAGCTCCAGCGTCGCTGGAAAGACGGTCTTGATATCGGTCATCACCGGATTGGACGTCAGGATCGAATTGCCGAAATCGCCGTGCAGCACTGCGCCGATGTAAATCGAGAACTGGCGCAAGAGCGGCTGGTCGAGGCCGAGCTCGACCGCCGTCTTCGCGTAGACGTCGGCCGGCGCGCTGTCGCCGACGACCGCCAGCACGGGATCGATCGGCACGACTCGTGCGATCATGAAGGTGACAAGCAGCAGGCCGAAGAAAGTGACGAGGACCGAGGCGATCTCACGCACTCCAAACTGTCCTGCATGAAGCAACCGCAGGCGAAACGAATTACGCCTCACTGAGCTCATTTTTGATGCTCCATGAATATGCTCTTAGTGCTTGGCAATGTTCGAATAGTAGTTCGTGTCGGAGGTGGGTCCGATCACGAACCCCTCGACTCCTTTGCGGTGCACCGCGACTTCGATCTGCTGGAACATAACCACGAAGGGTGACACCTTCTGATGCTCGCGCTCGCTCGCCTCGTAGCCGGCGACGCGCTTCCCCGCGTCCTGCTCAAACTTGAGATCCTGCGTCTGCTTGGTCATCGCAGGGATGTTCCAGGCGTTGCGCCAGGCGAGCGACTTCACCTTGGCATCATCCGCATTGTCGGGATTCAAGGCGAAGGCGTTCGCGTTTGTGTTCGGATCCTGATAGTCCGGTCCCCATGGGCCGAGAAAGATGTCGTGCTTGCGGGCGCGATATCGGGTCACCACCTGCTTGGCGTCGCCGGGGATCAATTCAAGTTTGATTCCTGCCTGCGCCCAACTCGCCTGGATCGCCTGGGCAATGTCGGGGTACGGCGCGGTCGAACGCACATCCATGGTTACAGTGAAGCCATTTGCAAGGCCGGCCTTGGCCAAGAGCTCTTTGCCCTTGGCGAGATCGAATCTGTAAGGCTTGTCAGTGATCGCGCCGAGGAAGCCGGTCGGCAGATAGGCTTGATGGGCCTTGAAGGTGCCGGCGACAATGTTCTTCTCGATCGCGTCATAGTCGACAAGCCATTTCAGCGCCTCTGCGACTTCAGGCTTGGCGAGATTCGGATTCTTCTGGTTCAGGCCGAGATAGAGGATATAGCCCTTGTCGCCAGCCTCGACGGCAATGGCGGGCTCGGAGGAAACTGCCGCAATCTGGTCCTTCGACAGGTTGCGCGCGAAGTCGACGTCGCCCTTCTCGAGCAGCAGGCGCTGGGCGGCCGGCTCGGCGGCATGACGCACGACCACGCGCTTGTTCTTCGGGGCGCGGCGGTACCAGTTCGGATTGGCGTCGAGAGTATACTGCTCGATGGCGCGCCAGGCGCGCAGGATGTAGGCGCCGGACCCCGCCGAGTGCTGCTTCATCCAGGCATTGCCGTAGTCGCCGTCGATGACGTGCTCCTTCACCACCTTGCTGTCGACGACGGCCGCGACGGTGGCGGTCATGCAGTTCAGGAAGAAAGTCGGGGCATAGGGCTTGTCGAGCATGATTGCGACAGTGCGATCGTCGATGACCTTCACTGTCTTGCCGGCGTTATCCTTGGTGAAACCGAATTGGGCGAGAATGAAGGCCGGCGATTTGTTGAGAGCGACGACACGTTCGATCGAGTAGGCGACATCCGCCGCCGTGACAGGGTTGCCGGAATGGAATTTGAGGCCCGGCCTCAGTTTGAAGGTGAAGGTCTTGCCATCGACGCTGACGGTCCAGCTTTCGGCGAGCGCACCATAGATTTTTGAGACGTCTTTGACGTCGAACGCGACCAGGTTGTCGTAAATATTCCCGAGCGCCTCCAATCCAGAGGGCTCATATGCTTCGGCCGGATCGAGCGAGACGATGTCGTCGATTTGCTTGGCCATGACGATCGTGCCCGCAGGCGTTTCAGCCGATGCGAACGACATTGTCATCGCACAGAAAATTGCTCCCAGCTGGATCGCGTAAATAAGCGCACGCATCGATGCTTCCCTTTTCGATTGTCTGTTGCTGCATGTGCATTGGCAGCCCATGCTAGTACCCACTCGCGGCATACGGCGTGTCGCTGCCGCGGCCGTAGACCAGCAGCTTCCTCACATAGTCCAGGACGATTTGTTGCCGTTGGTTAGATGCCGACGTGCGTACGGTTATGACGCCTTGGCCCGGTCGCGACCGGGACGGCCGGCAATCGAGGACTTGCGACACTGCTTCGACGGTATCGCCGGCCATCACCGGGTTGGGCAGTTCGATATCGCGCCAGCCCAGGTTCGCAACGACGCGCCCGAATGTCCGGGTGCTGGCTGTCGCGCCGGCGGCGACGACATATGTCTCGCTCATGCGCTGTCCGTCGCCGTGCCGTCCGATCCAATCCAGATCGGTGAAGGCGGGATGTGGCTCCATTGCCATCCGGGCGCGCGCCATGCCCTCCGTCAGGGTGAAGCTGTACCGCGGGGCATGCAGGAACGTCTCGCCTTCCCTGAAATCGCCGAAAAACAGGCCTGTCTGCTCGACGAAGGTCCCTTCCTTGTCGGGTAAATGGCTCGCGAAGCGCGGCTGGAACTCTAATGTTCCTGCCTCCTGCCCCGGAAAGCGTCCCGCGCGATAGATTTCGGCTATCCAGTGGATTTCGGCCGCAATGCGACGGTCGGAGGTCAGGCATGTCGTCAGGATCGAAACCGTCCCGAACTCCGCATTGCACTCTGCAAGTCCGGTAACCTCGCTTTCAGCATAGATGGTGTCGCCGTCCCTGAGAGGCGATTTTAGAGCAATGTCCTGGAACGCGACGATCCGCCGACGCGCTCCGAACGTTCGCGTAGTCATGCCAATGGCACGTTGCAGCGTCAGCGTGCTCACCATCAACGGCCGTCCGAATTCGGTCTGTGCGGCAAAGTACAAGTCGTAATGCAGCATCGCGTTGTTGAAGCTGGCGAGCGCCTCCATGACGTTCTCCTGCTGGCTAAGCGTGATGCCCGGCCGGTGGCGGAACCGCTGCCCTGTCGCAAACGCCTCAAACGGCAGCGCCGGGCGCTCGGCGAAACGGTCGGCATCGAGTCGCGCATAAGCCGACAACATCAGGCCTCCCGGCCTGCACGGCGCAGAATACGGCGCGCATTGCGCAGCACCGGCTCATCAACCATCCGCCCCTGGAAGGCGAAGGCTCCACGGCTTGCCTCCGCCGCCGCGGCAAGAAGAGCACGTGAATGGGCGACCTGTTTCTCCGAAGGAGCGAAGGCGGCAAGCACGTCGGCGACATGGCGTGGGTGGATCGTCATCTTGCCGGTAAAGCCAAGCGCGCGCACGCGGCTTGCCTCTTCGGCCAAGCCATTACATCCGCTCGTATCCAGGAATGGCACGTCAAAGGCGGCGATGCTGGCGCCGGCTGCGGCGGCCACCACGGTGGACCTGGCGAAGAGTAGCGGTTCCCAGGCAAAGGCAGCGCCGATTTCGATTGAAAAATCGAGACCACCGAACACCAGCCCCGTTACATTCGGCGCGGACGCGATGGCACTCGCCGCCCTCAGTCCGGCAACGCTCTCGATCGTTGCAAGCAGGCCGACATTCTCGCAATGCGCGGCATAGAGCTGGAGGGTCGCCGACGTCTCCACTTTCGGAATCACGAGAAAGCCTGGGCGCATCTGTGTCGAGCAGAGCACCGCCAGGTCGGAAATGCCGGCCTCCGTTGAAGGCGCGTTCACCCGGATACCCGTCCTTTGTCGGCCTGCGGCATCGAGCGAGGCGATGTAGGTAAGGGCCGCACTGCGCGCCTCGCCCTTGGCGTCGGGCGCAACTGCGTCCTCGAGGTCTATGACCACTGCGTCCGCACCGCTGGCCGCTGCCTTGGCGAAGCGCTCCGGTCGGTCGCCGGGCACCGTGAGCGGCGCGTGCGCATTGCCGATCATAGGATGCCTTCCGCGCGCAGCCGCGCAATTCGGTTTGTGTCTACTCCGATTTCGTTCATCAGGGTGTCGGTATCGGCGCCCAGCGCGGGTCCCGGCGACGGGTCGGTACTCGCTGGGCCAGACCGGATCGGGTTGGACATCATGACCAACGGTTTTTCGCCGTCACCCATGTCGATCGGCTCGAACACACCGTGCTCTCGCGCGAAATCGTTTTCCAACGCCTTGGCGACGCTGAGTATCGGTGCTGCCGGGATGCTGCCGGCAAAAAGCATCAGCCAGGCGGCGGTTGTGCGCGCTGACAATGCCTCGTCAAGCAATTCGGTGACCAGCGTGCGATTGTTCAGACGATCGGCGAAGGTGGCAAAGCGCGGATCGCTGGCCAATTCGGACCGCCCGACATGCGCGCACAGTATCGGCCAGAATTTCTCCTTATTGCACATGAGATAGATCCAGCCATCGCCGGTGCGATAGGTCTGGCAGGGTGTCAGGACTGGATGCGCAGACCGGGCCAACCGCGATGTCTCGACACCGCAATTGAGATTCCAGTGGGCGATGTAATTGAGATTGTGCAACGCTACCCCAAATAGACTGACATCGAGGTCGCGTCCCTGCCCGGTGCGGCGCGCATTTACGACACCGGCAAGCAGCGCTAGCGACAGCGTGGCCCCCGTCATGAAGTCGATGATCGACAGCCCCATGCGCGACGGAGCGGATTCCGGGTCACCGGTCAGGTCGAAATAGCCCGCCTCCGCTTGCATCAGATAGTCGTAACCAGGCCATTTGGCGCGCGGACCCGTTCGACCGTACCCAGTCAGATGGGCACAAACGATTGCCGGGTTATAGGCACGCAAGCCGCCATAGTTGATGTCCAGCTTGTCGACGACGTCGCCACGCATGTTGCTGGCGACAGCATCCGCCGTAGCCACCAGTCGGCCGAATATCTCCAGCCCTTCCGGGCGGGACAGGTCCAGGGTGAGGCTCTTCTTGTTCCGGTTGACGCTCTGGAAGAACAAGCTTTGCGCGGTGTCGGGCAGGCGCTCATCGAAATAGGGACCAATGGAACGCGACATATCCCCGCCATTGTGCGGATGTTCGATCTTGATCACTTCCGCACCCAGGTCCGCAAGATGCTGAGTAGCGAACGGTCCGGCTCCATATTGCTCGACCGCAAGGACGCGAAGCCCATTCAATACATCTCCAGGCATCATCCTCCCCGTCAGTCAGCGACGACTTATTCCGGCACCTTGGCAGCTCCACTCATGCCTAACAAACGAAATGTCTGGACGGTGACATTCCATTTGGTTATGCCTTCTCGAATGAGAAATCGGTTGGATCTTCGGCCGCGGGAAATGGCCAATCTGAAATTGCGACAACTGGATTTGATCGTCGCGGTGGAGGAAGCGGGAAGCCTGGGTAAAGCCGCCAGTCGGATCGGCATGACGCAGCCCGCCGTCAGCAAGTCGCTGCACGAACTGGAAAACATGCTGGGCCAGCGGATCTTTGACCGACTGTCCCGCGGCGTAGCGCCGACCCCAGCGGGCGAGATCGTGCTTCGCCACGCCAAGATCATGCTGCGGCAATTGCGCCATGCGACGGAAGAATTGTCGATGCAGCTGACGGGACAGGTCGGAGAGGTGCACGTGGGATCGCTTCTTGCGGCCACCCCGTTCCTGTTGCCACGTAGCATCGGCATCGCTCGGGAGCTTTATCCCGGCCTTAGGATAAAGGTGACGGAGGGCACGAGCGCACAGCTACTGAACCGGTTGAGCCTGGGGGAGGTCGATATAGTCCTGGGCCGTGTCCCAGATATCTGGGGTTCCGGAAATATCCGAACCGAACCGATCTATATGGAACCCATTTCGTTCGTGGCGAGAGTGCAGCATCCGCTAGCCACGCTGCACGACATTGGTTTTGCGGATCTCGTCGGCTTTGACTGGATACTTCCCGCCCTGGGCACCGTCATGCGAAGTCAGGTGGAAGCGGCATTCCGCCATGCGCAGGTTCCCTCGCCGGAACGTTTCCTGGAAGGACTTCCTCTTTTGTCGCAGTTAGCCCTGCTTGCTTCAACGGACATGATAGGGGTCTTGCCGCAACGCGTCATACTAACCCAGCCCGGCATAAGCCCATTGCGCATGGGGTGCAGCCTGCCGGACATCGCTGTGGGATATTCATTGCGCGGTGACGTGGATCCGTCCCCGGCTACCAGCGCTTATGTCCAAGCCCTTAAGCTGATCGTGGCATAGAGTCATATGCCGATGGAAAGGGTAACCATCGCGCTGCTCGATCGGCTAGCCAACTACTTTGAGGAAGTGCGAAACCAATCGGTCTTCAAGCTCATCGCTGCCGCATGCGGCTTGGAAATATCCCGTTCAGTCGTTTGAAGGCGCGGCTGAACGCCGCCTCGGATTTAGAGCCAAGCTCAGACGCAGCTCCAGATACCGTCACGCGCCGTGACCGTAGCCAAGTGCTCGCCAGATGCATTCGCCACTGGAGCACGTACGGGCTCGGCGGCATACCGGTCAACGCCGAGAAACGATCGCAGAACGCCGATCGCGACAACTTGGCGAGGCTGGCTAGCGCATCTACGGACCAGTCTTGTCCCGGGCTGATGATGGATCTCAGCAAGCGCGCGACCGATCCTCGGATCGCGCATGGCAGAGAGCCAGTTCCGTTTGTTCTTCGATCCATGTGCGGATGAGCTGGGCCACAACTACATCCGCAAGCCTTGCCAGTATCGTCGATGCGCCTACGCGGTGGTTCATCACCTCCTCGGCCATCGCACCGAAAATAGCTGGAAGCGCAACATCGGTGGTCGTCGCAGCGCAAGCTATGAGAACCGGCGGCATCAGAGCCAGCAGCGGATGCAGCGCTGTCTCGCGGCTTTCGACAGCCAGGATTGTCTCCCGACCACCTCCACCTGTGCTCAGGCGATAGGTCCTGTCGCCAACCTCTTCCCTTGGGAAATCCGACAACGGCCTGGTGCGCCGGCGCGGCATGTCGGTGCGCATGTGCGCTTCCCCGCGGCACGAAAGGCAATATCTCCGACAGCAAGCTCCACTGGTCCGAAGTCTTGCGTTCGAACCCTAGCGTCCCAGTCGACCGCGAATTGTAGAAGCGTCCATGACCGCTGTGGGGCCGACTACGGACTGTCCGGTGTTGGCGTTGAAGACCAGCTGAGCTGCCATTCTGGTATCAACTCATCGACGCCGTTTCCTGCCTCGCCAATGGCTGCCCGAAAGCCCTCGCTTGAGGGGGCGTCGAGCGCCTGCTCAAACTCCACCGCAAGACCCCGCGGGTGGCGAAAGCGGCGACGCCCTGAGCTAAACCAGTTTCACTTCGGTCATGTCCGCGATCATCGCATTGCCAACGCGACGTATTCAGACCGGCGGGCCCGAGTGCGGAGCTCGCGCCATTTTCCGAGCCAATTCTAGAAAACCGAACAAATGCGGCGAGCGGTTGTCTCGTCGATAGTTGAGTGAAAGCTCGGTTCCCGGATTGTGGCCTTCGTATTTCCGATAAATAATGCCGGGCCGCTGATTTTCGCTAACCGATGCTGGCACGACCGAGATGCCAACGCCAACCGAAACAAGGCTCATCGCCGTAAGATAGTCCTGTGCCATGACCTGCAAGGCGGGAACAAAGCCGTCAACCTTGCATACGTCGAGCACATAGTCCGCGTAACTTGGCCGCGGGCGCCGCGGAAAGAGGACGAAAGTAGCATTCTTGAAATCTGCGAGATGGAATGGTTGCTCACGATTGGCATAGCTGTCGGGAAGCGCCAGCACGAGCGGTTCCTTCACGAGCGTTTCGGATTTGACCTCCGCGTCATCGATCGACGGGCGCGCCACCGCAATGTCGATTTCCCGCTGGATCAGGGCTCGTCGCAACTCGGCATTGTTCATGGCCGAAAGCGCCAGTTCGATATCCGGATGCGCGGCGCGGAAAGCCCTGATGATGTTTGGCAGAACACCGAAGGTTGCCGTTCCGACGAACGCGATCCGCAGGCGTCCCGCGACGCCCTGCCCGATACGCATCACTTCACGTTCCGTCTGGTCGACGCGTTCGAGGATTTCCCTTGCCCGCTCCAGCAGCAATTCGCCTGCCTGGGTGAGCCGAATCTGGCTGCGGCTGCGGTCGAACAGGGCCGCGCCGATCTCCCTTTCGAACTGGGCGATCTGTCGGCTTAATGGAGGCTGAGCAATTCCGAGCCGCGCCGAGGCGCGCCCGAAATGAAGTTCTTCGGCCACTGCCAGGAAATAGCTCAGCCGTTTGAAGTCCATCGCCGTCCGTCAGGCATCCATCAGCCGCGCAGGCACCCGCGTGACCCTTTCCAGTGCCTCCTTGAAATAGGCCCTGAAGGCAGCGGGGTTCTCGCTCATCGGAAAATGACCAAGATCCTTCATGATCGCAAGAGTGGCACCCTTGATCGCGCCTGCCGTGCGTTGCGCGTCTTCAGGAGTGCAGGTCATATCGTACTCACCGCACATGATATGGACGGGCGTGCGCCGCGTGTCGATGGACGCGAGCCGGCCGACGAGGCTGTCATCGGACGTGTAAAAGCTGAGGTCTCCCCGAAAAATGCCTGGCCCGGACTGCATGAACATCCACAGTGTGGTCCAACGCTCTGCGTCGGGCGCCTGCGGCGCGATGTTAGCCGAGACCAGGGCGGCGCCCATTTCACCGCCATGCGCATCGGGCCGGTGAAACCAATCGATATCATACCATGCCGGCTGGAAATCGGACGCCTCGATCGCGATGAAACCCGAAAAGGATTCAGGATGGAGGGCTGCCAGTTGCAGCGCAATCCTCCCACCCATCGAACATCCGGCCAGCAAAGGCGTTTCCAGCCCTGCCGAACGGCAGAATGCCAGCACCGTCTCCATGTAGGTCTCGGTCGAGAGCAGATACTCCTCGGTCTCGAACCCCTCCGGCGGCAGCGACTTTCCGTGCCAGGGCATGTCGAAGGCGATGAACCGGTGGGATCTGGTGAACGCCTCGTCGTTCAGGACGGACCGCCACTGCCGCGTGTCGGCGCCCGCCGTGTGAAGACACACGACCGGACGGCCCTGGCCGGCTTCCTCGAAGTAGATGCGCTGCCGGGCATTTCCCACCGTGAGATTGACATAGCGGCCCACGATCGGCTCGATCGAAGATTTCATGAGAAACCCTCCTTGCGTCCCAACGCCATGAATTCCTTGAAGTACCGCAAGTTCTTGACCAGCGTCAGGATATCGCCGTCGATGCTGCCGTTTCCGTATTTCACCAGTCCGAAAATGTCATGGAAACCCGGCTTTGGCAGAGGTTGCCAGAATTCGCGCAATGCATCGCCCTTCGCTCGCAGCGCAAACCGCCAAGGAAGCTTCTTGCTCGGACCTTCCTTGATCTCGACAACCCTTCCCTTCTCGAAGGTCAGGTAGAATTCGTCCTGGTCGACCTCGATCAGGATGGTTTCGTTGAAGAGGCGGCCAAGCCGCAGCAAATGAGGTCTCCGCTCGAGGGCGGCCGCCATGTCGTCGAGTCGCTGGCGTAAGTTTCGAACGCGCGGCATGGTCGGTCTCACATCTTACGCGCCATCATGCGCACCTTGTCCTCGTCTAGCGTCACACCGAGCCCCGGCCCGGCTGGCACGCGTATTTCGAACTCCTCGAACACCAGCGGCGTAGCGACAAGATCCTCGACCAGTATTCGCGGACCGAAATGTTCGCTTCCCCATTCGAGGCGAGGCAGTGTCGAGAAGACGGCCATGTGGGCCGCGGCGCCGATGCTGCTCTCCAGCAGGCAGCCGCCGTAGAGTTCGATTCCGAACGCCTGGGCGATGCCGGCGGCCCGCTTGAGTTCCAGGAGGCCGCCGCTCTTGACCAGCTTCAGCGAATAGACGCTGCCGCAGGCCTGCGTCGCCACGCTGGCAAGCTCCGAATTGGTGAACGCAGCCTCGTCGATGAGAAGCGGAATGTGCGTGCGGGCCGCGACGCGCGCCATCGCTTCGCGCTGGCTTGCTTGAACGGGCTGTTCGATCAACGCGACATTGAGTTCCTCAAGCGCAGGAAAAAGCCGAATGCAAAGCGCCTCGGTCCACGCCTGATTGACATCGACGATCAGCTTCACGTCGTCACCCAGGCCGGCACGAAGATGTTGCAAGCGCACGATGTCGGCCTCAGGCGAGTTGAAGCCGAGCTTGATCTTGAAATCCTTGTGGTGGCGCAGCCGGAGCTTTTCCCTCGCCTCCTCGAGTTCCTGCCCGGCATCACCCGAAGCAAGAGCCCAGATGACACCCATCCGATCTCTGACCTGTCCGCCAAGCAAGGCACTGACGGGCAGGCCGAGCGTATGGCCGACGGCGTCGAAGAGCGCCGACTCCACCGCTGCTTTTGCCGCGAAATTGCGCGTTGCCGCCTTGGCCATGCGCACGGCATTGGCTTCGAAGAGCATGGCGTTCTGACCAACGAGCGCAGGTTCGAGGTAGATCGCTATGGCGGCCCAGATAGATTCCACGCTTTCTTCGGCCCAACGCGGTCCTCCGAGCGTGGAGGCCTCACCAATCCCGGTAACGCCGTTTTCAAGCTGGACGCGTACGAGGACGAACCCTTGGTGCGCTATCTCGGTATTCGAAAGCTTGTGGCGCCGAACTGTAGGCGCCTCGATGATGGTCGCGGCAATCGATCTGATCCGCGTGTCGCGCCCAAGCTCGATGGGAGCGGCGCGGGGTGGAATGTTTTCGGTGACGATGATCGACATACCGACTGCCCTCGGGAGAACCCGCCTGGGCAAGCACCAGGCGGGTCGATTGCTGACTGTTATTCGGCCGCGACGGCGATTGCGGCAGCCTTTGGCTTGAGCTTGAAGTCGAATTCCATGACCAGGTCCGTGTCCGAGCCGGCAGGCGCTTTGTGCAACTTGCCGATCAGGCTTTCCTTGACGGCGAAGACCGCATCGTTGTCGAGGTACTTCGTGTCGGCGTCGTAGATCTGCGAGACCAGGCTTTGGTAACCGTCCTTCTGGATCATGAAGTGGATATGCCCCGGCCGCCACGGATGGTGGCCCATATAGTTCAGCAACTCGCCGGCCGCCCCATCGTAGGGAATTGGATACGGCGCCGGGCGGATACCGACGAATTCGTACCGGCCCTCTTCATCGGTCAGGAAACGGCCCCGCAAATTATAGTCGGGCTGGTCAGGATCCTGCTGTTCGTAGAGGCCGTTCGGAGCGTCTTCCCACACATCGATTATGACGCCCGGAATGGGCCGCCCAGACGTGTCGCTGATTGCGCCGCTGACGCGCACGCTCTGACAGCCTTCGAAGCTCTTCTGGACGATCGAGGCGCCTTTCGGCAGCACCGGCGGATTCTCGCGATAGAATGGCCCAAGCACGGTCGACTCGCTTTCGCCGTCCGTGACGGTGTGGTCGAGCATGTCGACGAGGACCTCTATTCCGAGGATGTCGGAAAGCAGGATGAATTCGTTGCGGGCGTCATCCGAGATGTGGCCGGCGCGAACGAGGAACTGGCAGGCCTGGATCAGTTCGGCATGGGTCACCTTGGTTTCGATACAAAACGCATGGATGTGCCGGATCAGGCTCTCGAGAATCTGGCGATTGCGCGCCGGGATGTCCGAAGACAAGGCTGCAATCACAACGTCCGAGATGTTTTGCTGGGTCACATTGCGCATATTTTCCTCCTTGAATGGCAGCGTGGGTTTCTTTTTGGGGTCACCACATGAGTTCAGTTTCGATCTGCGGCATGCTTGCAGGGGCCTTGCGGGTGTCTTCGGGCGGGCCGAACTTGCCTTTGAAGAACAGCAGCGGATCGGCATTGCTGTCCCAGTTGAGCGCCCGGACGTGGCCGACGAAGATCGTGTGATCGCCTGCAAGGATCTCGTCGCGAACCTCCGCCGAAAAGGTGGCGAGCGCGCCGCGGACCACCGGCAGCCCGTCGAGTGAATCGAACAGACTGTGAAGCTCGGGATTGGGCTTGCCTGCAAAATGCCAGGCGATCTTGTCCTTGCCGGACGCCAGAACACTGACCGCAAATCGGCCCGAGGCCTGTATCTTTCCAAGCATGCGCGCCTTCTCGGCGATCGAGATCGCAATTAGCGGCGGGTCGAGCGAGATCGACATGAATGCATTGGCGGTCATCCCGTGGTCGTGTCCATCCCAATGGGTGGTGATGACGTTGACCCCCGTGGCGAAAAGTCCGCATGCGTCGCGGAACGTGCGTTGCTCAAGCTGTGACATGTGATCCTCCGCTTGCATGAACAGCACGCGCGTATGGCCGGCCGGACCAGCCTTCGAGTATCTCGGCCTCGATAGAACGTCCCGCGGCCCTCAGGGCGCGGATACGCGAGCTCGACACGATCTCTCCGGCCTCGCAACGCACGGCCGGAAGGATGCAGGTGTCGAAGTAGCGAGCGAGGAGCAGTGGATCGCCGCTCTTGCAGGAACCGAACCGGAAGTCTGCCCCGACCCAGATGACCCGCGGCGTCAGTGCGCCGATCTCGCCGACGAACTCACCTGCCGTGCGGGCCCGATACGCCGCATCGAAGCGAGCGACGATGATGTGGTCCGGTCCCAGCAGGCTGATCCTCGCCACCTTGTCCTCGATCGACGTCAGCGGCCGGACGCCGCACAGCAGCGCCTTGGGAGGCGGGTCGAACGTGTAGACCACCGACGCGATACCGAGCTTGCGGGCCGTGATGACCGCCGTTTCGATCAGTTCCTGATGCCCGCGATGCACGCCGTCGAACGACCCGATCGTCAGGACGCTGGCGGAAAGCCTGAGCACGTCCTCACGATGAACGGACGTCTCGATTTCTCTGCGGTGAACCATGGTCTCCTCCCATGTTCGCGACCGGGGGCGCCTTCCTCTCGGCACAGTCGACGAACGAAATCTAACGCTAGGTGGCGACGCCAGCGATGCTCGATCCGGTATCGCATGATACCTATCATTAGCACTTCATCGGCGCGTAGCCTCCGGTCTCGAAAGGGACGAGGAACCCTTTTTTAAGCCCGACTCCGGCTAGCGAATGCCTGGTCCGGCCCAATGGAGGAGTACAGGATATGCATAATCTGGCTGCCAAGCCGGTGCTTGATACCCAAGCACCAGGCACCGATGCCTACACCGGTTCCGAATTCCTGGAGAGCATCCAGGACGGCCGTGAAATCTACATCTATGGCGAGCGCGTCAAGAATGTCACCCGACATCCGGCGTTCCGCAACTCGGCCCGCATGGTTGCGCGCTGGTATGACCGCTTCCACGAAAAGCAGAACGAGATCGGCGTGTTGACGGACACCGGTTCAGGGAAGCTGACACACCCCTTTTTCCTCGGCTCCAAGACCACCGAAGATCTGGTCAGGTCGCGCGATGCGATCGCCGAATTGCAGAAGGTTTCCTACGGTTGGATGGGACGTTCGCCCGACTACAAGGCTTCTTTCCTCGGCACGCTCGGCGCCAATTCGGCCTTCTACGGAGACTATGCCGGGAACGCCCGCAACTGGTATGCCCGCACCCAGGAACGTCTCGACTACTGGAACCACGCCATCGTCAACCCTCCGATCGACCGGGACCGTCCGATCGAGGAAGTCCGCGACGTGTTCATGCATGTGGACAAGGAAACGGACAAGGGGGTGGTGGTGTCGGGCGCGAAAGTCGTGGCGACCGGCTCGGCGCTGACCCACTACAATTTCATCGCCCATTACGGCATCCCGATCAAGGACAAGTCCTTCGCGCTGATTTTCACCGCGCCCATGGACTCGCCCGGCATCAAGCTGATCGCGCGCTCGTCCTACGAGTTCAACGCGGCGGCAACCGGATCGCCCTTCGACTATCCGCTCTCCAGCCGTCTGGACGAGAATGACTCCATCCTGGTCTTCGACAAGGTTCTGGTTCCGTGGGAGAACATCTTCGTCTATGGCGACGTCGACAAGATCAACCAGTTCTTCCCGGCATCCGGCTTCGTCCCGCGCTTCACCCTGCATGGCCTGACGCGCCTGTCGGTAAAATTGGACTTCATCGCCGGATTGTTTTCGATGGCTGTTGAGGCGACGGGATCAAAGGACTTCCGCGGCGTCCAGGCAGGCGTCGGCGAAGTCATCGCATGGCGCAACACCTTCCATGCGCTCGGCGACGCCATGGTCAAATCGCCGGTTCCATGGGACGGTACCGACGGCTACAACCTCCCCAACCTCAATGCCGGCCTTGCCTACCGCGTGCTGGCACCGATGGCTTACCCCAGGATCAAGGAACTCATCGAACGGCACGTCGCCAGCGGCCTGATCTACCTGCCGTCGAGTTCGGCCGATTTCGAGAGCGAGGCGATCCGGCCCTATCTCGACCGCTTCGTGCGCGGTTCGAACGGTTATGCAGCGCTCGATCGCGTCAAACTGCTGAAACTGCTTTGGGACGCCATCGGAACCGAATTCGGCGGACGCCACGAACTGTATGAACGAAACTATGCCGGCAACTACGAGAACCTGAGGATCGAAACCCTGAACGCCGCCACCGCGACCGGAGATCTGGCCTCGATGCAATCGATCGTGAAGGACTGCATGAGCGAGTATGATCTTTCCGGCTGGACGAGTTCAGACCTCATCAATCCGGACGACATCAGCCTCGTCGGTCGAGGCACCGTTCAGGCGGTATAGAATGGCGGGACCGTTCCCTTGTGGGGGAGCGGTCCAAACCTCCTCCTCTCCGAGGCCGTATGACAAGGCCGCGAGACCGGAGGAAAGCCGGCAGCGTGAGGACCTCAACCTAGCCAAGCCCATAGTCGTCGGGGATGTCTGCTTTCAGGCAGACGCAAAGTTGGACCTCGACGGCCGAAATGAGGCGCGAAGCTGCTGTTCAAAACATGGTACTTGGAAGTCGTGCCGTCGCGGTCTCCGCCTCGCGGTATAGCGAGCTCCCATGCGAAGAGACGCGAATGGTCGGCGGCGGTCGACCGTTGCGTTCTCCTGCGAATCATTTGGCATGAACGGCCAGACCCCTACGCTGCTTTAACTGGTGGTTGATCTCAGATTCTTTGCGGGACGCGGAACAAAATCCCCGCATCCAAGTTAGCTAGCGCTGCTACGGGGAACTCCTGCAATGCTCCTTGCCTTGGACGATGCGATGTCAATGGCGGTTTTGGCCGGCAGAGACGCAGGCGCGGAGATTTTTGGAGTGATTGATCTCACCAGCAAAATTGAAGTCAGGATCGGCGCCATCAGCTTAGGACGCGCCATCCAGTTCGTCGCCAATGCGTCCGTGCTGGGATACGACGTTCGCGGTGCAATGGTCCTATATGGGGAACCAGGAACGCCAAGCTTGAGGAAGTGGGACTGCGAACGCATTTGGGCTCAATACGGTGGTGCACTTCTCCAGCCATAGCGCGATGCGACAATGGGACAGGCCGTAGCCGTCTGGGGCGAAATTCGCAATCGAGAGTAATACACTCCACTCGAGAGCGCTGGCGGGATTAAATCGTACTTAATAGCATCGCCAAGGCTCGGGCTCGTTCTGCCTGCGCCACTCCATCAAAGTCCAAGTCCGCGCTTTCGAGCGAACGACCAGTCGATGCCGCCATCGCCTCGTACGATGCCCACGACATGTTGCTCGAACTGCTTCTCGATAGACGGCGACCAGGGCACCAGCCGGAAGCCAAGCCCATCTTCGATCATCGCGAACCGGCCCGAGGCGAGTGAGAAACGCCGGCTGTAGATGCCCGAGACGTTGTCGCCATCCTTAGGCCTCATGAATGGAAGCCCGGTTTCGGATGCGAGCCGCTGACCGAGTGCATCAACTTCCCGATCACGTAGAGTGCCGATCAGGTTGCGGGCTAGCGTTACGCGCTGATTGGTTCGATGGGCGAGACCTTGCTCGATCAGATGCTCGGTGCGTGCATTGAGCGCTTTCCTCACCTCGTGACCGAAGCCACCCTCGCCCAGCTTTGAAGACTCGCGTGCGATGAGTTTTCGGTCCAGCCAGGTTGCCCCGTCGGCAGTAATTTGCTCAGCGACTGGCAGATCGGAGCGGACTGCAAGGGCGACGCGGCTACGGCCTTTCGCATCGTCATAGCGCCGAAGCTCAACGATGGAGCTCGGCGCCGAATCTCCGGTGGCGTCCAGATCGTGGAAGCGAATGTGATGGGTCCGGCCATCGATGCCGTCGACAATCGCGTAGGCGGAACCACGCAACTCATCATCGATGCCTCGATCGAGCAGCCTTCCGACAATCGGCACGCCGCTCGCCTCGCCAGCAAGGGCGTAGTCAACCGCGCCTCGGTCGAGACCATGGGCGGCGAGGCTTCGGTGCATACGCTTGATGAGGTCATCTCGCTCGCCAAGTGCACGCAGGGTGGCCTCTGCTTCATCGGATATTGTCCATTGGAAAGGGTCGATCGAGTGCGCGAGGCCAAGGCTTTCCAACTTGCGCAGGCGACCAACCTTCAGGGTCAGATACTCGTCAGTCTTCCGACCCGGCAAAGCGGCAACGTCGATGACGCCCTGTCTATCGGCATCGCGCACCAGTTGCCGGTCGAGCGGTGTCCAGCGTTCGGCATCGATATGTCTCGCCAATGACCGACGGATATCGAGATCGCTGCGGGGCCCGAGTTCCTGCGTGATCAGATCCTCGGCGCGGCTGCGCATTCCCTGCTTGATATAGTCCCGGGAAATGACCAGATCCTGACCGTCATCGGTCCGGCCGCGCAGGATGATATGGATATGCGGGTTGTCGGTGTTCCAATGATCGACTGCCAGCCAGTCGAGACTTGTCCCAAGGTCCTTTTCCATCCGGGTCATCAGATCGCGGGTGAAGGATTTCAAGTCAACCACTTCGACGGCGTCTTCTGGAGAAACGATAAAGCGGAAGTGGTGCCGGTCGTCTTTGCACCGCTCGGTGAACTCCCTCGCGTTGGCGCCATCAGTTTCAGCACCGAACATGCGAGCCTTCTCGCCGTCGCGCGTGACGCCGTCGCGGCGCAGGTAATTGAGGTGCCGGGCAAGCGATGCTGTTTGCCCCTTGTGCCGAACCACCAGCGCCTTGACGGTCACGAAACGAGAGTGGTTCGCGATAAGGCGGTTGGCCCGTACGCTTGCCACGCGACCACGCCCGAAATGCGAACCCCGCCCGGCCGTGATCCTGCCATCGCGCGCGATGCGTCCGCCAGCTTTCTGGGCGGCAGCAAGAGCCTGGGCGACAAAGGGCCTCGCCCGCTGACTTTGTCCGGAACGAATACGGCCGGGCCGGACGCGGAAATCCTCGTCCCGGCTCACGGAGAACTCGCTAGCGATGTGTAGCTGACGTTGAAATGGTTGAAGAAAATTCGAAACCGCGAGGTGCGCCGATTATGCGCGATGTGCAAAATGTTTGAAAAACGCCAATCAACGCAACCAACCGACCGGGCCGCACATCGCGGCCTTTTATCTTGCCATCCCTCCCTGACTTCTCTGATCACACTCCCTTCCGCCGCCAGTCCTGCGACGGAACAGGCCACAGCGCGAAACACGACAAACCTGGCACTCATCGGGATGCACCGCGCGATCGCATGATGAAGAGGTTGTTTGCATCCGGCATCAGTGTGGTACGAGCAGCCTCGGATGCGGTGTCCGGCGGCGGTTCGAGCGCCGTCAGATCGTTCACCGCAGTGTCGATCTGCAGCGGCATATCGGCTGAACGGATCTGCGTGAACATCGTTTGGTCGACGCGATCGACGTGTTCGCTGCCATGCGAAACGGTGCCATTTGTCGCAGCAGCGCCCCGCTCAAAAAGCTGCGAACGATCTGCGCTCGACCTGGTGCCCAATCCTCGCGAGTTGGGCGGAACCTTAACAGGTCCCTTGATCAGCGGAATAAGCTTCGCAACGTAGTCGATCGTCTCACGAGGCAGCGGTCGACCCTTGGAAAGATGTTCCTGATAGCGTTGCGGCCCGGCATTGTAGGCGGCGAGAAAACCATTCGGACCGAACCGATCGAGCATCTCGCGCAGATAGGCCGCCCCGGCCAGGATGTTGTCACGGGGCGCGAATGGATCCTTCCCGAGATTGTGTTTGATGCGCAGTTCTTCCCATGTCGCCGGCATGATCTGCATGAGTCCCATTGCGCCTTCGGACGAGACGGCGCGGACATCCCCGCCGCTTTCGACATACATCACGGCGCGTATCCATCGCTCGGGCAGATCGAAAAGCTTGGCGCCCTCACAGACGTAAGCGGACCACTCGCCACTCGTCCCGACCGCACTTGCGGCGCAGGATTTCTGCACAGATGATGACGGTGCCTCCGCTGCGCCGACCGCAGAACCAAGCGCGAAGAAAGCGCATGCCGAGAGCATCGCAATGCATCGGTGAATGGTGGCGCGCGCACCATCGTGCCGACACGCCGACAGCCTGCCGCCGTGCTTGCTTCCGTCAAGGGCAAGGCTCCGCCGACCGGACCTGCGTCCTATGCGTGGCAGCGCAAACAACGCCTCAATCGATGGACAAGCGTCCGGCCGCCCTTGACCTCCGCTGCGCGCGACGGCCGCCTGACCGGCGATCGGGTCGAAGGGTTTGACCGCCGCCCGATCGATCAAAGGGTTTGCCTGGGTAAGATCGATGACGCGCGATCGAACCATCGGACTCAGGCTCGCTCTTCGCGTTTCGAAGGTCGGCTCCAGTGCAGGTTCCAGACGTCCTTTTCCGTGGGGACCTGGAACAGGTTGGCGCGGATCGGCTGCGTGAAGGACGGATCGTCGATGAGCACCGAGAGATAGGCGCCAGCCTTCTCCCCGGTGCGATCCCACGCCGCGCCGACCTCGACGCCGTCGCAATAGATACGGTGTTCCGGTGCATTTTCCGCATCCGATTTCTCGACAGGCAGGATGGCGAGCTTGGCGTCAATCGTCAGAGTACAGATGCTGCCGAAGAAGCCGTCATCGTTGCGAGTGAAGGTGCCGATCTGACTCATGTCACTTGTCCTTTCGTGGTGAGAGAACGAGCCGTCATGGCTCGCCGGGAGCCGGTTCGCCGGAAGCATCCTGCGCCGGAGATGTGCGGTCGGTGGTCCAGATGGGGACCGCGCGACCAATGATGTTGGTGATGGGGACTGGGCCGAAATACCGACTGTCAAAACTGTCGGCCACTCGCCAGTTCATGAAGAACACTTCGCCATCGGCAAGCACATGACAGCCCTGCCAGGCAGGCAATGGCCGACCCTTGCTGTCGTGGTCGAGCGCGGTTCCGTAGATCGTGCCGTGCGCTGTGATGGCCGCGCCACTACGACAAACGGTTTGTCCGCCCAGCGCCAGGACATGTTTCAAGAGCGGCACGCCGTGCGGCAGATATGTGCGTTCGGCGAGGAAGCCGGCCAGCGGTTCGGGCGGCATGACGACGGCGATGTCGCCGACTTCAACCACGTTATCCGGCGCAATGCGATAGAGGCCGATCGGAACGCTCGCCGATGCGTTCCAGATCAACCAGGGCGTAAGTCTGCTCAAGGCCGGGGCGACGGCAAGCGTCGCGCCTATGAACATTGCCGCGATGATCTTGTGGCGGGCGGTCACGGCAAAATCCGGCGGCGCAGCAGCCACGCTTCGTGGCGCTGCCGCGTGTAGGGCCTGGGGCTTTCGCGCGCGACGAGCCGGCTGTGGACGTGCCGCCAATATTCCGGCGGAACGTCTATGGCGTCGATGCCGAGCGCTTCGATGGCATCGATGATCTCGAGCACTCTCTCGACATTTGGCCACCCAACGCTGGTCAGCAGAATGTCGGCGCCGGGCCGCACATAGGCGATCGTCGAACAGCGCTTGCCGGCACTGACAGCGCGCAGAATATCGATGCGTGAGGCGACGGTCCCAAAGTCGTTTGCCATCCATCGGACAAAGGCAAAGATACCGCCAGGCGCGAAAGCGACGACGCGTCGGCTTTTGTCGATGATCCTGTTCTCGACGGTTTTGCCGAAGCGGATGTAGTTCTCGATCCGCTTCTTGAGCCAGAGCAGTTCTACATGCGTGAGGTCGCTCATTGCGTCCTCCACTGCAGTAGGTGGGCAGTTGCAACGGCGTGCGTAGGACGTAGCTGACCGCCATGTGAGCGGATCTCGATTTCTCCGCATGTGAACGGGCGATCTCGTTCCGACGGTCGTTCACAGCTTGTCGGCGCCGAACGCTCCGTTAGAAAGAATCCGAAGGATTCGAAGTTAGATAAGTTAGAGGCGTGAATTCGTCTTTCGGTTCCATGGGTTGATTGCGGTTTGGGTTCCCGAAATGACGAGGATCGGGTTCCTGAAATCCCGTGTCTGGGGGTTCCTGAAGTGACGAGTTGATTCACAGCTTGTCCTCCGCCGCCCTGACCTTGCCGAAGCGGTTGAAAGGGTCGGGATGGCAAGCCTTGAAAGTGAGCAGAGGTTCGCCGGCCTGCGTTACACCCAGCGCAAGCCGATAGCCCGGCAAGGATTGCCGGCGAACGATGCCGCGAACCTCGAACGCGAACCGCTTATAGGCAGACAAGCTGCCGGATTTGACGTGCAGATGGCGCAGGTCGAACGACCAACCCTGCGCCTGTCGGCCGCCATGCTTGCGGACCAGGCGATAGAGCCAACGCTCGATGCCGCCGGTCAGATCGAAATAGGCACGGTCGATGGTGAGCACAAAGGCGTCGACCATGATGCCGGCATAGAACCAGTCGGGTAGGACAAGCTCGATACCAAGCGGTCGAGCGCGATGGTCGGCCCGTTCCTTCCATTCGTTGATCCAGGAGAAGCGGTGCATGCGCTGCTCCGTGGGTTGCCGGATCGAGGTGGCGACGGTGGTGGACTGCAGCCGGTCGAGCGCTGCCTTGAGCAGAAAATATTCGTGGGCAGACGTGCCGCGACCGATGAATGTCAAGATTTCGTGCGGCGTCGCCGCCATCATGCGCGAGGTCCGCAATCCGTTGTCACGGGCATCGACGATCTGCGAGGCTGCCCAGATCAGGATATCGGCATCCCAGATCGTCGCCATGCCGTGCTCGACGGTCGCCTCGACATGGATGGCAACTTCACCCATGCGGAAAACGATCGGTGTTATGCGGCGCGATTTGGCGAGCGAGAAGAATGGCCAGGCCATCAGGTCCTGCGCATCGCGCAAGGCCATCTTGCCGGGACGCGCATGAAACAGCGCAATCGGCTCCAGGTCAGTCGGTGGTGGTCGCATGTCCAAATCCCACAGAGCTGGAAGTTTCAGCGTGACTTGCCGGCGTAGGCTGGCGCGCGCGCCGCATGCGGCTTTGCCGGCGGAACGTAGGTGGCATTTGTGTCGCTGGTGGAGGTGCGCGCGCCGAGCTCGATCCAGGCACGCAGGTCATCGATGTCGTAGAGCACGCGCCCGCCGACCTTGCGATATTTGGGGCCGGTCCCGTAGGTCCGGTGTTTTTCCAGTGTCCGGGCGCAGAGGCCAACGATAGGGGCGGCCTCCTTGGTCCGAAGATATTTTTGGGGCGCGTCCGCGGGACCCTTCGACATCGCTCGATCTCCATTCGGTTCTGCTGTCGCCCTGGCCTGCCGGGACGCGCGAAACGGACGATGGCCGAATTGAGAAAATGGGAGGGAGGGCAAAGATCGCGGGCGCGTTTTTGCTACCCCCGGCGGAAAATCTCAGCGGCCGGATTTGCGGCTGCGGCTTTCGGGGTAGAGGAGAAGGTCGCGATAGCCGCCGGCTACCAGGCTGTCGGCCCGTCGCAGGATCGCCCTCACCTTGTGGCGAAGATGATGGTCGCGCCAGTCGCGCGGGGCGATGGGCTCGCGGGACAGCAGCTCCTCCGCGAGTCGGCGATAGGGAGCCTGAGCGCCCCTTCCGTCATGGGCGCGCAGATTGAGAATGTGCCTCAGCCTGGTTTGTTGAGGTAGGGCACCATAGCGAGCGCCAGGCGGACGGCCGTTCGCCGCACGCCAGAACCGGCGCGCGGCGTCGAGTCGTATTTCGAAGTTATCGTCGAGCGGCAGGATAATGGCGTTGATGTCGAGCAGACCGTCAGATTCACTAGAGACGATGTGATGCGTCGTCGATGCGGACGGCCAGAGAACATGAACTTGCTCGTCTTCGGTCCAGCTGTGAGCCGTTCTGAGTTGGGTAGGTTGAAGGGCCGGCTGCGAGGATCCAGTGCCCCGCAACCCCGTAGCGCGAAGAACCCTTGGTGAGGCCTCTTCCGTCCAGACGATGTGTTCAGGTGCTAGAGGCTCATCACCATCGATCGCGAAATCGCGCGCCCCAACGGAAGGCGAAGTCCGGCGAGCCGATGAGTTCTCCTCGTGTCGCTGCAACAGAAGCCTGCCGGTCGCATTCGACGGCGAAGTCAGCGTTCCGGATCAGATATTCGGCGGCGAACTCGGCGGCTTCGTAGCCGCGCATGTGCTCGTATGCCGCCGGATCGGTCCAATCGCTTCGCGACATGGCAACGGTCCCCATCGGAGCCCGCGTTTGGTCGCGAGCCTGGCAATCAGCTTCCGAAGTGCCAGTTCCTTTGGGTAGTCAGAGAGTCGGCAAACCGCTTTGCTGAATCAGCAAACCATCGAGCCGGTGGGTTTCAGTGTGGCGCACCGCCGGCCAGAAGATATCGGTAGCCGTTCGTGGTCATCCAGCGGGCGCGGGCAAGATGCGTCTCCCACGACCGGAATGCCCGCTCCGAGTCCTGGTCAGGGTCTATATGGAGGACGATCCTGGCCACCTCGCGCCAATCCGCATCTTCCGCCGCCGCGTCGAGTAGGCGGATATACGTGAGCAGCCGCTCCTCGTCATAGCCGGTCAGGATCGGGGCATTCGGCGCGACGTCGGCGACATCGGGATCGAGCAGCGGCTTAAGCATGGCGCACATGATCCGCCATGGGATCAAGTCGAGATGCCCTGCTGGTATTTCGTTGCTCATCGGAAATCGGACAGCGACCAGGGTCGAATCCCTTTGAGGCGCTTCGTGGCTGATCAGCCGTCTGTGCGGAAGAATTCGATGGGGTCGACGTCCAGAACTGCGGCGAGCTTTTCGAGCATATCGATAGTGGCTGCGTGCTCCTCGCGCTCAAGCATACCGACATAGTTGCGATTGACGTCGGCACGATCCGCGAGCTCCTCCTGCGACAAGCCAGTGGCATGTCTCAGCCGGCGTAGATTCTTCGCTACTCTCTCCCGCAAGATCATTCGGGAGGAGTCGCCGGCCACCTAATATACTGCCACCCAATATACTAGGTATTCGTCTTTTGGAAACCGTCTGTGTGTGATTTCGCGAGCCGGGCGGAGCCCGGCGAGCCGCGGCCGCAACCTGGTATGGCCGCAACCGGTGTGCTTCACTGATCGATCAAAGGTTCCACGATTAGTCGCGCGGCCGGATGTCCGGCCGCGCGGCGTCGTCACTATCACGCGGCCTTTTCGAGCAACGCTTTCGCCCTGCCTTCCAGCTCAAGCCGGCTATCCTGATGCGCCTTGCTGCGGGCGTGTGCAGTCATGCCCTGCACGAAATCAAAAATGCTTTCGGGTGGCTTGCCCTCTTGCTGCAAGACAGCCTCAATGACCTTGCCGGTTTCAGCCTTGGAGAACCCGCGCTTGCGCAGGAAGGTTTCGCGCTCGTCGTCGCTGCGGGCGACGATCTTCTCGCGAGCGGCCTTGATACCGGCGATAAACGGCGCCGGCGAAGAGTTGGCGAAACTGGTCAAGGCAGGCGCTGCCTCATGGGCAAACCGCTTCGCTGCGAATTTCGAATGCCGGATGCTGATTTCCTCGAAGCCCTCGACGCCCCAAAGATTGCGGTTCATACAAACGGCGCGGAGATAGAAGGACGCGATGCCGAGCGTCTTGCTGCCGACTTCCGAATTCCAGCAATAAAATCCCCGGAAATACAAATCCGGCTCTCCGTTCGGCAGGCGTCCGGCTTCAATGGGGTGGGTGTCGTCCACCAGAAACAGGAACACGTCGCGGTCACTGGCGTATAGCGTAGTCGTTTCCCTGGTGATATCCACGAATGGGTTATGCGTCATGGTCGCCCAATCCAGAACGCCCGGTACTTTCCACATGGTGTCTCCGGTACCGTTGCCGGCGATCTTCATGACGGCGGCAACAAGCTCGTGATCCCAGATGCGGCCGTAATCGGGGCCGGTGACGGCGCGAAGCTCGATGCGCCCATCTTCCGCTTCCAAGGTTTTGACAAGCTCGGCGCGATGATTGAGCAGGCCGTGCTGCAGGTTAATGCCTGCAAGCGGAGCGGGAAGCTGGCGCATGTAGGTGGCAGGCGCGCCGACAAGGCTGCATAGCTGACCGAAGCTCCAATGTGTGGGTGCGATCGTCTGCTCCTGTCCAGGAACGATGAGCGAAAGCCGCTCGGCATTGTCCCGGCTTGCCTCGACGCGAACCGCGCGGCTCTCAACGGTTCGGGCCGTGGCACGATCCGCGCGCGTGCGCACCGCATCATAGAGCTCAGTCAGCGACAGATAGCGCTCATCGTCGGGGCGCGAGAACCATTCCGAGGAAACGCGCCCGATGCGCTCGCCGCGTGAAATGTCGACGCCAAAGGCGCCCGAAACCGGCTGGTGTTGGTTGTTGTGGACGCAATTGGTGTTCGTGGTCATGTTCATTGTGGTCACTCCTTTTCCGTCAATGCCGAAGGCATGTCCCTGCGGCATGCCTTCCGGGGGCGCGTGAGCGCGCGGGAGTGATGGGGGCCATTGCCGGCGCGCGGGGCCGGGCTGCACGGTCGAGCGGAGCGAATGAATTTGATGTTGATGGTTGTGCCAGTCGGCCGCTTTGCGAGCCGGCGGCCCTGCTCTGCACAGGCGGCAATGGCGGGGAAGCGAGGGGAAAGTTCTCCTCGCTTCCCTAAAAACGATCGCCAGAGTTGGTCGGCGGCGATCAGATCATGGTAGTGGTGCCTGCCGGCTTGATGTCCGCCGCGAGTGAGATCATCGGGAAGATAACGGATTATTTGCCTGATTGATCAGATAGACGGCCACACACATTTTTGTTGTTGCCCGAGAGAACCAAGAGGAAGACTTCATGACCATGTCCGATGACCAGCAGAGCAAGACAGATCTCGTATCGATCACCGCCGATATCGTCGCCGCCTATGTGTCGAACAACCCGGTGCCGGTGGCAGAGCTGCCGAAACTGATTGGCGATATCCATGCCGCTCTGCATAACGTCGGCACACCGGTGGCCGAACCTGTGGTGAAACTGGAGCCAGCCGTATCGATCAGGAAGTCGGTGACGCCGGACTACATCATCTGTCTGGAAGACGGAAAGAAGTTCAAATCGCTGAAACGGCACCTCGCCACGCATTACAATCTGAGCCCTGAGGAATACCGGCAGAAGTGGAGCCTGCCTGCCGATTATCCGATGGTGGCACCGAACTACGCCGCCGCCCGCTCGGCGCTGGCGAAGGCAGCCGGGCTCGGGCGCAAGCCGGCGGCACCCGAAGCAGCCAAGGTGCAGAAACCGAAACGGATGCCTCGCGCTGCTGCAGCGACAGTCGCGACGGTGGCCGCAAAGTCGCCAGTCAAGAAAACGCGTAAAGTTACTGCCAAGGCCTAGCCTCCTTCATCGGACTGGTTACGATCGGGCGGTGGCGGACTGAGCATGGCGAAACCCCGGCGCGGCGCGCCGGGGTTTCTTTTTAGCGGTCCCGATTTCACTCGGCGGTGCGGCGAGACCAGATGAGCGAAAACTCGCCCTGGGTTTCGGTCTCGACCAGGCTCGCATAGATCGGAGCGGGGAAGCTCGGATCGTCGAGCTTGACGGAGTGATAATCACGGCCCTCGCGCGATGTCTTCTTCCAGGCCGCACCGAATTCGGTGGCGCCGGCGAAGATGCGGTAGTCCGGACCCTTCTCGTTGTCGCCTTCGGCGGGGACGAAATCCACGGTCTTGACGTTGAGGTTGAGGGTCTTGACGGAGCCCTTGAAGCCCTTTGCGGTGCTGGTGAAGATGCCGATCGTAGCCATTGCGGTGGTTCCTTCTGTTGATCGAGCCGCGCCCATCGCGGCCTCGATGGTGGTCGTGAGACCGGAGACGATCGGTCCGCATCCCGAAGGGGCTGAAACGAAGTGTAAGACGGCGGCGCGAGGCTTTCCTGGACCGCGAGGAATGGCCGCGCAGCGGACAGGGGAAGAAAACGCAGCGCCGCTGTTGCGGGAAGCGATCGAGGCGAAGCCGGTCTTCGGTCAGACCCAATCCATTCGAGGACGCCGTGGGCGTGGCTTGCCAGACGAAGAGGAACCGCCGCAATGGCGGTCAACGGGATTCACAGCGCAAAAGGCTCTTGGATCAGTGCGGACGCTTACACTCGGCAAGGCAGTTATCACTTTCCCGCGGAAATATGATGGTGACAATGGAAGGTCCAGGCTCTCGCCGTTCTTCGCCCTGACCCCGTTTGCATTCGATGCGGCATGGAAATTCATATCTGCGCCAGGGCAGCGACTACCGCCCCATCAAGCAGATGATCCGCGCCTCCCCGCTCCGATCTATGCGAGGCTGGTCGAGATCACCGCGCGGACGATGCATCTGCATCTGATCCTCCGCAGCGTTGCCGCGTGATCAACCAACAGTGAACCCTGGATGCCGTGCTAGAGTTTCGCCGAGAAAGTCCGCCACCGTCGCGTCGTCGGGCTGAAGCGTATCGCGTTCGAAGTGGCTTCTCTTAGCTACGACTGACGTTGTCGTGCTGTCGAGGTCCCCGGCCGCGCTTCCGCGCGGCCGGAAAATTCTCTTGCCGGTTCAAAGAGGTGGCCGGAGCCGCCCAAAGCGGCTCCGGCCTTTTCGGTATCACTCGGCTGCGATATGGAGAGGATCGCCCGCTTCGGCGCCGCTGCCACTATCGTCTGCAGCCAGGTCCATCTCATGCGGAGAAGCAAGGTCTGCCGCTGGTGGCTCGTTTGCTTCGACCGCTCCCTCACCGCTAACGGCATCCGCCTCCCGAAGCGTGGCGGCCTCCGTTGTGCGCATGAGTACCGGGAGCCAGCCGGTTCCAGCCAGCAACTGTTCGGCGGCTTCGGCCATCGGTTGCTTCTTCATTGACGACAGCCTGTCCGCTGCCTCATCGCTCACCGCCTCGCACACTGCTGCGAGGATATGCGCTTTCGTGATCCGCCCGAGATAGGTGCGTACGGTCGGCCTCCAATGTGCCGTCATGTCGAGCTCGACCGCCGTTGCCAACCTGTCCGCCGTTTCGTGGGCGCGCGGCTTGCGCTCCCAAGGTTGCTTGACGGCGTTAACGGTGAGCGAGGCGCAATGCCCAAACAGCGCCATGACGCTGGCATGGTCGAGCGAAGCAATGAAGCCCCATAAGTCGGCCACATCGACCGGCATGTCCACCGCCCATCCCGCATGACGATCCGCCAGCGCCTTGGCCGCTGCCGTGTCCTCGATGCCATCCGCGTGGCCGGCAAGGTAAGTGCTGGTCGGCCGGATTTCGAGACAATGGACTTCCGCGCCCTGATAGAAAGCCTGTGCTGCAAGCGTGTGCGTGACGGCGATCAGTGCAACGTCCGGGTGTTCGCCGAGTGCAAGGCGAAGGCCGAGCGTCCGGTGCGCGGTCAGGTCGCGGACGAGAAGATCGGACAGCGGCTTGCCGGCATCCTCCGCTTCGTCGTCGCTATCGCCATCACGGTCCGGCCCGATATCGTCCTCGATGATCTCACCTTCACCGTTGATGGTGTAGCCATCGCTGCCATCCTGCACTTCCGTTTCCAGCTGATCGTCTTCCACCCTGACGAAACCGCGTTCGATGCGAGCCGTCCCCTCATGAGAAAGCACGACGAACACACCACCGTGCGCAATGACATTCGGGGCGTAAGCGTGTCGCAAAGCATCGATGCGCTCGATCTCAGCCTCAAGCCTGCCAAAACGCTTATCGACATCGTCAGGCAGTTCCTCGGCGCTGCTCCATTCTTCCGTCAGCAGGTTGAACGTGTTCAACGCCTCCGCATAGGCAGCTTCGTCCTCCTCAGACAAAGCCACCGGTTGCGGATAGGTACGGCGCAGACCGTGCGCATGCGGATAGTCGATATGGACATCCGCCCATTTCCAGCTTTCAGCCTCCTTGATGGTTTCTGCGATACCTTGCAGCTTCTCGATCACCATCTGGTCGAGCAAGGCCGTATCGTCATAGAAGCCGCCGCGATCCTCGGTGAACAGGTCGCGCAGGATGGCGCCGCCTGCCTCCATGTAGGCTTCCGCGCCGATGAAGACGGCACGGCGATCGCTAGCCGCGACATGGGTTCGCGTCAGTTCACGGCGGATGATGTAGGCATCGCGATTGTAGGTGAGGTTGTCAAAAACCTGCTCCTGCCTTGCATGATCCTCGGTGATGGCGAAGGCCATCAACTGGTCGAGGGTCAGATCGCCATCGCGATAGACCTGCATCAGCTTGGGGCTGACAGAACCAAGCCGCAGACGCTGCCGCACCACGTGCGCGGTCACACCAAAGCGGGCGGCGATTTCTTCCGCGCCCCAGCCGCGTTCTTCATTGAGACGCCGGAACGCCTCGAACTGGTCAGCGGGGTGCATCGCCTCGCGGGTGACATTCTCGTCCAGGCTGATCTCATGCGCATCATTCACGGTGTCGATGACGCAGCGGACAAGCTCGGTTTTTTTGATCTGCTTAAGCTTGACGCGAAGCAGCTGCGCTAGCCTGCGACCTTCGCCGATGCTGACGAGATAGAAGCCGGTTTCTGCCCCCTCACCGTCAAACTCCGGCTCAACCACAAGGTTTTGCAGGATGCCCTTGGCGGCGATGCTGGCCGCATAGGCTTCGATGATCGCTTCGCTATGCGGCGTCTTGCGCGCATTGCGGGGCGACTTCTTCAGCTTGTTCAGCGGAATGAAAACCTCGGTGCCGCTCTCGCTGGCAGTTCCGGTCCTCGTGTTGTTTGCATTGGTCGTCATGGTTTGGGTTCCTTTCCCTTAACATGCCGAAGGCATGCCCCTCGGCATGCCTTCCGGGGGCGCGTGAGCGCGCGGCAGAGAGGGGGGCGAATGCCGGCGAGCGGAGCTGGGCTGCGCGTCGAGCGGGGCGGATCGGATCCGGTCAGGCGGTGAGAATCATTCACCGCCTTGCGAGCGGGCGACCCCGCTCTGCGCAGGCGGCATTCGCGGGGGAGAGATGGCCAAGACCATCTCTCCCCGATTCAAAGCCATCTACTCGGTTCAGCAATGTAGCCCACCGTGCCAGCCAGTTGAGCGAGCCACCTATGAATTGCAGATCATCGTTTCGTGACCGAACGAAAGCGGTAAAGCCGCCAGACTATAGTAATCCCCACGTACGAAGAAAATAGCGAGACATTCCGGCAAACGGGGCTTTTGGCAGCGTCAGTCGAGTGAGCTCTTTGTCGATGGCCTTGAGAGTTCCCGGAGGGACGGCTCCGTTGTCGATCACGGTCCTGAAGACCGCTAACGTCGAATAAAATCCATACCGATCGCGCCGAAGCTCTTCGCGGTTAAGCCCAAGGAATTTTTCTGATGCCGCGTAAGCCCGAGCCGAGCGTGCGTGGTTGCCGGGCCGGAGCCAGACCTCTTCGTTGCTAGGGTCGGCTTCATAGATGAAGAGGATTTCCGGATCCTCCAGGTAGGGATGGACCAAGTCAGCGTCTTCGCCCTCCCATCGTCCACGGACGTCGTCATCCGTGGCTAGTGATGCATCAACCATGAGCGTCGTAGCGAGCGCGGCTAAGGCGGCGGCTTCGTTGGGGATCGCTGCCGGCATTGCCGGCGCGACCAGACGAATGTCGGGTGTTACAGGGAAAGAATCACTCTTGTAGATTTGATTACAAATCTGGCAGGCAAACAGATAATTGTCGAAGTCATAGGCCAGCCACCAATAGATGCCCTTAGGGCGAAAATGTTCGACGTCACCATGTGCGACCGTCGACGTCGCAGCTTCACAATATGCACATTTACCAGCCGTATCCGCCCGCACCTTCGTCTTGGCCGACTTCCATTTTGCGGAGATGAACGCCATCGGTTTATCCGCGACGACGCCTACAAAATAGCGCTCGACGAGATCGACGTGCTTCTCCCTGAGCTTGGCACCGACAAAGTCTGTCGGGAAAGATGCCGCTCCCCGTTTTCGCAAGAGCCGGATCATTTGTTCTTCGCGGACCGGGTGTTCTTGACCACTTGTTGCAGCGCTTTGGCCCTCGATCCCTCCGCATTTCCCGAGGATTCAAGTTCAGCGGCAATGCGCTCAAGGAGCTTGTTCGTTGGCTGCAAATAGCCTGGGACGGTAGAGCGATCTGCGAGAGTTGAGAGCTGCGCCTCGCGAGCGCGGATTTGGCTGGCGCGTCCCGCCGCGGTCTTTGCAGGTTGAACGTCGGTTTTCATTTCCCTGCTGCTGTCGCTCGCAGGCAGCCCCTTCAGCACACGAATTTCGCGCCGTACTTGTGCGACTTGGGGTGAATCAAGTGTATCCAGCCCGAAAATCGGGCTTTGAATGAGCTGATGAAGCATCAACCGATTTGGTGCACCTGAAAATGCTTGGAGGGCCGACGGGCCGGTATTCTCCGGTTGCCGCCGTAGCACAAACAACTCCCCCTCTCCGGCTTGATGCACTGTTAGCGGTGAATGGGTAGTAGTCACAAATTGAAATTTCGGTAGGGTTGTCTTGAGGAAATCAACCAGGTGTCTTTGCCAGAGCGGGTGTAAATGCAAATCCAACTCGTCAATGAGCAGCAGTCCGCGCGCAGCTAGCGCCCTGTCATAGTCTTTGAAGGTCTCTGTGATGCGAAAGAGAAGATCCCCGCACCATGCAGCCATCGCCTGATAGCCATCGCTCAGCAAGTCTAAGGGCAAGACGCCATCGGGTGTGTTGAAGCGTAGCTTTCGACGCTCCTTATCCACTCCCGTGAAGGTGACACCAGGTAGCAGTGAATCGAGCGCTTGACGCACAACCCCTAGCCCCTGCTCACCGCGGCGATAGTCCAGATCGATCGCCCACTGTTCAAGTGAGACAAGAGCTGCGGAAGCTGAGAACAATGTAGCGACGGCTTGCGATCGAGTGGTGCGGTACATCGAACTCGTAATATTGAAGTTGCTGCCTTCTGGCGCCGCGCGGCGATTGACACCATAGCCAACGACAAAATAGTTGCGTGACGCATGGCTAAGCGCGGCGTCAAGTTCTTCCAATGTCTGCTTGTTGTCGGTGAGGAATTTAAAAGTTCCCGCTCCGCGGTTGAATTCAAGGCGCGCTGTCCTCGGCTCGTTCTTAGCCGTGACGATATCAACCTCGATGAAGGCTCTGGGCTGGCCTTCACGTATCCACCAGTCGTGGTCACCCAAAATCTCGGGCAATGCCTCACTGCCGGAGAGCACCAGCGCGATACAGCGCAAAACAGTGCTTTTGCCTGACCCGTTCTCGCCGAGCAGAAAGGTCCACGGTCTTGTCTTGCCGTCGCCCTGCTCGAAGCTCATATCGAGCGTGGCAATCGAGCGAATATTTTCGAGTCTTAAGCGTCGTAGGAACATCAAATCCAACTTTCAAAGCCCGGATCAGCACCGTAGCCGATCATTTGCCGTCACGCATCCCTCATATATCGGTGGTCAGGTTCGGATCCGAAAGCCTCAGAGCAGGCAATCACCTACGCTGGACAGAATATTCGCATGTTGACGCCAACTGATTGGCAGGCCGAATAGGCCGAGATGACGAGGTGGTAGAACTGCAACACGTGTGGCTGCGGCCTTGGGCGACGAAACTCCGCTTCCAGAGCGCTTTTTGATAGCATTCCTCCGGAGCAAACAAGCCAGATCGTTCTGTCGGATCCCGGCGCAGTTCGTACCCGTTGCAGAAGACGTCGGAACGCAATCGAACCAGGGCCAGCGCGTCGCCGCGGCACTGTGTCAGTTACCTTGGCAACACCCTCCCCCGCGCTCATGCGCCAGTCGTTATCGAACTTTGTTGCCGCGCCAGGGAGTTCAGTTCCATCGCTCTTCAGATAGGCAAGATTCTTCACAGCTTGGGCACAAACGTCATAAAATGCCGATGCGGACACACCAGCATCGCCCTTGTGCCATTTGGCAACGACGAAAGTCACGCGTGGAGTGGCCGCACTGTCGTCTACTCCAATAAAGTCGCCAACTTCGGTTGCGAGGTCATCACACACAAGGGCTGGGAATGTTGGCCCGAATAATGGCCGCTCCTTGCCCTCGACAAGTGTGTCATCGAGCATCCGGAATAGCGAGCCTGGCTTCCACGTATCGAAGCTGCCTCCACTCGGAATCCCCTTTTCAGATTTTACGGCAGCTAGCTCTGCAACCGGCGTGATCAAGTCCAGAACAAGGCGCGCAGCGCCGCTCAGATTGGCAAGGTTGAGATCAAGCGCATAGAACGACCCGTGGACATATACATGCTCCAGCCCGGCCGTGATGAGCCGGAACGGCTGAATTTGATTGAGACGCTTCGTCAGAGAAATCTTCTCGTTGTCCTTGGATTTGTATTTGCTCAGAACAGGTGAAGTGATCCAATACTTCTGCTTCTTAGGATTCCAAGAGATCCAAACGTTCGCCTTATTTCCATCCACGGTGAGTTCGAATCGAAATGGAGCCGGCGCTTTGGCCGAAAAATCAGGAACAACATCTACGCAAAGTGCGTCATTGTCGAAATGTGCAGACTCCCTGCCGATCCTGAATTCTCCCATCAACTCAAGCATATCAATGAGGATATTCGTTGGCTCCGTGTTCGATGGGATGTCAGTCGGTATCGCAAATCGAGACAAGACGGGCGCGCCCGCCTTTGCGGCATCAAGCTCCTTGTTAACTTCGTCGCACCATGCTGCGAACTCATCGGCCGAGAAGTCCGCACCCTCCCCGTCACGCACTCTGCTCCTCGCAAAGCCGACAGATCGCCGTGTGTTCTCGACGCGACCGCCGGCACGGGTGACGACATTCATGTGTTCGCCCATGAAAACGCCTGATCGCTCGAGCGATCGTGCGGCGAGGCTGCGCGAACGCAGCGCTAGAGGTCCGAGGTCCGTATTCTTGACACTGATGAAAGAGACAACGTTGTCGGGGCCTGCTGGCATCAGAGATCGCAGCGACTTAGGATTTACTCTTGCGCCTACGCCATTGAGTTCATCGATCCAAAGACCAGCACTGTCATAGAAAAAGAGCCTGTTGCCGCATCTCGCATAGATTGTCACCTCCAGTGATGCAGCCTGGAACAGAGACTTCGAGAGGAACGGCGATTGGTTGAGACGCAAGGTTACATGATAGCGGCAACTGCCTCCGGCCACCGAGGCGACAAGATGTTCGAACCGATCTTCCGCCTCAAGTCCTGCTGAGATATCAGATTGCAAATTATCGAGATTCAGGGACGGGTCGATTTCAAATATGTATGCGGACCGAGGGAACTGCAGGTCTTCAGCGAGATTGATATCGGCAAGGTCAATTCTTTCCCGAAACTCGCCCCCGACATAATCCATCAAGGGCAGTGCCGCGACCAATTTTGAGAGCACCTCCTCGTCATTGCGGATCGGTGGTTTGCCACCATTGGCAATGCACGCAGTATCGTAGCTCAAGAAACTCTTCCATACCCCGTCAACATACTCGTCGACCCTTGCAAACACGATCGCGTCCGTTTGCTTTGTTCCAATCTCACCGGCTTGGCGCGTCAGACGTCCAACCTGCTGCACGAGCATTCGCGTGTTCGAGAATGGCTCATAGAGTGCCAGCATCGTGCATAAAGGGTCATCTATGCCCTCGATCAGCATGAACTGGTGGATCAAGAATTTCTCCGGCCTCTCTGTGAGATTGATAGGTACATCGGGACGCTGCTGTTCACCTTGCACCCCAGTGAGATCAAAATTGTTGTGAAGTGCCAGGACCCCATCGTCGCGTCCTTTCAACGCGTCTCTAAAGGCTTGGAAGAGCTCGGTCACAGTATCCTCGCTGGCAGCTCTCACGATCATCTTGTTGGCAGCCGTGAACCGACCTTGCTTAACAAGGTCGTCACGAGCGGCGATCATCTCGCGAACGAACTCCGCCGCGTTCAGCGAGAACGGTTTTTCCTCGATGGTCACGCCGCGGATGAGGCATTTCCCAACTGCGTCTTGAAACGACAGGAAATGAATGTGTTCATCGCCAACATTAAAGATTTTCAAGTCGCTGCGGAACGGAGTTGCGCTGAACAATACCGTCGGAACACCGAAACTACGAACGACCTCTGCCCACAAAGGGGCAGGTTCCCTGTGCCCTTCGTCAAAGATAATTGTGCCGACGAGGCCACGAAGCTGCTCATGATCGCCTGCGGCATGAATCTGCTGCAAAGCTTGTATTGTGCCGACAACGATGACTCGCTTTCCCTTAGCCCCCGCGATCTTATTAGCCGTGGATTTCACACCACTTGGCAGAATCTGGATCACAACGTCGGGCTTCCACTCGTCTGGAGCTTTTATTTTATCCCAGAAGCCGCTTACGAATTGCGACTTCAACTGTTCGACTAGAGCTGCGGACGGACAGACGACCAGTACCGGCATCGCCACAGCCCGGCGGGTTGCCAAGACGGCCATGACGCCGGTCTTGCCGGTACCAGTCGGCATGTGGATGAGACAGCCTTTTGGGCTACCGGATGCGAAATAGGCCTCGCCTGCTCTTATGGCGTCGAGTTGGTGTGGCCAGACGTCAAGCTCGGCCAGATCACGTTTGGCAATATCCATTGTTATGTGCCCCAGAGCGAGGAGAGAAGGTTTGATAGAGACCGTCGTGATAAAACTTGCGTTGTCCTTGGCCGCTCACCTGACAGAGCCAAGGCCGAACCTTGGACCAAAGAGCCGGCGCCATAAGTAGGTCGCCAGTTCGACGTCATCGGTGTCTTGTGCTTTGCGTGCGATTTCTGCGTGCGATTCCACGCGACTCATGAAACGGATCCAATCGGTTGGAGAGACTTTCGACAATAGGTCGCCGTCACGCAGTGCCGGATCCTGAACGACTGGCTTCCTGCCTCGCTTGGCCATTTTGCCATATTCGTCTAGGAGGTTCTCTAAGAACTGAGCGAACAGCTCGCCGTAGTGATTTTCATCATACGGAGCTTGTTCGGCTGCGAGAATTTCTAACGCAAATCCCTTGGGGCGTCTGGCGCTTTGGGTCTGCCGGCGCCACCATTTGACAAGCTTCACAAACGGTTTGAATCTACCCTCGAATTCGGTGTTAACTTCCGCACTCCATGCATTGTGCATCAGCGGATTTGTTTGCCTCCACTCTTCCACCTCGCGATCTGGCACCTTGAAGCCGTTTCCAGAGTGGATGAGTGGAACGACATCGACATCGACGCTCGCAGTTGCCACCCGGATCGAACGTTTATTCATTCTCTGGACGTCGTAGCTCTCCCTAAGTGCATCGCGTAGGTCGATCAATACGCGATCGGGATCACTCGCCGGGCTGTAGCGAAGCCATATGAAGACATCTACATCAGGTCTGAAATACTTTGCGTTCACGATCCCTGGCCGGATCGCAGTGTCTCGCGAATAGCTTCCGGCTAGAAAGTCATCGTTCCAGCGATCAGAAAACGCAGCATGTGACCTCAGGAAACGGCGTATCGACAGATGCGCCCTAGAAGCCGCCGCCACAGTGCTTTTGCTCGGTTCAATGTCGTTGAGAAGCTCCAAGAAGCGGGCATTCGGCACCATATGTCCACCCCATCCCGTTATGCAAACGCACTGTTTTCCACCCGGTCAGTTGCAATTGCTTCGACAAGCGCTTGCCTTGCGTGATCCGCTAGAAGTCAGTGTCCAGAGGTTGAGCCTGGCCAAGCCACTCGCGTTCATAGCTTTCGAAGCCCGCTGGGATCCTTCGGTTTGAACCGTTCCATGGACCCTGTCGCAATCAACCAGCCGCTCAATTTCTGTCAACAACAGGCAATAGCGGCGACGCCCTGGGGTTGTCGTTTTCTGCCCGGTGTTGTGCGGAGAAAAGTCAGGATCGAGTGCAATCATCGCCCACCCTCCCCAGACGGATCTAGAGCGGCCTCCGCGGCATCGTCGTGAAGACTGACATTGTGAGGGCGGTAGCTAGGCATGCGACGGCATCGTTCGTCGACTGAAGGATGGATTTGGATGTCGTCTGGCAATTTCCGGGGCTCTCCCCATGGCAAATACCAACCGAAAAATGACGACCCTTTCCATTCCCGCCATTTTACACGTTTTGGCAAGAGTTCGAGGATCCACCATCCCCAAGTCAGCGAATTGTGCAGCTCGGCTGTGGCATCGGGTGCGACATAGGGATGCTTCCCGCCAGATAGAGCTCTCCCCTTGACGAGGTAGTCATACATCATTGGGTCAACGTGCAAGCCCTGAGCAATTGCTTCATCAGCAAGCCAGGCTAACGGGAACTTCGAAAGCCCGCTTTCGGACTCGGGATAGCCCCCTCCGATGTCAGAATGCACTCCCGCAAATGCCATCTGCACGGCGTCTTGCGGAACGTCACTCGGTGGATCGGCGAATGGAACCGGAACGTAACTTTGTCCTGACTCCCACCGGTTCAGCCGAAACATTCGCCGCCGCTCGTCGATCGCCACCGCCTGCCGGAAACACAGTACGCTTGGATTCTTGCGCGTGAACGGAAGTGTGCGAAGGCTAGGCAGGTAAAAGCGATCCCGGCGAGGCACGATCATCGAGGCCACAGTGTCCCAAACGCCCAGAAAATGGACCGTGGCACGTCGCGTGCTCATGATTCGTCCGAAATCCCACGCTAGGTGAAGATTATTCTCTTCGCTTGCCCGCTTGTAGGCGGTCAACGCATAGGTGGCGACGTTAAGCTGTTCCGGCCTCAGCAAACCCGCCATGTGGATCAGCCCGGCCAAAGCACGTACTGCATAGGAGCCTCGGCTGAACCCGAAAAAGAACAGCCTGTCGCCCACGTCATAACACTGGCAGACAAAACGATAGGCATCCATGATGTTGTCGTCCAGACCATAACCTGTTGCCAAGCCGAAGACGCCCGTGGCGTTCTGGAAGGCATTGCCCCACTCACTGCTCAGGCCGATCGTGCCAACGCCTGGATTGTAATAGACGATCTGCTGTTCGTCCTTTTGCGCAATCCGGAATAGTTTCAGCACGTTGGAAAGGTCGCCTTCGACCTCGTTGCCTGTGCCGTCGCAGCAGATAACTATGTTCTTGTTCATTCAAAGGACCTCGGCACAACTTAATGAAACGGCTGCCTAGGCCCCTAAATACAGGTTGGATCAGCCTCAAACTATCATGATTGATTGTTTCTTCCCGGCCCGCCTTATCAGAACGCTTCAGCCCAGTGAAATAGCCACTATAATCGATGTTAACCAAATACGTATGTCAACAACTCTCTACGCCAACTGCCGGCGCTAAGCGGGATAATGAGTTTCTTGTTCTTCTGCTCGTGGACCAGCCGGGTACGGCGCGCATGCGTCAGGCCTAAGAGTTCGCAGGATCGCCCGGCGGGCCGTGCTTTGCTTCATATCCTCCCGGAGAATTACCACTCGCGCCGCTTCTCTCTCGGCACCATCTTGTCGTACGTGTCCAACTCAGGGTCGGCTTCGTCCTCAGCAAACGGAGGGGCATCTTGGAGCAGAAGAAGAGAAATGGCGAAGTCATACTGCTCGGCGAAGATCGTCATCTCTCGGGTAGGTTCACGCAACCAGACGCCGGCAACATGGTCAACGCCCGCCCTGCCATCGATAAGGAGGTTTTGCTTTGCGGCAAGTGACGCCGCCGGAATTTCGATAGGGCCTGCGCTGGTTCTGAAATACGCCCCGGTCTTAAGGGCGGGAGTACTGGACCGGGCCCACAGAATGTAGCCATCCCGCGAAACAACGAGAATCGCGCGCTTGCTGGTGTAGTGCAGCCAGCGCAGAACCGCTGCGATCAACGATACGCGGTAACGGTCCGCGCAGTGGGCAATCATATCGAGGTCGACTTTTGCCCGTTCGGGAATTTGCCGTCTGAAGTCATCAAGCGGCATCAGGAAGTTCGCGGCAAAAACATTGGCCTGGTGTTCAAGCTGACCGTACTCCGAATCCCATGCGACCTGTTCCTGGCTGCAATAAAAGCCGTCGGGGTAGGCAATGCGGTGGAGGAGGTAATGGCCAAACTCGTGCGCTAGGGTGAAGTTGATCCTGCCAACCGACGACATCGAATTATTATAGATGATCCCCCAGCCCTTTTTCCCAGCCGGCGCCTTAAACAACGCGCCGTCGAACTTGGGGAGGTTGTCCCCCTTGATGCTTATAATCGGGTCGTCTGGCCACTTTTTAGCCGAGTATTCCTTCGCGATCATCGGGATATCGATCGGAAATTGCTCGCCACCCATCACCGCATTTAGCAGGTGGGTTATCTCGAAAGCCCAGCGCTCTGCGGTGAAAGGGGCCGTCATTCATCGTCACCCATCAGGTCGACCATCCGGCGTATCTTGTCTTTGATGGTGGGCTCCATGTTCCGGTACTTGCGGAAAAAGGCCGTGTCGGTCGCATCCTCAACCTGGACGGTCGCGGACGTGTCGATCAGGTAATCGGCGGTTACGCCGAGAACGGCGGCAATCTTCGCGACCTTGTCCGCCGACGGGCGCGGCGGATTCTTATTCTCAAGTTCCCAGATGTAGCTCTTGCTGGATTCGGCGAGTTCCGCGAGCTTGTCGAGCGTATAGCCCTTGGCCTTACGCAGAGTCCGGATTTTTTCGCCCAACGGCGTGGTCAAAGGCTGTCTCCTGCTGATTTGCAAGTTCAGAGTAGCAGCACGATGGATGCTTGACAACGCGTATTGGGTCGTTCAGCATGTTCGGAGTAGGCTTACTTCAGATTCTCTATTCCGAAAGACATACTAGATATGATCACATCGCGGACCAAGGTCACATCATGTAGTTCCCAACGGATGGCGGCTGGTACGTCAAGCGTGGCGGCGCAGAACGTGCCTCCGGACATTTTGACACGAAGCGCGAGGCGGTCGACCGTGGGCGGGAGATCAGCCGCAACCAGGAAACCGAGTTGCGTATCCACAACCGCGACGGCCGTATCGGGCAGAGCGACAGCCACGGCGGGGACCCGAACCCGCCCCGGGGCTGAGACAGAGCCGCGCCTCCCGACGCGGCTTTTTTCGTAACGGCTGGCCGGGACTCGGCCTGAGAAGGAGCAGAACGACATGAAGCACATGCCGTCGATCGATCCGAATGACCTGCCGAAAGGCATCCAGCGGAGCCGGCCCTTGCCCGATCCCGCCCTCGGCGCCCTCTGGGATTCGATCATCCTCGACCAAGCGCTGAAGTCGCAACTTCTGTCGCAGGCGGTCCTGAATTTTACCTTGCGCGACAAGGTCGATCGCACGGTCATTCCGCTGCACGGCGTCATTTTCCTCGTCGGTCCACCCGGTACCGGCAAGACTTCGCTCGCGCGGGGGCTCGCGCACCGGACCGCTAAGGCCTTCCCCGGCGGCGGGTTTCGTCTCCTCGAAGTGGAGCCGCACAATCTCACCAGTTCGTCGATGGGCAAGACGCAGCGCGCGGTGTCGGACCTGTTTTCGCAATCTGTCGCCGAGGCGGCAATGAACGGGCCGACCATCGTCCTTCTCGACGAAGTCGAGACACTGGCGGCCGACCGCTCGAAGATGAGCCTTGACGCCAACCCGGTTGATATCCACCGGGCAACGGACGCGGTCCTTGTCCAACTCGACCTTCTGGCCGACCGGTTTCCCCAACTTCTGTTCGTGGCGACCAGCAACTTCCCCCAGGCGGTCGACAGCGCCTTCACTTCGCGCTGCGATCTCGTCATGCATGTTCCGTTGCCGGACAAAGAGGCTTGCATCCTCATCCTCAAAGACTGCCTGACCGGCCTTGCGAAGACCTATCCCGCGATCGGGAAGCTGGTAGACGCGCCGCAGTTCGCGCGCTGTGCGGCGGAGTGCGTCGGACTTGATGGGCGAGCCATCCGGAAGATGGTCGCGAATGCGCTGGCGAGCAGCCCGCAGACCGCCATGAACCCGGCGCTTGTCACCATCGACGACATCCTCGCCGCCGCGAAGGCCGCGAAAGGCAGCCGCAGCGCCGGAGGTGTTTCCAAATGAGCAGCACGGTCGTGAGCCGCACATTCCGCAGCACGCCCCACCGCGATGCGCTCGTGACGTGGAATGCCATCGTCGACATGCTGACGCATGGAAAAGCGGGCGAGGCGCGCACGGTGCTTCTCGCCGTCGGCGGTGTCGCGGCGAGCGTGATTGCCGAGCAGGCGCCGAAGGACGCCGCTATCGTCGTCACCTGCGACGGGCCGCGGACCCGCGTCTACTGCCTTTATGACGAGGATGCCATCGACGGCAGCGACGCCAACGAGGATTCGCTCGGCTTCGATCCTCTGGAGGGCGACTGGCACGTCTCGCTGCCCTGTACCGCCGAAGATCTGGACTGGGTCCAGGCGGCGCTGAAAAAGCAGGGCAGCCGCATCACTGCCCGCGATCTTGCGGAGGCCGTCACGCCCGAGGCGGCAGCGATCGCGGAGGCTCTCACCCTCGATCCCAAGGGGTTTCTCGGCTCATGACCAGCGTCACAGTCAACACCTTCACACATTCCGTCACCTATGTGGCGGACAATATCCTCAAGAGCATGAAGGACATCATCCGGCTCAGCGGACTCGATCCGGCGAACCTCGTCAATGGTTGGTCGACGAACATGAAGGCCCTTCAGGCGTGGCTGGGGTCGCGGCACCTTGAAACCGTTGTGCTTGAGATTTTCAATCCCAAGACCAACGCACTTGTCGGCCGGTGGGATATCGATGTGATCTACACCACCGGCAGCGGCGACGGCGGATTCTGGACAGACACCGAGCAGATCAAGTACCACGTCCGGAAGGCCGGACTCCTGCCGAGTGACGCCGCCTACCGCCTTCTGCTGCAGAACAAGGAAGGGTACGGCGCCGTCGACGGATGGTCGTCGGCTTCGTACCGTTCGACGGACGGCTTCGTCCGGCAGAGTCTCGGTTCGACCATCGAGCACAATGGTCTCGGCGGTAACGCGGCCTACTGGAGGAAAAACTGATGCTGACGGTCGACGAGGCATTCCGGAAGTTCAAGAGCCGGCTTGAACTCAACGAGAAGGAACAGAACAACGCGTCGGCGCGGCAGAACGAGGTCCGCGACTACCTCGTCACCAAGTTCGCGATCGAGCGCAGTTTTCTTACAGGCTCCTACAAGCGCCATACCAAGACCAAGCCTCTGAAAGACATCGACATCTTCTTCGTCCTCAAAGAGTCGGAGAAACATTACCGCAACAAGGCGCCGTCGGTTGTCATCGGCGACTTCTATGATGCGCTTGTCGAGAAGTACGGCAAGGCCGCTGTGCGCAAACAGAGCCGCTCGGTCAATGTCGATTTCGGCGTTGTCATCGACACAGATGACAACACCGACTACCGGGTGGTCAGTGTCGATGTCGTGCCCGCGTTCGCCGCCGGCGACGACTATGAAATTCCCGACAACGACACCGGCAAGTGGATCAAGACCAATCCCGAAATCCACGCTGCCAAGGCCATCGCCGCGCATCAGGCCTTCAGCAATGAGTGGAAGGGGCTCGTGCGGATGGTCAAATACTGGAACAACAACGCGCGGCACGGAGGGAAGCCTGTCAAGCCATCCTTCCTGATCGAGGTCATGGCGCTGCAATGCCTATATGGCGATTGGCAGGGGCGGTTCGACTATGAAATCCAGGGTCTTTTCTCGACGCTGGCCGACCGCATCTTCGACCAGTGGCCGGATCCGGCCGGGCTCGGCCCTGCCATCAGCGACGGCATGGACACCACCCGCAAGCAGAGGGCGCGCGACCTCCTGTTGGCCGCGAGCCGCGACGCAACCGCGGCGATCGATCACGCCCGCAGGGGGCGGAACGGGGACGCGTTGAAAGCTTGGCGCGCACTCTTCGGACCGAAGTTCCCGCTGTCATGAACCGGAGTGAAGGCGACCGCCGCAACAACAAGGAGGCCCGGCATGGCTGACGCGGTGACCGCTCGCTGGCACGGTGACAACTACCAGTCCCGCATCTTCTGGGAGAACGCGTTTAACTTGCTGCTGCCAAATAGCAGCGTGGTCGAGGTGACATTCGAGGCCAACGGACCGAAAGCGTTCGACGACGTCGTCGTCAGATACGATCCTCCAGTTGCCCGCTCAGGCAGCGAACGGATTTCAGCCGACTACCATCAGGTTAAATGGCACGTGCAGACCGGCGGCCGGTTCGGCTACGCTGATTTCATCGACCCAGATTTCATTGGTGCCCAGTCCTTCTCGTTGCTGGAACGTCTGCGCGATGCACGGGCCAGTGCGCCGGCAGCGGCTCATTTCACCTTCCTGACAACCTACCGCATCAAGGACGGCAATCCGCTGGCCGAACTGGTTTCAGGTCACGACCGCACGCTTCTCATCGAGCGGCTCTTCGACGGCACAACCGACCGCAGCCGCATGGGGAAGGTGCGCAAGTGCTGGCGTGAGCATCTGAAGCTGGGATCGAACGAAGAACTGAAAGCAGTCATCCGCGGCTTCCGTGTGATTGACGGCCACCGGTCGCTCGATGAATTGCGTTCTGAGATCAACTTCAGGGCCACGGTCGTTGGCGTACTGGCGTGCAGCGACGCCGACTCAGATTTTCGTTTCGATGAATTGGCGCGGCAACTGAAGGTACGGCAGCTGAGCGCGTTGAACCGCGAAGCCCTTGTTCAGTTCTGCCGTGATGAGGGAATCTGGGTTGGCCGCGCGGCGGAGCCAGACGACTTCCTCCCGGTCGCCATTCGCAGTTTTCTTGGACCGGCCGCCGATATTGAAGGAGCGACGCCGGATAATACGCTGCTTCTTACCGATGAATTCCGGCAACGCTACCTGCAGGACGACCGCGACTGGCAGCGCGACATCAGGCCAAAAGTCGAAGCCTTCCTTCGGGAGTCGGTCAGGAAGTCTCCACGCCTTCGTCTGATAATGGACGCGCACGCATCTATTGCGTTTCTTGCCGGTACAGTGCTGGACCTAAAATCAGGCGTCCGGACGCATCTGATACAGAAGGGACGCGTTGGCGCTCAGGTCTGGCGCGCCGATGATGACACTGCGGACAAAGGTGCGCGGTTCACCGTTTCCGAGGAAACGCTGGGGACCGGCGCTGCGATCGGTGTCGCCATCAGTGTATCCCGCGCGGCGGAGCCTCAAGCCCGCGCCTATGTAGCCGCGAACCTGCCGGATGTCGGGAAGTTGGTATCTTTCGCTCTGCCGACTGGTCCCGGCCAACAGAACGTAGCAGGCGGTGCGCATGCGGCGGCTCTGGCCGAACAGATTTCCAACCACCTGCGGGCCCTGAAGGCCGACGATCCGGATGCCGTGGTTCACATTTTCGCGGCGTGCCCAAACAGCCTTCTGTTCTTCCTCGGTCAGCAGCATCAGGGTGTCGCGCCGTGCATCGTTTATGAGTTTGACTTCGACCGCCGCGGCAACAAGACCTATCATCCGTCCTTTGTTATGGAGTAAAAATCCCGCCGAGCACTCGTCCGCATAGCGGGTTTTTTCTGAAAGCGAAGTAGGCGTATCGATTGCGCATGGACTTCATCGACAAGCAAATAGCGCCGCCCAAATCCTGGGAGAAGTTCGAGGAGCTGATCCGCGCGCTGTTCGCGAATATCTGGGGCGACCCCCTCGCGCAGATGAACGGCCGGACCGGGCAGAAGCAACACGGCGTCGACGTCTATGGGACGCCGACGGACACGCCAGGGACTTTCCACGGTGTTCAGTGCAAGGGAAAGGGCGGCAACTATCGTGCGAAAGCAACCACGGCCGAGTTCGATACCGAACTCGCAAAGGCCGAGAAATTCCTTCCCGGCCTTGCCCATTGGACCTTCGCTACGACGGCTGCTAACGATGCCGCCCTGCAGCGCCACGCCCGCCGAGTCTCGGAATGGCGCGTGCGCGAGGGCCGATTCCCTGTGGTGGCGATTGGCTGGGAGACGATCCAGGCACTGCTGTCAGGGCAAAGCGAGATCATTCAGCAATTCTACAGCGAGCACTCCGGCGACCTACCCACGATCCTAGCGGCGCTGCGCTCCCTTCCGAGCGCAACCGAGCTCGAAGCAATTAAGCACACGCTTCTAACGATCGCCCGTCCAGTCCCGCCACTGACAGCACTAAGCTATTGGTCAGAAATATGTTTCGAGAACGTCCGCGACCTAGGGCCGGCGCTAATGGGGCGGCCGCTCGGACCGGCCGATGTGGCAGCCTGCCCAGTCCTGCCAGAGACGCAAGCGCTGCTCAGCGACCTTGAGCGGGCCGGGTCAGCGCGGCTTGCCGGTTTAGCCGGCGCAGGCAAGTCGATATGCACCCTCCAGGCAGCGCGCCAACTTCACGCCAAGGGTTGGCGCGTCCTACGGCTGGACGATCCGATGGTAGAAGGGCCGCCACCGAGCAAAGCGGAGACTCCGACGCTTTTGATTATCGATGACGCGCATTTGACTCGTCCCGCCTTCCTGCGTGATCTCGAGCAGCAGGCGACGTCGACGTACCGGGTGCTGAGCGCGCATACGATATCAGAGGGTAAGGAGAATACACACGGCACAATCCAGCTCGATGCGAAGCGCGCGGTCCAAGTAATCGCAGACGGACTGCGCGCGATCCCCGAGGCAACGCTTGCCGCAGTGCGCCGAGTCGACGATCGCGTCGGGAACGAGCCCGGTGACCACCAGCTCGAGCGACGGCTCAACCATGCGGCAGACTTCGCACAGTTTCCATGGCAATTCTGCTTCATCCTAGGCGGCGGCTGGCGCCGCGCGAGCGCACTCGCCAGTTCGGCCCATGCAGCCGGCGCCGACATCGTCCTAGCCGCCGCAGCGATCCGGCAATTGGGAATGCGCGACGCTCGGTGCTCACAAGCGGCACTCGCCCGCCTGATCGGCGATGCGTTCTCGGATAACGATCTCGTCCAGGCGAACAAATGGCTGGTTGGTCAAAGGCTGCTCCTTGCGCCCGATGACTTGCGCTGTCCGCACCAGCGGCTGGCGAGCGTACTTCTGGACCGCATCCTTGACCGCCAGACTCCCGTGGGCCGCAAAGCAATCGCAGAAATGCTCCACCGACTGCTGATCGATCCTGAAGTGCCTCTCGGCGGGGCCGCATTGCTGCTCAGCGAGCTGTCACGTGGCAGCGATTTCGGCCGGTGGCGGCGGCTCGTTGAACGGCAGTGGCTTGACCAGGTGCTGGCACGATGCTGGGTAGCGACCACGACGCCCGAGATTCGCGAGGCGTGCTGGGCGTTGAGCGAAATGCATGGCTATGTACCGGATGAGATGGCGGTTGTGGCCACTCATCAGGATACGCTCGCAACCTGGATCGCAGCTGCACCGCAAGGCGCCTGCTACGCGATCGGCCGATTGATAAACCATGTCCACAACGAGGATGAGGCACTCGGTCGCAATATCGTCGCGCGAGTCGAGCCAGGGATGCTCGCTCGCGCAATAAGCATGGCGGAGCCGCTCCACGCCTGCGAGATCGCCGATCTGCTGTCCATGATGCGAGCTGGGCAGAATCAGGACTGGAAGGCCGCCTATCTCAAGCGGATCGACCGGCCCAAGCTGCTGCGGATGATTTCAAGTTGGCCGCAGGACGCGTGGCTTTCGGCGGCCGCCGACCTTTGTGAACATTTCTGTTATTTCGAGCCCGAATTCGGCTATCAGTTGATCGAGGTTTTGATCCCCGCAATTGCAGAGCGGCTGCGCGCCGATCCGCAACTTACCTTTCACGAGCTGAACGATATCGTCTGGAACGCGCTCCGGCTCTATGATCCATTGAACGTCTATGTCGGCAAGCTCGCGCCAACGCGCCGAATGCGGCAGGTCGGACGCAAAATCTGTGCTTGCTGGTCGCCCAAAGATCTCGCCGCCAAGCTTTCGCGAAGCACGCCGCGGACCTTCCAGTCAGCGGCGGGGTTGCTAGACCTCATGCACAACGCGGCGCCGAAGCAATTCCGAGCGACTGTGCTCGCGCTAGACTGGGATTTGGTCGACCACCAGATTGGCACTGGTTGGGAGGAAGGTATCGGCGATGCACGCATGCTACTGGGGGTTGCCTATAGCCTCCCCGCCGCGCGTCCGGCTATTGAGGCGCTCATTGCTCGCAATGAAGCTAAGATCGTGACCATGTCGGCACACCTAGCCGCACTCGGGCCGGAGAGCGCGCTACGTCACGTCGCCGCAGGCAAGCGCATCGCAATCACCTATTCGGGCCATGTCGACTGGCAGCTTGGCGCGGCGGTACTCATCCACTTCATCGAGAAGAAGCGGCAACTGATTCCGACGCTAATCGGGCCACATTTTGACGGGTTCGCATCCGCACTCTCGCAACCGAGCCCGACATGGTACAATGAGGCTCTTCTCTTCCTGCGACTAACGATCGCGGCGGCGCCCGATTTTATACCGAAGGTGCTTGATCGGATCGAGGTCGACAAGGCAGCACGCGGTTGGCGCAATGCGCTCGCTATGCGCGAGAACAACCGCGTGCAAGGCGCCAAGGCCCAGGCTAGGCAGGTTGTGGCGCTGTTGGTCCACCAAGCGATCGACCGTGGGGATGCTGTGGGCGATCTCGCGCGTCAACTACGCAGTGAATTTCCAAAGAGGTCGATTCCGCTCGAAAAGACGATCGAGGCTATCGAGCTTCCCGATGAAGCCGTCTAAGCTTGGGCAGTTCAGAAGCACGAGCAGTCGAGTCGGATCAGCTGCACAACTAGGCATAGTGCTTCGTGGCGACTCGAAGCACGATGTGGGCCGAAGGGCAGAGCGAGGAACGCGCAGTCCGCACCGCCAAGGTGTTGGCTTCAAATCATGTCAGCGTGATTGCCTGGAGCCGCGACGCGTATCCACCACTCGGCGACTACGGACCTCCGACGATGCTGTTCGTCAGTGGTGACGTCCAGGGCATGGAATAGGGCGGCCAGTGCGTACAGCAGACTTTTCGATGCGGCCTTATCGTGCCGCGCCATAGCGCAACGACGGTACCAATGCAAAGCAACTGAAGAAACCTATCCGACTTGTTTCGCTCAGCCGCAGAAGCGAAGCCGGAACTGGTGGTTCGATGAGTGGGGGGAAAGGCGGTAGCGCTCTAGCGCTACCACGTTTAACCACACGAATGTCGTGAGCCGATGCCTCGTTTGTGAATTCGAATGTAGCCTACAAGCCATCATCAGGCAGCGGACTTCGCGCCACTTGTCGGCGCGCTAAGTGAGAACGGCGCATAAACCGAAGTCCTGCGCGCGTCCGCAAATGCGGACATTGTCGCGCGCTCACATGGGCGTCGAAGTGTCAAGGTTATCAGTCACAGCGCATAGGGCACTCTCCAAGGTAACGGCATCC